>CAWEDS010000033.1:0-104950 GCA_963807845.1 uncultured Gammaproteobacteria bacterium
CGGACACGGTTCCGCCGATGTCACCGTCAGCAGCCCGGCGACACTGAATCCCGACGCGAAACTGACGACCGGAGCAATCAAATGCAGGTCGCCCACGTCCAGCACTCCGGCTTGCGGCTCGACCGAAATCGACGTTTCCGCGGCGCAGGTAAGCTCGTTAACCACCATCTCGGAAAACAGGTACGCCGCAGCGCCGTTGCTGCAGAAGTTGCTGGCGACCAGCGGTTTGTCGTCCAGCGAATCACCGATGCCGTCATTGTCGTCGTCGGGATCGGTCATGTCGGGGTCGCAATCGCCGTCTGTATCCAGCGGCGCGGCCGACGAAACGACATTGAACACCTCACTGCCTACAACGGCATGCGCCGCGGTAGTCGGGTGAATATCGTCCCAAAAGAGATGCTCTTCTGGATTCGCGCATTGCGTGCCGAACCCGAAATAGCCACCCGACCAGCACGGCACCGTGACGTTGGAAAATCCGAAAGCAGCGGGGTTCGACAGGACCTGGTTGAACAACGTGAAGACGTCAAACTCGACGATCGTAACGTCGGTCCGCGTTGCCGATAGTGTCGCAAGCTCCGCAGTCAATGCCGAGTTGTAGGAAATCGACGCCGCCGTTATTTGCGCGGCGGTCCCACCGGGCGCGTTTCCGCTGAGTGACTCCGGCGTCTGGCCCAGGTCCGGCAGGTTTAGCACAAGAAAATGGGTCGCACCGGCTGACGCCAGGTCGTTGATTATCGCGGCGATGTTGGGAGCCGCGTTCTGGATGTCGTTGTCCCGCGCATCGTTCGCACCGCCCCACAGCACGAACAGCGCATCAGGGTCTGCAACGCCACTCATGTTCGAAAGGTAGGTGGCCGCCTGGTCGAGCAGGCTGGGCGGAAATCCGGTGCCCGCGGGGCCCGTCCTGGCGTTGGCCCACGCGTAATTGTTGCCGCCGCTCGCCGAGTTGAGAGACGACAGCCCGAGGCTGGTGGCCAGCCCGTCGAACCAGACGAGCCCGTCGCTGATGCGACCTGGCGCGTAAGGTGGCAACGGGAAGCCGAGAATTGTGTGAAGATTACCTGTGTCGGTCAGGCTGTCGCCGAACGCGACCAGGCCGCTGTAGCACGACTGGGCCGATGCCGGGCCGCTGAGCAGACAAACCAGCATTCCCGCCAGCGAGAGCTTTTTCAAGGCGACTGTCTTTTTCTGTTGATCGCGAGGGTCCTCTCGGAGAGCTCGTGCTGATGATGTCGAGAATGCCAATTCTCGCTTCCGGTTTTTTATCCGGCGTCGGCAACGCGGCAGGATCTTTCCTGTTCTTTATCGTCTCACCGTACCCCCTCGGAGCGGGTGCTGCCAGCGACGGACGAATCGGTGCGGCCGATGCGACGAGCCGGTGATTCAGTTGAAACTGCTTGAATTCAGTGGCCAGAACCGGCCAACAGGACGATCTGGCGCTCAGGAATTGCGGGAAAAGTAGAGAACCGTCCCGGGCAAAGGGGCCTTTCTTTTGGCTGGCGGCGGGCGCTCGGATTCCTTGAGCCTGATGTCGATGCCTCTTTGTTTCATCCACTCGAGCTGGATCGCCAGCTTCTCGGCCAGGCTGCTCGGCTCATCCGAGCATTTCGCCGTGGTGGCCGCGGCGTTGGGAGCGGAAGCTGCTTTCCTTTGGCGTCTGAATTGCATGTCTACCTGCCAATCGTGTACCTGGTTCCAAGCGTACGACTGGCGGGCGTGGAGCGTCGCGACGCACTTCACAATTTTATGTTAAAGGTGCTGGCCGTTCGATAGCCATGAATCGGAGTCACCGGGTTGGCCCGAGCACACGGTGTCAGCTGTTTCCGGTCGCCTGTTCATAGAGCTGCAGGTAGCTGGCCGCCATCGCGTCCGCCGAGAAATTGCGAGAGAACTCCCGACCGCTGGCACCCAGCGAACGGCAGAGATCCGGGTCAGCGTGCAGTCGCAGGATGGCGTCACGCAGTTGCTCCACGTTACCTACATCGATCAGGAGGCCGTTATCCCCGTCACGTACGATCTCCGGGACGCCGCCCGCACGGCTGGCGACGATGGGCAGCGCGCGATCCATGGCGTCGAGCAAGATGCCGCCGATGCCCTCCCTGTTGGACGGCAGTATGAACAGGTCGAAAGCCGCGAGGTAGTCGCCCACGTTATCCACCCATCCTGTGAAGGCGACATTGGCGAGGTCATTGGAGAGCTCGCCAAGCATGGCCTCGTCCTTGCCATCGCCAACCAGCAGGAACTGGAGCGCGGGGTGCGACTGTTGCAAGCGCCGCGCGATCTCGATGATGTAGGTCTGCCCTTTTTGTGCGTCATCCAGCGCGCCGACGTTGCCGATCAGCCATTTTCCCGGGAACGAGTCGCGGATAGATCGCACCACGGCCGGATCGACGGCGAGATTGCTGCTGCTGCTATGGATAACGGTACTTTGCACCCGTTCATCGAGCGCTTTGACAACCTCGGCAACATTCGCGGCAACCGATGCAACGTACGACGCGCGCGCATACGTCCTCTGCGTAACCCAGCCGCTGCCGAGCGGATTGTTGACGCGGCGCGTAATAATGTAGGGCGTACCCGACACCTCGTGACGCAACCACGCCGCGTAAACGCCGCGTCCCTCGTGCGAATGCACGACATCCACGGCCTTTGTCATCCGCAAGGCCGACAGCAAACCGGAGCACGTCCGAATTTCGATATCGACGTCTGCCAGGCGTCCCGCCAGCACGCCGCCCTCGCGCGCCACCAGCACCTGCTCGACGCCGCGGCTGCAGAGCGCGCGAACCAGCAGTTCGGTCTGGCGTTCACCGCCGCGATAACCGCGCGCCAGGTTGACGTGTGCAATTCGCATGGTTCAGCAGGAGCCACCCAAAAACTGGAGTCAGAGTACCATGGTCCCCCGCCCCAGTAGCGCTGCGCAAAACTGGGGTCAACGTAGAATTGGGGTCAGAGTCGCGTGGCTTTCTGTCCCGCAGGCCCTGCGCGTTGCGAGTCGCCTGGCAAGCGAATACAGTGTCGCAAGGTCGGCTCCGCCGGGAACAGGGAAACTCAGCATGTGCGGCTTCGCAGGCGGAACGGATCCATCATGGCAATACGCCGCCGCACTCGCATCGATTGAACATCGCGGGCCGGATGACGGCCGCCTGCACCTCGACGGCGCCGTAAAGGTGGGCTTTCGCCGCCTGGCGATCATCGATCTCGATGCCGCCGCCAACCAGCCGATGTTCGCCGACGACGGCCAGACGTGGATCGTGTTCAACGGTGAGATCTACGGGTTCATCGCACTGCGCCGCGAACTGGAGCGACTCGGCCACACCTTCCGCACACACTCCGACACCGAAGTGTTGCTGCACGCCTACCTGCAGTGGGGCGACGAATTCATCGAACACGTGGACGGGATGTTTGCGATCGCGCTGTGGGATGCGCGCGACAGGAGGCTCCGCTTGTATCGCGACCGGCCGGGCATCAAGCCGCTTTATTACTACTACGACGGGCAGCGTTTCGCCTTCGCGTCGGAATTGAAAGCGATCGAAGCCCTGGTCGACGCCAACGATTTGCAGGTTGACGAAACCGCGCTCTACGATTTTCTCGGTTACCGCTACGTTCCCGCGCCGAAGACGCTGTACCGTAATTGTTTCAAGCTGCCGCCGGCGCACTACCTCGTCTACGATCCCGCAACGGGCATCGCAACAGAACCAGCGCGTTACTGGTCGATCCCGATTCCATCAGAGCCGCTCGATATCTCTGCCGACGCGGCCGCCGAGCAACTGCGCGCCCTGCTCGACGAATCGGTACGTGACCAGATGATCTCGGATGTGCCACTCGGCTTCTTCCTGTCCGGCGGCGTGGACTCCAGCACGGTCGTCGCATCCGCCGCCGGCCTGGATGCCGATATCTCGACGTTCTCAATCGGCTTCGATTCGGACGAGAAATCCGAAACCCCGTATGCCCGCGAGGTAGCCGAATTGTTTGGCACCCGTCACCACCAGAGAATGCTGACGCAGACGGCCGCCGTGGATCTCTTGCCCAGTCTCAAGCACTGGTTCGACGAGCCGTTCGCCGACGAATCCGCGTTGCCCACCTTCCTGGTCTCCCAGGTAGCGAAGGAAAACGTGACGGTGGTACTCACCGGCGACGGCGGCGACGAGGTGTTTGGCGGCTATCGCACCTATCCGCGCTTTCAGCGCTACAGCCGCCTGCCGTCCCTGCCCGCTGGCTTTGAACATTTTGCGTACCGCCTGCGCAAACCGTTTGCACGACAGAGCGCGATCGCGCGAATTACGCGGGTACTCGAATTCGCGTTCAGCGACGGCCCCCGCTTATGGGGACGCATCATGCATGGATTGCCGACAGCGGCGAAGGCCGATTACCGAGAGCGCCTTGGCATTCCGGCCGACTATGACGACTGGTGGCATTTTCGCCAGCACTGGCGCGAGGAGCTTGCCGGTGGGGACGAGACTGCAGCTGGTCGACTTCAACACGTTCATGCCCGGCATGGTGCTGACCAAGGTTGATCGCACCAGCATGGCGGTTTCGCTGGAAGCGCGCGTACCCTTCCTTTCGCGGCGGATGATCGAGTTTTCGTTTTCCCTGCCGGAACACGTGCGTTATCACGACGGTGAACTGAAAGGCATCCTCAAGCACGCGTACAAGGGCAAACTCCCGGCGCATATTCTCCATCGCCGCAAGAAGGGTTTCGGTATCCCGCGCCACTACCTGAAGGGCCTGGATGGCGGCAAGTCGGTGCAGGAGCACCTGCTGGAGAGTTTGTTCCTTTCGAAATAAAGGCCGCGGGCGCTGCACAGCAGGCGCCGACGAATGCCGTTGCAACGAAACTGATCATCGTCCGGCCAGCGAACGGCCAACGAGAGTTTGCTGTCTCAGGCGGCCGGTGGCATCAGCGGCGGCAACAGCTCTTTGTTGCTGACGCCGGCCTCTCGGCCAACAACAGCGAAAGATCTCAACGCCTTCGCGAGCGCCGCGCCGTCCCAGTCACCGCCACCCGGGCCGTAACTCGCCGACGACAAACTTTCGCAATTCATCGGCCAACGGCGACGATACGCGCTCGGCCAGCGCACCCGGACTGCGCGGCGGATCGTCGGGCCATTGCAGTCGCGCCCATGCAAGCAGCGCGCACGCACGCGCGTTGCCGTCTGCGGCCAAAGCCGCTTTGCGCGCCGCCTTTATGAACTTCGCCTGCTGCCTGTAAACCGGCGGCGGCTCGGGGTCGCGGTTCGCGCTGGTGTCGCGCGACGACCACCACCACGCGAACAGCGTCAACACCCAGAGCGCGGCCAGCAGCTGCGTTGCACGCTGCCAGAAGCCGCCCGGCTAACAGATTGCTCGCTGGCCGTTCCGCCGCGGTCTCGCCGTGCCGGCAGAGCCGCGACAGGCGGCTGGCCGGCAGTCGCCGGCTCGGTCGACGCTTTGACGCGAATCGATCGCCCCGGCAGTCTCGCGACCTGCCAGTCGCCCGCTTCGATGTCCCACCACGGCACGACGAGCTCGGGCAGCTCGATCTCGCCGCCGTTCACACCGATCATCGCGTACTGGTCCTTGCGAATACCGCGAATGCCCTCCGCCTCCAGTGATCGGGTGAGCTCGGGTTTGTCGGCGTAGACGTTCAGGCCCTCGACTTTCGGCGGCTCGATCGCCGGGATCTGGGTTTCGATCTGCCCCAGCGCACTGATCGTGACGCGTCGCGTCACCGGTTCGCCGGCATCGATGCGGTCCGGCTCCCGCGACCACTCTTCACTGATCCGCACATCGCGCGCAGGCAGCCACGCCGCATCCGGGTAGTCGGCGGGCGGCGGCGGTATCGGCAGCACTTTGATCGTGTGCGCGTCGGATTCGAATACCTTGCGACCGGTGATGCGCCCGTCGCGCAGCACGCGCGCCTCGAAGCGCGCCGGCGAAACGGAGATCTCACCGCTCTCCTGCGGATAGAGCGCAATGACGCGCTCGACAACGTTGTACGCCTTGCCGTTCAGTATCGCTTCGTAGCTGCGTTCGTCGCCGGCGAGTTCGATCAGCACCTCGGCACCGCTGATGGTCGGCTCCCGCAATGCGGGCTGACGCGTCGCCACGGCACGATACACCTTGATGCGATACAGAATCTGCGCCTGCACATAGGTTTCGGTCTGGTCGACTTCGCTGGTGATGAACACATCCGCTTCACCGGGCGGCGCATCCGACGGTTCATTGACGATGATCTTCACAGGCGCGCTTTGCTCGTTGCCGACGCTGATCGACGGAATGATCTGTTCGCCGGTCGTCTTCGGCATCAGCGCGACGGTCCAGGTGCGGCTGCGCCGAATTTCGCCGTTGATGATCGACGTGTTGCTGAGCTGGCTGACCTGGCCCACGTAGAATCCTTCGTCGAGCACCGTCAGGTCGGGCTCCTCGTCGGTGCCCGTATCGACGATGATCTCGAGCATGAAGGATTCATTCAGATCCACCGACGGACGATCGACCTGGCACGCACCGCCGCCGTGGCGTTGCCGATCATAACGACAGCCAGGCACACAAGCGGCACCAGGTGACGCAGCAATGCGCTCGCCGATTGCTTACCATGGTTGCACCTCGTTGTCGGGCCACACGTTGTTGCCGTCCTGGTCCTTGCCGGAGCGCTGGTACTGGTGACGGAACTTTCGACGCAGCAGACCACCCGGATCGTCCGGTATGCGACGCAGCCACTGTTCCATTGCCTGTTGCTGCTCCTGTTGCTGGCGCAGTTCGGCGAGCTCCGCCTCGGACATCTGTTGCGGCTCCTCGCCCGCGTTCCGCCTCTTCGGCCGCGCGCTGTAGCTCTTCTTGCAGCGCCTCCAGATCTTCCTCGCTCATTTCCTCGTCTCCGCGCTCCGACGCGTCGCCTTCCTCGGACGGCGTTTTCCGCGTCCGACGACCCTCGGCACCTTCCTCGCCCGGCTGGCTCTCGCCTTCCGACTGTTCGCCCTCGCCCTCCGCGTTCTCACCGGACTGCTGCTGGTCGCCCTCGCCCTCGCTGTCCTGCTGTTGCTGCTGATCCTTCAGGTTCCTGACAAGATCGAGGTTGTACGCCGCATCGTCGTTGTCCGGGCTCCATCTCGAGCACCTGCTCGTAGGCGTCGATCGCCGCATCGAGTTCGCCCTGGAACGCCAGCGCGTTGCCGAGATTGTAGAGATTTCGCGCGTCGCCGCTGGCCGCGAACTCCGCCGCACTGCCGGCGTAGTCTCCGCCCGGTAGCGGGCGACGGCGCGCCATTCCGGATCCTCGAACAGTGCGGCTGCGTCCTCGGCGTTGCCCGCCTCGAGCTGCTGCCGCGCCTGCTGATCCTTGTTTTGCCACAGGTCGTCCCAGAGCGAGGCCTCGGCGGTCTGCGGCAGCGGCAGGATGAACACCAGCAGCACCAGCACCCAGCCGCGACGAAACGCGAGCGCCGCTAGCGGCAGCAGCAACAGCAGCAGCCACGGTCCTTCCTCGCGCCACTGGTCGGTCGCCAGCGATTCGTCGGAGGCCGCTGTTGCCGCGACTTCTCCGGACAGCAGCACGTCGAGATCGCGATTGTCCGCGGATAACACGGCGAACCGTCCGCCGCCCGCCACCGACAATCTGCGCAGCGACGTCTCTTCGAGCCGCGGCACTGCGATCTTGCCGCGGTTGTCCGTAACGAAGCCACCCGCCGCGCGCGGAATCGGCGCACCTTCGCGCGTGCCGACGCCGAGCACCGACAACGTGTAGCCGGCAGCTTTCAGGTCGCGCGCCACCCGCTCCGCGGCCGGCGACGAGCCGCCGTCCGTGATCAGCAGCACCTCGCCGAAACCCGCGCCGGCCTGTTCGAGCAGCTGCTGCCCCTTTTTGATCGCGACGATGGGATTGCTGCCGCGGCTCGGCATGATGTCGGTGCTGAGACTGTTGACGAGCGCGGCGACGGTGTCGGTGTCGGTCGTCAGCGGCGTCACCGTAAACGCGTTCGACGAATACACGACGAGCGCCGTCTGGCCGCTCTTGCGCCGCTCCAGTATGTCCAGAATCTTGAGGCGGGCGCGCGCAAGGCGGCTGGGCGCAATATCCTGTGCGTCCATCGATCGCGACAGATCCAGCGCCACGACCAGCGCCTGCTCGGCACGAAACACCGGCTGCTCGATGCGCTCCCAGGCCGGTCCCGCCAGCGCCAGTGCGGCGAGCACGCCACCGAGTCCGAGCAGCCACCAGCGATAGTCCGCGCCGCGGCCTGGCGAGCGCGACAGCACGTACGGCATCAGCGCCGGATCGATCACGTCGCGCCAGTTGCCGGCGCCGAGGCGACGGCGCGCCAGCAGCAAGGCGACCACCACCACGACCGGCACCGCGAGCAGCCACTCGGGACGCAGCCATTGGAAATCAGCCGGCATTGCCCGTTGCCTCCGCTCGTTTTCGGTTGCCGAGGTGCTGCAACAAACCCGGCAGACACATAAGCGCGACGAGCACGAACGCGCCGCCAAGCGGCCAGTAATACAGCGATTTCACGGGTCGAAAACCGGACTCCGGCTCTTCGACCGGCTCCAGTTCATCGACCAGTTTGTAGATGTCCTGCAAGCTCGCCGTGTCCGTCGCGCGGAAGTAGCGACCACCGGTAGGCATCGGCGATCCGCGTCAGCGTTTCTTCGTCGAGATCGGCAGACGGATTGATGCGACGCCGACCGCCGATAATCGACGACACCTCCAGTTGTTCGGCGCCGATGCCGATCGTGTAAATTCGCAAGCCCACCTGCTGCGCGAGTTCGGCCGCCTTCAGCGGATCGACTTCGCCGGCGGTGTTCGCACCGTCCGTCAGCAGCACCAGTACCTGGTCGCCGGCGTCGTCCGGCTGCTCGTGCACGCGCCGCACCGCCAGCGTGATCGCATCGCCGATGGCGGTTTTTTCGCCGGCCAGCCCGATGAACGCTTCCAGCAGCAGCACTTTGACGGTCTCGCGATCCAGCGTCAGCGGCACCTGCAGGTAGGCGCGCTCGCCGAACAGGATCAGGCCGATGCGATCGCCTTCGCGCCGCGCGATAAAATCGCTGGCAACCGCCTTGGTCGCCGTCAGGCGATCGACGCGCCGATTGCCGAGTTCGAAATCCTTCTGGTCCATGCTGCCGGACAGGTCGACGGCGAGCATCAGGTTGCGCCCGGACACCGGCACATCGAGTTCGTCGCCGATGCGCTCCGGCCGCGCCGCGGCCAGCACCAGCAATAACCAGGCGACGACCGCGACCCAGAAACGCCAGTTCAGCAGCTGCTCGCGACCGGCGCGATCTTTCAGCGTTTCGAAGCCGGCAAGCGACGGCACGCGCAGGCCCGCCTCCGACAGACCGCGCGCCTCCGGCAACAGGGCGCGCAGCAACCACGGCAGCGGCAGCGCCAGCAGCGCCCAGGGCCAGGCGAGCGACCACATCAGGTCGTCTCCTGCAGCGGCGTTCGCAAACGCATGCGCACGGCCGACAGCAGCGCGTCGACGTCCACGTCGGAAAAGTCGCCTGCCGGGTCCCGATACGGCAGCTGCAGCAGGCTCTTGCCGCCTTCCGTGTGGAAATACGGCAACGGCATGCCGCGATCGAGCCACTGCAACCAGGCTCGCCGGTCAGCCCGGCGACTTCGTCCGCGCGGTGCGTACGCGAGCATGCCGCGGCGCAGCAGCTGCCGACAGTTGCTTGCCCAGCATCACCGGGTTCCGGTGTTCGAGATACTCGGCCTCGAAGCGCGACAGTTCGCGCAGCGCATAACGACGCGGCGCGTTGTGCTGCCGCTGCCCGGTAGGCACGCCACAAGCAGGTAGCCAAACGAGCAGCGCCGAGCGCCAGCAACAACCACCAGCCGGGCGCGAGCGGCCACCAGCCGATGGGCTCCGGCAGGTGCAGGTCGCGCAATGGCAGCTCTGTTTCGTCCATGAGTCAGCCTGGCCTGCGTCCGAGCGGCCGATCTGCAGCGTGCTCACCGGATCGTCGTCGGTCGACATCGGCATCAGGTGCACGCCGTAGCGCTGGCAGAAGGTTTCCAGCGCTTCGAGCCGCTGCTCGAACACCTGGTGGTAGTCGCGCCGCGCCGGCGTTCGCGAAGGTGTCGATCGCCAGCTCGTCGTCGGGCGAGACGAGGCGATAGCGACCGGGCGGCGGCAACTCGCGTTCGAGCGGGTCGTTCATGAAGACGGCGAGCACTTCGTTGTGTCGCGCGACGCTCGACAGGTACGACTGCGCGGCGCGCGAGAACCCGGCGAAGTCGCTGATCACGACGACCAGGCTGCCGGGCCTCGCCACGCGCCGCAGCGCCGACATCGCCTGCGTCAAGCGGCTCGGTACTCGCGGCCCCGTTTGCTCGGCGCGCGCCCAGTCGGCGTGGCCGACGAGTTCGTGCACGAAGCGCAGCGCCGCCTGCCGGCCGAGCCGCGGCTTCAGCTCGCGATGCGTCGTGTCGCCGAAAATCAGGCCGCCGAGCCGGTCACCGCGATGATGCGCGGCCCAGGCGATCAGCGCCGCCGCGCGACTCGCGTTGACCGACTTGAAACAGCCCTGCGTCGCGAAGTGCATCGTCGAGCGCAGATCGACGACGACCAGCACGGGCCGCTCGCGTTCTTCGCGAAACAGCTTGGTGTACGCCGTCGTGCTGCGCGCCGTGACGCGCCAGTCGATGCTGCGCGGATCGTCGCCGGGCTGGTACGGGCGCGACTCGTCGAACTCCATGCCGCGACCGCGAAAATGCGACACGTAGGCGCCGGTCTGCAGCGAGTTGACGCGCAGCACGTCGAGCGCGATCGCGCGCGCGGGCCCGCTCAGCCGAATCAGGCCGGCCTGGCTGACGCTGACCGGTGACGCGTTTTCATCGATGTGCTGCATGCCACGCACTAGCTGCCCCGATAAAGCCGTAGCTCAAACTCACGGTACGCCGACGCCGTCCAGGACACCTTTTATGATCGAGTCGGCGTCGACACCGTCGGCCTCGGCCTCGAAACTCAGCACCAGCCGATGACGCAGCACGTCCGGCGCGACGGCCTGGATGTCTTCCGGCCCGACGAAGTCGCGACCGGCCAGCCACGCGTGCGCGCGCGCCGCGCGGTCGATGCCCATGCTGGCGCGCGGGCTGGCGCCGTACAAGACCTGCCCCTCCAGCGCCGGATCGACGGCGCCCGGATTGCGCGTCGCGACGACGACATTGACGATGTACTCCTCGAGCTCGGTGGCGAGGTGCAGGTTCAGGATGTCCTGGCGCGCCTGCATGATCGACGCACGCGACAGCAGCTCCGGCGGCTGGAAGGCATCGCGCTTGCCCGCCTTTGCTTCGTCGCGATTCAGCACGAGAATACGTCGCTCGTCCTCGACGCTCGGGTAGCCCACCTGCACGTGCAGCAGGAAACGGTCGAGCTGCGCCTCGGGCAGCGGATAGGTGCCCTCCTGCTCGATCGGATTCTGCGTCGCCATCACCATGAACAGGTCTTCGAGCGGGTAGCTCTTGTCGCCGACCGAAATCTGCCGCTCCTCCATCGCCTCGAGCAGCGCCGACTGCACCTTGGCCGGCGCGCGGTTGATCTCGTCGGCGAGGATCAGGTTGTGAAACAGCGGCCCCTTGCGAAATTCGAAGGTGCCCTCCTGCGGGCGATAGATGTCGGTGCCGGTCAGGTCGGCCGGCAGCAGGTCCGGCGTGAACTGCAGCCGATGGAAGTCGCCCTCGATGCTCTCGGCAAGCACCTTGATCGCGCGCGTCTTGGCAAGGCCCGGCGCGCCCTCGACCAGCAGGTGACCGTCGCACAGCAGCGCGATCAGCATGCGATTGATCAGGTGTGCCTGACCGATGATCAGCCCACTCGCGTGTGCCTCGAGTTGTTGGAATTGTTCTGCGACGCTCATTCTTGACTCCGATGGGTAACCTGGCCTGCCGCACCGGTACTCCGTCTGGGCAATGGTCTTGGACTGAGAATTGCCCGGATGATTCAAGGCAAGGCGCAGTCTGCAGGATATAACGCGTTCTTTTCAAGGACTGCCCCGGGCAGTTCACGCCTCGAAGTTCGTCCAGCCGCAACCCTCGGCGGCCACTCGTTTCCGCCGGCCATTGCTGCCCGGCGCCAATACTATAGGATGCGCGATGCGCCCGGGCGGTCGCGGGGTACTGCTAATCTCGCCCGTTTCAGTACACTGGTCGCCACCCCGGCCCCACCAGGAACAAACGTATTGCACCATAAGGTCACCAAAGCGCACCGATACGCCCGGCCGGCCGCGCGGCCTGCTGCTGCTGGCGCTCCTCGCAGCCTGCAAACCGGCGCCTGAATGACGCAGCCAGAAGCCACGCCAGCGCCTGTCAGCGGTTGACCGGGGCTGCGGCCCTGACGGCCGGCTGGCGACCGAGCTCTACGGCAGCATCGCGCGGCAGATTCGCTGGTCTGCGCATGAACTGGAGTGCGAGAGCATGTTGCGCCCCAAGGGAATGGGCGTGCGATTGCGCTTTACGGGTGCGTCCGACGGCAATCGCCTGGCGATTATCCTGGCACTGCCCGAACTGACGCGCGGCAATGTAGCCGCGGAATCGCCGACGGTCGTCACACTGACCGTTGAGGGCAGCGGCCGATTTTTCAGCACACCCAGCACGCGCTCCTGCTGGTCCGATATAGCCGCGCAGGATCTCATCGATGAGGGCGGCGACCAGTACGACATCAGTGGCACGCTATACTGTGTCGCGCCACTGGGCGAAATCAACGGAAGCGCAGCCATCACGATACCGAAACTCGAATTTCGCGGCATTGTCGACTGGAGCGCGACATGATGAAGCATGCCCTGCTGGTGCTGGCGGCACTGTCCCTGCTGGCGGTGGTGCCGGGCTGCAGCCCGCAACCCGCGCCCAGGAAGTCACAGGCCGCAGGACTCGACGCATTATTCGAGCGCGACGAACTCGTCATCATCAGCAATGACGGCACACGTCATAGCTTCGATGTCTATCTTGCGAGCAGCGTCGAGCAGCAGCGGCGCGGGCTCATGTTCGTTCGTGAATTGCCGGAGCGGACCGGCATGTTGTTCGTCTACGACGATGCGGCGATGCGTTCCATGTGGATGAAAAATACCTTTATCTCACTGGATATCGTTTTTGCTCGCGCGGATGGCACGGTTTCGTCGGTCATCCACAACACCGAGCCGCGTTCGTTGCGCTCGCTGAGCGCCGTTGAACCCGTACGCTTTGTCCTGGAACTCAATGCCGGCGTAGCGCGGCGCTATAACATCGATGCCGGCAGCCAGCTTGTCTGGACACCGCTCGCCGACTAGAGCACCGCCGCGATCGATTCCGCGAGGTAGTTGACGTTGCTCGCCGTGATACCGGCAATATTGATGCGGCTCGAATCCACCATGTAGACACCGAAGTCCTGCTTCAGCCGGCCGACCTGTTCCGCGGTGACGCCCAGAAAGCAAAACATGCCGGTCGCGCGCACGAGGTGCGAGAAGTCATGGCCGGGCGCTTTGTCCTGCAGGGCATCGTTGAGCAGCACCCGCATCTCGCGTAGTCGCGCGCGCATCCCGGCAAGCTCGAGGCGCCAGGCCGCTTTCAGCTCCGCATCGTTCAGTATCATGCTGACGACCACCGCACCGTGATCGGGCGGCACCGAGTAGATTGTCCTGACCACGTTGTTGACCTGGCTCGCAACGGTATTTTTCGACCGCTCGTCGGCAGCGAAGCAGTGACAGGGAACCGACACGATCCCGGTACAGGCCGAAGTTCTTCGAGCAGGAGTTGGTCACAATCATTTCCGGCACGCGCTCGGCCAGGTGCCTGACAATGAAGGCATCGTCGGCCAGGCTGGTGGCGAAACCCTGGTAGGCCATGTCGATAAACGGCACCAGCTCGCGCTCTACAATCACCTCGGCGATGGCGCGCCATTGGTCTTCCGACGGATCGAGCCCGGACGGATTGTGACAACAGGCGTGCAGCAGCACCAGGTCGCCGGCCGGTGCCTGCCGGAGCGCTTCGAGCATCGGCTCGAACAGGAAAACGTGCTTGTCGGTGTCGTAGTAGGGATAGGGCGTAAGCGTCAGGCCGGCGCCGCCCAGAAGAGGAATGTGATTGGCCCAGGTCGGTTCGCTAACCCATACCGTCGCCTTCGGACGCGCCCGCAGAATAAGACTGGCCGCGACGCGCAGGGAGCCGGAACCGCCCGGCGCTTGTATCGTGATGAGTCGATCACTGGCTGCCGAATCCGCAAACGTCAGTGCCTGCATCGCCGCGTTAAACGACGGATCGCCCGCGGTGCCGATGTAGGCTTTGCTGTTCTGCGTATCGACGAGACGCTGTTCGGCAATCTTTACGACGTCGAGCACCGGCGTCTCTCCCGCGGCGGTGCGAAATACGCCAACGCCGAGGTCGACCTTGTGGGGACGAGGGTCTTTCTGGTGCTCGGCAATAAGGCCGAGGATGGCGTCGGCGGGCGCGGGCTGCAGTGTTTCAAACACGGTCATAGGTCCTTTTGGCCAGATGGCGAACACGCCGCCGACATCGTCGCATTGTACAAACGAAAACGCCGGCTCGAAAGCCGGCGTCTTTTTTCGCATCCATACAGGGCTGGATCAGGCTTTCGGCGCCCAGACCGAGCACCAGCCGTTGGCTGACACCGCTTTACCCGGGAAGATCTGGCATGGACGCCAGGCGTCACCGTCGTTGCCCTGCACCAGCGCGCAGTTGGCGCAGTTCTGCTCGGCGGCCGGGTTATTGCGGGAGGAGGGATCAACGGCCGATGCGTCATGCGTGTATTTCATGGCGGCTGCCATCGGGTCGTCCGGGGACAGATTGCGGCAGTTCGTCGGCACGGGCCGGACGGGGCGTAGTTACGAAACAGCCAGCCGCGGCAACGGCTGACAGCTGGATGAACTTGCGACGTGCGATCTTGCTCAAGGGATTCTCCTTAACTTGGTGTTGTCGCCGGCTGTGCCGGCGCGACGATCTCCATACCCGGAAGGGTGGTCGGCGGGCATTCTAAAGCATCTTCCTGAACGGCGGCAAAACGGGATAGCTTTCTGATTTTCATAGACTTTTGAGAACGATTCTCATTACGGTCTAGAAGCCGCAGCGCTGCGATATACTGCGTCCCCGTCGTCCACTTTCAGGCGCTCCATGTCCGGCACGAGCCTCTCTGTCACCATCAATGAAATCCGCAGCAACGCGAGATTTGCGCGACAGGATCAGGTCGCTGTCGAGGAACCGCTGGAGATCCGCTTCGGCTTCGAGGATGCCGATGGCCGCAGCGAAAGGAGCCTGTCGGTGACGATGCGCACACCGGGTAACGACGCCGAGCTCGCCACCGGCTTCCTGTTTACGGAATCGATTATCCGCGGCCCGGACGATATTGCGCTCGTGAAGGCCTGCGGGGAACCCGCCCCTGACAGCGGCAATGTCAACGTCATGCGCGTCGAGCTGGATGCCGGTGTGCCGGTCGACATGGACTCGCCTGCAGCGACATTTCTATACCACGTCGAGCTGCGGGGTCTGTGGCAAGACCTCTCTGGAGGCGTTGCGCGTGGCCGGAGCAACAGCGCGGGTTGCGGACGGTGCGCGATTCAGCCGGGAGATGCTGATCTCCCTCCCCGACAAGCTGCGTGCAGTGCAACAGACCTTCGAGATGACCGGGGGCCTGCACGCCGCCGCAGCCTTCGATGCCAGCGGTGAATTGCTCGTGATGCACGAGGACGTCGGGCGTCACAATGCCGTCGACAAGGTGGTCGGGACCCTGCTCGGGCGCGGCCTGTTGCCGGCGCATGACCTCGGCCTGCTGGTTTCTGGCAGAGCCAGCTTCGAACTCATGCAAAAAACCGTCATGGCGGGCATGCCGATACTGGCCGCCGTGAGCGCGCCCTCAAGCCTTGCGGTAGCACTCGCGCTCGAGTTCAATGTGACTTTGGTAGGCTTTCTGCGTGGCGAGAATTTCAATATCTACGCAGCGGACGAACGGGTAGTCGGATGATGGCAGCGAGCATAGACAAACAAACAATCAGCAATATCGTTCGGCAGTACCGCGCGCGGCCCGAGATGCTCGTACAGATCCTGCAGACAATCGTGGCGCGCTGCGGCTGGGTTGCCGAAGAAACGATCGTACAGCTCGCCGACGAACTCAACCTGTCGCGAGCCGATGTCTACGGCGTCGTTAACTACTATCATGACTTCCGGACCGAACCACCCGGCCGCCACGTCGTGAAGATCTGCCAGGCCGAAGCCTGCCAGGCGATGGGCAGTCGCGAACTGACGGCGCACGCACAGCGATCAATGCAGTCCGAGCTGCACGAAACTCACAATGACATTACCCTCGAGCCCGTCTACTGCCTTGGCAATTGCGCCTGTGCGCCGGCCGTGATGATCGATGGCCGCACGCACGGACGCGTCGATACGCGTCGCTTCGACCAGCTGGTCGACGCGGCCAAGGGCACCCGCTAATGGCACGCACACGTATCTATGTACCGCGTGAAACGTCGGCCGTTTCGGTTGGCGCCAATGAAGTCGCGCTTGCTATCACGCGCGAAGCACGCAAGGCGAAGGCCGACATCCGGCTGGTCCGCAACGGCTCATGGGGCGCGTCATGGCTCGAACCGCTTGTTGAAGTCGAGGTTGACGGCGCGCGCATCGCTTACGGCAATGTATCGGTCAAGGACGTGCCGGGCCTGTTCGCCGCCGGGCTACTCGAGGGCGGCGAGCATGAACGTCGCCTCGGGCCGACGACGGAAATTTCTTACCTGATCAGCCAGGACCGCTGGACGTTCTGGCGCTGCGGACTCATCGAGCCGCAGTCGCTCGACGATTTTCGCAGGCACCAGGGCTTTCACGCACTGGAAAAAGCCTTCGCCTACGGCGCGGACTTCGTTCTCGACGCGGTCACCGCGTCAGGTCTGCGCGGCCGCGGCGGCGCCGGTTTTCCGACGGGCATCAAGTGGCGGACGGTTGCCGAGACCGTTGCCGATCAAAAGTACATCGCCTGTAACGCCGACGAAGGCGACAGCGGTACGTTCTCGGATCGCATGCTGATGGAGGGCGATCCGTTTGGCCTGATCGAAAGCATGGCACTGGCCGGTTTCGCGGTGGGCGCGAGCAAGGGCTACATCTACCTGCGTTCGGAATACCCGCTGACGCACGCGATACTCGCGCGCGCGCTCGACACGGCGAGAGAGCAGGGCTGGCTCGGCAAGGACATCCAGGGCAGCGGTTTCGATTTCGACATCGACCTGCACCTCGGCGGCGGCTCTTACGTGTGCGGCGAGGAAACCGCGATGCTGGAGAGTCTCGAAGGCAAGAAAGGGATCGTGCGGTACAAGCCGCCGTTGCCCGCGCACGAGGGCCTGTTTGGCAAGCCGACGGTCGTCAACAACGTCGTGACGCTGGCCTCGGTCCCGAACATCATCAACCTCGGCGGTGAGCGCTATTCGAAAATGGGCGTCAACCGCTCCAAGGGCACGCTCGCCTTCCAGCTCGCGGGCAATATCAAGCGCGGCGGGCTTGTGGAAAAGTCCTTCGGCGTGACCGTGCGGGAGTTGATCGACGACTGGGGCGGCGGCACGGCCAGCGGCCGACCGATCAGGGCGGTGCAGGTGGGCGGCCCGCTGGGTGCGTACTTGAGCACCGACCAGCTCGACACGCCGCTGGACTACGAAGCCTTCACCGAAATAGGCGCAATGATCGGCCATGGCGGCATTGTCGTATTCGACGATTCCGCCGATATGGCGCAGCAGGCCCGCTTTGCGATGGAATTTTGCGCAATCGAGTCCTGCGGCAAGTGCACGCCCTGTAGAATCGGCTCGACACGTGGCGTCGAATTGATCGACAAGATGATTGCCGGCGACGACCGGGACAAGAATTACGACTTGCTGGTCGAGCTATGCGATACGATGGAAGCTGCGTCGCTGTGCGCGATGGGCGGCATGACGCCCTACCCGGTCAGGAGCGTCTTGCAGCATTTTGCCGAAGACTTCCACGGCCCCGGAGACGAGCAATGAACCGAACCCGACAAGTGGACCTTGGCACACCGGCGAGCAGCAGCGCCGACAAGGTCACCATCGAGATCGACGGGCTGCCGACGACCGTGGCAGCAGGCACCAGCATTCTGCGCGCCGCGCGCTCGTCCGGCGTCGACATTCCGAAGCTGTGTGCGACTGACAACCTGAAGCCTTTCGGTTCCTGCCGACTGTGCCTCGTCGAGATCGACGGACGCAAAGGTTACCCGGCGTCGTGCACCACGCCGGTCGAAGCGGGCATGAAAATTCGCACCCAGACCGACGCACTGGCCAAGATCCGTCGCAACGTCATGGAGCTCTATATTTCCGACCATCCGCTGGACTGTCTGACCTGCTCGGCAAACGGCGACTGCGAACTCCAGGACATGGCCGGCGCAGTTGGCCTGCGCGACGTGCGCTACGGCTTCGACGGCGACAATCATCTCGACGCCGGCGTCGATACAAGTAACCCGTATTTTCAATTCGACGCCTCGAAGTGCATCGTCTGCTCGCGCTGCGTGCGCGCGTGCGACGAGGTGCAGGGCACTTTCGCCTTGACGATCGAGGGGCGCGGCTTCCAGTCCAAAGTCTCTGCCGGCATGGGCGAGAGTTTTTTCGATTCCGAGTGTGTGTCCTGTGGCGCCTGCGTGCAGGCCTGCCCGACGGCAACGCTGATGGAAAAGAGCATCGTCGAGCGCGGCCAACCTGAGCGCAAGGTCCTGACCACGTGTGCGTATTGCGGTGTTGGCTGCTCCTTCCAGGTCGAAATGAAGGGCGCCGAGGTCGTGCGTATGACGCCCCACAAGGACGGCCAGGCCAATCACGGTCACAGTTGCGTAAAAGGCCGTTTCGCCTGGGGTTACGCATCGCACCGGGACCGGGTAATGAAACCCCTGATTCGCGACCACACGACGGACCCGTGGCGCGAAGTCAGCTGGGACGAAGCCATTGGCTACGCCGCACGTCGTTTCAAGGAGATCCAGGAAAAGCACGGGCAGAAGTCCGTCGGCGGCATCACCTCGTCGCGCTGCACCAACGAGGAAGTATTCGTGGTGCAAAAACTGGTACGCGCCGCTTTTGGCAACAACAACGTGGACACCTGTGCGAGGGTCTGTCACTCGCCGACCGGTTACGGCCTCAAGCAAACGCTGGGAACGTCGGCGGGGACGCAACCTTTCGACAGCGTCATGGATGCCGACGTGATCGTGGTCATTGGCGCCAACCCGACCGTCGCGCACCCGGTGTTCGCATCGCAGATGAAACGCCGGCTGCGCCAGGGCGCAAAGCTCATCGTCGTCGATCCGCGCGAGATCGGCCTGGTGCGTTCGCCTCACATCGAGGCCGAGCACCATTTGCCATTGTTGCCGGGCACGAACGTTCCCATCATCAACGCCCTCGCCCACGTCATCGTCGAAGAGGGACTGGTTGCCGAGGACTACGTACGCGAACGTTGCGACGTCGACTCGTTCGAGGCCTGGAAGACCATGATCCTGAAAATGGAGAACTCGCCGGAAGCGGTGGCGACAGCCTCCGGCGTCGACGCAGAGACGATCCGCGCCGCCGCGCGCCTGTACGGCAACGCCAACAACGGCGCCATCTACTACGGACTCGGCGTGACCGAACACAGCCAGGGCTCGACCATGGTGATGGGCATGGCGAACCTCGCGATGGCGACCGGCAACCTCGGCCGCTCCGGCGTCGGCGTCAACCCGCTGCGCGGCCAGAACAACGTGCAGGGCTCCTGCGACATGGGTTCGTTTCCGCACGAACTGGCCGGCTACCGGCCGGTTGCCGACGACGCCGTTCGCGGCCAGTTCGAGCAGCATTGGGGCGTAACGATCGACCCGGAGCCCGGTTTTCGCATCCCCAACATGTTCGACGCGGCCTGCGCGGGCGACTTCAAGGGCATGTATATACAGGGAGAGGACGTGGCGCAGTCCGACCCGGATACGCATCACGTCGAAGCGGCGCTCAGCAACATGGAGTGCATTGTCGTGCAGGACCTGTTTCTCAACGAGACGGCGAAGTTTGCGCATGTCTTCCTGCCGGGTACATCGTTTCTCGAAAAAGACGGCACCTTTATCAATGCCGAACGCCGCATCAATCGCGTGCGACCCGCGATGGAGCCGCAGCAGGGCAAGGACGAGTGGCGCATCACGCAGGAGCTTGCCGAGGCACTGGGCTACCCGATGCACTACGAGAACGCGGCCGAGATCATGGACGAAATCGCGGAGCTGACACCCACGTTCCAGAACGTCAGCTTCAAGTTCCTCGATGAAGTCGGCAGCGTGCAGTGGCCTTGCAATGACGCCGCGCCGATGGGAACACCCATCATGCACATTGACCAGTTCGTGCGCGGCAAAGGACTGTTCGTCGAGACCGACTACGTGCCAACCGAAGAACGCACCAACCGCAAGTTCCCGCTGTTGCTGACCACCGGCAGAATTCTGTCGCAGTACAACGTCGGGGCGCAGACGCGGCGCACGGCCAACAACATCTGGTACAGCGAAGACCTGCTCGAGATTCATCCGCACGACGCAGAAACGCGCGGTATCGGGGACGGCGAACTGGTCGCGCTGGCCAGCCGCAAAGGCGACATTACCTTGCGCGCCAAGATCACGACGCGCGTCAAACCCGGAGTCGTTTACACGACCTTCCACAATCCGGAAACCGGCGCCAACGTCGTCACCACGGAATACGGCGACTGGGCAACCGACTGCCCCGAATACAAGGTCACGGCGGTGCAGGTAAGCCCTGCATCCCACCGTTCGGGCTGGCAGGAGGACTTCGCGGCGCGAGCCGAGCAGCAGGGCAAGATCGTCGAGACAAACTGATACACTACAAACGTGAGCCGGCATCGCTCACTTAAGAAGAAGAATAACAAGGGGAAGACTCTGGACCGTGTAAGGATTGCAGGCATCGTGGCCCTCCTTGTCTGCCTGCCTGGCGCCCTGCTGGCGACACCCGCGATAGCCGAAGTGTCCATCGACGCGCCGAAAGTATTGCTCACGAACGTCCGTTTTGACGTGACGGTTGAGGGCATGCCGGCCGGCAGCCGCATCGAGTTGCGACTCGACGGCAAGCGCATCGCCGCCGGTACCGGCACCCGCCTCGAGGCGACGGCAATCGAAGTAGCGAAAACCGGCACCAGCGAGTTCGACGTGTTGCGCAATGGCCAGTCCGTGCTGACGGAAGCGGTTCCCGTCATTCCGGCCGCCGTGTCGATACTGCCGCCGCTGATTGCGATACTGCTTGCTTTCCTTTTGCGCAGCGTGATTCCCGCGCTGTTTGTCGGCCTGGTGGTGGGCGCATGGGCCGTCAACGGCCTGACCGCCTACGGCGCGTTCACCGGTTTTTTCGAGACCGTGACGATCTACATCGTCAATACGGCCATCGATCCCAATCACATGGCCATCATGGCGTTCACGTTCATGATCGGCGGCATGGTCGGCGTTATTTCGCGCAACGGCGGCATGGTCGGCATCGTGGACCGGATCATGCCGTTCGCGAGCACGCCGCGGCGCGGGCAAGGCGTCGTGGCGCCGTTGGGACTCGCCATCTTCTTCGACGATTATGCCAATACGATGATCGTCGGCAACGCGACCCGTCCGATGAGCGACAAGCTGCACATCTCGCGCGAGAAGCTCGCGTACCTCGTCGACTCGACGGCTGCACCGGTTTCGACCATCGCAGTCATCACCACCTGGATCGGTTTCCAGGTCGGCCTGATCGACTCGGCCATCAAGGGCATCGATGGCATCGACCAGACGCCCTACATGCTGTTTCTCAATTCCATCCCCTACAGCTTCTATCCGTTCCTCGCGATCTTCTTCGTGTTCCTCGTTATCTACACAGGCAAGGACTTCGGCCCCATGTACAACGCCGAAATGCGCGCGCGTCAGACGGGCGAGGTTAAACGTGTGTCGGCGGTGCAAAGTACCGACAAGTCGGGCGACGAGTTCTATCACAAGGACGCGATTCCGTGCCGTGCCATCAACGCCGTGCTGCCGATCGTGACCATGGTCCCGACCGTGGTCATCGGCCTGTTCATCAGCGGTGAAGGCGAGACCATTACCGACATCATCGGCAGCGCCGACGCCTACTCGGTTCTGATCTGGGCCTCGCTGCTGGGCTCGCTGATGGCGGTCGCCCTGTCGCTCGGCCAGCGATTGCTGACGCTCGACGAAACCGTCGACGCCTGGCTCGCGGGCGCGCGCTTCATGATGACCGGCCTCGTGCTGCTGGTGCTGGCCTGGGCCATCGCCGACGTGGCCGCGGTGCTGCAAACAGCCCCGTACCTGATCACCGTGCTGGGCGAGTCGCTGTCGCCTTACACGCTGCCGGCGGTTGTCTTCCTGCTGGCCGCCGCGACGGCGTTTGCGTCCGGGTCGAGCTGGGGCGTCATGGCCATTCTCATGCCGCTGGTCATCCCGCTGTGCTGGGCGGTGCTGCAGGCAAACGGCGTCGCCGACGCCGAGCACATGCACATCCTTTATTCCTGCATTGCCTGCGTGCTGACGGGCGCGGTCTGGGCCGATCATTGCTCACCGATCTCTGACACCACGGTGTTGTCGTCACTGGCGACAGGCTGTGATCACATGGATCATGTGCGCACGCAGCTGCCCTACGCCTTCATCGGCGGCGTGGTCGCGGTGCTCGTCGGCGTGTTGCCTGCGGGCTTTGGTCTGCCCTGGTATCTGCTGCTGCCGGTTGCCGTTATCACCCTCGTCGTGGTGCATCGCTTCCTCGGCAAGCCGGTCGATGCTCGCCCCTAGGCGCTTTTGCCACGCTCCGTTCCCGCCGGAGAGGCGGTGACGCAAGCACGAGGATACCCGCATGACAGAATTCCAGGTCCGAAAGGACAACTTCGCAACCCACCGCTTGCTGAACCCGACCGCGCCCGATGAAGCGATGAAGCTTGGCGAGGGCGAGATACGCGTCAGGGTCGAGCGCTTTGCTTTCACCGCGAACAACATCACCTACGCCGTGGTCGGCGAGCAGATCGGTTACTGGCAGTTCTTTCCGCCGGGCGGCCAGGATGTCGAGGGCTGGGGGATTATTCCAGCCTGGGGATTTGGCGAAGTCATTGAATCGAAAACCGCCGAGCTGCCCGTCGGCGATCGCCTGTTCGGCTATTTTCCGACGGCCACTCATCTCGACCTGTACGCCGACGCGCGTTGATCCACGCCACTTCGTCGAGGGTAGCGCGCACCGCGCCGAGTTACCGCCCGCCTACAATAACTACACTCGCGTCAATGCCGAACCGGGTTACGACTCGTCAACGGACGATCTCCGAATGCTGCTCTGGCCGTTGCACATTACCTCGTTCTGTTTGTGGGACGCGCTAAAGGTGAAGGACTGGTATGGGGCGCAGCAGATCGTGATCGTCAGCGCGTCGAGCAAAACCAGCATCGGCCTCGCCTATGCACTGGATGAGGACGACACCGCACCCCCGGCCATCGGCATTACGTCCGAACGCAACAGCGACTTTGTACGTGGTCTCGAGCTTTATCAGAACAGCCACACGTACGAGGCGCTCCACGAGATCGATGCCGACATCCCGACGGTGGTTGTCGATATGTCCGGCAACGGCGAGGTTCTCGCGCGCCTGCACACCCATCTTGGCGCCAACATGCAGCATTGCATCAAGGTCGGGCTTACGCACTGGGACGAAAACCAGCCACGCGAGGGCATCATCGCCGAGCGCAGCGCGTTCTTTTTTGCCCCTGCCCATATCCAGAAAAGACTGCGCGACTGGGGGCCGGCCGGATTTGCCGAGAAGACCTCGAGCTTCATGCGGCGCACGGCAGCACGCAGCCGCGACTGGCTGAAACTTCGGAAAATTGCAGGATTACAGGGCCTCGCGTCGGTCTACGACGCCGTGTGTGACGGGCAAATCCCGGCAAACGAGGGGCTCATCGTCGAGCTCGAAGACGCCGTGCCAACGCGCCGGCGGGGCTGACTCGGAGCCGCCGCCGATGGTACGCTTTCGGCATGTCGAAATTTTTCAAACGCCTGCACGATCGCTGTGAACCGCCTGGCCTGGAATGGTCGATCCTGCGACGGTTGCCCAAAGCACTGCTGATCGGCACGCTGATGCCGGTCGGTTTATCGATACTGGTACGCGTGATGCCCTCCGCACAGGGTGTCGATCGTGCGAAGAGTGTCATGAGTGTTGACATATTTTCCGTTGCCACCGCGCTCACGTTCTGGACGGCGGTACTGACAGTTGCCATCGGCTGTATCGTTGTGGCGATCATGAAGGGCCCGGCGTATGTCGCCGATGCCTATCCACTGGTTGACGCCCGCAGACCCGGACGCGACACGGAAAGCG
Organism: uncultured Gammaproteobacteria bacterium; assembly: GCA_963807845.1. GTDB lineage: Bacteria > Pseudomonadota > Gammaproteobacteria > Steroidobacterales > Woeseiaceae > UBA1847. Next base: position 24,275 of record CAWEDS010000033.1, read on the forward strand.
ACCCACGCTAGTCCGCTTTCCCGACGCTCCGCACTCCCCCCTGGAAACAACCAGCGCTCGATCGGCGACTTCAGGCACGATGAAAACACAACGAACCCGACGCCGATCAACGGTCGGACCTTGCGATTCGGTTTTTCGCTTGTTGCCGGTTTTTCTGCCAGAAGCCTAAGACTTGTCGAGTTTCGTGAACTTCGAGCCTTCCAGCGTCAGGTTGTACATCAGTCCCTTGGAACCAAAGATAAAACCGACCACGGGATCGCGAATGTTGTCGCTGTCTATTGTCTTGCCGGCACCAATGTCGATCAGTGCGACGGAACCGTCCACGCCGATCTTCCAGCCGCTCGAGTTCTGGAACTTGGCCAGCGAGTCCCGCGTCAGGAAAGCGATGATGATCGACTTCGCCTGTGCGCCGAACTGAAACCCGACCGAGCCACTTGACGTGCGGTAATACCCGACGGTTGATCCGCCCACCCGCAGCACGCCCTCGCCCGTCTCGGCGCCAACAATAATGCCGGCCTTGATCACGCGCGGAAAAATGAGGTAACCGGCAGCCTGGTTGAGAAACACATCGGCATCCTTGATTTGTTCCTGGAATACCCGCAAGGCTTTATCGGACTCGCGATTCAGTTTGTCAGCCGACGCCGCGAGGACTGACGCGGCAAACATCAGTGTCACGACAACGGCAAAGGGGCGCAAGGTTTTCGCGTATCTGGCCATTTTTTGTTCCTCGTGAAGCAAGCCGGCCGGCCTGCGGTCAGGTCGATGATGATAGCCGATTAGCGGCTACAACGCGCTGCCCGGCGATTATCGCCGGCGAGCGGCCTCATGATTGCGCCGCATCAACGTACGCCTGCAACAGCGCCCGCAGGGTCAGACGCAGGCGCGCCGCCTTCGCTGCATCGAAGACTCCGCTGTCCTCGTTCATATAAGCACGCTGGGCGATTTCCAGCTGCATCGCGTGCACACCGTCGGCCGGCCGGCCGTAGTGACGGGTAATATAGCCGCCCTTGAAACGCCCATTGACCGCGTTGCTGTACGCGGCCGCTCTGACAACGCCGACGACAGCCGCCTCGACTGCCGGCGCGCAACTTTTGCCATCGTTTGTCCCGAGGTTGAGTTCGGGCAAAACGCCCGCGAACAGTCGCGGCACCAGGCTGGGTATGGAATGCGCGTCCCACATGAGGGCGTAACCGTGCGCCGCGCGCATCGCGTTGAGCTCGGTATTGATCCGGTCATGGTATGGCTGCCAGTACTGCGCAAGCCTTGCTGCTTTTTCGGCGCTGCTGACACCAGCATCGGTGTAGATCGCCTCGCCCGAAAACGTTTGCAGCGGACACAGGCCGGTGGCGACCTGGCCGGGATACAAATCGTCGTCGCTCGCCGGGCGATTCAGATCGACGACATAGCGCGAGTAGTTTGCGACCAGCAGCGACGCACCGAGCTCTCTTGCAAAGTCATACAGCTCGGCAACGTGCCAGTCGGTATCGGGCAGCGCCTGCCCCTCTGGTGTCATGCGGCTTTTAATCTCCGCCGGCACGTGTATGCCGTCGTGCGGAACGCTGATCAGCAGGGGCAGCGAACCCTGGTGGTACGTGTAGACGTTCATCAGGTGCGCAGGCTGGGCAGGACCGAGTCTGCGTATTGACAGTAGTCGCCATGATCGACCGTAGCCGCAACTCGGCGAATGTCCGAAGACAGCGAACGATCTTCGACATAGCGAGGAGAAATTTCGCGCAGCATCGCAACGGCTGCCTCGATGGCGTCTGAGCTTTTTTGCGGATGATGGAAGTCGATCCCCTGCGCCGCCGCCAGCAGTTCGATAGCAACGATATCGGCCACGTTGTCGAGCATGGGATGCAGGCGACGCGCCGCGAACGTCGCCATGCTGACATGGTCTTCCTGGTTGGCCGAGGTTGGGATGCTGTCAACACTCGCCGGGTGCGCGTGCGATTTGTTCTCGGATGCCAGCGCCGCGGCCGTTACCTGCGCCATCATGAAGCCGCTATTAAGACCGCCTTCCGCAACCAGGAACGGCGGCAAGCCGCTCAGATGCGAGTCGATCAACAGAGCGATGCGACGCTCTGACAGGGCGCCAATCTCTGCGATGGCAAGGGCGAGATAGTCGGCAGCCAGCGCCACCGGCTCGGCATGAAAGTTACCGCCGGAAAGAACGCTGTGCGTATCGACGAATACCAGCGGGTTGTCGGTTACCGCGTTCGCCTCGGTTTGCAGTACGGCGCAGACGTGACTCAGAACGTCGAGGCAGGCGCCGATAACCTGCGGCTGGCAACGAACCGAATACGGATCCTGCACACGATCACACTTCACGTGCGATGCGCGTATGTCGCTGCCGTGCATCAGTTCACGGAGCACGCCCGCAACCGCCGACTGGCCACGATGGCCGCGCACGCTTTGGATACGCTTGTCGAAGGGTATGTCGCTGCCCTTGATAGCATCCGAGGTCATGGCGCCGGCCATCAGCGATGCGGCGAGGATGTTCTCCGTGCGAAACACCGCTGCCAGCGCAAGCGCGGTCGAAACCTGGGTACCGTTGAGTAATGCGAGTCCCTCTTTGGGCGCCAGCCGTATCGGTTCGATGCCGGCTTCCTTCAGGGCGATTGCCGCCGGCACGAGGTTGCCGTGCACCCGTACCTCGCCGATACCGATGAGCGCACTGGCCATATGCGCCAGCGGCGCGAGATCGCCGGACGCGCCCACGGAGCCGCGCGACGGAATTCTCGGGTAAATTTCATTGTTGATCAGCGCGCACAGCGCCTCCACGAGTTCCAGGCGAACGCCGGAAAAACCCTCCGCCAGTGCGACCACCTTCATCAACATGGTCAGGCGAACGATCTCGTCATCGAGGTCTTCGCCGACGCCGACGGCGTGCGAGCGCACCAGGTTCTCCTGCAGGTGCGCGAGCTCATCGTCCTCGATGCGCACCTGCGCCATCTGCCCGAATCCGGTATTCACGCCATAGATGGTGTTGCCCTGCGCGACGACGTCTTCGATGAACTCGTTGGCTTCGGAGATGCACGTCTGCGCATCATGACCCAAAGTGACGCTGACCGGCTCTTGCCAGGCGGCGCGCAAATCCGCCAGCGTCACGAGCTGGTTGTCTACGACAATTTTCATGAGTTCCCCCCCGTGCCGAGCATTGGAAGATTGAGTTGCATGTCCCGCGCGCAGTCGATTGCTATCGGGTAGCCGGCGTCTGCATGCCGCATGACACCGCTCGCCGGATCGTTCCACAGCACCCGCGCTATGCGTGCATCCGCCGCGACGCTGCCGTCGCAGACGATGACGAGGCCCGCATGCTGCGAGTACCCCATGCCGACACCGCCGCCATGGTGCAGCGACACCCAGGTGGCACCGCTGGCGGTGCTCAGCAGAGCATTCAGCAGCGCCCAGTCGGAGACCGCATCGCTGCCATCGAGCATTGCTTCGGTTTCGCGATTGGGACTCGCCACCGAACCGCTGTCGAGATGATCGCGCCCGATGACGACCGGCGCCTTGAGTTCGCCCGTTCTTACCATCTCGTTGAATGCGAGCCCGAGACGATCGCGCTGTCCGAGGCCGACCCAGCAGATTCGCGCCGGCAGGCCCTGGAAGTGAATGCGCTCGCGCGCGGCATCGAGCCACTTGTGCAGATGCGGGTCGTCGGGGATCAATTCCTTTACCTTGGCATCGGTTTTGTAAATATCTTCCGGATCACCGGACAACGCGGCCCAGCGGAACGGCCCGATGCCACGACAGAATAGCGGCCGCACATAGGCGGGCACGAAGCCCGGAAAATCGAAAGCGTTTTTCACGCCCTGGTCGAAAGCGACCTGGCGAATATTGTTGCCGTAGTCGAACGTCGGTATGCCCTGTTTTTGAAACTCGAGCATTGCCCGCACGTGCACCGCCATCGACTCGCTTGCAGCGGCAACGACGGCGTCGGGGTTGCTCGCTCGCTGCTCGATCCACTTCTCGACGCTCCAGCCGATGGGCAGGTAGCCATTCGCCGGGTCGTGTGCCGAGGTTTGATCGGTGACCGCGTCCGGCCGAATACCACGCTCGATCATTTGCGGAAGGATCTCGGCCGCATTGCCGTGCAAACCAACCGAGACGGGCTTGCCGTTCTGCTGCGACACCTCGATGATCTCCATCGCCGCATCGAGGGTCTCCGCGCGCGTATCGAGGTAGCCTGTCTTCAGCCGCATGTCGATGCGGTCCGACTGACACTCGACCGCCAGCATCGATGCGCCCGCCATCGTCGCGGCCAGCGGCTGCGCACCACCCATGCCACCGAGCCCCGCCGTGAGAATCCACCGTCCGGCGAGCTGGCCATCGTAATGCTGCCGCCCCATTTCAACGAAGGTCTCGTAAGTGCCCTGCACGATGCCCTGGCTGCCGATATAGATCCACGAGCCCGCCGTCATTTGTCCGTACATCATCAGGCCTTTCTTATCGAGCTCGCGAAAGTGCTCCCAGGTAGCCCAGGCCGGCACCAGGTTGGAATTGGCGATAAGTACGCGAGGCGCATCAACGTGGGTTTTGAATACGCCGACCGGCTTGCCGGACTGCACCAGCAGCGTCTCGTCGTCTTCCAGTTCCTTGAGGGCCGCAACGATCGCATCAAAACACGCCCAGTTACGCGCCGCCTTGCCGATACCGCCGTACACAACGAGGTCCTCCGGTCGCTCGGCAACCTCGGCGTCGAGATTGTTCATGAGCATGCGCAGCGGCGCCTCGGTCAGCCAGCTTTTTGCCTGCAGTTTTGTGCCCGTGGGCGCCTTGATGTTCCTGTTCATTGACGTAAATCCTCCAACTGCACGACCTCTGCGGAAGTCGAGCGCGGTGTGCCTGGCGGCGTGTACTGACCCGTCAGCTCATAACGGCTGCCGGGGTGATGCAGGCGGGCGAACGTTACCGGGCGTCCGTTCGACCAGGTGCGACGCAGCACGACCAGGCTCGCCTCGTCATCGCCAATCTGCAGGTGTTTGCGCACGGCGGCGTTCGGCAGGCTCGCTCGCACGACCTGCTCCGCCTCCTGCAGCGGCACGATCGAGGTCAGGTACGCGCTCGGCGTGATTGCCTCGAAGTCCTGTTGCAGACAGGCCGGTGCGAAACTCGCGAGCACGTGCCGGTCTTCGAGCTGGATCGGTGCGCCGTTTTCGAAATGGATCAGCAGCAGATGAAACACCTCCTCGCCCTGCTTTACGTGCAGCGCTTTGGCGATCTCGCCGCGCGCGTGCTGCCGTGACTGGCGAAGAACCTCGCTCGAGTGTGTATGCCCGCGCCGCGCAATTTCATCGGCAATGTTGTGCACTTCGAGCAGGTGCGACTGCGAGCGGAAATCCGAGACAAACGTACCGCGACCGGCAACGCGCTCGACATAGCCCTCGTCGTTTAACTCGCGGAGCGCACGATTGGCGGTCATGCGCGACACGCTCATGGCTTCAACGAGTTCGTTTTCCGACGGCACACGGTCGCTGGGTTGCAGTTCGCCGGACGAGATGCGCTCGATGATATGGTCCTTGAGCTGCTGGTAGCGTGGTTTGCCAGCGTTCATTGCGCGCCACCCAGGGTTTGCAGCGCCGCGCGGTAATCCGCTCGCGTGCGATCGCGTTCGACATGTCGCGCGTCGACAACCCGCCAGTCACCCTGGACCATGACGCGCTCGATAGGCAGCGGGTAACCGGAAAACACCAGCGCGTCGAGGCGTGATTCGTCATCGTGGCCGGCAAGCATCGGGTCGTCATCGCTCAATACGACCAGGTCTGCCGGCGCGCCGGGCTCCAGCCCAAGCGTGGAACCGCCGCTGGCTATCGCACCACCCTCGAGCGCGCGCGCGAACAACTCGCGGCCGACATGACTGTCCTTCAGGGAGGCAACGTTGCGCGATTGCGTGGCGAGGCGCTGGCCGTATTCCAGCCAGCGCAGCTCCTCGAATGGATTGATCGAAATATGGCTGTCGGAACCGATGGCGATGTGGCCACCGTCCGTCAGGTAGTCATGCAGCGGAAACAGGCCGTCGCCGAGATTGGCCTCCGTGCTCGGGCACAGCGCAACGACCGCCCCCGACTTTGCCAGAGCCGCTGTTTCATCGAAGTCCATGTGTGTTGCATGCACCAGGCACCAGTTCTTGGACACATCGAAATTTTCCAGCAACCAGCGGACAGGACGACGGCCATAAGCGGCCATGCACTGGTCGACCTCGCGCTGCTGCTCGGCAATGTGCAGATGCAGTGGAATCGAGTTGGCGGTCGCGACTCGCGCGATTTCCGTGAGCGACTCGTGACTGACCGCACGCAGGCTGTGTGCACCAATGCCGACACTGACACGCTCGCAACACACCTCTGCCGTGCCGGCATGGTGCTCGAGGAATTCATCCAGCGTCATCGCGAAATTGCGCTGGTACTCGGCGGGCTCGGGCTCATGAAATCCACCGCGTTCATAAAGCACGGGCACATAGTGCAGCCGGATGCCGCTATCTTTTGCTGCCTTGACGATGGCCTCGAGCATGCTGTTTTTCTGCTCCGGATTCAGCGGATCGCGATGCAGGTAATGAAACTCGCAGACCGACGTGTAACCGCTCGTCAGCATCTCGCAGTACGCCTGCGTTGCGATCGCCGCCAACGCCTTGCCGTCAACCTGGCCGGCGAGTTCGTACATGCGCTCGCGCCAGGTCCAGAAGGTATCCTGACCGGCCGGCGAGCGTTGCTCGGTGTGACCGACCAGCGCACGCTGAAACGCATGGCTGTGAGCATTGCAAAGGCCCGGGATGACGCAGCCCACCTGCGTGTCGTCGCTGGACGGTTTCGCGGCGGTCTCTACCTCTCGAAGACGGCCACGATCGATGCTGAAGCGAACGTTGTCGGTCCAGCCCTGCGGTAGCAACGCCTTGCTTGCGAATATCGCGGCCATAAGGTCCTCGGCAAGTTGTATATACAGGCTAGTACATGGTAATTTCGAATGCAATTGCCGGGAGACGATTAATGCCCCAGTGGGACCTGCTGCTGACCGATGCGCACCTCGCGACGCTCACCGACGACGCGCCGGGTTATGGCGAGATTCCGGACGCAGCATTGGCCATCGCCAACGGCACTATCGCCTGGCTGGGCCCGCAGTCGGAACTGCCGCCGCACGATGCGGTAAGCACGCGTTCGCTGGCTGGCCGCTGGGTGACACCGGCGCTTATCGACTGCCACACGCACCTGGTGTTCGGCGGCGACCGCGCGCTGGAATTCGAACAGCGCCTGAACGGCGCGAGCTACGAGGAAATCGCAACCGCCGGTGGCGGCATCCTGTCGACGGTTCGCGCGACACGCGCGGCATCGGCCGATGAGTTGCTCGAAGCCGCGCTGCCCCGCGCCGAGGCGCTGCTTGCCGAAGGCGTTGCCACCGTCGAGATCAAGTCCGGCTACGGACTGGATGTCGAAAACGAGCTGAAGATGCTCGAGGTCGCGAGGCGCGTCGGCGAATCGGCCGGCATCAACGTCCGCTGCACGCTGCTCGCGGCGCACACGGTGCCGCCGGAATTCAAAGGCAGGCCGGACGACTACATCAGCCTGATTTGCGACGAACTGCTGCCGGCGGTAGCCGCCGACAAACTCGCGGACGCCGTCGATGCCTACTGCGAGCCCATCGCTTTCAGCGCGCCGCAGATCGCAAAACTTTTTCGCGCGGCGCGAGCGCTCGGCTTGCCCGTCAAGCTGCACGCCGACCAGCTCAGCGACGGCGGTGGCGCGGAGCTCGCGGCGCACTTTGGCGCACTGTCTGCCGATCACCTCGAGTACACCTCCCTTACCGGGGTGAAAATGATGGCCGGCTCCGGCTCGGTCGCCGTGTTGCTGCCCGGTGCGTTCCTGACGCTCGGCGAGACGCAGCAGCCCCCGGTCGATGCCTTGCGTAACAACGGCGTGCCCATCGCGATCGCAAGCGATTGCAATCCCGGCACCTCGCCCATGTGCTCACTACGCATCGCGATGATGCTCGCCAGCCGCTTATTCTCGTTAACGCCCCTCGAATGCCTGGCAGGCACAACACGTGAAGCCGCCCGTGCGCTTGGGCTGTCCGCGGACCGCGGCACGCTGGCGCTGGGCAAACGTGCGGACATCGCGATCTGGGATGTCGGCCACCCGCGCGAACTCACCTACTGGCTCGGCACGCCGCAGCTGGCTGAACTCCTGATCGGCGGGCACACCAGCAGCCCTTGAACGCCCACCTCGCCCAGTCCCGCTCCTTTGTCCTGACCCTTGGCCTGCTGACCGCCACGGCGGCATTGACTGTCGACCTGAGCTTGCCGGCGATCCCGTCGATGGTGATCGCGCTCGACTCCACGCTGACGCACGGCCAACAGATTGTCGGCATCTTCATGGCGGGCATGGCGCTTGGCCAGATCCCGGCGGGACTGTTCTCCGACCGGCTGGGTCGATTGCCGACCCTGTATGCCGGCATGACACTGTTCGCGATTGCGGCAACCGTGGCGGCCGCGTCGAGCGACATGATGTGGCTACTCGCCGCACGCTTCATCCAGGGCATCGGCGCCGCGTCGGCCGTGGTGCTGTCACGCGCCATCGTGCGGGATATTGCCTCGGGACGGGACGCCGCGCGCCTGATGTCATTGATGACGATGATCTTCACGGCCGCACCGGTCATTGCGCCGACCTTCGGCGCGCTGCTGGTCGCGCAATGGGGCTGGCGCGCGCCGTTTATCGCGATCGCGTGCTGCGCTTACCTGATGATCATGCTGATTCGCAGTAACCTCGTTGAGACCAAGGCGCCGGAAACCTCCCAGCACGCGGTGCGTCAGTTGATATCCAGTTTCGGCGAGTTCTTCTCGCATCGCCAGAGCGTCTTTGGCCTGTTGCTGCTGTTGTTGCCGCCGGCCGGCTTCATGTCGGTCATCGCCACGTCGGCGGCGCTCACGGTCGAAATCTATGGCTACTCGGTGCAGGCATACGGACTGATCTTTGCCTGCGCCGGCCTGTCGATACTGGCGGGCTCCGCCGTGAATCGCGCTGCTCGTAATGCGCTTTGACCAGCTGCAGCTTATCGGCCTCGGCATCGCCATCATGTTCGCGTCCAGTGCACAGCTGGCGCTCATCGCCTGGCTTGGCCACGCACCGTTCTGGTGGCTGTGGCTCAGCGTTTGCGAGTTCATGTTTACGATCGCCATCCTGTTCGCTAACACGATGGTCGTGGCACTGGACCCGTTGCCGAAAATCGCCGGCGTCGCCTCATCCATCGTCGGCACGCTGCAAAATCTCGCCGGTGCCAGCGGCGCATTGCTCGCGGCGTTGATTTATGACGGCTCGGTAAAAAATGCCGTCATCATCATGGCGGTCGTCGGCCTCGCCACGACGGCCGTCTTCCTGCTGCGCCCGCTGATCGCACCGGGCCCGTTTGTGCATCATCCGGACGAACTGGCACGGGACTAGTTCGGGAAAGGCGGGAAAGCGGGAAAGGGGTCGGACCACAAAATACCCTGCTACACCCGATCGAAAACCCTTAAATCTACAACTTTTAAGCCTTAGGTTCGATTTTCGGCCATCAAATCGCGTTCTAAGAAGCGGCGCCTTTTCACTTTGGAAGCCCCATTTTTCAGTCTTGTCTGCTGTCATGTGTGCGTGCCACGCTCGTCCCTCGTTGCAGGGAGGCACTCCATGCCAAGAGCCAATCGATTGTTCGCGCAGCATGGCATCTGGCACATCACGCATCGGTGCCACAAAAAGGAGTTTCTACTCAAGTTCGTACGCGACCGCCGCCTGTGGCGTTATTGGCTATTCGAGGCCAGGCGTCGGTATGAGCTCAGCGTGCTGAATTACATCGTCACCTGTAATCACGTTCACCTTATGGTGGCCTGCGACGACAAAGACACCGTTCCGTCCGCCATGCGCCTGGTGGCAGGCCGCACGGCACAGAGTTACAACAAACGCAAAGGTCGGCGCGGCGCATTCTGGGAAGATCGCTACCATGCGGTACCAATCAAAACACAGGAACACTTTATCGAGTGCCTGGTTTACGTCGACCTCAATATGGTTCGCGCGGGTGTTGTCGGCCATCCGGAGCAATGGTCATGTGCCGGCTACCATGAGATTCACAGTCCCCGAAAACGCTACGTGGTCATAGACCTTGAACGCCTGGTCGCGCTTGCCCAGGCGGAATCACTGGCGAAGTTGCAACGCAACCATCGACATTGGATTAACGAAAAATTGCGCTTGCGCCAGCTTGAGCGCGATGAACGGTGGACGCGCATCAGTACCGGCGACGCTATTGCTTAGATCGCGATTATGGTGCCGAAAATGAGATGTAAGCCTCGAAAATCGACTGTTTAAGCTTTCTGAGCCTAATCTATCCCTGTAATCAGTGGTCCGACCCCAGACTCCAGAGCCTGCCGTCGATAATCGAGAGGCCTAGCCCGATCACGACCATCCCCAGGAAGTGCAGCCACTGGAGTCGCTCGTCGAGAATCATTGCGCCGAGCAGGATCGCGGTCACGGGAATCAACAGCGTAACGAGTATCGCGTTGGTCGCGCCGGCCGACGCGATAAGGCGGAAATACAAGATGTACGCGAGTGCTGTCGAGAAAACCGCCATCACCACCACCACTGTCCAGACTCTGGCGCTCGATTCGAGCAGTTGACCCGGTGTCTCGAACAGCAGTACCAGAACAATCATAATGAGCGACGACATGAGCAACTGGCCGGCCGCCGCAACAATTGGGTCGATATTCATTCCCGGGAATCGTCGCGCGTAGACCCCCGCAAACGCATACGACAGCGCCGCGCCCAGGACCGCGAGCTGGGCAATCAGACTGGCGTTGAAACCTGCCAGCGCGCTCGGACCAATTAGAACAGCAACCCCGGCGAGACCCAGCACGGCACCCAGCAGCCTGGGGCGTGTCACGGGCTCGTCTTTAAGCCATAAGCCGGCAACGATCACCGAAAATATCGGGGCGGCCGCGTTGAGAATGGCTGCCAGACCCGACTCGATTTCTTTCTGCCCCCAGACGATAAGAAGAAACGGGAACACATTGTTGAGCAACCCCATCCAGAAGAACGCCACCCAGGCGGTTCCGAATTTTGGGATGGGCAGCCCCGCCGCCAGCACAATGCCCCATATGACGATGGCCGCGATCACCACCCGCACGGCAACGATCAGCAATGGCGACCATTCCAGCAGGGCGATTTCGACAAAGAAATAGGAACCGCCCCAGAGCACCGACAACAGCAGCAACATGGACCACTCGACCAGTCCCATCCGTGCATTAATGACAGCGGAGCTCATGGCCGCAAGAATAACGGATTACGACCGGGGGATTCGCCAGAATCGGACGCCTGCGTCAAGAAATGGGTCGGCGCCATGAGCCTCTGACGGGCGTAACGTAGCCTGACCGTGTCTACTCGGAGCCCATCTTACTCCGGCCCCGGCCCTCGGAAACAAATTGAAACAATGCGTTACCGGGTTGAGACTTCTGCAGCGGCTCGAGAAGGGATTATTTGTTTTCCCCATCAACTCTCGTTCAAGAAGGATCAACGCCATGTTCTCTCGCCAGTTTTTCATCACCCTGACAGCGGCAATCGTGTTCCTGTTTTCCAGTGTCGTGCAGGCCGACAACTACAGAAGCAAGTACTCGAAATGCCTCAAGACCGACCTGATTGATTTCCACGGCACGATTGCCGACGCAGCGATTGCCAATCCCTTCAACAACCTCGGCACGCTGCTGACGGCTGTCGTGAATGCGGACCCGGCGATCCTCGCGGCAATCAGCGACCCGCACGCGCGCCTGACCGTGTTTGCGCCGACGGATGAGGCGTTCGCCAAGGTCCCGAACCTCGGCGACATCGTTGCCGATACCCCGTTGCTGACGAACGTTCTCCTGTACCACGTACTGGACGGCGTCGGTCGTCGCTATGATCCGCGCCGCACGATCCGGGGCTGGGCACTTGAAAAGAAGACACTGCTCGGCCAGACCGTGTTCTTTAATCGCTCCCGTCAAGGTCCGCAGGTCAACCAGTCAAACGTCGATTGCCAGGGCGTAAAAACCGACAACGGCGTTATCTGGATTATCGACAGCGTCCTGCTGCCGCAATTCACGCATTAGACGCTTGTTTGGCGCGTCACCGCGCCATTAATCTCACGAAGTACCGGTCGAGCCGGGGTTGTTATAGCCCCGGCTCGACCTTTTTCTTGAATCCGAATGGCCGGCCGGGGGACTGGAAACATTCTGGATTTGATGCGCTGGCGGGCTAACGAGGAATATCGCCATTCGCAGCCGCGCGGCGGATTGACTCAACATAACGAGCCCCGGCAGTCGCAGAGCACTGAGACACCGCCCTGCAATAGGGGCGATTCGACACTTTGCGGGCGTCTTGCTTGCGGATGCAGGCGGCCAACGCATAATAGTCACAGGCTTTTTTCAGTGAGAGTTAGTGTATGCGGGTTGTGGTTATCGGTGCGGGCGCCATGGGCACCTTGCTGGGTCACGGATTCTGCAAGGGCGGCCACGAGGTAACGCTGTTGGATTTGCCGGCCCGCGTTGCCGAGCTGCGTGCCGCGGGCCAGCTCGTCGTCGTCGATGAGGATGGCGTGGAATCCGCCGTGCGGCCCGACCATATAAGCGCTGATTACGGCGAGGTCACCTCCCCGGACGTCATTGTGCTCGCGACCAAGTCGCAGGAACTGCCGGCGATCGCGGAGAAAATAGCGGCGTTGGCTGAAGACGGTGCCACGATTGTCAGTATTCAAAACGGCATCCCGTGGTGGTACCTGCAGGGCCTGTCACACGATTTTGGCGACGCGCGCATTGACTGCCTGGACCCTGACGGACAACTGCAACGCTGCCTTAATACCTCGCAGATCGTAGGCTGTGTGGCGTATCCCGCGGCCATCCTGGAACAAAGCGGCAGGTCCCGGCACATTGAGGGCCGTTATCTTCCGATAGGCGCTCTGGACGGTAGAACGAACGAGCACACGCGTCGGGTTCTGCAACTGCTCGAAAGCTCGGGCTTCAAGAGCCGTATCATCGACGACATTCGCTCCGAAATCTGGTTAAAGGCCTGGGGCGCGCTTTCGATTAATCCGATCAGCGCCCTGACGCGCGCAACCATGGAAGACATCTGCACGTTTCCGGAAACCCGCGCACTGGTGGCAGCGATGATGCGCGAAGCACAGGGCGTTGCGGAGGCGTTCGGTGCGACGTTCCGGCATACGATCGACAAACGGATCGACGGCGCCAGGGCTGTGGGCGCGCACAAAACATCGATGCTGCAGGATGTCGAGAACGGCCGCGCCCTGGAACTCGATGGCCTGATGCGCGCCGTTCTGGACCTTGCCGCCATGGCCAACAAGGACGTTCCCACTATCCAGAGCGTATACGCCTGCACCGCGCTGTTGAACAAGAACCTGGGCTAGCGCCGCTCGATCGGCATCAGAACGGCGAGCGACATCCCGGTGAGGCGTCACAACCGCGCCATCACGCGGCAATCACTAGATACCAAAAAGCGCGAGAAACAGACCGGTGCAGTCCGCGATAGCGACACCGTCGAGGCGCACGTTCCAGATCTGTATGACCGAGAAAAATGTCCATACCCCGGCGATGCGGCGCAGCCTCACCCAGGGCGACGGTTCTTTACCGGAGGCACGCAAGGCCGGCTGGCGCAGCATGGAAACCCAGACGCCAAAAGAGAGGAAAAAACAATAGACGAGCCGCGGGCTCCAGACCGCCCAGAGACCCGCCATGTCGAAGCCCACCACCAGTTCCGGACTGACGCCCAGAATGTGGAAGTACATGTTGCCGACGAAGGCGGCGGCAAAGACGGCAACGAACATTCGTGCGGCATGACTTAACTTCCGCATGCGCAGATAGACCGGGTAGAAAAAGAAGTCGACCAGCACTTCTTTGAAGTAGTGAAAGTAGCGATTCCAGAAATCCAGAATCGACTCGGCCAGCAGGGGTTTGTAGGTATTGCGAAAAACATTGAAGCCCACCAGGCGCAGGCATCCAACGATCACGTGACCGTAGACGGCGAGAGCCAGCGTCTTGCGGATGAGCTCGAGATAGATCGTTACCCAACCCACGTACCAGGCGGGTTCGATGTCGACCAGCAACAGGCCCTCGAGATCCGGCCAGTGCAACGACCAGGCGGGCAGGATCGAAACAGGCCAGCGGGCAGTCCCGTCGCTGATCTCGCCGTAGACCAGGACTTCGAGCAACTGCAACGCGATCGTCCAGATGACCGCGAGTATCAACAGCTTGATGCCGGCCAGCTGTGAGGCCGGCGATCATGCGCTGGTCCGTTGCTTCAAAGCGGGACAGGTAATCCAGGCCTTTGCCGAGGGGCGTCTTGCCGCCGCCGAATACCGGAATCAGGTAGAACAGGTGATCGCGAAAGCGAGTACCGGAAACGCCGCCGCGAGAGGCGGAGACAGCCAGGTAACTGAGTCGCCAGGTGAGAAACGGCAGCGAACCCAGGGCGCTGAATGCAGAGACCGTGCTCAATGACATGCCGACCCAGACACCGAGGTTCAGTGTGATAAGCGGGTGCCGCCGGACGATCGCCGGCCAGTATTGCGCCAGTTGCGCCACGCGAAACGCGAGGTAAAGCCCCAGCACGCCGACCGCCGTCTTGACGAGCAGTGGCAGCCAGTCCGACAGCAAATCGGCCAGCGTGGCGGTTTCGTCACCCGCCGCGAACAACTCCGCCAGCGCTCCGACCGCCGCAATCGACAGCAGAAGCCTTCGTTGCTGAGGAAAGAGCAGCACCGCCGTAAAAGCGGCGGGCATGAACAGGCTGCTGTCACCCCAGAGCATCAACACGATCGCGACGGCCCAGACCGCGAATCGTCCGACCGTCGTCTCGGCCCAGGCGAGCAGGCGCTCATCCTCGTGAAACTGCGAGAGACTGAAGGTCATTCGCCTTTGCCAGCGATCGCTGTAAGTATCCCGCCGATGCTGCCGAGCGTCGCCGGATCCACGCCGGCTGCCTGCAGGTTCAGGTCGTAGTGTTGCTCGAGGAACGAGATGATCTGGATGACGGCGAAAGAGTCGATGACTCCCGCCTGGATAAGATTGGTGTTGTCGTCAATGTCGTCAACGCGGTTGCCCGGCTTCGCAACGGAGTTGAGGAACTCGACAATAGCTGCACGCTGCTGGAGTGGATCCATGTTCAGTCTTTCCCGTTGTTCGTCCGACTCACCAGCTGTCGCATGTCCAGCGGCGATGCAGACGAACAGGCCTGCCGTACGGTGTCACGATTGATCTTGCCGCGACTGGTGCGCGGTATCTCTTTTGACAGGTACCAGCGCACGGGGTGCTTGTGCTCGGCCAGGTGCTTTCGCACCCACTCATAAAGGCCTAACAAGGTAGCGTCGCTGTCGTCTTCCAGCACGACGGCGATACCGACGTTTTCGCCGTAAAAATCATCCTCGAATCCGAAGGTGCAAACATCGCGGGTTGCCTCGAACTGCTCGACCACTTCGTCGATGTCTGCGGGAAATACCTTCATGCCGCCTTTGTTGATCTCATCGCGCTCGCGCCCTTTAAGAAAAAGTCGGCCGCGCTCGTCGATCAGGCCGATGTCACCGGTCATGAACCAGCCATGATGTACGGCAGCGTCCGTGAGGTCCGGTCGCTGGAAATAACCTTTCATCAGCGCCGGCGTGTGCAGCCAGACCATGCCGGTCTGCCCCGCCGCACATCCGCGACCAATGACGGAGCTTGCGCGTCATCGCCGTGCTCGACCACGCGAATCGTCGCGCCCCAGGGCCTGCCGACCAGGCCGCTCTCCGGCACGACGGCCTCGCCCGTCGTCCCGGCCACCCAGCTGCCGGTCTCGGTGATGCCATAGGCATTAAACACGTCCTGCGTGCCGGTCCACTCCTGAATCTGTTGCCAGTTGTTGGCCGACAGCGGCGCCGAACCGACATGCACCCGCTGCAGCTGCCCGGGTTTCGGGCGGCGCTCGCCGTCTTCAGCGCCAGATTCCAGACCGACGGCACCGATGACATGAAGCTGATGTCGTGCTCGTCGATCAAGGTGCCGAGCCGCATGATGAGCTCCGGCTGGAACGGCGGCGCGATGAACAGGTCGCAGCCGTTCAGCCACGGGATAAAGGCAGTTGCAGATCAGGCCGTGACCAAAATGCGTGGGTAGTACGCAGAGTGTCCGCCGATAGGCCGCGATACCAAGACTCTGTTGCAGCGTCGTCCAGCGCGCCAGTAGCGATCGATGCGTATGCACGACGCCTTTCGGATCGCCCGTGGAGCCGGACGTAAACAGGATGAGCGCATCGTCGTCCAGGCGCGGCCATACCGAGGACGCTGTACCGTTGTCGCCGGTAGCATCCTGGCAGTCACTGGTATTGCCGAACGACCATGCCCGCAACGGCGTTCTGCGAGGACGCGGGCGTCGCATCATTGACAACGGCAAAACGCGCTTCCGCCGCCTTCGACAATTTTTCCACTTCGAACGGTGTGAGGCGGGCATCGACCGGAATGGCGCAGGCGCCCACCTGCCAGATAGCCAGTAACTCGGCAAAAAACTCCAGGTTGTTGCCAAAGTGAATCAACACGCGATCGCCGGGCTCGATGCCGTGCGCCAGGAACGCCGCCACTCGCGCGCTGATCTCCCGATGCGTCGTATCGACGTCCCAATGGCGGCCGCTTAACGGCTCAACCAGGTTGCCCAACGTCCATTGGCCTGTCATCTGACTCCTTATCCCCGCTAATCGGCAGGTTCTTAATTTAGTGTATTAATACACTAAATTAAGAATGTCCCAAATGCCAAAATGCTCATGGCAGCTCGGTCAGGACGTCCGACAGCGCGCTGCGCGACTGCGCGGGCGTGAGCTTCGGATAGCCGAAGAAGATCAGGCCCACAACGAAAGCACGCGATGCGTCCATGCCGATGATGTCGAAAAAACGCGGGTCCCGCGTGATCGCGCCGGAGGTCCACTTGGAACCGACACCCGCTTTCCACAGATAGAGCATGAAATTCTGCACGGCGGCGCTACAGGCGGCGTAGTCCTCCTGTTGCCGAAGCGCGTCGTCGCTGCGCTGGCAGGTCACTACCAGCCAGCCCGGCTTCTCCGCCCAGGTCTCGCGTTTGTGCCGTGCGATCTCGGCACCCTTTTTCGCCGTGACTATGATCTCGACGAGTGCCAGTATTTTCCCGATCGTATCCTTGCCGGGGAGAACAAAACGCCACGGTTCGCTCACGTGGTGATTCGGCGCCCAGGTTGCAGCATCAATCGCATCGCGAACGAGCTCATCCGGGATCGGCGTCTGCAGGTAGAGATTGACCGTTCGCCGGCCGCGCAAGACTTCGCCGAATTCCCTTAATTCCTGTGTTTCAAAACTGGGTGCCGATGGCTTCATGCCACGCTCTCTATGATCATCGCGATGCCCTGCCCCACGCCGATACACATCGTGCACAGCGCGTACCGACCGCCGCTGCGCCGCAGTTGGTAGGCCGCCGTCGTGACCAGCCGCGCACCGGACATGCCCAGCGGGTGACCCAGCGCAATGGCGCCGCCGTTCGGATTGACATGCGCGGCATCGTCGGCGACGCCCAGTTGCCTCAGCGTGGCGAGACCCTGTGCCGCAAACGCCTCATTGAGTTCGATAACGTCCATGTCCTTGATGCCCAGGTGGCACTGCTCCAGCACTTTCTGTGACGCAGGCGCCGGACCGATGCCCATGATGCGTGGCTCGACACCGGCCACGGCCCAACCGACGATGCGCGCCAGCGGTTCGAGTTTTTGCGCGGCGGCCGCGGTGTCGCTGGCAAGCAGCAGCGCACACGCGCCGTCGTTGATACCCGAGGCGTTGCCGGCTGTGACGGTGCCGCCAACCCTCGCGATAGGTTTCAGCTTCGCCAGCCCCTCGAGGGTCGAATCCTCGCGGGGATGTTCGTCGCGACAGACGACCACGGCGTCACCGCGTCGCTGCGGCACGGACACCGGAATAATTTCGTCGTCAAAGTTGCCAGCCGAACGCGCGGCCGCGACACGCAGCTGGCTCTGCAGCGCAAACCGGTCCTGGTCTTCGCGCGAGATCAGGAAGCCGTCAGCAACATTCTCCGCTGTCTCGGCCATGGAATCGATACCGTACTGTTGTTCAAATTGTTTGTTAACGAAGCGCCAGCCGAGCGTCGTGTCATACACCTCAGCGCTTCGACCAAACGCGGCCGTTTGTTTCGGCATAACAAAAGGCGCCCTCGACATCGACTCAACGCCGCCTGCGATACCAAGCGCGATAGCGCCGGTGCGAATACCGTCCGCGATATTACCAATAGCGTTCATGCCCGATCCGCACAGTCGATTCACGGTCACGGCCGCTACCGTCACAGGCAAGCCGGCAAGCAACAGCGACATTCGTGCGACGTTGCGATTGTCTTCTCCTGCCTGGTTGGCACAGCCATAGGCGAGATCCTCGATCGTCACCGGGCTCAGATTAGCGTTTCGCTCCAGCAGTGCGGCGATGGGAATGGCACCGAGGTCGTCGGCGCGCACACTCGACAATGCACCACCGTAGCGGCCGATGGGCGTTCGCACGGCATCACAGATTAGCGCTTCTGGCATAGCGCTCTACCTGGACCCGACCGTCATGCGGCGGAGGACATCGTTCTTTGCGATGAAATGGTTGTACAGCGCACCCAGCACATGAATGACAATGAGCGTGGCGACAATTCTCCAGGAAAACTCGTGAACCTCTTCCCAGAAATGATGGCCGTCTTCGCTTTTTGCCACGGGCAATGGCAGTGAGAACAAGCCGAAAAACGGCAGCGCCTTGCCGCCCGTTGCGACGGTCATGCCGCCCGAAATCAACTGCGCGAACACCGCCGCGTAGAGCCCCCAGTGCACCGCCGCCGCGCTGAATCGCTGCCACGCCGGCATGTCGTCGCCGTGGCTCGGCACGTCGTTCATAAAGCGCCAGGCGATGCGGATCGTCATGAGCATGAAAACGGCCAGCGCAATTGAGCTATGAATGAAGCGGATCTCGGATTTTTCGGGACCGCGCTCCATGCCGGATTGCTCGAGACCGAGATACAGTAAAACGAACAGGCCGATCGCGACCAACCAGTGCAGGGCTTTTGCCAGCGAGCCGAACTCTGTTGCCGTGTTTCTCAGTGCCACCGCATTACCCCCTATGGTTTTCTTATTGGATGATGAACCTGTTCCCGCCCGATCCGCTCGTAGGACCTGCCGAGGTAAATACCGACCGCTGCCCATGCCGCTGCGATAACAGCACCGACCAGTGCAACCGCTGCCAGCCCAAGCCCCAGCCCTGTCGTCAACAGCGTAAAGGCCCAGGCCGTGACCATGTCACCGCCACGATACAGCACGATATCAATAACCGGCTTGGCTTTGAACCGCGTTTCCCTGTCGACCGCTGTGAACAGCATTTCCCGCCCCGGCCGCGTTATCGCGTAATTTCCGGCACGCCGCGCCACCTGCAGGCCCGCAACAACCGCAACGACCGGGGCAATCGCGATGACCAGCATGCCGATAACGATCAACGCGGGCACCAGCGCCAGTGTACTGGCCATACCAAAGCGTGTGGCGATACGACTCGTCAGGAACATTGCCGTGACAATGGCCAGTGAATTGACCGCGAGGTCGATGTAGGCCCAGATCTCGGCGCGCTCGATCCGTGAAAAATCAGCCAGCAGGTTCTTGAGTTCGAAATACACGAAAGAACCAATGGCGACATACAGGATGATAAACAGGCCGATACCCAGAAGGTACGGGCTGGAGAAGAAAATACCGAAGCCCCGCAGCGGATTCCTGCCCATCGCCTGGTCCGCGGCGGTATCCGCGCTGACCTCGGCGTTGCCCAGCGCGCTTGTCTTTAGCCGGGCCAACGCCCAAATGATGGGTATCGGCAGCAGCAACATCGTTGCCGAGACCAGCATCAACTTCTCAGTGCCGATGCGTTCCACGAGCAGCGCCGTGATCAAGGGGCCCACGATCGCCCCGACGCTCGCCCCCGTCGCGATGACGCCGAAAAGTCGTACCGCCTGCTCGCGGTTCCAGAGGTCCGCCATGAAACTCCAGAACACGGAGACGTGAAACAGGCTGAACACACTCAACCAGACGTAGAAAGCCTTGTCGACCAGGACCGCGTCAGCGCTGCCTGAGCCGAAGTAAAAAACGAAAAAAGACGCTGCGAAAAACGCATAGACGCCCGGCACAAGCGACCGGAAACGGACCGTCGAAACAACCGCGCCATACAACGTCACTGCGACGAGACTGAAGAAAAACGTCATGGACCACAGCAAGCTGACCTCGACGTCGGTCCAGTCACTGGCCATGGCATCGCGCACCGGCCGGAGAATGAAATAGGCGGCCATCAGGATAAACACGAAAGCGAACGACAGCAGCGCCGCCATGAACTCATGCGGCTTGATTCCGGTTGCGGCATTGATCCAGCGCCCGATAACGCCGTCATTGCCGGCTTTGTTCATCAATCGCGGCCGAGCTCGAATCCGGCTCCAGGCTGCCGGCGCGAATACGCCCGGAGCGCGATCATGGTGTCAGTCTCGACGGCACCTTCCAGGAGGCGCATCCGCGCACTGATCACATCGGCCGGTTCCTCGTTCCGCGTCACGCGGACGATGGCCACGCGGTCTCCGCGACCCGCGACGGCGAATTCCTCGGCGACACCGGGCATTTCCGCAATTTTTTCAGCCGGGCCCGGAATGCAGCGGGCTTCCGCCTTGATGAGAACGGTCGCTGTAACCATGAGACTCTCCGTGCCCTTTACCGAAGCACGAAGCCTACCATCAGGCAACGCCGATCTGCACGAGCGCGGCGGCTATTTGGCCCGGGCGAGCCCATTGGCGGCGGCCAGCAACTCGTCCGCCGACAGGCGGTGAGTGTAGTCCGGATTCGCGTACATGTAGGTAATGATGCCATCTCGATCAATGGCGAAAACGGCCGGTACCGGCAGCACGCCGTGGCGTGCCATTGAGGACGATTCGATGTCGTCGCCGCTCTCGCGGCGGCGTTCGATCGTGCGATCTGACGCCCGGAATGCAATGCCAAGCGCGATGGCGGCGCGGGCGTTCGCGTCCGAGAGAATCGTGTAACCCAGCCCGTCGATATCGTCCTGGGTTTCGCGCCGCAGGCTCTTGACGAGGATGTCCGAACGATCACCGCTCAGAAACAGCACATCGATGCCCATACCCTGGATTTGTGGCAGGACATGGCGCAACTCCGACAAATGCAAATTGCAGTACGGGCACCAGCCCCCGCGAAACGAGATCAGCATTACCGGGCGCTTAAGGCTCCGCGGCTCGAAGTCGAAACGCTCACCGCTCACCGTCTCCACCGTGAAGTATGGCGCCTTGTCTCCTGCGACGAGCGGTTGAATGTCAGCCGCGGTTGCGGCCAGCGGCACATCCGCGTGACCAAAGCGTACCGAGGCGCTGTACACGAAACTGATGAGTAAGGTCGCGACCAGCGAACTGATGACGAAAGGGCGTACACGGGGGCGAAAGCCGGCAAACATGGAGAATCTCCGAAGTATTTCCGTAGCAGACCACGGTAGCAGGCTGTTTATTACGCCCGCCTCTGATTTACATCGCTTTTTCGAGGAGGTCGTTGCCACGGATATCGACGACGCCACGACACCGCGCTTTGGCACGGTACATGGCCTGGTCCGCCTCGCGCAACAGGCCGGTCAATGTCGTTGCGTTATCCGGGTACAGGGCAAGCCCGATACTGGCCGTGCAGACCAGCTTTTTGTCGCCGATCAGATAGGGTTCCCCAAGGCTCCGGGTGAGACGCACAGCCAGGCTGTGAGCCCTGTCGGCATCGACATCGGGCACCAGTGCGACGAATTCATCGCCACCCGGACGGCCAATGATGTCGCACGAGCGCAGCGTGCCCTGGAGTCGCTCCGCGGCAATTCGCAGCAGCTGGTCGCCGATTTCATGGCCACAGTGGTCGTTGATCTTCTTGAAGTCGTTCAGGTCGATGAACATCAGCGCGCCGCTGGCCGAATCGTCGCTCTCCGACAGGCGCAGGGTGGCGTCGCGTTCGAACCCGCGGCGATTGAGGACTTGGGTCAGGGGATCCGATGTCGCGATCGATTCCATCAGCTGCTCTTTCGCTTTGCTGTCGGTGATATCAACAAGGGTCATCGCAATATCGGCCCCCATTGGCTCACAGATCATGCTGAGCCAGCGATCCACGCCGCGCTTGCGCTGCTTCACCTCGACCTCGAGGCTGGCGCCGCGAATCACGGTCTGCTCGAAACGCTCCACGACGTCCGACGCGGCGTTACTTTCCATACCACTGGTGGCAAGCCCTATGAGCTCAGGTGCTGCACGCTGCACCAGTTCCTCAACCGGAATCTCGAGAAACCTCGCCGCCGCGGCGTTGGCAAAAATACTCCGCAATTCAGGGCGGCCGTCGGCGCCGCTTTCCCAGCGGAATCGTATGATGCCGTTCACAGAATGGTTGATGATCGTATTCAGCATCTTTTCGTTCTTGCGCACTTCGAGCTGCGCCTGCTCGACGTCACTGACGTCACGGAACATCAACACTTTGCCGCCGCGACCGGAGGATCGGTTGATGTCAACAGGGGAAACCTGGACGTGCAGGAATCGCCCCGTCGATGTCATCATTTTGTGCGGCCTGCCGGTTTCCAGAACGTCGAAAACCTCTTTGGCATCCGGTCCGAAAAGCGCGTTGAGCGGCTTCCTCCGCGCCTCCGGCTCATCGACAGACAACATCCGCTCCGCGCCGCGATTCAGGCTGATGATGCGGCGCTCATCGTCGATAACGACAACGGGGTCCTGCATATTCTGGAACACCGTCTCGTACGCCAGCGGTGCGAACTCCACGATTCTTTCGCCGAAGATCAACCACGCGAACGCCGGCAACATCGCCGAGAAAACCAGCGGCACGAAGGACAGCGTATCGGGACCGAAACCGAGATCGTAAAAAATCGTCGCCAGAATCGGTAACGCACAGGCAGCCGTCAGCAGGAACAAGCCGCGACGATGCGCCGGCGCGATGGCACTGTTGTGTGTCAACAGCGTCATGGCCGATGCGCCGATAACAGCGTAGTTGTAGGGCAAGTGAATGAAGAGAAACCACGGACCCCATCGCCTGGGTCGCGTCAGGTACTCTCCCGCGTCATTACTGGCCGGCAAGTACCACATGAATTCATGCAGGCTGTTCGTTGCGGCCAGCACTACGGACACCAGCGGTATGATGCTCAACAGCAGCAGTTTGCGGCTCGAGGTATCGAATCCGGTGTATTCTCGAAAGCAGACGTAGGCAACGACGGGCATCATCGCGGTACCGATAAAGTGCCCTGTACGACCGATCGAAAATACCGCGAAGTTCTCCGCCAGCAATTCGATGCCGCCGCCCACGGTCCAGATGCTGATCACCACGAACAAAACGCCTATAGGCATGCTGCCCGTTTCCTGCTTCATCGACAGGAGTCTCGCTCCCATCGTCAGGTAGCAAGCAGCGCCAAAGATCAGCAGCGCAGACAGGGCAACATCGAGGCTCATCGCTGTCGGGCTCAACGTTATGTTCGAACCCCCCATGCTACGGCGCGCGCCGGACGATTGAAGGAACTGCTCCTCAAATCCCCGCCGATGGAGCTCCGTATTCCTGCACCGACGCTGATTATTGTTAAATAGTCGACGCGGTCGCTCACAGACCCTGCCGCAGTGTTTGCAGAAAGCCCTGCCGGCCGAGCGTGTCGAGCGCCGCCAGGAAACGTCCTGCATCGGACTCCCCCTGCAAAGTCTTCTGCCGGTAAGGGTCGTCGTGGCCGCGGGCACCCAGGCGCCAGTACAAGAGCGTAATGGTTGTCGCCAGGCGCGCACGCGTAAGGTCGTATAAGAGTTGCAGCTCAGCGTCTGTCAACGGCAGCGCCGCGTGATAACCCGACACAAAAGGGACGATCAGCTCCAGGGCAAACAGGCCTTCGCGGCGCAGGTACGCGGCAGCAATAGCCACCTCGAAGACCAGCGGTGCGCGCAGCATGTCCCCAAAGTCGATGAAGCCGCTGACTGATCGCTCTGACGCCGCGACAAGAATGTTTTCAGGATTGGCATCCCCGTGGATAACCTGGGTGCGCAGCGCCCTGATCTGTGGAATAACGTTGGACTCAAAGTCGTCGATCGTGCGCGCAACGCGTTGGCATATTGCGGCATCGTCGATGAAATCGAACAGATCGCGAAGCTCTGTAACGCGCTGCAGGTCCCACAGCAACAAGGGGCTTTCACCCGCGTGTCGAAACCCGCCGAGCGCCGTATCGAAAGCCGCCAGCTTGGACCCGAAATCACGCGCGAGCGCCGGGCCTATCGGGACCGACGCCAGCAGGTCACCGGCGAGGTAGCGGACGACGCGAAGCGCGTAGCATTGTCCTTCGTACTCGATCTCGCCATCGGACGCTGCCCTCACGCGTACGGACAAGCGTCGGCACCCCGGGCGTGCCACGGTCTTCCAGGTGCCGCAGTACGGCGGTGCGAAACGCGTTGGCCAGCGGTGTTTCGGCGAGGCTCGTCACCTTCACCACGTAGTCGCCGCCAGTGTCGGACGTTAGCCTGAAGTTCTGGTCGCGTTCGCTGACGAGTGGCGCATAGCGGCCGGAAAGCGCGTACTGGTGTTCGATAGCCCTGGCGATTATTGACTCCGGCACCGTCGGCGGTGCCGTAGACACAGCAGAATAAGGGGTAACTGGAGCGGCCATGGCCCCATGTTCTACGATGCGAGCGCGACTGTAAAACGCCGCTCCATTCCCCAAAATGTCGATCAGTTCCCGTTCTCTTAAACATAAGCTGACAAAATTGCGGGACCCATGAATCGACTCGTCCAAATCGCCCGTTCGGGCACGCCGGAGACCGGCATCCAGTTTCGAAGGCAGCCTTACGGGGCCGCCGGTATCGAGAGTTTCCTGCGTGACGTGCTGTCCATGGCCAATGCGGAAGTTGAAGGCCCGCGCTATATCGTCATCGGCAGCGCTATTGACGAAAAAGGGCAGAAGCAGATTGAGTCCGTCAGCAGCAGCGACTTTGCAGGCCGGCCGCCCTATGCATCGCTCGCCGGGGAATATATCGAGCCGCCTTTGCGCCTCAGATACGAGGCGGTGTCCCTCGAGGGCAAGCGCGTCGGCGTATTCGAGGTGGGCGACTGCCAGGATCGTCCCTACATGATGCGCATCGACTATTCCGAAACGCTGCGACGCGGCGACGCGTACCGGCGCTCCGGCAACATGGCAATCAAGATGGGTCGGCAGCAATTGCAGGCGCTGTTCGAGAAGAAATTTCGGGATTCGGTGTCAACGGATGACATCGAAGTGGGCTTTGCCGGCGACATTATTCACAAGAACATGAACATACCGGCCTGCGACCTCTCAAGACTCCCCTCGGCGATCGCCGCCGGCAAGATCGATCAAATCATCAAGATTCGAAGCAATTCCAGAAACAGCGGCTCGACCTCGATAATGGCGCGACTGGTTCATGCGCGACTGTACGGCTCCGACGACCCGTACGTCAGTCGTTCGGTTGAGGAGTTGACGCAGGAAAAAGAAGCGATCCGGAAAAAGTTTCGGCACCGCGATGAGAACTTCCTGTTTGAGACGCATCGCCAGGAAATTGGCCTCGTCATCTACAACCAGGGTCGCGAGCCGATAATCGATGCGTCACTGGAGCTCGTACTGCCCAAAGACGACGATTTCCATGTCGCCGACGCGCTACCGAAAGTACAACGCAACGGCAACCTGGCCAATCGCCTCGCCAAGGACACGGCACCGTACCCGACTGTCCGTTTCGAGAAGAATGCCATTCACGTCACGCACCAAATCGGCGACATTCCGATAGGAGAACCCGTCGCTGCTTTCGCGGCACCACTCAGGGTTTGTGCAGGCCCCGGGCTGGCCGGCCGCCGTTTCGGCGTTCGTTACGCACTGCACGGCCAGAACCTGAGAGCGCCTGCCAAGGGCACGTTGCGGCTGGATTTCAAGTAGCGTCGGGACCCGGCACCCACTTCTCTACGTGAGGCGCTGTATAGCGTTCGAACCTGCCCACCAGGCCGGCGGCACGCCGGTCACACAGCAGCATGTCGCGATTTTCCGGTCGCAGGAAGCCCTCGGCACGGGCGTGATCGAGGAAGCCCTGCAGCTGGTCGAAATAGCCATCGACGTTGAGCAGCCCACAGGGCTTGTCGTGGAAATGCAGCTGGCCCCAGGTAATGATTTCGATGATCTCTTCCAGCGTTCCAAAACCGCCCGGCATTGCGATGAAGCCGTCGGACAATGCCGCCATCATGCTCTTGCGCTCGTGCATTGACGCTACGACGTGCAACGCTGTCAGGCCCTGGTGCGCGATTTCCTTGTCATACAACAGTTTTGGAATGACACCGTGAACCTTGCCGCCCATGTCGAGGACCGCGTTGGCAATGACGCCCATGAGGCCGTTGTTCGAGCCCCCGTAGACAAGCTCGAGATCGTGTCGCACCAGTACATCGGCGAGGTCCCGCGCCGCATCCGCGTACAGCTCCCGCACACCGCTGTTCGAACCGCAATACACACAGATACGCCGCATCTCGCACTCAGGCCGAAGCGGCCTCCGGCCTTACGCTCTGGATAATCTGCGCGATCTCCGGGCGATGCTGCCGCAGCTCGGCGGGCGTCAGTGCATCCAGCTCGTGCGGGAACACCAGCCATTCGGCGGTCTCGCGCAGGAAGTAATGCGGCGTCAGCTCGGTCTCGTTACGACTGGGCTTGAACCACGGCACGGCGATACGTATATCCTCCGGCGTATTGCTGCGCGCGCGCCTCGTCAGCTCCTCGATGACCGCGACGATCGTATTGCCCGTATCGAATACGTCGTCGACGATCAGTACGCGGTCGTCATGCCGAATCTTCTTGATGACGTAGTTCAGGCCATGCACCAGCACTTTGCCGCGCTCGTCGACGCCCACATAGGATGACGTGCGAATGGCAATATGGTCGGATTCGATGCCGCAGTAGGACAACACCTCCTGCACCGCCATGCCCACGGGCGTACCGCCGCGCCAGATTGCGATGATCAGCGTCGGTTCGAAGCCGCTTTCGCGGATCTTGATGCCAAGCTCGACGGAATCTTCGAGCAGTTCCTGCGCTGAAATAACGGTCTTGTCCATGACGATTCTCTTGCTTGTCGCGTGACGGCAATCGGTATAATGCCGTTTCGCAATTCTAGCGCACTGCAGCCCCGGGACAAGAATAATGAATGAGCGATTCATAGCCGCCGACGATCTGCTTCGGGATTCGTTTCAGCTCGCCGCCAATATCTTCGAGGCGGACTTCAAGCCGGATTTCCTGGTGGGCCTGTGGCGGGGCGGCAGCGCCGTGGGCATCGCGGTGCAGGAGGGGCTCGACTATTTCGGTGTCCCCACCGACCATATCGCCATCCGGACATCCTACGCGGGCGCCGCACGCTATGCAGAGATGCTCGGCACCGCCAATTCGATCCGCGTGCACGGCATGCAATACCTGCTGGAAAACCTGTGCGCGCACCATTCCCTTTTGATCGTCGACGATGTCTACAGCACGGGCTCCAGCGTCAGCGCTGTCATCAGCCAGCTCGCGCACAGAACCCGCCGCAACCTGCCGAAGGATATTCGCATCGCATCGGTCTGGTATCGGCCGACGGAAAAAACGCTGCGTGCGCCGGACTATTTTGTACATGAAACAGACGACTGGCTCGTGCTGCCGTACGAATTGACCGGTTTCTCTGTCGACGAACTCTGCGCGAGCCGTCCGGAAATGGCCGAACTGCTGGGGCGGCTGCGGCCTTACGTGGCAGTGGACGACAAGTCAGAGGCCTGATGGACGCCCGGCGAACGCTGCTGCGCTCGCTCTTCGACGCGGCGGTTGAGGCCGCCCTGCCCGCGAACTGCATGTCGGACTGGCTGCCGGCGCGACCCGCCGGCGAGCTTGTCATCGTCGGTGCCGGCAAGGCAGCCGCCAGTATGGCGCTGGAGCTCGAACGCCACTGGCAAGCCCCTTTGCGCGGCACGGTTATCGTGCCTCACGGGCACCGCGTTGCCTGCCGTTACGTTGAGGTGCTCGAGGCATCGCATCCGCTGCCGGATGAGACCTCGGTGGCCGCGACGCGCGCGTTGCTCGAGCGTGTCGGCGGCCTGACCCGGGATGACACGGTGGTTTGCTTGCTCTCCGGCGGCGGCTCGTCCTTGCTCGCGCTGCCGCTGGCAGGCGTGACCCTCGCGCAGAAGCACGGCATCGCTGCCCGGCTGTTGCGCTGCGGCGCGCCCATCCACGAGATCAACGCCGTCAGGAAAAAGCTGTCGGCTATCAAGGGCGGCAAGCTGGCGCTCGCCTGTGCGCCCGCACGCGTCGTTACGCTGATCATTTCCGACGTGCCCGGCAATGATGCCGCTGTCGTGGCCTCGGGTCCGACGCTCGCCGATCCGACATCGGCCGCTGACGCGATTTCGATCCTGTCGAGCTATGACATCACCGTCAGCCGCGGTGTGCAGGAGGCGATGCGTGCCGGCGACCTCCCGGCGACGCGTCGCATCGAATCCGATGTACACATTCTTGCAACCAACGACGATGCGCTGCAGGCCGCAGCCACCACCGCAATGAAAGCCGGCATTACACCGTATATCCTCGGAGACCTGCGCGGCGATGCTCGCCTGCTTGCCGTGGAACATGCCAGGCTCGCGATCGACATCGCAACGATGAACGGCCCTTTGGTGCCACCGGCCGTGATTCTTTCCGGCGGCGAGGCCACGGTGCGCGTCAGCGGCGAGGGCTGCGGCGGTCGGAACGGCGAATACCTGCTCGAGCTCGCCATCGCACTCAACGCTCATCCCGCCGTGTCCGCACTGGCCTGCGACACGGACGGCATCGACGGGAGCGGCGATAATGCCGGCGCATTTGTCTGCCCCGCGACGCTCCAACAGGCGAGTGCGCGAGGCATCGACGCGCGCGCGGTACAGGCTCAGAATGACAGCTATCGCTTCTTTGAGGCAACCGGCGACCTGATCGTCACCGGCCCGACGCGCACCAACGTCAATGACTTCCGCGCCGTGCTGATCGACAGGTAAGCATCCCCGCCAGGCGAGCGACCCGTTTCGGTTTTCCGAGGCTTGTTATTTAGGGCCGCGGCCCGATGATGACGCCGTCACTGGTTTATTTCGGAGTCACCATGCAGGATCTCCCGCATCACTACCTCGTCGCCGCGAACGCCGACGCCGTCAGCCATGTCACGATTTCGAGCGCAGGGCTTCAGAGCCTCGAAACCGCCGGCCCCGCTGAATTTGGCGGCCCGGGAGACGTCTGGTCTCCCGAGACTCTGCTGGTTGGCACGGTTGCCAACTGCTTTATCCTGACGTTTCGTGCGATCGCGCGCGCAGCGCGCTTCGAATGGCAAGACTTGAGTTGCGAGGTTAACGGCACGCTGGACAAGCTCGACAAAGTCACGCAATTCACGCGCTTCGACGTTAACGTTGTGCTGCAGGTGGCGTCAGGAAGCGACGAGCACAAGGCGCGACGGCTGCTGGAAAAAGCAGAACATCATTGCCTGATAACCCGTTCCATGAAGGCCGCATCGCACCTCAACGCAGAGGTTCGCGTCGCAGCGTGACGTGCCCTACTCGTCTTTGAGCGGCAGTCCTTCGCTGTAGTAGACGCCCGCCGATACCGACACCATGGGCTCGTCAGTTCCCTCACCGACGTGCAGGGTCGCGTAAGCATCCAGAAGGTCCGCAATAGTTGTCGTGGCAGCGCGCAGTCGCACCGCGACCAGCTTGCGTACCCGGCTGACGTCGGACTTGCGAATCGACTTTTCTCCGATGGTTTCGAGCGGCCAGGCCTGGCTGCCGCGGTACACCTGTTCGTTGTGCGCCAGCACCGCGAGCAGCGGATACGGGCCGGCCCGGAGCTGCTCGGCCATCTGCAACTCACCCTGCTCATCGTCGGGCTGTTCCGGCGATAAATGCAGCGTATCGTCGATCAGCGACGCTGCACCGATGCGCTGCAATTCCTTGCGCATGGCGCCTTCCGGAATATCACCGGCGAACTGCCGTATCAGCGATCGAAACGAGCCGTGCTCACCGCTTAATGGCAGCGCCGCCGGCCGGCCGTTGTCGTCCTGGAATTCATCGTTTGATCGCCACGCCTTGATCACTTCCTTCAGCGGCGTTGCGCGCTCTGTTACCGCGGCGTCGCCGCTCTCTATCCTCGCGCGAATTCGGCTGACCTCCTTGCGAGTCAAGCCGGTCATGGCCGAGATGCGCGACGCATTCGTTGGCCGGCCGTGAACACCATAGTCACTGGCCGCAACGGCAACGAAAGCGGCTTTCGACAATTCCGAATACTCGCGATAGCCGCGACCGAAACGAAGAAAGAGCCGGGCTATCGGCTGCAGCAGCAGGAGGAATGCGGCGTTGAGTTTGTTATTCGGGTTCTTATTCGCCATAGCGACAAAAATATAGGCTGAATCATGGGCTTACGCGACCAAAAAACACGAAATGGGAAAAATCGACCGTTTCAACTGAAACCGCGTGACGCGACCCGCCAGCGCGCCCTCTGCGACGCTGTCGGTCAGTGTCCCGCTTGCCGCTTGCCCCGCACGAAGGTGCCGGCGACGTGCCGATCGTCGGCGAGCGTCAGCAGCGCGAAAAACGCTTCCTCGATGGACTCGGCCGCCGCGACGCGTCGCGCCGTCAGCCGTGTGCCGCCGGGATCGAGAACGACGAAGTCGGCCTCCTTGCCGGGCAGGAAATTGCCGATCTTGTCCTCGAGGTACAGCGCTTGTGCCGCACCCAGCGTCGCGAGATATAAGGCACGGGTTGCCGGCAAGGCATGCTCCTGCAAGTGCAACACCTTGTACGCCTCACTGGCGGTTCGCAACAACGACAGGCTGGTGCCGCCGCCCACATCGGTGCCGAGGCCGCATCGAATATTGGCCGCGCGCATCGCAGCCAGGTCGAACAGGCCGCTCCCCAGGAACAGGTTGGAGGTCGGGCAAAACGCCGCGGCCCCGCCTTTGCTTGCCATGGTGCGGCGGTCCTCATCGTCCATATACAGGCAGTGCGCGAAAACGGCGCGCTCTCGCAGCAGCCCGAAGCGATCGTAGACATCGAGATAACTGCGACACGCCGGATACTGCGTCGCGATCTGCTCCACCTCTTCCCGGTTCTCGGCAAGGTGCGTGTGAATCCAGACCTCGGGATATTCGCGACCGAGCCGCGCGGCCGCGTGCAGCTGCTGCTCTGTCGAGGTCAACGCAAAGCGCGGCGTAATGGCGTAGCCCAGTCGCCCCTTCCCGTGCCAGCGTTCGATCAGCGCCTTGCTGTCGTTGTAGGCCGAGACCGCGTCGTCTTGCAGCTCGTCGGGACAGTTGCAGTCCATCAGGACCTTACCGGCGATGAGGCGCATGTCGCGCGCCAGCGCCGCCTCGAAAATCGCATCGGCAGAATGCGGGTGAACCGTACCGAAGACCATCGCGGTGGTGGTGCCGTTGGCCAGTAGCTCATCGATAAAGACCGTCGCAACCTCGCGCGCGTAGTCCGGATCTTTAAAGCGCAATTCGGCCGGATAGGCATAGCGATGCAGCCAGTCCAGCAGCCGTTCGCCGTAGGAGGCGATGATATCGAGCTGCGAAAAATGCACGTGGCAATCGATAAAACCCGGCACGATGATCTTGTCCCGGAACTCGGTGACCAGCACGTCCTCGGCAAGGCCCGGCAGCAAGTTTGCGGCGTGACCCGCTTCGAGGACAACGCCGTCCTCGATGATCAGCAGGCCATCGTCGAAGAACTCGTACGCGGACGAACGGGATTCTTCGCCCGGATCGGCCAGGCAGTGCAGTACGGATGCTCTAAACGCCTGCTTCACGATCGTCAGAATGCCTCCAGCATGACCG
Source organism: uncultured Gammaproteobacteria bacterium (assembly GCA_963807845.1). GTDB lineage: Bacteria > Pseudomonadota > Gammaproteobacteria > Steroidobacterales > Woeseiaceae > UBA1847. The sequence continues at coordinate 56,175 of CAWEDS010000033.1, forward strand.
TCTCATCGAGCGTGTACTCCTCGCAGTTGGGTTCGCTGCCGCCGCGATCCACAACAAGAAACTCGTGCCCGGCCGCAAACGCAATAAGCGGCATGTGCCAGGTGCCGCGGTGATAGTTGAAACCCTGTTTGCCGTTGGTAACGAATGCGCGGAGATCGCTTGCCAGCACGGACTCCCCGGGTGGCGCAACGACCACGACCATCCTGGAGCGCTGCAGGGGTACGAACGCCTGGCTGCCAAGCGGGTGCCGTTCGACGATGTCGATCCGCAATGGCAATGCCGTGGCCGTGCGGCAGCGCGCGACGCTCACTGCGACATGGCCACCATCCGCCATGTCGACGTCGCACAGATCGTCGAAGCGCTCGAAACGGGCGGCGTTCATGCGCTCGGACTTGTCCAGCGCGGCCTCGATGACGTCGCCGTACGGCGCGAAACGCAGAGCCGTCAGCGGCTCCGGCTGCAGGGAAATGGCGGGCCGATCAACCATGCACATTGCCGAACAGGCGCACGCGACTGACGCCGCCGTCTGGAAAAATCGACATACGCACGTGGCTCACGGCACCCAGCCGATTGCAGCCCCTCATCGAAATAATGCTGCTGATCCATTTTGAGTTTGCTTTCGGGCAACAGCGTTTGCCATTCACCGCCGCTTGCCAGTGCCTGCTCGTCGCTGCTGAACATCGCCCCTTCGAGCAGCACCCGGTCCGGGTAGTTGCCTTTGAAATGCGCCGTGTCGATCTCGGCGCGTTCGATAACGCCAGGCTGCCCCAGCGCGATAATGACCCAGTCGTTTCCAGGGCCGCGGCGGCGCGCCGTTTCCCAGCCATCGCCCATGTTGACGCCACGCCCCGGCGCGGTGAGGTTGTGCATGCTGCCATAGTGCTCGTCACTGCAAGCGATTGCGCGGCCACCGTGTTCGACTGCCGCCAGGTCGACAAAGCCGTCGACGCCTCTGAAGTCAGCGCGAATTTCGCCAAAAATTCTGAGGCGGGCAATACCGCCGTCCGGATAAATATGCAGCCGGACGTGACTCCAGATGCGATCGTCGCGCACATCGAAAAAATGCTGCGAATCGCCCGTCAGGTCGATCTTCGGCAAAATTTCCTGCCAGCCATCTTCGGGCGTTTCGAGATCGCTGCGGCACGCCTCTATCGAGGCCTCTGGCGGGTAGTTGCCCGTGAAGTGGCGGGTATCGATATCGAAACCGTGAATGACGCCGGGAACGCCGAGCCTGATCACGCAATAGTCATGCCCCGGCACGCGGCGGCGGCGACTTTCCCAGCCATCCATCCACTTGCCGTGATCGTCGTATTTGTCATCAATAAAAACCGGTTCGGCCGGATCGATGAGGCGTTCCCTGGCACCGAAAAATTCATCGCTCGCATACGTCACACGCGTTCCGAGGCGCGGTTGTTCGAGCTGTATCCATTTGCTGCTCGAACGTGTCATTTGTCCGCCCCCATAGTCTCGAGACGCAGGCGCGCGATCTTGTGAATTTCCAGCAGCGCCGTTTCGAATTCGACGCTGTAGTCGTTCTTGAGGCGCATCGCGAAGCTATCAAGTATTTCGGCACGCTCGCGGCCGCGAACCGCCATGACGAAGGGGAAACCGAATTTCTCCCAGTACGCAGCGTTCAACGCCTGGAACCGCGCGAACTCGTCTGCCGAGCATTGGTCGAGTCCGGCGCTCGCCTGCTCGCTCGTCGACTCGGGAGTTAATGCGCCCGCGACCTCGGCCCGACTGGCAAGGTCCGGATGCGCGCGGATCAGCTCGAGCTGTTGCTCGGGCGAGGCATTGTCCACGCAGTCCGCCAGCAAAGCCGCGAGCTGCTCAGCATCGTCGAGCTCGGTGGCCAGCGGCGCGACGCGTTCGGCCACCCAGGGCGAGTGCTCATAAACGCCGGCGTAGCGCGCGATAAAGTCGTGTGTATTCATTACGTAGCGGCCTCTGCGGGGTGTGTCGCCCGCCAGTGGCGGGCGATATCCATGCGCGTCGCGACCCAGGTATTTTCTTTGGCAGCGACGTAGTCGAGAAAGCGTGCCACCGCGGCGGCCCGGCCCGGGCGACCCGCGAGGCGGCAGTGCAGTCCCACCGACATCATGCGACCGCCTTCTTCGTGCAGGACGTCAAAGCTGTCTTTCAGGTAGTCGAAAAACTGCTGTCCCGGAATTGAAACCCTGCGGAGTCGCAAAGCGCATGTCGTTGGCATCGAGCGTGTAGGGAACCATCAGTTGCGGCGTGGCGAAGGAATAGTCCCAGTACGGCAGGTCGTCCGCATAGCTGTCTGCGTTGTAGACGAAGGCGCCCTCCTCGGCGGCAATTCGATGGCTGTTCGGACTGCAGCGGCCAAGATACCAGCCCCCGGGCCGCTCACCGGTCACACGCTCATGCATTTCGAGCGCCTGTCGCAGATGCCCGCGCTCGGTCGCCTCACTCGACCGACTGGTAGTCGATCCAGCGATAGCCGTGACTCGCAATTTCCCAGCCGGCCGCCTGCATTGCCGCTACCGCGGACGGATTGCGCTCCAGTGCCATCGCAACGGCAAACACGGTAACCGGCAACTGTCGCTCAGTAAATAATCGATGCAGCCGCCAGAAACCCGCGCGTGAGCCGTATTCATAGAGTGACTCCATGTTCATATTGCGCTGACCCGGTAGTGCCTTCGCACCGACGATCTCGGAGAGAAACGCTTCGGATGCAGCGTCGCCGTGCAGCACGCAATTCTCACCACCCTCTTCGTAGTTGATAACGAACTGCACCGCGGTACGCGCCGCGTGCGGCCATTCCGCGGCAGGCGGCTCGGCGCCATAGCCGCAGAGGTCCCTGGGATAATCGTTATCCGGCATCTACAGTTTCCCCAGTGCCCGGTACCAGCGGTCGATGATTTGTCGCTCCTGATCAGTGATTGCGGTGAGATTACCTATGGGCATGACGCGCGTGACGACGGTCTGCTGATGAATGCGCGCGGCCTCGGCCATGATCCGTTCGTCGGTGTCGAGCATGACACCGAGCGGCGCCGCGGGAAACCCCGGATACGTCGGCTTCTGTGCATGGCAGGTCACACAGCGCGCATTGAACGACGCTCTGCACCTGCTCGAAGCTCGCTGCCCCCGTAGTCGTCGCCCGGGTAGGCGGCGCGACGGCAACGGCGAGCCCCACGAGCAAGACCATGGCGAGAATCGCCGGCAGCAGCGACGCCCGGCCTTTGTGTCGCGCGACAAAATAGACACGAATCAGCGCACCGGCAACGGAGATCACCAGCAGAATTACCCAGTTATAAGCATGACCATAGGTCGCAGCGTAATGATTGCTGGTCATGACGAACAGCACGGGCAACGTGAAGTAGGTGTTGTGTACCGAGCGTTGCTTGGCGCGGATGCCCGGCGCCGCATCGGGGACTTCGCCGCGCTCCGCCGCTGCAACCATTTTTCGTTGCCCGGGAATGATGACCATTGCGACGTTTGCCACCATGATCGTGCCGAGCACCGCGCCAAAATGCATGTAAGCGCCGCGCCCGCCGAAAAGCTGGCAAAGGCTCCAGGCCAGCAGCGCCGTCAGCACCAGCAGCACGCCCGCGAATACGCGCTCGTCGTTTGCCAGCGGCGACCTGCACAGAAGGTCGTAAACGACCCACCCACCGATGATATAGGCGATCCCGATGCCGACGCCGGCGTTCTGCGACAGATCCGACACCGACGGGTCGAGCAGGTAGACCTCGGCGCCGTACCAGTAAACCAGCGCCAGCAACATCATCCCGGACAGCCAGGTGGTGTAGGCCTCCCATTTAAACCAGTGCAGCCGCTCCGGCATGGCGGCGGGCGCCAGCCGATACTTTTGTGCGTGATAAAAACCGCCGCCGTGGACAGACCAGAGCTCGCCGCCGACACCCTTTGCATCGTCACGCGAATCTTTCGGCGGCTCGAGGTGATTGTCGAGCCAGATGAAATAGAACGATGCGCCAATCCACGCAACGCCCGTTATGACGTGCAGCCAGCGCAGGAGAATATTCAGCCAGTCGAGGACGTACGCTTCCATGCTAGTGCCTTTTCATCCCAGTCGGTGCACGTTGCCGGCATGCCCCGACGTTACGGCATCTGCCGCGATAGCAGCCGCGCGCTCCCATATTCTTAGTATTTCGGCGGCCGTTGCCACGGCAATCTCGGCCGGCTTTTTGCCGCTGATGCCGTCAACGCCGATAGGACACACGAGCGTATCGACCATGGCCTGGCTCATCCCCTGTTGCCGGAAGCGTTTTTCGAAACGACGCCGCTTGCTCAAAGAACCGATCAGTCCACAATAGCGGGCGTCGTTTCGTCGCAGCGCGCGATCGCACAGGTCGAAGTCGATGGCGTGACTGTGCGTCATCACGAGATAAAAACTTTGCGCCGGCATGGCCGCGACTTCCAGCGATGGCTCGGCCGTCTCGATCGTGAGCACGTTCTCCGGCACGCGAGGAAACAGTCCGCGCCGGCTATCTACCCAGCGAATAGCACAGTCCAGGCTTGCGAGGACCTGTACGACAGCGGTGCCAACGTGCCCTGCACCGAACACGGCGATGTTGAGATCCGGCTGAACGACAGGCTCGTAAATTACGCCGCCGCTACGGCAGGGTTGCCTGGCAAAGTTGAGCACCGAGCGCGCGTGCGACACGAGCTCTCCGGGTACCTCTCGCCCGTCGCTACCGTAGACCGCCCCGGCAGTCACCACGATCTTGAGGTGCGCCGACTCGGATACTCGCGTCGCGATAACCGCCGCGTCGCGCTGGCCGTGCAATGCATCCAGGTCGCGCAGCCAGGCGGGCACGCCGTCGCAGAGCGGCTCGAACAGGATCTCGACAACGCCGCCGCAGCACTGCCCCATCGACGAACCCAGCGGGAAACTCCGGAGCGACGCCTCCGCGCGCCCGAGCAGGCCAACGGCCAGTCGCGTGCATTGAAACTCCAGTTCGCCGCCCCCTATCGTGCCCAGCGTCTCCCTCGAGGTCACGATCATGCGCGCGCCGATTTCGCGCGGAGCGGAGCCCCGAATACCGGCAACCGTGACAAGCACAGCGGCATCGCCCGCCGCGCACAGCGCCTTCAGTTCTCGGATCCACTCATTCATCGGCGTTCCCGTAAATGGCGCGAAGCACGGACGCAGGCGTCGCCGGGGCGCCCAGATCAGGCGCTGGCAGGTCGCTGGCCGAAATGGCATCGCGTATGGCATGGAACGCGGACAAGGCGAGCATCAGCGGTGGCTCGCCCACGGCTTTGGACCGATAAATGGTGTTCTCACGATTGCTGTTGTTTTGCATGAGCGTCACGCGGAAATCCGGCGCGAGATCGGAACTGGTGGGAATCTTGTAGGTCGCCGGGGCGTGCGTACCGAGCTCACCGGCAGCGGTCCACCACAATTCTTCCGTTGTCAGCCAGCCCACGCCCTGCACGTAGCCCCCTTCTATCTGCCCGAGGTCAACAGCCGGGTTCAGCGAATCGCCGCAGTCGTGCAGGATATCGACTCGCAACGTACGGTTCTCACCCGTCAGCCTGTCGACCACCACCTCGGTAACCGCCGCGCCGTACGCGAAGTAAAAAAACGGCCGTCCGGAAAACGTCGCGCGATCGTAATGGATCTTCGGCGTCTTGTAGAAGCCGGTGGCCGACAATGAAACGCGATCAGCCCAGGCCAACGTAACGAGCTCCGCAAAACTGAGCGTTTTGCTGCCCGCGCGCACGACATCACGTGAAAACTCGATGTCCGCCTCGGCCACCGCGAAAGTGCTTCGCAGCAAATTCCGTCAGCCGCTTGCGAATTTTCGCCGCCGCCTTTTGCGCGGCCTTGCCGTTCATATCCGAACCACTGGACGCGGCCGTTGCGGACGCGTTGGGCACCCTGCTGGTGTCGGCGGCCATGATGCGAATTCGGTCCATGCCGACCTGCAGCTCGTCGGCAACGACCTGCGCCACCTTGATGTACAGCCCCTGGCCCATCTCGGTGCCGCCGTGGTTTAGCTGTACGGTGCCGTCCTTGTAGACGTGCACCAGCGCGCCCGCCTGGTTGAGCAATGTGTTCGTAAAGGAGATACCGAATTTGACCGGCGTCATCGCAATGCCGCGACGCAGGACTATCGTTGGCCGCATTGAACGCCCGAATCTCCTTGCGCCGCTTGTCGTAGTCGCTGTCAATAGCAAGCTGATCGAAGATCTCGCCAATGATGTTGTCGTCAACGGTTTGCTGATAATGCGTAACGTTGCGCTCGTCCTTGCCGTAGAAATTGCGTTTCCGAACCTCGAGCGGGTCCTTGCCGAGCGCCCGCGCAATGTCTTCGATGACGTACTCGATCGCGAACATGCCCTGCGGTCCGCCGAAGCCGCGAAATGCCGTGTTCGATACGGTGTTCGTCTTGCAGCGATGCGAGACGATGCGGACGTTTTCCAGGAAATAGGCGTTGTCGCAATGGAACATCGTCCGGTCATTGACCGGCCCCGACAGGTCGGCCGACATGCCGCAGCGTGACGCGAACATGAAATCGATGCCGAGCAGGCGGCCCGTCGTCGTCGAAACCCGCGTCGTAGTCGATAACGAAGTCGTGCCGCTTGCCCGTCATGATCATGTCGTCGTCGCGGTCCAGTCGAAGTTTGCAGGGCCGGCCCGTCTTGTCCGCCGCGATCGCCGCGATGATCGCGATCAGCGCCGCCTGGCTCTCCTTGCCGCCGAAGGCGCCGCCCATCCGTCGGCAGGTGACGACGATGTCTTTTGCCGCCCGATTGGTCGCATGCGCCACCATGGACTGCACCTCGTCCGGATGCTGCGTCGAGCTGTAGACCAGCAAGCCGTTGTCTTCCTGCGGAATGGCCATGGCGATATGGCCTTCGAGGTAAAACTGGTCCTGTCCGCCCAGCCTGAGGCGCCGTTGCACCCGGTGTGGCGCGTCGGCGAGCGCGGTATCGGGGTCGCCGCGCACCATTGTCTCGCTCGGCAACACGAAGGAGTTTTTCTCGATGGCGGTGAGCGGGTCGAGCACAGCGTCGAGTTCGTCGTAGTCGATCACCGCCTTAGCCGCCGCTTTGCGGGCCGCGTCAACGGTCGTCGCTGCAACCGCAAAAACCGGCTGGCCTGCGAACTGCACGAGCCCATCGGCGAATACCGGATCGTCAGCCACAATCGGACCGAAGTTGTTGTCGCCCGGAATGTCGGCGACCGTGCAGACGTCCACCACGCCCGGCGCGCTGCATACGTCTGACAGGTCGATGTTGTTAAGCCTCGCGTGCGCTTTTTGGCTCATGCCGACCGCCAGGTGCAACAGCGCACGTGGCTCGGGCAAGTCATCGGTGTAGGCGGCCCTGCCGGTTACGTGCAGGTGCGCACTGTCGTGCGGCAATGCCTTGCCGACTGCCGCGTCCCGGTTTTGGGCGGGCTTAGCCCGGGCGTCCATAACTGTACACCGTCGTGTTGACCTCACCGCGAGTCTCGTAAAAAAAGCGCCGCAACAGGTTCTGCACCGCCAACAGCCGGATACCGGCCGAGGCTCGCATGTCACTGATCGGGCTGAAATCCCGGCCGAGGGCCGCGCAGGCTTTTTCTATACCCTGCTCATTCCAGCGCTCACCCTGGAGGGCCGCCTCGCATTGGGCCGCCCGTTTTACTACCGGCGCGAGGCCACCGCATGCCATGCGAAAGTCCGTCACGATATCGCCATCGAGCTTGAGATAGTAGGCCGTGCAGACGGCTGAAATGTCCTGGTCAAACCGCTTCGACCATTTTTGACTGCGAACAATGGCGGTCGGGTCGGCGAGTGGAATTCGTATGCTCACGAGGAATTCGCCGGGCGCGAAGTCGTTTTGCTGATAACCATGATAAAAAGCGTCCAGCGGTACTTCGCGCTGGCTGTTGCCGCACCTCAGAACCAGAGAGGCGCCGGTCACCATCAGCGCAGCCATTGTGTCGCCGATCGGTGAACCGTTCGCGACGTTGCCGCCGAGCGTGCAGGCGTTGCGAATTGGCGGTGACGCAAAACGGCGCATGAGCTCCTCGAGGCCGGGATAGTGCTGCAGCAGTACCGGCATGACGTCGGTCAGGGTTACCGCGGCACCTACGTCGATATGGTTTGACGAAACACTGATCTCCATCAGTTCTGCAACGCGGCCGGCGTAGAGCACATCGTCAAGCTCGCGATGCTCCTTGGTGACCCACAGTCCGACATCGGTACCGCCGGCAAGAATTGTCGCGTCCGGGCTCTGCGCATAGATTTCGGCAAACGAATCGATATCTGTCGGCGCCCGGAAGCGTCGCCCCTCATGCGTGATGTCGAGCCCGTCGGTCACCTCGAGGTTCTTCAGGCGTGCGACGCGCTCGGCAGGAGCGGCTTGCTGATCGCAGGGTTGCTGCAGCCAGTCCGAACACGGCTGCTGGCGCGCCAGCTCGTACATGCTCCGGGCCGCCGCGATGATCGGGCGATAACCGGTGCAGCGGCAGAGATTGCCGGCCAGCGCATCGTCGATCTGCTGTCGCGCCGGGTCCGGGTTTGCTTTGTACAGGGCGAACAGGGACATGACGAAGCCGGGTGTGCAGAAGCCGCACTGCGAGCCGTGCTGCTGCACCATCGCCTCCTGCACCGGGTGCAATCCGCCGCCCGCAGGTGCCAGGCTTTCTACCGTGATCAGCTCTTTGCCGTCGAGTGTCGGCAAGAACTGGATGCAGGAATTGATCGCACGAATCGACAGATCGTCACCGTCCTGGTTGAGCTCGGCAACGACAACCGTGCAGGCGCCGCAGTCGCCCTCTGCACAACCCTCCTTGGTGCCGGTGCGTCGCAGGTCTTCGCGAAGGAACTGCAGGACCGTGCGAGTCGGATCGACGTTGTCGAGCTCGATGGTCTCACCGTCGAGCACAAACCGGATGGCGGATCTTCCCATTCGAGCTAGCTACCGCGATACGTGGAATAGGACCACGGCGACACAAGCAGCGGTACGTGGTAGTGCTCATCCGCGTGCATTGAGAACCGAATGACGATGGTATCCAGAAATCGCGGCGGCGTCGGCGGCGACCCGGAAGACCCGCGAAATAATCGCCGATATCAAACTCGAGTTCGTAGGTCGCGGTTTGCATTGCCCCGCCCTCGAGCAGCGGCTGCTCGGTACGACCATCGCGATTCGTTTTTGCCGCCGCCAGCAGCTCCCGCTGCTCGCCGACACTGAATAGCCGGATGTCCACGGATGCTGCCGGGCGACCGTGCGCCGTATCGAGGATGTGTGTCGTGAGCCGTCCCATAGCGTCCCCCTGTTCGCCCAACTTTGCTGCGTGCGAACACCGATTATACGATGCCCGGGCTGCCGCGCGCGTATTCCGTGTGTGATAGCGTGTTTACTGCAAGAAAACTGCAACTCTGTTCGGAGCCCGGTTATGAAACACTTCCTCTTCTTGTTACCTCTGGCGCTGTTAACGGGCTGCGAGGTGAGCCTGGACGAGTCACCCGAGGTCTCGTACCTCAACCTGCCCGGCACGGAGGGGCTCGACCTGCCGTTTTCCGCCGCCGTCAGGGTCGGACACACGCTGTACCTGTCGGGCAACCTTGGCAACGTGCCCGGCACGATGACGCTGGTCGACGGCGGCATCGAGGCCGAGACTCAGCAGACAATGGAAAATATCTCGACGGTACTGGAGGCCTTTGGTTCATCGCTCACGCGGGTCGTGAAATGCACCGTGTTTCTTGCGGACGTGGCCGAATGGGGCGCGATGAATGATGTTTACAGGACGTTCTTTCAAAACCCGCCCGCGCGCAGCGCGCTGGGTGCCAGTGGCCTGGCGCTCGGTGCACGCGTGGAAATCGAGTGCATCGCTATCGTTGACTGACGCGCGCTAATTGCTGTGTTGTCTTTGCTCCATATCCCGCAATAGCTCGCCGCGTCGGGCGATGAGCGCCGACAGGCGTCGCCTGTCCAGAACTTCGCCGAGGTTTTCGGTCAATACCTCGTCCGTGAGCTCGCCAAGGGCACGCCGCCATCCCTCTGAAAGGTCGAGCGACACGCCGACCAGGTGCTTTGGGCGTCCTCGCTTGTTGGCAAACGCGAGATCGTGCTGGCTCAACATCAGCCGCCACGTCGTCGTGTCGTACAGCATGCGCTGCAGGCTGCGGCCCTGGTTGTAGATCAGCACGTCGAACACGTACATCGCCTTCCATTGCTCCTCCAGAGGACACTGGGCGCCGGCGCCAGCGCCGGAAGCAGATCGTGTCGCCTCGTCAGAACGCTTGTCAGCAAGAAACTGCAGCGATCCGTCTATGCCGTTGACGCGCCGCAACGCCGTGACCGGCACCATGTCCAGCTTGAGCAATCGATCGAGGCGGTAAGCGGCGGCATCGGGATAGAAACCCCGGCCCTGCCGCTTGCTGAAAATTGCCGAGACGGTAACGCCGCCCGCGGCCACCTTGACAACCGAGGCGCCGGACGCCTGCTTTTCCTGCGACAGTATCTTGCCATCGCGCAGCAGGTCGTGTAATTCGTCGGCGGAGATCATGCCCGGGCGCTCGCCGACGCCGCGAGGATGCGTGAGCGGTTCGCCCGGACCGTCACCCGACTGGTTGATCACGGATACGGACTCGCCCGCCAGAATGAGCGCGTTGCCACTGCCTTTGTAATAAAAGTTCAGCATGCCGGTATCGATCTCGATCAGGCGACCGTCAAAACGTTGCTGGATTCGCCGCCTCGGGGTCGGCGTGTGACCGACCACAACGCGATCGGCACCGAGTGCCGCGAGCGCCGCGTCCACTCGATAGGCCTCCATCAACGTCCCGCAGGACACGTTGCCGCGATACCAGAGCGGGCCGTCTGAATCGAACAGGTCGGACTGTCCGAGACGCTTTGCCACCTGCAATGCGGCGAGCGCTTGCGGCGTTTCGTCGAGCGCCGGCAAATAGGCATTGAGAATCTGGGAGGTGTCGTAATGGCTGTCGGTCGGCAAGAGTACGCCGGCGTCAGTCAGGGTCTGTAACGCCTCGACGTACTGGATCAGTTCGTTTTTCAGCTCAATATTCACGCCGTCGAGGCCCAGCCGCGCGACCAGCGGGGAGAGACCGCCATGCACAAACGCCGTGCCGTTCACAACCGCGATTACGGGTTTTTCGAGCAGCCACCGCCCGTATTCACCGTCCGGCCGGAACGCGCGCCGGAGCGCGAAGAAACCGGCAGGAAACCGCTGCTCGAACTTCTTTGCGCAATGCCTCGTCGCTGGTCGCCACGCCGTTTCTTTTCGCGTAGGCGGCAAACCATCGCTCGCGCTGCTCTGGCGTTTCGTCGCCGGCGAACGCCGCATACTCTGCCTTGCTGACATAGCGCAGATCGCCGATCAGGTTCATGGACTCGTGGTTGCCGATCACCACCCGCACGGCGCCGCCCGCAGTGGACGCCTCCGTCTCCAGCCGCATGAGAAGATCCATCACGGCTCGCGAGCTCGGCCCGCGATCGAGGATATCGCCGACAATGACGAGATTGGTCTTGCCGCCGATCCACGCCCGGTTTTCGTCAACCACGTCGGCCTGCTGCAATGTTTCGAGCATTGCGTCCAAGGCTCCATGCACATCGGAGATCGCCACAACACGGTCTGCGTCGTCGAATCGCCACTCATTCGCTGCTGCGGCATCGACAGATGCGATCAGCAGAATGCAGATTGTCAAAGTACGTAACACGTTATTGGCGTCCGCTTGCAGTCCTGAAGGCGATCAGTTTAGTGAGTCTGTAGCACGGCGGCAATTCGCAGGCGCCGCCGCGATTGCCCTATACTGTAAATTGACACCCGGAAACGACGATCGATCCCGACAATGGCTGATTTACGAATTCTCGGCTTGTTTCTTGTGACAGCGCTGTACGGCCAGCCGGCCCCGGCGACCGACGACGCGCCGCCGGCAAACGGTGATCCGCTGTTCGCCGACAGTGGTGTTCTGGAAATCACCATCGAGGCGCCGCTGACAACCATAATGCGCGAACGGCCGGTCGATGAGGAGCTGCCGGGGCGACTAAGCTACACCGATGCGGCGCTGGGCGAGGTTACGCTCGACATCGGCGTTCGCACCAGGGGCCGTTACCGACAGCAGCGGCGCATCTGCCCGTTCGCCCCTTTGCGCCTGAACTTCAAGAAAAAGGCGACAGACGAAACCCTGTTTCGAAAGACCGATAAAGTGAAACTTGTCACGCACTGTCGCGACGGATCGGCGCGCTACTCACAGGGCCTGCTCCGAGAGTACCTGGCCTATCGTATCTTCAACACGATAACCGACAAGAGTTTTCGGGTGCGGCTGTTGCAGGTCACCTACGTCGACACGGACGCCGACCGAGCGACCAGTACCGAGTTCGCGTTTTTGATCGAGCACGACGAGCGGCTTGCCAAGCGCCTCGACATGAACGTGATGGAAGTCGACTCGACAGCCATCGATGCGCTCGATGGAGCCCACACGAACCTCGGCTCCGTATTCCAGTACCTGATTGGCAACACCGACTTCTCGCCGATTCTCGGTGCCGCCGGTGAGCATTGTTGCCATAACTACGTGCTCCTGTCCGGGCAGGACGGGCCCTTGTTTGCCGTACCCTATGATCTCGACATGTCAGGATTCGTCAACGCGCCGCACGCGACGCCCAACCCGCGTTTCAACATCAAGAACGTGCGCGTCCGCCTGTACCGCGGTCGCTGCCGCAACAACGAACATTTGCAGCAGACGCTGCAGGCGTATCGGCAAAGAAAGCAGGAAATTTTCGAACTCGTGAGTGGATTGCCGCAGCTTGATGACTCAAACGAGAAGAAACTGACGCGCTATATCGACGACTTTTACAAGACGATCGACGATCCGCGCCGCACGGATTCGCGCCTCAGAGACCGCTGCATCTAGAACCGGCCCCGGCCGCTAGCACAACCAGTCCGCGACAATTTTTGCCGTGCGGGGGTGGATGTAGTAGCCGACCGAACTGTGCGGATTCGACTTGCCGTAGCGCACCGCGAGATTGTACACCTGGTAGTCGTGTACGGCGCTGACGAGATGTTGCTTGAGCATCACCTTGAAATCGTCAGCCAGCGTATTGTCGTGGCAGGTGTAGTCATCCTCGGCCGAGACGTTGTGCCACGAAATAACGTTGGCCGGAAAGCGGCAATCCGTTTTCTCTTTTGCCCGATACAGGCGCTTTTGAATGCTCTTGTCGCCCAGTGGTGAACCCATCGTCAGCAACACTTCGACTTTCTTGTCGCCGTATTGCTCCTTTAGTTCGGGATCATGCGACAGCTGGCACAGGACGTCGTAAACGATAACGCTGCCGGTACCGTGCGCGAGCAGCAGGATGCGGTCGTCGCGGTCCATAGCCGCACACAGTAGAGCGCGCACGCGCTCGCGAACCTTCGTCGCGAAATCCTGCTTGCCGTCGAAATAGGCCGCGAAATCGGCGGCGACGCGGCTCAGCAGCGGCATTGCGAGACCCACGGACCCCAATACCGGGGCGGCAACGCCTGCTATGAATTCGGGCACGGCCGATTTGCCCGGCAAGCGATCGTAGTAGCGAATGCCGAAGCGCTTGCGCGGCTTGATCTGCCGTAGCGCGCTGAGGGCGTTCTGACGATCACCGACATCGAGCTCCAGGTCGTAGTGCTTGCCGCGCGCGCGCAGCACCTCCTCACTAAGGTCGCCATACCAGGCAAGGTGTTTTTGCACGGCATTGAAGGCGTCCAGCTGCAGAGGATAATCGCGCTCGATACCGGCGCGCAGCGCCGCCACCGACAGGTCAAGATAGTTGTTACGTCCCGGCTTGAAATCGCGACCGTGCACCAGCAGCAGGCAGCGATTCGAGGGGCCGCCGAGTTCGTCCATGGTGAGCAGTTCAGCCATACCGCTAGTAGTCGTCTTCGCCAGGATCGCGGCGGGTCAACATGGTAAGAAACGGTCCGGAGAGCGTTTTGCCGTACTCGAGCTTCCAGATGACCAGCGTAGCCAGTACGAACATAAGCGAAATAACGGCGGATATGCCAAGGGCGCCAATGCCTGAACCGAGACCGATACCGATGGCAACAAAGATGTACATCGCATCCGACGGCTGGTCAAGTGAGAAACGGAAGCGCACCGCGGCAACGACGCCGGCCAGGCTGAACGCCAGCGCGAGGCTGTTCACAACGATCATCGAGATGCCGGTAACGACGATCGGCAGAATAATGATGGTCTGCAGGAACGACTGATCGATACGCCGGGAGCGGCTGGTTATGAAATACACCCAGGAGATGGGCACGGTGAGAATCAGCGAGCCGATGCTCGCGAGCAGTCAGCCGCAGTGGCGCTATCGGCGAAAGAATCGTTCTCTCAACGCTGGTATAGACAGGCTCGAAGGATTCGACATTTCGCGATGCAACCAGGTCTTCGATGCCGCCGAGCGGCAGGTATTCGCTGAGGGCGGGATAACGCGCCACCAGGAGAATCACGATTCCGATCCAGAAACCGTAGTAGCCGAGAATCAGGCTCAGCGGAATCAGCAGGCTTCCGGATTTTCTCATTGCGTTGCTCCCTCGGGGGCCTGTTTTTTTCACGGCCCGGCCCGCTTTATCAGGCCCGGATTGCCGGTGCATCGATCGCGGCAACCTGCACGTTGCCTGCCTGACAATACCGCTATGGTTCGAGTTTAGCCATATCAGCGGGCGGACATTCCCATCGCCGAATGATAAGCTGTCGGCCGTTTTCAGCAGGCAGGTAATCGCATGACAGACTCCGTCCAGCTTCTCGGCATCAGCAACGCCATCGTCGACGTACTCGCACACGTCGAGGACGATTTCCTCGTCAGCATCGATGCGGCCCCGGGATCCATGACGCTGATCGACCAGGATCAGGCACGTGAACTGTACTCGACGTATGGGCCCGGCAACCGAAATGTCGGGAGGATCCGTTGCCAATACCGTTGCCGGTTTCGCCAATCTCGGTGGCAGGGCCGCCTACATCGGCAAAGTCAAAGCGGACCAGCTCGGCACCATATTCAATCACGACATGCGCTCGCTGGGTGTGGATATCCGGCTTGCTGCGGCGAAAGACGGTGCGCCGACGGCCAGGAGCCATGTGCTCATTACGCCGAACGGCCAGCGCACCATGCAAACCTACCTCGGGGCCTGTGTGGAACTGGGCCTGGCCGACATTACGGCCGAAACGATCGGCACCCCCAAGGCCATTCTGCTGGAAGGCTACGTCTGGGACATCGCCGAGGGTCCCGACCTTGCCCGGGAGGCGGCCCGGCTTGCGAAAAGCAAAGGCGCCAAAGTCGCGCTGTCGCTGTCGGATTCCTTTTGCGTTGAGCGGCATCGTGACTCGTTCGTCGAGTTCGTGAGCAACGATGCCGACATCATCGTTGCCGATGAGGAGGAAGTCGCCGCGCTGCTGGGTACCGGGTCGATAGAGGAAACGTTGAAGGCGCTATCGGACTTCGACAACCTGTTCGCCATCACGCGATCGGAACACGGCTCGGTCATCGTCGACAAAGAACGAGACCGTTGTGCAGCCGGCGTCGACAGTCGACAAGATCGTCGACACGACGGGGGCTGGCGATGCCTACTCCGCGGGCTTCCTATACGGCTGGGCCAACGATCGTTCGCTTCGAGGACTGCGCCAGGTTTGGCACGCAGTGCGCCACGATGGTCATTCAGCAGCTCGGGGCCCGGATCGAGCCTGGCTTGCTCGACGACTTCGAATCTCGCTGACCCACGGCAGCTCTTTGGGGCTGTCCTTCCAGTTCATGCAGTGGGTGATGTACTGGCCAAAGGTCTCGAAGGCCTCCCGGCTGCCCACGTTGGGATCGTCGATAACGCGATAGCAGTCGCCGCTCCATAAGACCGAGCGGCCCATTGCGTCCTTCTCGACGTTTTCCCAGACAGGCGTGCGTCGCGGTGCCTTGCCCGGCCTGAACTGCACGGCCGCGTGACGCCGTTGCTCGGCAAATACAGGGTTAACCTCGTACGCTCGCGGCGCGTTGTCCAGCGCCGCCTGCGCGGCGTCCGGAATCATTGCGTGCCAATCGCGGGTCTCGGTCGCCTCGCCGCTCGTGAGATTGCCGGTCGCGAGCGCTGGCGAGACTGTCGATTCATCAGCGACCGCTTCTTCGACGTGCTCCGTTACCGTCGGTGCGACCGCCGGAGCCGCCTCCTCGAGGAGAATGCGCACCAGCATTTCGGCAACCGGCCCGGTCTGCTCGACAACCGGAAAACGCAGCACCATGACAACGGTCGTCACGCAAATCGTCGACAGCAGGAGACTGATGCGCAGCCGGCGTCCGGCCTGCTGCGGCCAGCGCGGCGCTTCAAGGAATGGCGATTCTGCAGACATACCCCTGTCAGAAAAGATGCCGTAGCGCCCGGAATCGTCGCAGCGTCAGCCGCCGATCGGGTGCCAGGTGGTTTTCAATTCCTGCGTGTCGCGAATCAGATACGGATGCTGCGCCGTTTCTTTCGACCAGTCGACGCGCGATCTGGCGACAACGCGCTTTACGTTTTCAGCCGCAAGGTCCTGAATGCTGACGGCGGTTTTCTTGCCGCCCTCGCAGTACACGACCGCGTTGACGTCCATGTGCGATGCAAACTGTTCGGTCAGCTCCGATCGGTAGCCGGTCAGCAGGTTAACGACGCCTGCCGGAACATCGGATGCGTGCAGCACCTCGGCGAAACTGACGGCGCACAGTGGCTTGCTCTCCGACGCCAGCACGACGACAGTATTCCCCCCGCGATGGCCGGTGCGATATTCGACACGAGCCCCAGCAGGCTGCTGTCATCCGGCGCAAGGATCGACACCACGCCCATAGGCTCGAGCATCGAAAAATTGAAATGCGATGAACTGACCGGGTTCACGGCGCTGAATACCTGCTGATACTTGTCAGCCCAACCGGCGAAGTAGATCAGCCGATCGATAGCGGCATCTACCTCCGCGCCTGCCGCGCGGGCCGTCGCGCCCTGCAGGATAAGCTCCGCCACGAACTGCTCGCGTCGCCCCTCCAGCATCTCTGCCACGCGGTACAGAATTTGCCCGCGGAGATAGGCGCTGGCTTTCGCCCAGCCGGGTTGTGCCTTGCGCGCGGCCACCACGGCATTGCGAAAATCCTTGCGGCTGCCCCGGCAAATGTTGGCGATCACCTTGTCCTTCTTGTCGAGCAGCGAAAAATAGCGCCCGGATTCCGTGCGCGGGAACTTGCCGTCGATGTAGATCTTGTACGTTTTGGCAATCGGCAGGCGTTTCGAGGTATTGGCCATCGCTACACTCCCAGCCGCAGGTAAGCATCGAGGCCGTGCAGGCCACCTTCGCGACCCACGCCGCTCTCCTTGTAGCCGCCGAACGGCGACGCCGGGTCAAACTTGTTAAACGTATTGGCCCAGACGACGCCGGCACGAAGCGCCTGCGTCATCTTGAAAATCTTCGCACCCTTGTCAGTCCATACGCCACCCGACAGGCCATACGGCGTGTTGTTCGCCTTGGTAATGGCCTCCTCAAAGCGGCGAAACGTCTGCACCGCAAGAACAGGACCGAATATTTCTTCCTGCACCACGCGGTTTGACTGCGACACGCCCGTGAAGATTGTCGGCCGGCACCAATAGCCCTTTTTCGGGACACGGCAGGCGCTCTGGTGCATTTCGCCCCCTTCCTGCCGGCCAATTTTGAGGTAGGACTCGATCTTTTCGAGCTGCATCGCCGAATTGATGGCGCCGATGTCCGTGTTCTTGTCCATCGGGTCGCCGACGATCAGCGTCTCCATGCGTTCCTTGAGTTTCTCGATGACCTCTTCTGCCACGGATTCCTGCACGAGCAGCCGCGAGCCCGCGCAGCACACGTGGCCCTGGTTGAAGAAGATGCCATTGACGATGCCCTCGACGGCCTGGTCGATCGCCGCGTCCGCGAAAATGATGTTGGCGGCCTTGCCACCGAGTTCGAGCGTGTATTTCTTGCGCGTCCCCGCCAGCGTGCGCTGGATGATCTTGCCCACGTTGGTCGAACCCGTGAACGCAATCTTGTCGACGTCCGGATGCTCGACCAGAGCGGCCCCGGTAGCGCCCGCACCGGTCACGATGTTAACGACGCCCGGCGGCAGCCCGGCGTCCGCGACGACTTCCGCGAGCTTCAGCGCGGTCAGCGGCGTCGTTTCGGCCGGCTTGAGCACGACGGTATTGCCGCAGGCCAGCGCCGGCGCGATCTTCCATGCCGCCATCAGCAGCGGGAAGTTCCAGGGAATAATCTGCCCTGCCACCCCCAGCGCCCGGGTCTTGCGGCCCGGGAATGCGTACTCGAGCTTGTCCGCCCAGCCGGCGTAGTAAAAGAAGTGTGCGGCGGCCAGCGGAATGTCGATATCGCGCGACTCGCGAATCGGCTTGCCGCCGTCCAGCGATTCGATCGCCGCGAACTCGCGGGCGCGCTCCTGGATGATGCGCGCAATCCGGTAAATATATTTGCCGCGTTCGGCCGGCTTCATCCTGGACCAGGTCGAGCTGTACGCCTTGCGGGCCGCTTTGACGGCTTTGTCGACGTCAGCGGCACTCGCGTCAGCAACGCGGCTCAGTTTTTCCTCGTTGGCCGGGTTGATCGTGTCGAAGTAACGGCCTTTTTCCGGCGACACGAAATCGCCATTGATAAACAGGCCGTAGCGCTTCTTGATGTGTACGTGGTCAGTGCTTTCCGGCGCTGGCGAATATTCCCAGCCGCCGTCGAACGCCAGTTTGTTTTCCGGAGTTGCCATGATTAATCCTTGGAGAAATAGTCGGCGGACTGATACACGCCCGTCGATTGCTTCATGATTTGCATGAGTACGTCGTTGGCCAGCGAACTCGCGCCGAAACGAAACCATTCGGGCGTCATCCAGGCATTGCCCAGCGTTTCGCGCAACATGACGAGGTAGTGTATGGCGAGCTTGGCCGTTGAAATGCCGCCGGCCGGCTTCATGCCGACCATGCGGCCCGTGTCGGCGAAGTAGTCGCGTATGGCCTGCAGCATGACCAGCGTGACCTGCATGGTTGCTGCCGGCTGGATCTTGCCGGTCGAGGTCTTTATGAAGTCGGCACCCGCATGCATGGCAAGTTCACTCGCCCGCCGCACGCGATCCAGCGTGCCCAGCTCGCCGGTTTCCAGAATCACTTTCAGGTGCGCCTCGCCGCAGGCTTTTTTTACCGCCTTGATCTCGTCGAACACGTAGCGGTAGTCGCCGGCCAGGAAAGCGCCACGCGAGATGACCATGTCGATTTCATCGGCACCGGCCTCGACCGCCATGCGCGTATCGTCGAGCTTGACGTCGAGCCGCGACATGCCGCTCGGAAACGCGGTCGCGACCGAAGCCACCTTGATGTCATGACCCTCGAGCGCCTGTTTCGCCACCGCCACCATGGTGGGATAGACGCAGACGGCCGCAACGTGCGGCAGGCCGGGGAACGCGTCGTGCAGATGGATCGCCTTCTGACACAGTTGTCGAACCTTGCCGGGCGTGTCCTGGCCTTCGAGCGTCGTCAGGTCGATCATGCTTAGCACCAGCCGCAGGGCCTCGTCTTTTGAGGCGGTCTTGATGCTGCGGCTCTGGAAACGCGCCACCCGCTCGTTGACGCCCACTTCGTCGACGGCCGGCACGCGGGACAGGTCCGGCAGGCGCGACTTCGATTTAACGGCGTGCAGTGCCATCAGTTCGCGATCACGGTTTCGAGCGCTACGACGATCATCTCGTCGAAGGTCGTGGCACGCTCATCGGAGCTCAGGTGCTCGCCCGTACGAAGGTCATCACTGACGGTACAAATGGCCAGTGCCTCGGCATCGTTCTCGGCCGCTATCGGAAATATCCCGGCGGCCTCCATTTCCAGCCCGTAGATATTGAACTTCGCCATCGTCTCGAACATGTCCGGATCGGGCGTATAAAAAAGATCGGCAGAGAACAGGTTGCCCACGTGATAGCGCACTTTTTGCTGGCGTGCGGTTCTGACCGCCTTCTCGACCAGGTCGAAGCTGGCCAGCGCCGCGAGATCGTAGCCGCCAAAGCGCATGCGGTTGCAGTTCGAATCGGTCGATGCACCCATTGCGATGACAAGGTCACGCAACCTGACGTCCGGATGCGAGGTGCCGCAGCTGCCGACGCGTATGACGCGCCGCACGCCGTACTCGGTAATCAGTTCGGTGCAGTAAATCGAAGCCGACGGAATACCCATGCCGTGCGCCATCACGGACACCGGTTGATCCTTGTACTCGCCGGTGTAGCCCCACATGTTGCGCACGTCCGTTACCCGTCGCGCGTTATCGAGATAGTTCTCCGCGATGTACTGCGCGCGCAGCGGGTCTCCCGGCATCAGCACGGTATCCGCAAAATCGCCCGGGGCGGCATTCATGTGTTTGGTCGCCATAGTCCTCTCTCAGCCAGCGGCTCTTTAGCCGACATGCCGCCTGACACGCAGAAATCAGCATCAATGATCCGGCGAGTCACAGCTTTAATATAGACAATACCGCGTCGGCGACGTCAATGGCAGGCCCGATCCGACTCGGCACAGGGTTCCGCTGCTCGCACATTGCCGGTGCCGCCGCGCTATTCGCACTTTTCCCGGCCATTGTGATCGGGGTATTGTCCCCTCATGCGCGGCAAATCGAAACCGGCGCTCGAAGTGTGGACCACCGAGCGTTGCTACATCACCGAGCTTCTGAATGGCGAAAACCAGCCGGAAGTGTCGCTGGCACGCGCGCGCGTCGAGCCGGGCGTAACCACACGACTGCACCAGGTCTCCGTGAGAGAGTGGTACATCATCGAAAACGGCCAGGGGCTCATGCGAGTCGGCGACGAAGCGCCTTACCCGGTTGGCCCAGGCGACACGATCAGGATCCCAAAACATGTGGCACAGCAGATTACCAACGTGGGCGCGGACGACCTCCGCTTTCTGTGTGTCTGCACACCGCGTTTCGTGCCCGATTGCTACACCGCCCTGGAATAAGTAAGACAGCTTGATTGACGAACGACATCGATCCAGAGAGAGACCCGCAAATCGCGTGCGGTCGGCTGAACGGCGCTGCATAAAAGCGCGCGTTAACGATGCCCCGCCCGCTCACGCGCGTTTTTCCTGCAATGCGCTGATGCGCTGCCTGCTCCCTGCTCTGCTCGTGCTGGGCGGCTGCCAGGAAGCACAGCAGGCACCGATCGGTCCCGCGCCCGTCATGCTCGGCCGCCTCGAAGACCCCCGCATTCTCGAGGCCAGCGGCCTTGCCCGCTCGCTGTCTCAGGACAACGTCCTTTGGGTCATCAATGACAATGGCGCGAAAGAATGGGTACACGCGATCAGCCCGCGCGGTGCGCGACTGGGTGAGTTCGACCTCAAAAAGGCGAAAAACCGGGACTGGGAAGACCTCGCCTCGTTTCGGCTCGATGGCACACCCTACCTGCTGGTGGCGGATATCGGTGACAACGAGGGGCAACGCGAATCGCGCACGCTGTACGTGGTCGAGGAGCCGGTGGTCGAGAAAAAGAGTGCCGCGAAACTCGCGTGGCGTGTGGACTTTCGGTACCCGGACGGACCGCGTGATGCCGAGTCCGCCGCCGTCGATGTCGAAAATGAACGCGCGCTGGTGCTGTCCAAGCGCGACATCCCGCCGGTGCTCTACGAGGTACCGCTACGGGCGAACGGCAAGAAAACAGTAACCGCAAAGTGGCTGGGCACGATCCGCAGCCTGCCGCCGCCGACACGGCAGGATGTCGAGTTCGCCCCCAAGACAAGGGACTGGCACTGGCAGCCGGTGGCAATGGATATCTCCGCGGACAATCTTGCCGCGGTCATACTGACCTACCGCGCCGTGTACTATTACGAGCGCGAGCCGGGGCAGGACTGGTTTGATGCCCTGAACACGCGGCCGCGCCGCGTTGGCATCGGCAATCTCAGGAACGCGGAGGCGATCGCCTTCGGTAACGCCGGTCGTCGCGTTATCGTCACCGGCGAGAACAAGCATTCACCTGTACTGCTGATTAATTTCGAAGAGGACCGGACGCAATGAAGAGGATTCGATATCGCGCCATTGCTGCATGCTGTTGTTGGCTGCTGCTGACCGCCTGCGCTGCCGATACGCCGCGTAGTAAAACGGGCACGGACGAGGCAACACCGGCCGTCGTTTCGATCATGACCTTCAATGTCCAGAATCTCTTCGACAACGTTGACGATGAGAACAAGGACGACAAGGCGTATTTGCCCATCGAGGCCAAGCGCAACGTGGCGCACATCGAGGCCTGCAATGCGATCGAGGTCGCGAGCTGGCGAGATGAATGCCTGAACCTCGACTGGAATGATGAAGCGATCGCGCACAAACTGGCCGCGCTGGCGGATACGATTCGCCAGGTCGATGCCGGACGCGGAGCCGATATCATTGCGCTGCAGGAGGTCGAGAACGTCGCGATCCTGGAACGGCTGCGTCTTGAACACCTCAATGACCTTGGCTACGGGCCGGCTATTCTTGTGGAAGGCGCGGACACGCGCGGCATCGATGTAGCCTTTCTTTCACGCCTGCCGCTCGCGCATCCGCCGCTCCTGCATCCCTTGAGTCTCGCAGGCTTTGCGGATCGCGAGGGTGATACGCGGGGTGTGCTGCAGGCCGACTTCGCATTGCCCGACGGCTCCGTGCTCACCGGCTTCAGCGTGCATTTCCCGGCACCCTTTCATCCGACGGCGATGCGCATCGCCGCTTACCGCCATCTGAACGAACTCCTCGATGCGCTGCCGAATCACTACGCGGCATTCGCCGCCGGCGACTTCAATACGACCCGCTCGGAAGACGAGCAGGAACGTCTGCTCGATCGCTTTGCGCCGGCCCGCTCTGGACGCTGGCCCACGATGTCGGCTGCGCCGGCTGCCCGGGAACGCATTACTACGCGAGCGGCGAGAGCTGGTCGTTCCTCGACATGATCCTGCTGGCGAGCTCGCGTGGCGAAAAAACAACAGCGCGGATTCGCGCTGAATCCGTGCAGATTGCCAACCGCAACCCCGCCCAGGTGTCCCGCTTTGGCACGCCAGAGCGCTATCGTTCCGCCGACAGGATCGGCGTTTCCGACCATTGGCCGATGACCGCAACCGTCGAATTGGTACAAAAACAATAGCTTGTAACCATTTCGTAATTTGGATTCTTGAGCCGGTCAATGCGTGCGGTGAGAAGGCGCCGTCGAAACCCGAATTGTGCCCACAAACCCTTATTGCACAAGTATTTTTGCCGCGATAGATTACGTGCTTCGATTCAGAAACAGGTCCCTCGACACGACGCTCTTTGGCCGTGCCAGGGCCAGAAATCAGCCCGGTGCAATCTTTTTGTCACTTACGTGGCCTAAGATGCCGGTCTTTTCCATAACGGGGTTCAATAATGAAAATCAAAGCTCGATTGCTTGAGTCGGCACGTGCAGCCTCCAGGCACCTGACCGTTGCCGTATTTGCGGCAGCCATGCTGCTCGCCATACCTGTTGCAGGAAACGCACAGGATACGACGTCATCTATTCGCGGTAAGGTTGTCGATACCTCCGGCAACGTGATTGCCGGCGCTTCGGTGGTTGTTGAGGATCTGCGCAGCGGCGTCGATCGAACGTACGCGACGAACAGCTCAGGTCTGTTCCTGGCCACGCGGCTCCTGCCCGGCGGCCCGTATCGCGTGACCGTTAACAGCTCCGAGACGATTGAAGTGCCTTCGATCAGCGTTGGTGACATCTACAATGTCACGATCAACATGACCGGCGGCCAGGCGATTGAAGAGATCGTCGCGCTCGGGCAGAGAAACGACCTTGTCGAGGTGGCTTCGGGCCCCTCGGCAACGTTCAACATTGCGGACCTCGAAAACTCCGTCGGATTCAGCCGTGACATCACCGATGTGTACGGCGTGGACCCGCGCCTGATGATTGACGTTGACGAAGATGGCGTCGGCATCAACTGTGGCGGCAAGCACCCGCGCTTCAACTCGACGACGCTCGACGGCGTCGGCATGGGCGATCGTTTCGGCCTGAACGAGAATGGCTACTCTACGGCCGTCGGCATGCCGTTCCCTTACGACGGCATTGAGCAGATTGCAGTTGAGCTGGCACCGTTTGACGTCACCTACGGCGGTTTCTCCGCCTGCATCATCAACTCCGTAACGAAGTCGGGCACGAATGAATGGGATGCGAAAGTGTTCTACGAATTCTCCAACAACGACCTTCGCGGCGACAAGATCCGGGGCGATGACGCCGACTATTCGCGTCCGGTCTTACGACAAGACCTTCCTGGGCTTCAACGTCGGTGGTCCGATCATCAAGGACAAGCTGTTCGTCTTCGCGGCCTACGAAGAGTCCGACGAGCCGCGGTTCCTGGCCAAGGGCTATGCAGGTTCAGGCAACGGTGAACAGCGTCCGTGGCTGAGCCAGGCGGACTATGACCGCATCAACTCGATCGCCCAGAGCGTCTACAACTACGACACGGGCGGCCAGCCGGGCGACGGCACGCAGGAAGCCGAGAAGTACATGGTGCGGCTCGACTGGAACATCAACGACATGCACAACGCGGCGTTCGTTTACAACTACTTCGATGGCTTCCAGCTGCGTGATTCGGACGGTGACGACGACGAGTTCGAATTCGCCAATCACTACTACACCAAGGGCGCCGAGGCGGAGACCTATCACGCTGAAGCTGTCGTCGCAGTGGAATGACGCGTTTTCGACGGAGTTCTTCTACAGCAACTCGACGATGGACGACTCGCAGGTAACGGTCGGACCGAAAGAGTTTGCCGACATGCAGATCAGCATCGGCGGCCGTACGGGTACGGTTTACCTCGGTGCGGATGACTCACGCCAGGCCAACAGCCTGAACACCGAGGTTGAGTACATCAAGCTGGCGGGCACCTACCTGCTCGGCGATCATGTATTGACCGCGGGCTACGATCGCGAGACGCTCGATATCTTCAACATCTTTGTTCAGCATTCGAACGGCGGCGAGTACGACTTTTTCGACGATTCGGCCGGCAATGACGCCGCCTGCGCCACGCTGACGGCGCAGGAGCGCCTCGACGGCGTCGAACGGTTGCAGCCCGTCCGGTATCGACCGCTTCGAGCTGGGCCGCCCGAGCCGTATCTACTACGGCAGCTCCGGTGGCTCCAACAATCCCGCTGGATGCGGCGGCAGTGTTCAGCAACACGCTGAACAGTCTTTACATCCAGGACGAGTTCTTCATCGACAAGCATGGACATGACGATTACGGCCGGCCTGCGCTACGAATGGTGGGAAAGCAGCGATCGTCCGAAATTCAACCAGGCTTTCGCGGACGCAACCAATGGTCTGCGCAACGATGCCAATCTCGACGGCATCGACCTGCTCATGCCTCGCGTCGGGTATCACCTGGGGCGTCCGCGATGACCTGACGCTGCGCGGCGGCGTCGGCCTGTATTCGGGCGGCAACCCGAACGTCTGGATATCGAACGCCTGGAGCAACGATGGCGTGACCAATGCGCAGTTCCAGTTCAACTATTTCGATTCCGCCACGGTATTGGCAGGTATGGGCGATTCGCTGCCGCTGTCCGGTGCAGGACGCCCTGGCTACGACGTGCCGCAGGAAATGTTTGATGCCGTTGCTGACGTCACCGCTGCAGATGCCAACGACAGCAACCTCGCTCTCATCGACCCGAACTACGAAACGCCGAGCGAATGGAAGTACGCGATCGGTGGCACGTGGGATACGCCGTGGTCGGACATCGTTGTTGACTTCGACTACCTGCACACCAGGGGCCAGGACGGTGCGTATTACAAAGACGTGTCGCAGGCTATCGTTGGCACCACCGCTGCCGGTTCTCCGATCTACGACTACTTCGGCGCAGGCGAAGACAACCTGATGCTGACCAACTCGGGACGGAAAACGGAATCGAACATGATTTCTGTCTCTGTCTCCAAGGAGTTCGAGTTCGGACTGTCGGCACAGATCGGCTACGCGTACGTCGAGGGTGAGGATATCTCTCCCATGGTCGCTTCAACGGCAGGCTCCAACTTCACCGGCGGCGCGCTGCTGGATATCAACGATCCGGAACCGGGCAACTCCAACTGGGTGGTTCCGAAGCGGCTGACGGCTAACTTCTATTACGAGAACCAGTGGTTCGGTGAAAACTCGACGCGTATCTCGCTGCAGGGCTACGCCAACGAGGGCCAGCCACAGACCTTCGTAATGGAGAGCGACAATCTCGAGGGCGACGGCTTCAACGACCGCCACTTGCTGTACGTGCCGACCGGCCCGTCCGATCCGAACGTCGTCTTTGAGGCGGGCTTCGACCAGGCGGCATTCTCGGAGTTCGTCGCAAGAAACGGCCTGCAGCCCGGCTTCAACGCGAGAAACGAAGTCAACACCGGCTGGAGCACGGTATGGAACCTGAGCGTTCGCCAGGACGTCAACTTTAACGAGTCCTGGAGGAGCACGCTGTACTTCAAGGTCAAGAACCTCGGTAACCTGCTGCACGATGACTGGGGCAAGGTCACCGACGCTCAGTACTTCCCGGTACGCGTCGTCAATGCGAGCCTCGACGCTCAGAACCGGTTTGTTTACGACTCGTTCGACAGGCCGAACGACCGCACTTACGTCAACCCGAGCCTTTGGGAAGCACGCTTCGGTATTGACATCGCATTCGGTCAGTAATTTCGACCGGAAGCGAAAGGCAAAACAAAAAAGGGCGGCCAATGGCCGCCCTTTTTTTTGGGGACATTCTTAATTTAACGTACTAGTACGTTAAATTAAGAATGTCCCCATTATTCAAAGCAGCGCGGCTTGGTTTCCGACAGTTCATAAAAGCGCGGGTTGGCAGGATCGACCCGGGCACCGACTTTCTCTCCGGCCGCCTGGGCACTGATGATCGCATCCAGCACCCGGTATTTGAGCTCTGAGCCGGGCGGTGTCGCCGGCCGTTCCTTCGGCACCCGGTAGCCATCGCCGCCGCCGTAAAGATAGTCGGGGACCACCACTCTGTACTCCGCCTCCGCTTCGATCTCCCGCCAGCCCTCATCTGCCGGCACCTGCAGGCTGACGATACGATTGCCGTCGCTACGTTGGCGATCGATGCAGATGCGGAAGCCGGAAACCTGTGGGAAATAGCCTTTACTCGGCCCCGCACCACGATAACCGGCTTCCATCAGCTCACGAAACTCCGTGCCGGTCAGGGTGGTCAGACGCAGGAACGAGCTGAAACCGAAGGTGCGGCCGATGTCCTCAAACTGGATGTCGTCTTCGATGAAATCATCGATACGCAATGTGCCGCCATTGATGAACGCAAAATCCGAGGGCTCGCCAAACGCACCGCGCATCTGATCCACGACAAAGTTGCCCCAATTGCTTTCTTCATTACGGACCGTCACCTCGCGACCGTCCAGCGGCACTGCGGCGGTACCGACGCGAGCTTCGAGAAACGGAAATTTCTCGAGCAGTTGTGCGCGCCAGCGGTTCGCGAGCACTTCGTATTCCTTATCTAGCGGGACGCTTTCATCGAGTTCGACTTTACGCTCGCGAAGCAATGCCTGCCCGGCCTGGTCGAAATCGACATCGATCGCCCAGATGACGCGGGCGTTAGAGGCACCTTTCATAACAACCGCAGACTCCGTGCTGCCGGGCCTGTATTCGGGCTCGTGCTCATGCCCTCCGACGATGAAAGCGAGCTTGGGGTATTTTGCTTTAAGCTGTGCAAGTTCCGCATCCTGCCAGATGTGTAAATGCGTAACGCCGATGATCATGTCAACGCCCTGCGCATCCAGCGTCTCGATTGTCTTTTCTGCAACGCGAGCGTAATTGCCGTCGTTTTCCAGGTACTGACGCTCGTTGCCGCCATCCACCGGGTTCAGGGTCAGTGCGAAAACCCCGACCGTCTTGCCACCGGCTGCAAACGTAAACGCCGGGCGCAGTGCGCCATCGACGCCCGCATCGCCTGTCTTGAACACGTAATTGTCGCCAAGCCAGTCGAAGCGCGACGCCCTGACCGCTGCGATCAGCTGCTCCGGCCCGCGCCGATCAAACTCGTGGTTGCCCGCCACCACGTACATTGGCGCGACGGCGTCCATGAAGTTGAACGCGTCCACCATTTGCAGGCCGTCCCATAATTGACTCTCGAGCGACGGATAGAGGAAGTCGCCGCCGTGCAGGATGCGGACGTCCCGTCCTTCTGCCTGGAGCTTGCGGACCAGCGTCACGACCCGGCTGAAGCCGCCGGCATTGCCGTCCTCAACAGCGCCCACACGATAGGTGTCGTTCAGGTGAACGAACGTAATTCCAGTAGCCGCCGGCTGCGGCGTCGATACGCAGGCGGACAGCAACACGAGACCAAAAAGTAGCGGTGTGATTCTCATCATGCGAGCATGCTAACCTGATTTGGCGGCCCCGCGCATCAGGAGAAACCATGACCGCAAGACGCACTGCTCTTTTTCTCGCCCCGCTCCTGGCACTCGCTGCCTGTGTCACGTCGCCTCCACCGGCACCCGTCTCACTCGAATCATCAGGCCATGAGCCAACGCAAGACCTCGGCATACAGTGGGTGAAACATGCCGCCGAATACCGGGCAATCGCAGAGCAGGTGTATCGCACGGCGGAGGCCGCGCTGCCGGGCTACATCGCTGACACGTCCTGGAGCGCGATGCCGAAACAAACAGGCGCCGCACACCTGCCGCCGGCCGTCATCCTCGATGTCGACGAGACCGTCGTCAGCAATGTGGATTTCCAGCTCACCTTCGAACGCCCGTTTGCCAATCACAAGCTCGATGACTGGAGCAGCAACTACGACTCGCTCGCGATTCCGGGGGTAAAGCGCTTTGTCGATGCGGCGAGAGCGCAGGGAGTCACCGTGTTTTTCGTCACGAACCGGCCTTGCGAAATCAAAGCGGGGAGCCGCGACCCGTGCCCGCAGAAGAACACGACGGTAGACGATATTCGCGAGGTCGGCATCGAGGTCGCCCGCAATTTGTCATGTTATCGGGCGAACGTCCCGGCTGGGACGAAAAAACTCGTGCGCCGCCGACTGATTGCCCAAACGCTATCGCGTCTATCATGCTGATCGGCGATGACTTTGGCGACTTCGTGCCCTGCGCCCGAGAAAAGGTCGTGGCGCCGTGTACGACGCCTGCCACAAAGCAAAGTCGTCGCGATGCGCTCGAACGATACGACCGCTACTGGGGGGCAGGCTGGTACATACTGCCCAACCCGATGCACGGCTCATGGACGACGGTCGAGTAAGCACGCCGGTCGAAGTTCAACCAGCCACGGCTCAACGGCAGGTCACTTAGACGAAATAGCACGGCGCGCAGCGTGCGGGAACAACAACCACCCTACTCGCTCCGGGTTGCGGCTCGACGGTACGTTGTTTCGACGAAGTAAAGCGCAGCGAAGCGAGCTATAAGGAGAAGCAACGTACCGTCGAGCTGCAACAATGTGACCTAACTCACCCCCCTCACACGCGCCCCGACTGAGGGTCAGCAAGCCACCCCGCAATCCATGAGCAGAATCAAACTATCCTACGCGCATCGGGTTGCGGCTTGACGGTACGTTGTTTCGACGACGTGAAGCGCGGCACAGCGTAGCCGTGAGAAGAAGCAACGAGCCTGTTGCGCATCGGGTTGCGGCTCGACGGTACGTTGTTTCGACGAAGTAAAGCGCAGCGAAGCGAGCCATGAGGAGAAGCAACGTACCGTCGAGCTGCAACAATGTGACCTAACTCACCCCCTCACACGCGCCCCGACTGAGGGTCAGCAGGCCACCCCGCAATCCATGAGCAGAATCAAACTATCCTACGGCATCGGGTTGCGGCTTGACGGTACGTTGTTTCGACGAAGTAAAGCGCGGCGACAGCGAGCCATGAGAAGAAGCAACCACCCTACGCGCATCGGGTTGCGGCTCGGCGGTACGTTGTTTCGACGAAGTAAAGCGCAGCGAAGCGAGCCATGAGGAGAAGCAACGTACCGTCGAGCTGCAACAATGTGATCCTCAACTCAACCCCCCCCTCACACGCGCCCCGACTGAGGGTTGAGCAAGCCACCCCGCAATCCATGAGCAGAATCAAACTATCCTACGCGCATCGGGTTGCGGCTCGGCGGTACGTCGTCTCGACGAAGTAAAGCGCAGCGAAGCGAGCCATGAGGAGAAGCAACGTACCGTCGAGCTGCAACGAATGTGACCTAACTCAATCCCGCCCCCCTCACACGCGCCCTGACAGAGGTTCAGCAAGCCACGCCGCAATCCATGAGCAGCAACAACCACCCGACGCGCTCCGGGTTGCGGCTCGACGGTACGTTGTTTCGACGAAGTAAAGCGCAGCATAGCGAGCCATGAGTTGAAGCAACGTACCGTCAAGCCGCAACTATGTGACTTAACCCCCCTCACACGCACCCCGACTAGGTTCAACCGGCCACGGCGCAACGGTACGTTGTTTCGACGAAGTAAAGCACAGCGAAGCGAGCCATGAGGAGAAGCAACGTACCGTCGAGCCGCAACAATGTGACGTAACTCAATCCCGCCCCCCCTCACCCCATGCTTTTCTCCCCCGAAAAGCGTATTCTCTAGACATCAGAAATTCTGCTAACACGCTGAAAATTAACAAATCGCAGGCACAAGCCTGCATTTAAAAAAACTTCGGGGGTGAACATGGCGACAGTCAAATGCGGCCTGATCCAGATGGCGCTCAAGGGCGACGGCTCGATGAGTCCGGACGCAATCCGCGACCGGATGATCGAGGCGCATATCCCCTATATTGAAGACGCCGGCAAACAGGGCGTGCAGGTATTGTGCTTCCAGGAAGTTTTCACGCAACCGTACTTCTGCCCCAGCCAGGACAGGAAATGGTACGCGGCGGCTGAGAAAATTCCTGACGGCTACACGACCAGACTGATGCAGGAGTACGCGAAAAAGCACAACATGGTCATCGTCGTACCCATTTACGAAGAGCACATGACCGGCGTTTACTACAACACGGCCGCCGTCATCGACGCCGATGGCAGCTACCTCGGCAAGTATCGCAAGACTCATATTCCGCAGGTCGATCCCGGTTTTTACGAGAAGTTTTTCTTCAAGCCCGGCGACCTCGGCTACCCGGTTTTCGACACCGCCTACGTGAAGCTCGGTGTTTACATCTGCTACGACCGGCACTTTCCGGAAGGCTGGCGAGCGCTGGCGCTGAATGGCGCCGAGTACATCGTCAATCCATCGGCGACCGTCGCAGGCCTCAGCAAGTACCTGTGGGAACTGGAGCAGCCGGCGTCGGCGGCAGCCAACGGCGTGTTTATCGGTGCCATCAATCGCATCGGCACCGAAGAGCCATGGGCATCGACGATGAACATGGGCGAGTTTTACGGCTCCAGCTATATCGTGAATCCGCGCGGAGCAATCGAGGCACAGGCCAGCTACGGCGACGACGAACTGCTGGTACACGAAATCGACCTCGATAGGGTGCGCGAAGTCCGCGATACCTGGCAGTTCTTTCGTGACCGCAGGCCCGAGACCTACGGTCCGCTGACAGACAGCTGAATATTCGTCGACTGACTCAACCTTGAGGGTAGAACCGATGTCCGAGTCATTATCGGTCAGCAAACTCGTTACCGTTGGCGAGCACATCGAGCTCGAGGTCGGCGACGATATCGCCTCGAGCCCGCGTTACAACGAGGACATCGCACCGACAAAGGCGTCGCAGCGCACCTGGACGCGTTGGAACGTGGCGTCATTGTGGGTCGGAATGGCTATCTGTGTGCCGACCTATACGCTCGGCGGCGTGCTCACGGCCTACTTCGGCCTGTCTGTCGCGGAGGCGCTCTGGACCATTCTCATCGCCAACATCGTCGTGCTGATCCCGCTGACCCTGAACGCGTATCCGGGCACGCGTTACGGCATCCCCTGCCCGGTCGTCATGCGCGCCTCCTTCGGCATCATCGGTTCGAACGTGCCCGTCGCTGATTCGCGCGGTCGTCGCCTGCGGCTGGTTTGGCGTGCAGACGCTGTTCGGCGGCATCGCTATTCACCTGATGCTCTCGGCGCTGTTCGACGGCTGGGCCGCGCTTGGGCGGCACCGGCGAGGTACTGGGCTTCTTCATCTTCTGGGTGGCCAACCTCGCGGTCGTCATTCGTGGCGCCGAGTCGATCAAAAAACTCGAAGCGCTGGCGGCGCCGTTGCTGCTGCTCGTGGCGATCGGACTTATCGTCTGGGCACTGACCGAAAGTGTCGCTGGGTGAGGTACTGGCAACGCCGGCGACGCGACCCGTGGGTGCGCCCCTGTTCGGCTACTTCATGGCGGGACTAACTGCCATGGTCGGTTTCTGGGCAACGCTATCGCTGAACATACCCGACTTCAGCCGTTACGCGAGAACCCAGCGTGCCCAGGTCATGGGGCAGATCATCGGGTTGCCGCTGACCATGTTCCTGTTTGCGGGCCTCGGCGTGATTCTGACCGCCGCTTCGGTTGAGCTAACGGGCGAGACGATCTCCGACCCGATCAACCTGATCGGGCGAATCGACAATGACTTCTGGGTCGTCGTGGCCATGCTGATGATCGTACTCGCCACTATTTCGACCAACACCGCCGCGAACATCGTCTCGCCGACGAACAGTTTCCAGAATATCGCGCCACGCTACATCAATGAGAATCGCGGCGTGATGTTGACCGGTATAATCGGCCTGTTGCTGATGAGTTGGGAGCTGTTGAAGAAAATGGGCTGGCTCGAGACGGACGTGAGTGTCGAGAGTCTCTACTCCAACTGGCTGCTGGGGTACTCCAGCTTGCTGGGTCCGATTGCGGGCATCATGATCGTCGACTATTTCCTGATCAAGAAACAACGCTACGATCTGCTGTCGCTCTACAAGGATGGCGCGGCGTATCCAGCCTGGAACAGGGCCGGCTTCATCGCTTTCCTGGTGCCGGTCGGGTTGACCGTGATCGCGATATCGACAAACTATCTCAGCTGGTTTTACGACTACGGCTGGTTCACAGGATCGATACTGGGCGGTCTGCTTTATTACCTCGTCGCGCGCGGCGAAATCGGGAGTTCATCATGACGGTACTCATAAAAGGGGGCACTGTCGTCAACGCAGAACAAACTGTTCGGGCGGACGTACTTTGCCGGGACGGGCGCATCGCTGCAGTCGGCGAAAATCTGGACGCGCCTAAGGGTGCAACCGTGGTCGACGCTGGCGGCCAGTACGTAATGCCGGGCGGCATCGACCCGCATACGCACATGCAGCTACCGTTCATGGGCACGGTTGCCAGCGAGGATTTTTATTCCGGCACGGCCGCCGGGCTCGCCGGCGGTACGACCATGATTATCGACTTCGCCATTCCCAACCCACAGCAGAATATCCTGGAAACCTACAGGCAGTGGCGTGAATGGGCCGAGAAATCTGTTGCTGACTACTCCTTCCACGTCGCGATAACCTGGTGGGACGATTCCGTGTACAAAGATATGGGAACCCTGGTCCGCAATCACGGCGTTAACAGCTTCAAGCACTTCATGGCGTACAAAGGCGCCATCATGGCCGACGACGAGATTCTCGTGAACAGCTTTGCACGCGCCGTGGAACTCGGGGCGATACCGACGGTGCACGCGGAAAACGGCGAGCTGGTATTTCGACTGCAAAAAGAACTGTTCGAGAAAGGCCTGACCGGACCCGAGGCACACCCTCTGTCGAGGCCGCCAGAGGTCGAGGGCGAGGCGGCCAACCGCGCGATCCGTATTGCCGAAGTCCTGCACGCCCCGCTGTACGTCGTGCACACCTCCTGCCGGCAGGCACTTGAAGCGATCACGCGCGCGCGGAACGAAGGCCAGCGCGTTTTCGGCGAGGTGCTCGCGGGCCATTTGCTGATAGACGATTCCGTGTACCGTGACCCGGACTTCGAGGTAGCGGCAGCGCACGTCATGAGCCCGCCGTTTCGCTCGAAGGAGAACCAGGAAGCGCTGTGGCACGGCCTGCAATCGGGCAGTCTGCAAACAACGGCTACCGACCACTGCTGCTTCTGCGCCGAGCAGAAGGCCGCAGGCTTAGAGGATTTCCGACTGATCCCGAACGGCACGGCAGGCGTCGAGAATCGCCTGGAGGCTTTGTGGCACCACGGCGTTGGTACCGGGCGCCTGACGATGAACGAGTTTGTCAAAGTGACCTCGGCGAACGCGGCACAGATATTCAATATCTACCCGAGAAAAGGCAGCGTCTCCATCGGTGCGGATGCCGACATTGTCGTTTGGGACCCGGCAGCTACCAAGACCATCTCGGCGAAGACGCATCACCAGAAGGTCGACTACAACATCTTCGAGGGCATGACCGTTACCGGCTGCGCTTCGCACACGATCAGTCGCGGCCGCGTCGTCTTCGCTGACGGCCAGCTCGACGTCGAGCGTGGCGCGGGCCGCTACGTCGATCGCCCGCCGTTTGCGCCGTTCTATGACGCGCTGAAGATCCAGGCACAGCAGTCCGAACCCGTCGCCGTGCGGCGCTGAGGGCCTGCCCATATGAGCAACGACGAGCAACAACCGAACATCCGCAGCCATCGTCTCAGCCGCGAGGTGCTGGCAAAGAACTTCGCGGACCTGCATCCGCCGCTCGGTCGCTCCGAGGCGCTGATCGAGGCGGATCGCTGTTACTTCTGTTTTGATGCGCCCTGCACAACCGCGTGCCCCACCGGCATCGATATACCCGGCTTTATTCAGAAGATACGCAGCGACAACCGCATCGGATCGGCGCACACCATTCTTAGCGAAAACATCATGGGCGGCATGTGTGCCCGCGTCTGCCCGACCGAAGTGCTGTGCGAACAGGCCTGCGTGCGCAATACGCACGAGGAGAAGCCGGTCGAAATCGGGCTTTTGCAGCGCTACGCAACGGACCCGGTGTTCGAGCAAGCAAACGCCGCTGTTTTCACGCGCCGCTTCGACTGGCAAGAAAGTGGCCGTCGTTGGCGGCGGACCGGCCGGCCTGTCCTGCGCGCACCGGCTTGCCACGCTGGGCCACGATGTCGTGGTGTTCAACCGCGACCGGAAACCGGGCGGGCTGAACGAATACGGCATAGCCGCCTACAAGACTGTCGATGATTTCGCACAGAAGGAGGTCGAGTACATTCTTTCGATCGGCGGTATTGACGTCCGCAACGGCCAGACGCTGGGCAAGGACTTTACGCTTGATGAGCTGCGCGGCAGTTTCGACGCGGTGTTTATCGGCGTCGGCCTCAGCTCGAGTAATGCGCTCGGCATCGATGAAGAGTCCATGCCGGGCGTCGACAACGCGATCGAGCACATTGCCGAGATACGCCAGTCCAGGGACCTCGGCAAATTGCCCGTCGGCCGCCGGGTGGTGGTCATTGGCGGCGGCATGACGGCTATCGATATTGCCGTGCAAAGCCGCCGACTCGGCGCGGATCGCGTCGACATCGTTTATCGGCGCGGGCCGGAGCAGATGGGTGCCAGCGAGTTTGAACAGGACCTGGCCAAGACCAGCGGTGTCAGCATTCATCACTGGGCAGAGCCAGTGAGGCTGCTCGGCGACGAACATGTGACCACCGTTCGTTTTCGACGAACGACGCTGGACAGTAGCGGTCACCTGACGCCGACGGGCGAGAGCTTTGATCTCAGCGCTGACACGGTTTTCAAGGCGATCGGCCAGACGCTCGATATCGACCTGCTGAAAAAGGCCATAGCGGGGCTCGAAACCCGGCGTGATCGCATCGTGGTCGACGACGTGGGAAAGACCTCGCTGCCGAATGTCTGGGCGGGTGGCGATTGCGTGGTGGCGGGTGACGATCTCACCGTTACGGCGGTCCAGCATGGCAAGGTGGCGGCGATGGACATCGACCGTCAACTGCGGGAGAACTAGCGATGGCCGATCTCAAGACGACATTCCTCGGCATTTCGTCGCCGAACCCGTTCTGGCTGGCATCAGCCCCACCGACCGACAAGGCCTACAACGTCAATCGGGCATTTGAAGCCGGCTGGGGCGGCGCGGTGTGGAAAACACTGGGCGAAGACCCACCCATCGTCAACGTCAACGGACCGCGCTACGCCGCCATTCACAGTAACGAACGGCGTGTTATCGGCTTTAACAATATCGAACTGATTACCGACCGGCCGCTGCAGACCAATCTTGACGAGATGCGACAGATCAAGAAGGACTGGCCGGACCGCGCGCTCGTTGCTTCGGTCATGCTGCCGATGAATGAGTCCGCCTGGGCAAAATACCTGCCGATGATCGAGGAAACCGGCATCGATGCCTTCGAGCTGAACTTCGGCTGCCCGCACGGCATGTCGGAACGCGGCATGGGCGCCGCCGTCGGCCAGGTGCCCGAGTACATCCAGATGGCGAGCGAGTGGGCGAAAAAGGCGGCCTCGGTGCCCGTCATTGTGAAACTGACGCCCAACGTTACCAATATACTGCCACCGGCCAAGGCGGCACTGGACGGCGGCGCCGATGCCGTGTCGCTGATCAATACGATCAATTCGATCATGCGCGTCAATTACGACACCCTCACCATGTATCCGACGACGGATGGCATGGGCACGCACGGCGGCTACTGCGGCGAGGCCGTCAAACCGATCGCATTGAACATGGTCGCCGAGATCGCGCGTACCCGGGAAACGCACGCACTACCGATCTCCGGCATCGGCGGCATCACGGATTGGCGCGACGCGGTTGATTTTTTGGCGCTCGGTGCGAGCAACGTGCAGGTGTGCACGGCCGCCATGGTCTACGGCTTCAAGATTATCGACGACCTGGTCGATGGCCTCGGCCGTTTCCTCGACGACAAGGCGCTCACCCTCGATCAACTCATCGGCAAGGCCGTACCCAGCGTGACGGACTGGCAGTATCTCAACCTCAACTATGTCGAGAAAGCCGTCATCGACCAGGACCTCTGCATCCAGTGCGGCCGCTGCCACGTGGTTTGCGAGGATACGTCGCACCAGGCGATCACCCATACCGTTAACGGCGAGCGGCGCTTCGAGGTTATCGATGCCGAGTGCGTTGGCTGCAACCTCTGTGTCAGCGTTTGCCCCGTCGAGGACTGCATTTCCATGCAACAATTGATGGAGGGGTCCGACCCGCGAACCGGAGCGCCGATCTCGATGCAAAAAGCCGACTGGACGACGCACCCGAACAATCCGATGCAGAAGGCGAAATAGGATGACAAGCGGCAAATGAAGACCTGATCAACGCGGCCAGGCAGGCGCGCGACAAAGCCTACTGCCGGTATTCGCGCTTCAGCGTCGGCGCAGCCATCATCGACGACCAGGGGCAGCTGCACGTTGGCTGCAACGTAGAGAATGCGGCCTACAACCTCGGCAACTGCGCCGAAACGTCTGCGATTGCCGCGATGATCCAACAGGGCGGAAAAATCATTCGTCGAATCGCCGTTGCCGGCGGCTACGACGACATCAGCCCGTGTACGCCCTGTGGCGGCTGCCGCCAGCGCATCCATGAGTTCGCCGACAAGGAAACGCGGGTGATTGTTATCGATGACAGTAATCAATGGCAGGAGTATTCGGTGGACGAACTACTGCCGGCCTCTTTTCATCTCGACTAGTTCGCCGTCACAGTTGCCAGTACGGCGACGTGACTGTCAACCAGGATCGTTTCCATGTCAGTGCTCTATCTACTAACCTCGCCAGAGCCGGTTCTGGAGGGCACCGATGCGGTCTTCCAGGAGGTGGCCAGTCTGCAATCGGCCTTTCATGGGCGGTCTGTCAACCTGTTCCCATTGAGCCGGCCGAGCAGCCGCTTTCCAAGATCACTTTACGGGCTGCACAAGCTTCGGAGTATCCGGCGCCTGGAACAGGACCACCGCCTCAACCACGTGTATTCCCCGGTGCCGTATTTTTTTCCCGTCCTGCGGCTGTTGCGAAACCCCATTGTCTATACCGTGACCGCCGGCCTGGATCGCTCGAGGAAACCCGCCGGCATCGACTCTCTGAATAACCTCCACCGCATTGTTGTATCCAATGAGCGCGACGCCGACACGCTCACATCGTGGGGCATCAAGAACCACGTGCTTATACGGCCAGGAATCGCAACGGCGGGGTTCGTTGCCAACGCGTCAAAACTCGACGATGAGCTGACACTACTTTGTGCATCCGCCCCTTGGGAATCGCAGCAGTTCGACGCCAAGGGCATTGACGTAATGCTCGAGACCGTGGCCAGACATCCTTATTTAAAACTTATACTCTTGTGGAGAGGCCTCCTGTTTGAGGAATTGCTGGAAAAGGTCGCGCGCCTCGGCATCGCAGAACGCGTTGAAATCGTAAACGGTCACGTCAACGTCGTTGACTACCTGCATAGAGCCCACGGGACGATTTTGTTGTCGAAACGCAGCGATATCGTCAAATCCTACCCGCACTCTTTGATCGAATCGTTACTTACCGGCACCCCGGTACTGGTAAGCGATACGATCCCGATGGCCGACCTTGTTCGGCAAAGTGACAGTGGTGTTGTTGTTGACACAGTGAGCGTTGAAGCCGTTACCGAAGCGGTCGAAACGCTGCAGCAACGACTCGGTGAACTTACCCGCAATGCCGCGAAAACGGGCGCCGCAGCGTTTTCGATTGAGACCATGGTCGATTCACATCGCTCCCTTTACGAGCTTTGACGTTTTGCGCGGCCATTGAGTCAGCGTTAACGAGTTCGTCGCCGCGATCGCTGCGACAACACAGGCTCGACAAACCTCATGTCAATGACCTGTGTCCCGCGAAAAAACCCGCGAAATTTTCCGCCGAAGTTTGGCAACACGAGCAAAGACCAGCTCGGATGCGGGTGGTGCCGGCGGTTCCTGGCTCAGCAAGGCGGAAATTTCAGCGCTTCCGATTACCGCGTTTTTGCCGATCATTTTTCTGCTCTTGAGTACGGCCGGCAAACGGGCGATGAATGACAGGTACCCCTTGAAAGCCGACAGCGGTCGCCCCTGCGCTAGCAGGCAGTACCACTGGCCGTAAATCAGCTTGGGCGCCCGTCGCAGAAGCAGCGAGAGCGGCACGTTTTTGGCAAACAACATGAGCCGGTTTCTCATCGTCAGTTCGATATATTTCGCCTGCGGCAGGTTGGAGCCGTGGCTCTTGTGAAGCACCTTTGCCGAGGGCAGGTACAAATAACGATACCCCATCAACCTGCCCCGGAAACCGAGGTCCACATCCTCCAGATAGGCGAAGAACGATGCGTCGAAGGCGCCAGTGTGCTGCAGGAAGTCTCGCCGGTAGAGCGATGCCCCTGCGCATGGCGAGAACACTTCGGTCTCTTCGCCGAAATTCTTGGCCGGCTGACCATGGCCGGTTTTCATTGCCAACCCGTACCAGGTCAGCTCGTCACCCGCATCGTCAAGCTGGTCCGGATCGTCCATTTTCAGGATTTGCGGATTAATGGCTGCAACATCGGGCGGTGAGGCTTCCATTCGCTGCAATAAGTTTGATAACCACTCCGGATACACTCGGGTATCCGTATTGAGCAGGGCAACGTACGGCGTCTTTGACTCACGAATACCGACGTTGGCTGCATTTGCAAAACCCGTATTTCGGTCCAGTCGGATGATCTTTACGCGCGGATAGTTCGCGTCAACATATTCTAGCGAACCGTCTGTAGAGCCGTTGTCGACAATCAGCGTTTCGAAACCGCGAAGGGTCTGGTTGCCAAGCGACTGAAGGCAACCTTCAAGCCACTCCATACCATTCCAGTTAGGAATGATGACGGTGACCTTGTTCGTCATGCCCTCATTCAAAACGTGCATTCTGGTTC
Source organism: uncultured Gammaproteobacteria bacterium (assembly GCA_963807845.1). Classification (GTDB taxonomy): domain Bacteria; phylum Pseudomonadota; class Gammaproteobacteria; order Steroidobacterales; family Woeseiaceae; genus UBA1847. Next base: position 95,847 of record CAWEDS010000033.1, read on the forward strand.
CCAATACGATTGGAAAGGCCATGAACTACGGCCAGCAGAATTGCTCGGGAGCGGCTCGTGTTCCGCGCCACGATGGACTTTGCCAGTGCGGACAATCCTGTGGTCGTCCATCGAATGAAATACCGAAACTTTCGACTGGCATAGTGTTTTCTCACGTAGAGAAATCGATTGCGCAGACTGTAATAGGTATACAGGGTCTCGCGACGCTGCGACGGCGTCTTGCCGGTATCGTGAAACGCCTCGACGCTCAGGTCGACGCAGGCCTTGTGTCCCTCGTTCTTCGCTCTTTTGCAGAAATCGGCGATCTCACCACTGAAAAAATATTGCTCGTCAAGCAGGCCAAGCTGCTCGAACACAGAGCTTCGCGCCAGTAAAACGGTGCCGGAAACGTAGTCCACGTCGTGTAGCGGATAGCCCGGGATCGTTGCCAGCGATTCAGGGCTGGCCTCTATGCGGGTAGACGCGTGTTGCGCAATATCACGCCCACCAATCAGGCACTTCACTTTGCCTGCCTCACCTTCGTAAATAACGGGTCCAAGGATGGATATTTCCGGGTTGTCATTCATTGTTGCCAGCAGGGCCATGACGGATTTCTCGGATACTTGTGCATCGGTGTTCAACAACAGGATATAGCGGTCCGTACCGGCAAGCACCTGCTTTATCGCGAGATTATTGCCACCCGCATAGCCAAGGTTGCTGCCGCTACAAATCAGTTCGTGCGGCAGTAATGCTTTTGCCAGGGTCGTTTGGGAGTTAGTCGAGGACTCGTTGTCAACTACGATAATATTCGGATTGATCGAAAGCCAACTCCGGACCTCGTCGACGCACTGTAACGTTTGCCGTTCATCCCGCCAGTTGATCAGTATGACCGACAACGACATACGCAGACTGTCACCGGATGTTTTGTCTCCGCGTTCAGTCATTCCTGTTCCTTCGGTCTCTGTTATCAGTCCGTCGCCGCGGTTCGACTGCCCCACAAGCAGACAGGTGAAAAAGTTGCCAGTTGGATCCGCTGCGTTTCGCGAAGCCGAACGTAGAATAGCAGGGTATGCGCCTCGATTCGTGTCGCGAGCCAGGCAAGCGACAATCCTCGCTTTTCTCCTGCCTGCCACGCGAAACCTGACATAACCCGGCAGTCCACTTTTTTTCTTTTTCGTGATCCAGCAGAACGAACCTGACGGCGGCTCATGGCATAGTGATGTTGCGTGTGACGATACCGCGGGGCTGACGCCACGGTATGTTAAATTGGAACGTGATGGAAAAGGAGTTCGGTCATGCTCAAAGCCAGCTCGACGATACTGCTTCTGATCAGCCTGTTGTTGTCAATCAACGCCCTGGCCGATGAGACAACAGGTCTGGATGCCGATTCTCGGCTGTCGACAGTTGTTGCGCTGTATCTCGAAGCGCTGCGCTCCGAGACGGAATACACATCACCTTCACGACTGTCGCAGCCGGTCGCAGCCATGGCTTACTCAGGCAGCGAGTCGAGCCCTATAGCCAACCTCGATTTCCAGAACTCAGCCACTATCGCCCGGGTAAGCCGGCTCCGCGAACTTTCTTTGCTGACGCTGGCTGAAGTTAAAGGAACGCGTCTGTTTCTCGGCGTGAACCGGAAGGGGCTGGTCGGGCTACATTTCAGGGCACAGGGCGGTGTCAGCGCTGAGCGCTGCCTCGAGGTCGCACGGATGCCGTACCTTGCAAAGGCCGCACCCGGTAACAGCAATCCCTAACAAGCGACGCCGGCTGACCTTATAGCCACCTCGAGACCGTCTCCCGATCCGGCAGCGAGGGCTGCGCACCCATCGTCATGGTCGCAACGGCGCCTGCCGCACAGGCGAACTGCAGTGCCTTGTCAGGGGGCTGGCCCTCCACCAGCGCGAGCGTCAGCGCCGCGGTAAACGTATCGCCGGCACCCGTTGTATCCACAGCGTTGACCACCGGCGGCATTACCTCGGCGAGCAGTCGGCCGTCGCGCTGCAGAGTCGCGATACCGGCACCGTGCGTGGTGGCTACAATTCCCCTGCAGGCGCTAAGCGAGCCGCCGTACCAGCTCGCCTCCGTTTCGTTGACGACCACGAGGTCGGCGCGCTGCAGGACGTCGACGTCAATTTCGGTCGCCGGCGCCAGGTTGACGCAGAAAAACCCGCGAAACGATGCCGCCGCTTTGACGATAACGGGCACCGGCACCTCGAGCTGGCAGATCAACGCATCGGCGTCGATGTTCCGCACGTCGTCGATAACGAGCCGACGATTCGCGCCGGGCGCCACCACGATGTGATTTTCACCGGACGGGGCCACGGCAATGAGCGCGGTGCCCGTCGCAACGCCGTGGATACGACGGCATTGCTGAAGGCCGACGCCGCCGTCCCGAAGCAAACGGAGCGCCTCATCGGCGGCCGCATCGTCGCCAACGCAGGCAATGAGGTGCACGTCCGCACCGAGGCGCCGGGCCGCGAGCGCCTGGTTACCGCCCTTGCCGCCGGGATAGCGACTCAGTTCGGCACCGCTGACGGTTTCACCGGGCAGCGGCAAGCGCGGGACTTTTGCGACAATATCCAGGTTCACTGAGCCGAGAACCGCAAAAAGTGGCATCCGGACTTACTCCTCGAACCGGCCGAGCCGCTTCGTCAACAGTTGATAAAAACCATCCGCGTCGACCTCGTAGGCCCAACTCACATTGTCCGGCCTGTCCGTCACGTGCCAGAAATCGATCGCCGTGTGTCCCATCGTCAGCTCCGATTCGGTTTCGACCGCGAGGTTGCATTGCTTCGTCTTGAAGAGATCCGGCTGCAACAGCCACGCGATCGTGCAGGGGTCATGCAGCGGCGCACCAACGGATCCGTATTTGTTCGAATCGTAACGATGGAAGAAACCCAGCATACCGGCGGTCGCTGCTGCGACCGGGTTTTTAAGCGCGCCGATTGCTGCGACCCGCTCGCGCGTCGACAGCACCTGGTGTGTCACGTCGAGTCCCATGGCCGTAATCGGTCGACCGCAGGAAAAAACGATGTCCGCCGCCTGCGGATCGACGAGGATATTGAACTCCGCGGACGGCGATCGGTTGCCGCCTTCCCGCATCGCACCCCCCATGATCACCAGTTGCTCGATGTGTTCGATGATACGCGGCTGTTTTTTGAGCGCCGTCGCAATATTCGACAGCGGGCCGGTAGGCACGAGGGTTACGGAATGTTGGTCCGCGGCGAGCAGTGTCTCAACGATGAAATCAACGGCATGCTGTTGCTGCAGCGGTGTTCGTGGCTCAAAAACTTCAACGCCGTCGATGCCGGTGTCACCGTGAATATACTCCGCGGTAATCGCCTCCCTCACCATGGGCCGATCGCACCCGGCGAAAACGGGTATGTCGCGGCGACCCGCAATGTCGCACATCATTCTCGCGTTTCGCTGCGTGAGACTCAGCGGCACGTTGCCGGCGACGGTCGTAATGCCCAGCACGTCGAGTTCGTCGGGCGAGGACAGCGCAAGAAACAAGGCGACCGCATCGTCCTGGCCCGGGTCGCAGTCTATGATTACCGGACGCGCCGCCACTTGGGTCAGAATGTCAGCAGCAGTCCTGCCAGTGCAGCACTCATGAGATTCGACAGCGAAGCGGCCAGCACCGCTTTCATGCCGAGAACGCCAATCAGGTCACGTTTCTCCGGCACCAGCACGCCCAGGCCGCCGAGCAGGATCGCGATCGACGACAGGTTGGCGAAACCGCAGAGCGAGAAGGTCACAATGGCATGTGTTCGATCACTCATGCCTGCGAGCCGTTCGGTGAGGTGACTGAACGCGACGAATTCGTTGAGGATGAGCTTCTCGCCGAACAGCGCGCCCGCGGCCTGGGCCTCGGCCCACGGCACGCTGAGCAGGAACATCAGCGGCTGAAGATCCAGCCGAGTATTTTTTCCAGCGTCAGTTCGTAGCCGAACAGCCCTGAGATACCGCCGACAATGCCGTTGAACAACGCGATGAGCGCCACGAACGCGACCAGCATGGCGCCGATATTGGCCGCAAGACGCAGGCCGTCCGTGGTCCCCGAGGCGGCGGCCAGGATGACGTTGCGATGTTGACTTGGCTCCATGACGAGCTTTTCGTGCTGGCCGGCCTTGACGATGGCTTCGTCGGGCATCACGATTTTCGCCATCAGCAGACCACCCGGCGCGGCCATGAACGCCGCCGCCAGCAGGTACTTGAGCTCCGCGCCCATCAGCACGTAGCCGGCCAGCACGGTCCCCGCGATAGAAGCGAGGCCCGATACCATGACAGCGAACATTTGCGCGTCGGTCAGGTTCTTGAGGTAGGGCCGCACCACCAGCGGCGCCTCGGTCTGGCCGACGAAAACGTTGGCGGCGGCGTTCATCGATTCAACGGCGCCGGTGCCGATGACCTTGTGAAGGAAGCCGCCGACCAGCTTGACGACCCACTCCATGATGCGCAGGTGGTACATCACCGACATCAGCGCGGCGAAGAAAATAATGATCGGCAGCACGTTGATCGCGAAACTGAAACCGACAATATCGGTGTCCGCAAGCGGGCCGAAAACCATGTCGATGCCGGCCTTCGAATAGCCGATCACCTTGAGGACACCCGTGCTCAGCGTATCAATCGTCGCGCGGCCGGCGTCGAAGTAGAGGACGAACGCGGCGATCGCCACCTGCAGGCCGAAGGCCGCACCGACAATACGCAGGTTGATCGCTTTCCGGTTGCTGGAAAACAAGACGGCAATAGCGAGAATGACCACTATTCCGACCAAACCGATCAGGTTTTGCATGGCGTTCCCCCGGCTGTTTTCTTGTTATTGGCAGCAGCGGCTAGCATACCGCAAAGTGCCGCTCAGCCCTCCAGAATTTCACAGATTACCGGCCGTCCTGCGGGCGCGGATTCGCCCAGACGGCAGGCGGCGAGCAGGTTTTGTTGCGCCCTGTCCGCGTCACGTCGGACGCCGCGTGCACGACGACCAGCGGCGTGTCGCCGTCCAGTCGTGTGCCGATCGGCGCGATGTCGCTAAAGCCGACCGACAGATCGAGTTTTTCGCCCACCTGGCGACGACCGCCGCCCAGCTCGATGATCGCGTTGCCGATCGCGCGTGTGTCGACCGCGTGACGACACCCTCGGCATGGATCGGCCGTACGACCGGCGCCATTGCTGAGATGCCGTCGTAATGCTCGACGAAGTCCGGCGGACCGCCCAGCGCGGCGACCATGCGGCCGAATATCTCGGCCGCTCGCCGCTCGTTACCGATCGATTCGTCACATCCGCGCGCGCGTCTGTCGCGGTCTGCTTCGATGCCGCCAACGACCAGCATTTCCGCGCACAGCGACAGGGTGACATCGTCGAGCCGCGCATCGCGCTGTTCGTTTCGCAGGTACAGCCACCGGACTCTTCGATCTCCAGCGCGTTGCCGGCCGTCGTGCCGAGCACTTCGTTCATGTCCGTGATCAGCGCATGCGTTTTGAGCCCGGCTATTGCCGCCGTTGCGATGATGCTGCGGGCGAGCTCCTCGGCCTCTCGGCTGCGATGTCCATGAAGGCGCCGCTGCCGACCTTGACGTCCATGACCAGGCCCTGCGAGTCCGGCAGCGATTTTCTTGGACAAGATCGATGCCGTAATCAGCGGCACCGACTCGACCGTCCCGGTGACGTCGCGTATCGCATAGAAGCGTCGATCCGCCGGTGCGAGCTCGGCCGGTCTGGCCGATGATTGCGCAACCGACGCTCTTTCACGGTTCGGCGGAACGTATCGAAATCCGGCGTGGCATCGTAGCCGGGAATGCTCTCCGCCTTGTCGGTCGTGCCGCCGGTGTGGCCCAGCCCGCGGCCGGAAATCATCGGCACAAAACAACCGCAGGCCGCCGCGATCGGCGCCAGCAGAAAGCTGACCTTGTCGCCGACGCCGCCGGTCGAATGCTTGTCGACGACCGGGCCGTCGAGGTCTTCTTTGCTCCAGTCGAGCACCGTGCCCGAGGCCGCCATGGCCAGCGTCAGCTTGCCGGCTTCCTCGAAGCTCATCGAATTGAGAAAAATGGCCATGGCCAGCGACGACACCTGCTCCGCGGGCAGGCTGCCGTCGGCCAGTCCGTCGACGAAGAAACTGGATTTCGTCGTCGGACAGCGCGCCGCCGTCACGCTTCTTGCGTATCACGTCTGTGAATAACACGATGGCCCTTATCTGAAATCCGCGCAACGGCAGGTCGGCTGCTGCGCTGCAGCCAGTTTTCTTTGGGATAGTGACTGGTGCGGTCGATGACATGCAGCGTGTAGGCGTGGCGGGATTTGGCCGACAGGTTAGGTCCGCTCAGGTGCGGTGCCCGACCGTGAAAGATCGACCAGCGTGCCGGCCCTGGCCTCCACGGGAACGCGTTGCATCCGTCAGGCCACGGCGTATCGTCCAGCGTCCTGAACGTCATGTTGCCGTCCCGTCGCGGTAGTGCAGCTGCTTCAGCGGCCCCTTGTGTGCCCCCGGAATAAACTGCATGCAGCCGTTCTCGAGCGTGGCATCTTCAAGGGCAAACCAGAAGCCGATGCAGGATTCCGGCTCGGTATACAGAAACGTCGAGTCCTGGTGACAGTAAACCTCACCGCCAATGCGCGGCGGCTTGAAGATATACATGGACTGCAGGATGACCGGGTCCGTGATACCCGAGGCTCTCGACGACGGCCGCCATCTGTGGCGTGCGCGAAAAGTCGTCAAAGACCGGGTCCAGATCGTGCATGGCATGACCGATCTTGTTCAGGCTGTCGCCCTTCGACTGCCGCAGGTTGCCGGCGTCGTCAAACGCATCCTGTTCGAAGAAAAACCGTATCTTGTCGCCCGACTCTTCGAAGTACTTGTCGCCGAGCTGCGTTTGCTCCATGGCGGAGAAGACGCTGCGCACCGAACTCGGATCGAACGCGTCGACGAGCTCGAGCGCCCGCTCGCGCAGATCGCCGGCAGTCGCTCTCGCGCGACGAAATTCTTCAAGGACAATGACGCCAGCCGCCTCGAATTCCGCCAGCTGCTGCGCCGAGAGGCCCGCACAATCGGCCACGCGCTGACGGGAATCGAACCGCGTATGTTTTACTGCTGCTACCAAAGTCCGACCGCCTGTTTAGTCTCTATCTAATAACGCAACAATACCGCAAAACAACGGCCCTTTGTGTGCCGAGCACGACCGGATCGTCTATAATTCAGGTCTTCAGCTCGAAAGAACAAGCATCCAACAACAATCGATCCAATAACGTCGGGGGTTCCAATGAAATACTCATGTTTCAGGCAGTATTGCCTGTCAGCCTTTGCGCTTATTGTTGCGGGAATGTTACTGTCCTGCGGCGGTAATGGCGCAAACCACAACATCCTCCATCCGCGTCGTCGTTACCGACGAATCCGGTGTGGCCGTAGCCGGCGTGCCCGTCGAGATCGTGCACTTACCCACGGGTCGCAGCCAGTCCGCTACGTCGAATTCGTCCGGCATCGCCAACGCGCGCAGCCTTGCGGTCGGTGGACCCTACCAGGTGAGTGTCGCGCTCAGGCTCCAATTACGCCGGCGAGACGACCGGCGACATTATCACGCAGCTCGACGAAACCGAGGTCGTTTCGCTCGTGGTTCGATCAGTCGATCGAGGAAATCACGGTGACCGGGCAGCAGGGCGGACAGGCGGTCCAGGTCGGCGTCGGCCGCGACTTCGACCGCGCCACGATCGACGGCACACCGTCGATCTCCAGGGATTTCATCAGCACCCTCGCGACGGACCCGAAGATACTGGTCGACAACAGCGTGGCTCGCGGACCGGCCGTCTCCTTCGCCGGCCAGAACTTCCGCTACAACAGCGTCACGATTGACGGCGTCGCACAGAACGACAACTTCGGTCTGTCGAAGAACGCGTCGGCAACGCAGCGTACGCCGATCTCGATCGACGCGATCGAAGCGGTCAACGTCAACATCGCCCCTTACGACGTCACCTACGGCAACTTCATCGGCGGCAATATCAACATCGTCACGAAGTCCGGCACCAACGATTTCGAAGGCAGCGTGTTTTACTTTTCAACGGACGACAGCCTGACCGGCGACGAGTCGGACGGCGTCAAACTGGCCATCGGTGACTTCAGCGAGGATACCTACGGATTTACGTTCGGCGGACCCATCGTCGAGGACAAGCTGTTCTTCTTCACCAACTACGAGAAGTTCGAAACCGACCGCCCGTCCAATACGCAGACGATCGACAATATCGCCGGCGTGACACAAGCGGACGTCGATCGCGTTCGCAGCATCCTGCAATCCGAATACGGCTTCGATCCGGGCCCCTTCGCGGCCAACGACACCGATGAGGATGAGAAGATCCTGCTCAAGCTGGACTGGTTTATCAACGACGATCACCGCGCGGTGGCGACCTACCAGGTCGCTGACGGCGATGTGATTTTCGACGACTTCCCGGAAGTCGCGGTGCTGCAGTCCAATCGATACAACATCAACGAGAAGCTGACGGCATTTTCGGCCCAGCTGTTCTCCAACTGGAGCGACAACTTCTCAACCGAGCTGAAGATCGGCTCCAAGGATGTCGAGAACCGGCAGATCAGCGTCGATACGACGAATCCGGACTTCGCGATCACCGCACCGGGCGGCGGAACGATCGCAGCCGGTGGCGACCGCTTCCGGCACACCAACGAACTCGATAACGAGTCCACGGCTGTTCAAACTGAAAGGTAATCGCAATATTATCGACCCAAATGTGGCATCACCTGTTTATCAAAAATTTTCCGAAACACGTAGAAACGCAAATTTGAGGTACCAATGGATATTGAGTCAAAAGTTCGTGACTTTATGCTCCAAAACTATTTTTTTTCCGATGACCAGTCGCTTCTAGGTAATGAGGAATCCTTTCTTGGAAGAGGAATTATTGATTCAACGGGCGTATTGGAGCTGATTTTATTCCTGGAGAGTGAGTTTGGTATAAAGGTCGAGGCGGAAGAAATGGTTCCAGAGAACCTGGACTCCGTGAACAATGTTATCAAGTTCGTTGAGTCAATGAGTTTGGGCAAAATGTTACGTTTCGAGCGAGTTGCGCAACAGAGACTTCTTCATGAAGGGCTGCTGTTGTCTGCGAGTAGATCACCGACCAAAGTTGCAG
>CAWEDS010000034.1:0-17251 GCA_963807845.1 uncultured Gammaproteobacteria bacterium
CGGTCGCCTCGCCGCTCGTGAGATTGCCGGCCGCGCCAGCGATGCTGTTCAATTCAGCAGCGACCGCTTCCTCGACGTGCTTCGGTGCCGCCGGTACGACCGCCGGAGCCGCCTCCTCGAGAAGAATCCGCACGAGCATTTCGGCAACCGGCCCGGTCTGCTCGACAACCGGGAAACGCAGCACTATGACGACCGTCGTCACGCAAATCGTCGACAGCAGGAGACTGATGCGCAGCCGGCGTCCGGCCTGCTGCGGCCAGCGCGGCGCTTCAAGAAATGGCGATTCTGCAGACATACCCCTGTCAGAAAAGATGCCGTAGCGCCCGGAATCGTCGCGGCGTCAGGTACCGATCGGATGCCAGGTCGTCTTCACTTCCTGCGTGTCGCGAATCAGGTACGGATGCTGCGCCGTCCGCTTTCGACCAGTCGATGCGCGTCGCGGCCAACAACTCGCTTGATGTTTTCGGCGGCCAGCTCCTGCACCTTGCGCGCCGTTTGCTTGTCACCGTCGCAGTAAACGACGGCGTTGACGTCCATGTGCGACGCAAAGTGCTCGGTCAGTTCGGCGCGCAGACCGGTCAGGATGTTCACGACGCCGGCCGGCACGTCCGATGCGTGCAGCACCTCGGCGAAACTGACCGCACACAGCGGCGTTGCTTCCGACGCCAGCACGACGCAGGTGTTGCCACCGACGATCGCCGGCGCGACGTTCGAGACGAGGCCCAGCAGGCCGCTGTCGTCCGGCGCAAGTACACGACGACCACGCCGGTCGGCTCGAGCACCGAGAAATTGAAATGCGATGAACTGACCGGGTTCACCGCGCTGAAGACCTGCTGGTACTTGTCGGCCCAGCCGGCGAAGTAGATCAGCCGGTCGATGGCGCCGTCGACCTCTTTCCGGCCGCGCTGCGCTGTCGCGCCCTGCAGCATCAAGCTCGGCGACGAACTGTCGCGTGCGGCCCTCGAGCATTTCGGCGAATGCGATAGAGAATCTGCCCGCGCAGATAGGCGCTGGCCTCGGCCCAGCCCGGCTGCGCCTTGCGCGCCGCGACGCACCGCATTGCGAAAGTCCTTGCGGCTGCCGCGGCAGATATTGGCGAGCACCTTGCCCTTGCGGTCATTCGAGCGGGAAAGTAGCGACCGGACTCGGTGCGCGGGAACTTGCCGCCGATGTAGATCTTGTAGGTCTTGGCGACCGGCAAGCGCGTCTTGCGCTGCTCGTGTTCCGGCAGCATCGTTACGGCTCCAGCCTCAGGTAGGCGACCGAGGCCGTGCAGGCCGCCTTCGCGGCCGACGCCGCTCTCCTTGTAGCCGCCAAACGGCGACGTCGGATCGAACTTGTTGAACGTGTTCGCCCAGACGACGCCGGCGCGCAATGCTCTGCGTCATCCTGAAAATCTTCGCGCCCTTGTCGGTCCACACGCCGCCCGACAGGCCGTACGGCGTGTTGTTGGCCTTGCTGACCGCCTCGTCGAGCGTGCGGAAGGTCTGGATCGCGAGCACCGGGCCGAAGATCTCTTCCTGCACGACGCGATTCGATTGCGACACGCCGGTGAACAGCGTCGGCCGGCACCAGTAACCGCGCTTCGGGAACGTTGCAGCTGCTCTGGTACATCTCGGCGCCCTCCTGCCTGCCCAATCTCGAGGTACGACTCGATCTTCTCCAGCTGCGCCGCCGAGTTGATCGCGCCGATGTCGGTGTTCTTGTCCAGCGGATCGCCGACGATCAGCGTCTCCATGCGGTCCTTGAGCTTCGCGATCACTTCGTCGGCGACCGACTCCTGCACCAGCAGCCGCGAGCCGGCGCAGCAGACGTGCCCCTGGTTGAAGAAGATGCCGTTGACGATGCCTTCGACCGCCTGGTCGATCGCCGCGTCGTGCGAAGATGATGTTCGCCGCCTTGCCACCCAGTTCCAGCGTGTATTTCTTGTCGGTGCCGGCCAGCGACTGCGCTGGATGATCTTGCCGACCTCGGTCGAACCGGTGAACGCGATCTTGTCGACGCCCGGATGCTCGACGAGCGCCGCGCCGGTCTCGCCGGCGCCGGTGACGATATTGACCACGCCCGGCGGCAGGCCGGCGTCGCGCGATCACTTCGGCCAGCTTCAGCGCGGTCAGCGGCGTGGTTTCGGCCGGCTTGAGGACGACCGTGTTGCCGCAGGCCAGCGCCGGCGCGATCTTCCAGGCCGCCATCAGCAGCGGAAAATTCCACGGAATGATCTGTCCCGCGACGCCCAGCGGCGCGGCGTCGCGGCCCGGGAAACGCGTAGTCGAGCTTGTCCGCCCAGCCGGCGTAGTAGAAGAAGTGCGCCGCCGCCAGCGGGACATCGACGTCGCGCGACTCGCGAATCGGCTTGCCGCCGTCCAGCGATTCGATCACGGCAAACTCGCGCGCGCGCTCCTGGATCATGCGCGCGATGCGGAAAATGTACTTGCCGCGCTCGGCCGGCTTCATCTTCGACCAGACGTCGTGCGTACGCCTTGCGCGCCGCCTTCACCGCCTTGTCGACGTCGGCGGCACTCGCGTCGCCAACGCGGCTCAGCTTCTCCTCGGTCGCCGGGTTGATCGTGTCGAAATAACGGCCTTCTTCCGGCGCACACGAAATCGCCATCGATGAACAGGCCGTAGCGCTTCTCGATCGTGTACGTGATCGGTGCTCTCCGGCGCCGGCGACATATTCCCAGCCGCCGTCGAACGCCAGTTTGTTTTCGGGCGTTGATTGTTTGTCCATGGTTAGTCCTTGGAAAAATAGTCGGCCGACTGATAGACGCCGGTCGCCTGCTTCACGAGCTGCATCAGCACGTCGTTGGCCAGCGAACTCGCGCCGAAGCGGAACCACTCGGGCGTCATCCACGCATTGCCCAGCGTCTCGCGCAACATGACCAGGTAGTGCACCGCGAGCTTGGCCGTCGAGATGCCGCCGGCCGGCTTCATGCCCGACCATGCGGCCGGTGTCGGCGAAGTAGTCGCGGATCGCCTGCAGCATGACCAGCGTGACCGGCATCGTCGCCGCCGGCTGGATCTTGCCGGTCGAGGTCTTGATGAAATCGGCGCCCGCATGCATCGCCAGCACGCTCGCGCGCCGCACGCGGTCCAGCGTGCCCAGCTCGCCGGTTTCCAGGATCACTTTGAGGTGCGCCTCGCCGCAGGCTTCCTTGACCGCCGCGATCTCGTCGAACACGTAGCGGTAGTCGCCGGCCAGGAACGCGCCGCGCGAGATCACCATGTCGATTTCGTCGGCGCCGGCCTCGACCGCCATGCGCGTGTCGTCGAGCTTGACCTCGAGCGGCGACATGCCGCTCGGAAACGCGGTCGCGACCGACGCGACCTTGATGTCGTGACCCTCGAGCGCCTGTTTCGCCACCGCCACCATGGTCGGATAGACGCAGACGGCCGCAACGTGCGGCAGGCCGGGCATCGCGTCGTGCAGGTGGATCGCCTTCTGGCACAGCTGTCGCACCTTGCCGGGCGTGTCCTGGCCTTCGAGCGTCGTCAGGTCGATCATGCTCAGCACCAGCCTCAGCGCCTCGTCTTTTGAGGCGGTCTTGATGCTGCGGCTCTGGAAACGCGCGACCCGCTCGTTGACGCCCACTTCGTCGACGGCCGGCACGCGGGACAGGTCCGGCAGGCGCGACTTCGATTTGACGGCGTGCAGCGCCATCAGTTCGTGATCACGGTTTCGAGCGCGACGACGATCATCTCGTCGAAGGTCGTGGCACGCTCGTCGGAGCTCAGGTGCTCGCCGGTACGAAGGTCATCACTGACGGTACAAATGGCCAGTGCCTCGGCATCGTTCTCGGCCGCTATCGGAAATATCCCGGCGGCCTCCATTTCCAGCCCGTAGACATTGTACTTCGCCATCGTCTCGAACATGTCCGGATCCGGCGTGTAAAAAAGATCGGCAGAGAACAGGTTGCCCACGTGATAGCGCACTTTTTGCTGGCGTGCGGTTCTGACCGCCTTCTCAACCAGGTCGAAGCTCGCCAGCGCCGCAAGATCGTAGCCGCCAAAGCGCATGCGGTTGCAGTTCGAATCGGTCGATGCACCCATTGCGATGACAAGGTCACGCAGCCTGACGTCCGGGTGCGAGGTGCCGCAGCTACCGACGCGTATGACACGCCGCACGCCGTACTCGGTGATCAGTTCGGTGCAGTAAATCGAAGCCGACGGAATACCCATGCCGTGCGCCATCACGGACACGGGTTGATCCTTGTACTCGCCGGTGTAGCCCCACATGTTGCGCACATCGGTTACCCGTCGCGCGTTATCCAGATAGTTCTCCGCGATGTATTGCGCGCGCAGCGGGTCGCCGGGCATCAGCACGGTCTCGGCAAAGTCGCCCGGGGCGGCATTCATGTGTTTGGTCGCCATAATCCTCTCTTAGCCAGCAGCTCTTTAGCCGACATGCCGCCTGACGCGCAGAAATCAGCATCAATGATCCGGCGAGTCACGGCGTTTAAAACAGACAATACCGCGTCGGCGACGTCAATGGCAGGCCCGATCCGCCCCGGCACAGGGTTCCGCTGCTCGCGCATTGCCGGTGCTGCCGCGCTATTCGCGCTTTTCCCGGCCATTGTGATCGGGGTATTGTCCCCCCATGCGCGGCAAATCGAAACCGGCGCTCGAAGTGTGGACCACCGAGCGTTGCTACATCACCGAGCTTCTGAATGGCGAAAACCAGCCGGAAGTGTCGCTGGCACGCGCGCGCGTCGAACCGGGAGTCACCACACGACTGCACCAGGTTTCCGTGAGAGAGTGGTACATCATCGAAAGCGGCGAGGGACTCGTGCGGGTCGGCGACGATGCGCCATACCCGGTCGGCCCGGGCGACACGATAATGATCCCAATACATGTGGCACAGCAGATTACCAACGTGGGCCCGGACGACCTCCGCTTCCTGTGTGTCTGCACACCGCGTTTCGTGCCCGATTGCTACACCGCCCTGGAATAAGTAAGACCGCTTGATTGACCAACGACATCAATCCGGAGAGAGGCCCGCAAATCGCGTGCGGCGGGCCAAACGGCGTGGCAGTCAAGCACGCAGTCAGGATTCCGCGCCGGCTCACGCGCAATTTTCATGCGATGCGCTGATGCGCTGCCTGTTCCCTGTTCTGCTCGTGCTGGGCGGCTGCCAGGAGGCACCGACTGGTCCCGCGCCCGTCCTGCTCGGCCGGCTCGAAGATCCGCGCATTCTCGAGGCCAGCGGCCTCGCCCGCTCGCTGTCTCAAGACAACGTCCTTTGGGTTATCAATGACAATGGCGCGAAAGAATGGGTACATGCGATCAGCCCGCGCGGTGCGCGGCTGGGTGAGTTCGACCTCAAGAAAGCGAAAAACAGGGACTGGGAAGACCTCGCCTCGTTTCGGCTGGATGGCACACCCTACCTGCTGGTGGCGGATATCGGTGACAACGAGGCGCAACGCGAATCGCGCACGCTGTACGTAGTCGAAGAGCCGGAGGTCAAAAAAAATAGCGCCGCGAAGCTCGCGTGGCGTGTCGACTTCCGATACCCGGACGGGCCGCGTGATGCCGAGTCCGCCGCTGTCGACGTCGAGAATGCGCGCGCGCTGGTGCTATCCAAGCGCGACATTCCGCCGGTGCTCTACGAGGTGCCGCTACGCGCGAACGGAAAAAGAATAGTGACCGCAAAGTGGCTGGGCACGATCCGCAGCCTGCCGCCGCCGACACGGCAGGATGTCGAGTTCGCGCCCAGAACAAGGGACTGGCACTGGCAGCCGGTGGCAATGGATATCTCCGCGGACAATCTTGCCGCGGTCATACTGACCTACCGCGCCGTGTACTATTACGAACGCTTCCCCGGGCAGGACTGGTTTGATGCCTTGAACACGCGGCCGCGCCGCGTCGGCATCGGCAATCTCAGGAACGCGGAAGCGATCGCCTTCGGTAACGCCGGTCGTCGCGTTATCGTCACCGGCGAGAACAAGCATTCACCTGTACTGCTGATCGACTTCGAAGAGGACCGGACGCAATGAAGAGGATTCGATATCACGCCATTGCTGCATGCTGCTGTTGGCTGCTGCTGACCGCCTGCGCTGCCGACACGCCGCGTAGTTCAACGGGCACGGACGAGGCAACGCCGGCCGTCGTTTCCATCATGACGTTCAATGTCCAGAATCTCTTCGACAACGTGGACGATGCCAGACAAGGATGACAAGGCGTATTTGCCCATCGATGCGAAGCGCAATGTGGCGCACATCGAGGCCTGCAATGCGATCGAGGTCGCAAGTTGGCGCGATGAATGCCTCAACCTCGACTGGAGCGATGCAAGCGATCGCGCACAAGCTGGCCGTGCTGGCGGAGACGATTCGCCAGGTCGATGCCGGACGCGGCGCCGATATCATTGCGCTGCAGGAGGTCGAGAACGTTCTGATCCTGGAACGGCTGCGCCTTGAATACCTCAATGACCTGGGCTACGGGCCGGCAATTCTTGTTGAAGGCGCGGATACGCGCGGCATCGATGTAGCCTTTCTTTCGCGCCTGCCGCTCGCGCATCCGCCGCTACTGCACCCCTTGGGCTCTCGCAGACTTTCCGGATCGCGAGGGCGACACGCGGGGTGTGCTGCAGGCCGACTTCGCGTTGCCCGACGGCTCCGTGCTCACCGGCTTCAGCGTGCATTTCCCGGCACCCTTTCATCCGACGGCGATGCGCATCGCCGCTTACCGCCATCTGAACGAACTTCTCGATGCGCTGCCGGATCGACTACGCGGCGTTTGCCGCCGGCGACTTCAATACGACCCGCTTGGAAGACGAGCAGGAACGCCTGCTGGATCGCTTTGCCCGGCCCGACTGGACGCTGGCCCACGATGTCGGCTGCGGCGGCTGCCAGGGAACGCATTATTACGGGCGCGGCGAGAGCTGGTCGTTCCTCGACATGATCCTGCTGGCCAAGCCGCGTGGCGAAAAACAACAACACGGATTCGCGCTGAATCCGTGCAGATTGCCAACCGGAACCCCGCCCAGGTGTCCCGCTTTGGCACGCCAGAGCGCTATCGTTCCGCCGACAGGACCGGCGTCTCCGACCATTGGCCGATGACCGCAACCGTCGAATTGGTACAAAAACAATAGCTTGTAACCATTTCATAATTTGGATTCTTGAGCCGGTCAATGCGTGCGGTGTGAAGGCACCGTCGAATCCCGGATTGTGCCCACAAACCCTTATTGCACAAGTATTTTCGCCGCGATAGATTACGTCCTTCGATTCAGAAACAGGTCCCTCTACACGGCGCTCTTTGGCCGTGCCAGGGCCAGAAATCAGCCCGGTGCAATCTTTTTGTCACTTGCGTGGCCTAAGATGCCGGTCTTTTCCATAACGGGGTTCAATAATGAAAATCAAAGCTCGATTGCTTGAGTCGGCTCGTGCAGCGTCCAGGCACCTGACCGTTGCCGTATTTGCGGCAGCCATGCTGCTCGCCATACCTGTTGCAGGAAACGCACAGGATACGACGTCATCTATTCGCGGTAAGGTTGTCGATACCTCCGGCAACGTGATCGCCGGCGCTTCGGTGGTTGTTGAGGATCTGCGCAGCGGCGTCGATCGAACGTACGCGACGAACAGCTCAGGCCTGTTCCTGGCCACGCGGCTCCTGCCCGGCGGCCCGTATCGCGTGACCGTCAACAGCTCCGAGACGATTGAAGTGCCTTCGATCAGCGTTGGTGACATCTACAATGTCACGATCAACATGACCGGCGGCCAGGCGATTGAAGAAATCGTGGCACTCGGGCAGAGAAACGACCTGGTCGAAGTGGCTTCGGGCCCCTCGGCAACGTTCAACATTGCGGACCTCGAGAACTCGGTCGGATTCAGCCGTGACATCACCGATGTGTACGGCGTGGATCCGCGCCTGATGATTGACGTTGACGAAGATGGCGTTGGCATCAACTGCGGCGGCAAGCACCCGCGCTTCAACTCGACGACGCTCGACGGCGTCGGCATGGGTGATCGTTTCGGCCTGAACGAGAACGGTTACTCTACGGCTGTTGGCATGCCGTTCCCGTACGACGGCATTGAACAGATTGCCGTTGAGCTGGCACCGTTTGACGTCACCTACGGTGGTTTCTCGGCCTGCATCATCAACTCCGTAACGAAGTCGGGCACGAATGAGTGGGATGCGAAAGTGTTCTATGAATTCTCCAACAACGACCTCCGCGGCGACAAGATCCGGGGCGATGACGCCGACTATTCGCGTCCGTCTTACGACAAGACGTTCCTGGGCTTCAACGTCGGTGGTCCGATCATCAAGGACAAGCTGTTCGTCTTCGCGGCGTATGAAGAGTCCGACGAGCCGCGGTTCCTGGCCAAGGGCTATGCGGGTTCGAGCAATGGTGAACAGCGTCCGTGGCTGAGTCAGGCCGACTATGATCGCATCAACTCGATCGCCCAGAGCGTCTACAACTACGACACGGGCGGCGAGCCCGGTGATGGCACGCAGGAAGCCGAAAAGTACATGGTGCGGCTCGACTGGAACATCAACGACATGCACAACGCGGCATTCGTTTATAACTACTTTGATGGCTTCCAGCTGCGTGATTCGGACGGTGACGACAACGAGTTCGAATTTGCCAATCACTATTACACCAAGGGTGCCGAGGCGGAGACCTTCACGCTGAAGTTGTCGTCACAATGGAGTGACGCGTTTTCAACGGAGTTCTTCTACAGCAATTCGACAATGGACGACTCGCAGGTAACGGTTGGACCGAAAGAGTTTGCCGACATGCAGATCAGCGTCGGCGGCCGCACGGGTACGGTGTACCTTGGTGCGGATGACTCGCGCCAGGCCAACAGCCTGAATACCGAATTGAGTACATCAAGCTGGCCGGCACCTACCTGCTCGGCGATCACGTACTGACGGCGGGCTACGATCGCGAGACGCTCGATATCTTCAACATCTTTGTTCAGCATTCGAACGGCGGCGAGTACGACTTTTTCGACGATTCGTCGGAAATGACGCCGCTTGCGCCACGCTGACGGCACAGGAGCGTCTTGACGGCGTTAATGGTTGCAGCCCGTCCGGTATCGACCGTTTCGAGCTGGGCCGCCCGAGCCGTATCTACTACGGCAGCTCCGGTGGCTCCAACAACCCGTTGGATGCGGCGGCGGTATTCACCAACACCCTGAACAGCCTATATTTTCAGGACGAAATCTTCATCGATAACATGGATATGACGATTACGGCGGGCCTGCGTTACGAATGGTGGGAAAGCAGCGATCGTCCCAAGTTCAACCAGGCGTTTGCGGACGCGACCAATGGTCTCAGGAACGATGCCAATCTTGACGGCATCGACCTGCTCATGCCTCGAGTGGGTGTGACCTGGGGTATCCGCGAAGACCTGACGCTGCGCGGCGGCGTCGGCCTGTATTCAGGCGGCAACCCGAACGTCTGGTTGTCCAATGCGTGGAGCAACGATGGCGTGACCAATGCGCAGTTCCAGTTCAACTATTTCGATTCGGCCACGGTGCTGGCAGGCATGGGCGATTCACTGCCGCTGTCAGGTGCGGGACGCCCTGGCTACGACGTGCCGCAGGAAATGTTTGATGCCGTTGCTAACGTCACCGCTGCAGACGCGAACGACAGCAACCTCGCTCTCATCGACCCGAACTACGAAACGCCGAGCGAATGGAAGTACGCGATCGGCGGCACGTGGGATACGCCGTGGTCGGACATCGTTGTTGACTTCGACTACCTGCACACCAGGGGCCAGGACGGTGCGTATTACAAAGACGTATCGCAGTCTATCGTTGGCACGACCGCTGCCGGTTCGCCGATCTACGACTACTTCGGCGCGGGTGAAGACAACCTGATGCTGACCAACTCGGGACGGAAAACGGAATCGAACATGGTTTCTGTCTCCGTTTCCAAGGAGTTCGAATTCGGACTGTCGGCACAGATCGGCTACGCGTACGTCGAGGGTGAGGATATCTCGCCCATGGTCGCGTCAACGGCAGGCTCCAACTTCACCGGCGGCGCGCTGCTGGATATCAACGATCCGGAACCGGGCAACTCCAACTGGGTGGTTCCGAAGCGGCTGACGGCTAACTTCTATTACGAGAACCAGTGGTTCGGTGAAAACTCGACGCGTATCTCGCTGCAGGGCTACGCCAACGAGGGCCAGCCACAGACCTTCGTAATGGAGAGCGACAATCTCGAGGGCGACGGCTTCAACGACCGCCACTTGCTGTACGTGCCGACCGGCCCGTCCGATCCGAACGTCGTCTTTGATGCGGGCTTCGACCAGGCGGCATTCGCGGAGTTTGTTGCAAGAAACGGGCTGCAGCCCGGCTTCAACGCGAGAAACGAAGTCAACACCGGCTGGAGCACGGTATGGAACCTGAGCGTTCGGCAGGACGTCAAGCTTTAACGACTCCTGGAAGAGCACGCTGTACTTCAAGGTCAAGAACCTCGGTAACCTGCTGCACGATGACTGGGGCAAGGTCACCGACGCCCAGTACTTCCCGGTACGCGTCGTCAATGCGCGCCTCGACGCTCAGAACCGTTTCGTTTACGAGTCCTTCGATGATCGCTCCAACATCCGTACCTACGTGAACCCGAGTCTTTGGGAAGCACGCTTCGGTATCGACATCGATTCGGTCAGTAATTTCGACCGGAAACGTGAGCAACACAAAAAGGGCGGCCATTGGCCGCCCTTTTTTTTGGGGACATTCCTAATTTAGCGAACTGGAACGTTAAATTAAGAATGTCCCCATTATTCCATTATTCAAAGCAGCGCGGCTTGGTTTCCGGACAGTTCGTAAAAGCGCGGGTTGGCGGGATCGACCCGGGCACCGACTTTCTCTCCGGCTGCCTGGGCGTTGATGATGGCATCCAGCACCCGGTATTTGAGCTCTGACCCGGGCGGTGTCGCCGGCCGATCTTTCGGTACCTGGTAGCCATCTCCGCCGCCGTAAAGATAGTCCGGGACCACCACGCTGTACTCCGTCTCCGCTTCGATGTCCCGCCAGCCGTCGTCCGCCGGTATCTGCAGGCTGACGATACGATCACCATCGTTGCGGCGGCGATCAATGCAAATGCGAAAACCGGAAACCTGCGGGAAGTAGCCTTTGCTCGGCCCCGCACCACGATAACCGGCTTCCATCAGCTCGCGAAACTCCGCGCCGGTCAGGGCCGTGAGTCGCAGGAAGGAACTGAAACCGAAGGTGCGGCCGATGTCCTCAAACTGAATGTCGTCTTCGATGAAATCATCGATACGCAATGTGCCGCCATTGATGAACGCAAAATCCGAGGGCTCGCCAAACGCGCCGCGCATCTGGTCCACGACGAAGTTGCCCCAGTTGCTTTCTTCATTACGGACCGTCACCTCGCGACCGTCCAGCGGCACCGCGGCCGTGCCGACACGCGCTTCGAGAAACGGAAATTTCTCGAGCAGTTGTGTGCGCCAGCGGTTCGCCAGCACCTCGTATTCCGTATCGAGCGGGATACTTTCATCGAGTTCAATCTTGCGCTCGCGAAGCAATGCCTGCCCGGCCTCGTCGAAGTCGACATCGATCGCCCAGATCACGCGGGCGTTAGAGGCACCTTTCATTACAACCGCAGACTCCGGGCTGCCGGGCCTGTATTCGGGCTCGTGCTCATGCCCGCCGACGATAAACGCGAGTTTGGGGTATTTTGCTTTCAGCCGTGCGAGCTCGGCGTCCTGCCAGATGTGCAAATGGGTGACACCGATAATCAAATCGACGCCCTGCGACTCCAGCGCCCTCATGGTTTTCTCTGCCACGCGAGCGTAACTGCCGTCGTTCTCGAGGTAATCGCGTTCGTTACCACCATCTACCGGGTTCAGGGTCAATGCGAAAACCCCGACTTTCTTGCCACCGGCTGCAAACGTAAATGCCGGGCGCAGTGCCTTGTCAACGTCCGCTTCGCCGGTCTTGAACAGGTAGTTGTCACCAAGCCAGTCGAAACGTGAGGCCCTGACCGCGGCAATCAGCTGCTCCGGCCCGCGCCGATCAAACTCGTGATTGCCCGATACCACGTACATGGGCGCCACCGCGTCCATGAAATTGAACGCGTCCACCATTTGCAGCCCGTGCCATAACTGACTCTCGAGCGACGGGTAGAGGAAGTCGCCGCCGTGCAGAATGCGGACGTCACGCCCTTCTGCCTGGAGCTTGCGGACCAGCGTCACGACCCGGCTGAAACCGCCGGCATTGCCGTCCTCAACAGTGCCAACGCGATAGGTGTCGTTCAGGTGAACGAAGGTAATTCCCGCGGCGGCCGGCGGCGGCGTCGATACGCAGGCCGACAGCAACACGAGACCAAAAAGTAGCGATGCGATTCTCTTCATGCGAGCATGCTAACCTGATTTGGCGGCCCTGCGCATCAGGAGAAACCATGACCGCAAAACGCACTGCTCTTTTCCTCGCCCCGCTTTTGGCACTCGCTGCCTGTGCCACGTCGTCTCCGCCGGCATCCGTTTCGCCCGAATCTTCAGGCCATGAGCCGACGCAAGACCTCGGCATACAGTGGGTGAAACATGCCGCCGAATACCGGGCAATCGCAGAGCAGGTGTATCGCACGGCGGAGGCCGCGCTGCCGGGCTACATCGCTGACACGTCCTGGAGCGCGATGCCGGAGCAAACAGGCGCCGCCAACCTGCCGCCCGCCGTCATCCTCGATGTCGACGAGACCGTCGTCAGCAATGTGGATTTCCAGCTCACCTTCGAACGCCCGTTTGCCAATCACAAGCTGGATGACTGGAGCAGCAATTACGACTCATTGGCAATTCCCGGGGTGAAGCACTTTGTCGATGCGGCAAGAGCGCAGGGAGTCACCGTGTTCTTCGTCACGAACCGCCCCTGCGAAACCAAGGCGGGCGGCAGCGATGCCTGCCCGCAGAAAGGCACGACGGTAGACGATATTCGCGAGGTCGGCATTGCGGTCGAACCGCAATTTGTCATGCTGTCGGGCGAGCGCCCTGACTGGGACCGCGAAAAACTCGTACGCCGCCAACTAATTGCCCAAACGCATCGCGTCATCATGCTGATCGGCGACGACTTCGGCGACTTCGTCCCCTGCGCCAGGAAAAAAGTCGTCGCACCCTGCACCGCCCCCGGCACAAAGAAAAGTCGCGCCGCCGCGCTCAAGACGTACGACAAATACTGGGGCGCAGGCTGGTACATACTACCCAACCCAATGCACGGCTCATGGACAACGGTCGAGTAGACAGGCCTGATTTTCGGGTTGCGGCTCGACGGTACGTTGTTTCGACGAAGTAAAGCACAGCGAAGCGAGCCATGAGAAGGCATACCCTGCGCGCATCGGGTTGAGGCTCGACGGTACGTTGATTCGACGAAGGTGGAGCACAACGGAAGCAGCCATCGAGGAGAAGCAACCCACCGTCGAGCTGCAACGAATGCGACCAAACTCTCCAATCCCGCCCCCCCCCTCACACGCGCATCGGGTTGCGGCTTGACGGTACGTTGTTTCGACGAAGTAAAGCACAGCGAAGCGAGCGATGAGGAACAGCAATCAATGCGCATCGGGTTGCGGCTCGGCGGTACGTTGTTTCGACGACGTGAAGCGCGGAGCTAGCCGTGAGAGAAGCAACCACCCTACGCGCATCGGGTTGCGGCTCGCGGTACGTTGTTTCGACGAAGTAAAGCACAGCGAAGCGAGCCATGAGGAGAAGCAACGTACCGTCGAGCTGCAACAATGTGACGTAACTCAATCCCGCCCCCCTCACACGCGCACCGGTTGACGGCTCGACGGTACGTTGTTTCGACGAAGTAAAGCACAGCGAAGCGAGCCATGAGGAGAAGCAACGTACCGTCGAGCCTCAACAATGTGACGTATCTCTATCCCGCCCCCCCTCACACGATGCTTTTCTCCCCCGAAAAGCGTATTCTCTAGTCATTAGAATTTCTCCTAACACGCTGAAAACAAACAAATCGCAGGCGCAAGCCTGCGTTTAAGAAAAACTTCGGGGGTGAACATGGCAAAAGTCAAATGCGGCCTGATCCAGATGGCGCTCAAGGGCGACACCACCATGAGCCCGGACGCAGATCCGCGATCTGATGATCGAGGCGCATATCCCGTAGATCGAAGACGCCGGCGAAACAGGGCGTGCAGGTGCTGTGCTTCCAGGAGGTGTTCACGCAGCCGTATTTCTGCCCGAGCCAGGACCGGAAATGGTACGCGGCCGCCGAGACCATCCCGGACGGCCATACGACCAGGCTGATGCAGGAATACGCCAAGAAGCACAGCATGGTGATCGTCGTGCCGATCTACGAGGAGCACATGACCGGCGTCTACTACAACACCGCCGCGGTGATCGACGCCGACGGCAGCTATCTCGGCAAGTACCGCAAGACCCATATCCCGCAGGTCGATCCCGGCTTCTACGAGAAGTTCTTCTTCAAGCCCGGCGACCTCGGGCTACCCGGTGTTCGACACGGCCTACGTGAAGCTCGGCGTCTACATCTGCTACGACCGGCACTTTCCCGAAGGCTGGCGCGCGCTGGCGCTGAACGGCGCCGAGTACATCGTCAATCCGTCGGCGACGGTGGCCGGCCTGAGCAAGTATCTCTGGGAGCTGGAGCAGCCGGCCTCGGCGGCCGCCAACGGCGTGTTTATCGGCGCGATCAATCGCGTCGGCAACGAAGAGCCGTGGGCCGACAACATGGGCGAGTTCTACGGCTCGAGCTACATCGTCAATCCGCGCGGTGCAGATCGAGGCACAGGCCAGCTACGACCAGGACGAACTGCTGGTGCACGAAATCGATCTCGACATGATCCGCGAGGTGCGCGATACCTGGCAGTTCTTCCGCGACCGCGGCCGGAGACCTACGGGCCGCTGACCGGACGCTGAGCGGTCAGGACGACCGAGCGGAGTAGGCCGATGTCCAGCAGATCGGTAGTCCGGGTCGGCGAGTTCGTACGAACTCGAGGCCGGCGCCGACAGTCGCCTCGAGCCCGCGCTACAACGAGGACATCGCCCCGACCCGGGTCGCGCAGCGCACCTGGACCACTGGAACATCGCGGCGCTGTGGGTCGGCATGTCGATCTGCGTGCCGACCTACACGCTGGGCGGCGTGCTGACGGCCTACTTCGGCCTGTCGGTCGAGCGAGGCGCTGTGGACGATCCTGCTGGCCAACGTCATCATCCTGGTGCCGCTGACCCTGAATGCCTTTCCCGGCACCAAGTTACGGCATTCCGTTCCCGGTGGTGCTGCGCTCGTCGTTCGGCATCATCGGCTCCAACGTGCCGGCGCTGATCCGCGCGCTGGTGGCCTGCGGCTGGTTCGGCATACAGACGCTGTTCGGCGGCATCGCCGTGCACCTGTTGCTGTCGGCCCTGTTCGACAGCTGGGCCAGTCTTGGCGGCACGGGGCGAGGTGCTCGGCTTTTTCATCTTCTGGGTCGCCAACCTGTGGGTCGTGATCCGCGGCGCCGAGTCGATCAAGACATCTCGAAGCGGTGGCCGCGCCGTTGCTGCTGCTCGTGGCCCTGGGACTGATCGTCTGGGCCTGGCCCAAGGCCTCTGTTACCGATCTGTTAGCCAGCCCCGGCGACCAGGCCGGACGGTGCGCCTCTGGCCGGCTATTTTTTCGGCGGGCTGACGGCGATGGTCGGGTTCTGGGCAACGCTGTCGCTGAACATCCCGGATTTCAGCCGTTACGCGAGAACCAGCGAGCCAGATTATCGGCCAGATCATCGGCTTGCCTCTGACCATGTTCCTGTTTGCCGGTCTGGGCGTGGTTCTGACCGCCGCCTCGGTGGAGCTGGTCGGGCGAGACGGTCTCCGATCCGATCAACCTGATCGGGCAAATCGACAATGACTTCTGGGTGGTCGTGGCGATGCTGATGATCATTCTCGCGACTATCTCGACCAACACCGCTGCCAACATCGTGTCGCCGACCAACAATTTCCAAAATATCGCGCCACGCTATATGAATGGAAGATCGCGGCGTTCGGGCGGACGTACTTTGTCAGGACGGGCGCATCGCTGCAGTCGGCGGAAATCTCGACACACCCAGGGGGCAACCGTGGTCGACGCCGGTGGCCAGTACGTTATGCCGGGCGGCATCGACCCGCATACGCACATGCAGCTGCCGTTCATGGGCACGGTTGCCAGCGAGGATTTCTATTCCGGCACGTCCGCGGGCCTCGCGGGCGGCACCACGATGATTATCGACTTCGCCATTCCCAACCCACAGCAGAACATCCTGGAAACCTACAGGCAGTGGCGTGAATGGGCCGAGAAGCTGTCGCTGACTACTCCTTTCACGTCGCGATTACCTGGTGGGACGATTCCGTGTACGAAGACATGGGAACCCTGGTCCGCGATCACGGTGTCAACAGCTTCAAGCACTTCATGGCGTACAAAGGCGCCATCATGGCCGACGACGAAATTCTCGTGAACAGCTTTGCACGCGCCGTGGAATCGGGGCGATGCCGACGGTGCACGCCGAGAAAACGGCGAGCTGGTATTTCGACTGCAGAAGGAAATGTTCGAGAAGGGCATTCACGGACCCGAGGCACACCCTCTGTCCCGCCCGCCCGAGGTCGAGGGCGAAGCGGCCAACCGCGCGATTCGAATTGCCGAAGTGCTGCGTGCCCCGCTGTACGTCGTGCACACCTCCTGCATCGACGCGCTCGAAGCGATCACGCGCGCGCGGCCGAAGGCCAGCGCGTCTTCGCCGAGGTGCTTGCGCAGCACCTGCTGATCGACGACTCCGTCTACCGCAACACGGACTTCGAGGTAGCGGCAGCGCACTACGTCATGAGCCCGCCCTTCCGCAGCAAGGAGCACCAGGACGCGCTGTGGCAGGGCTGCAGGCGGGCAGCTGCAAACGACGGCGACCGACCACTGCTGCTTCTGCGCACGCGCAGAAGGCCGCAGGTATCGACGACTTCCGGTGATCCCCAACGGCACGGGCGGCGTCGAGAGACCGCATGGAGGCGTGCTGTGGCACCACGGCGTGGCACGGGCCGCCTCACGGAGTTCGTGGCGGTCACGTCCACCAACTGCGCACGGATTTCAACATCCACGGGACCAAGGGCTGCTCAATCTGGCGCCGACGCCGACGTGGTCGTCTGGGATTCCCTGCCGCCAGCAAGGTGCTCAGCAAGGACACCCACCACCAGAACGTGGACTTCAACATCTACGAAGGCATGGAGGTCACCGGCCTGGCCCGCACCACGCTGAGCCGCGGCCGCGTCGTCTTCGCTGACGGCCAGCTCGACGTCGAGCGTGGCGCGGGCCGCTACGTCGAT
>CAWEDS010000035.1:0-55616 GCA_963807845.1 uncultured Gammaproteobacteria bacterium
TAGATTTGCACTTTCTCGGATCAACAACAAGAGGTCTCATCTGTTGATCCTACTCGTATTCCCGCGCCGCACCAACGCACGCGGTCGACTCGGACCACGTGATTCGGCCTTTTCGAGCGTCTCCTTCTGGCCGTTAGCGCCCTTTGATTGACGCGATTTTCAGCAACTTGAACTTCCGCTAACAGTAAGAGCAGACATTCAGAGTGCGATTCTCAAACAATTTTTCCTGAGGGGCCGGTTACCCCCTCAATAGCCAACCTTAGGCTGGTAGGTGTACAGGGGGCGGCTGTTGACTTACTGCAGCCATTCACGAGGTACACAAGGGCGATCGGTGCCGGTGTAAACTAACTGGCCCCAGAGAGTCTGTTGCGCGCGATCAATGCGAAAAAGTTAATTGGCTAACACCGGCACCCGAAAGCATACTGATTCGAATGTCCGTTATTGGCGTAAGCGGGAATAATTCATGACCCACGAAGGAGCAATCAAATGTCAGTTATCGGCCCCATTCTTGTTTTCCTGATTGCTCTGGCCATCATGGTCGTGGTGCGAGTTAGATCGGGCGGAAAGTTCGAGGTCAAGTCCGGAGACGTGCTGGCACCTGTGATTCTGGTCGCGCTCATCCTGTTTCTGACGGGCAAAATCGAGCAGTTGACGTTTGGGGAGCTGAGCATCACCAACGCCGTCAAAGCGGCATATGCATCTGACGTAGGGGGCGAGGTCGAACGGGCAACACACATTTCCGAGATGCCGATCCTGATCATGCAAGCTTCAGGCTACGATATTGAGGACGCTAGTGCTGGGGAAAACCTTGAGGGGTGCGACACTCTGACTTTCGACGTAAAGAAGATCTATTTCGCGGAAACGATTCGTTCCTTCCTCGAAGAATACAGCACGATCAATTACATGGTTATCAACGATCCGCAAGGCAAGCTCTGGGGCTTCGCGGACATTGGGGGAGTTCGACGCAGGCTAGGTGAAGAAAACTACCTCGCCAACCTGGTCCAGGCACTCCACAAATTCGACAAGGGGCGCCTGAGGTCGCTGCCCGGATTCGTCTCAGTCGAGGGCGCCATCACGCTTGAGGACGATCGCCGGAAGGCGCTCCAGCGGATGTCCCAACTCAAGGTCGACAAGCTCCCGGTGCTGGATGAGGGTGGCCTCTATGGAACAGTGGATAGAAACGAATTGGCAGTTAGCCTGTTGCTCGATGTCACCGCGAAGCTCGACCCGTGAAGGACCTTATCGCACCTTGCAGAATCTCAGCCGACCAAAGTCGACGAGACTAAACCTTGAAAATGGACGAGAGCGTATTGCGGTGGTCGGGCGCATTGATATCTACGTTCGCGTACAGCCGTTAGCGCCCCTTTGATTGACATGAATCTCAGCAATTTGAACTTCCGCTACGGGTAAGAGCGGACGTTCAGATCGCTAATCTTGAAATACCCAAGCTGAGCGGTCGGGCACGCCTCAACAGCCGCTGTCACGCGGTGAGGAGCGCAGTGCGGGAAGACTGTTGACGCCAAGTGGTCAATAATGAAATTCTCGGTAACAACGTCTTGTCATCACTGGCAACACGTGGCAGCAACGAGGCAAGAGCTTATGGCGCCGATATTGAAGAATGTCGATCACCTTCACGTCAATGTGGGCAATTGGAGCGAGGCCGAGGATTGGTATCACTCAATTCTTGGCTTCAAGCGCGTTGATGCGCTTATGGGCTGGGCTGTCGAGAACGGCCCCCTGACAATTGAAAACCCGGAAGGAACGATCCACCTCGCATTGTTCGAATCAGAGCGTGCCGAATCAACCGATGTGATTGCGTTTGGCGCGACGGGTAAGGAGTTTCTGAACTGGAAGGCACACCTTGAGAACCATGGCTTGAAGCTCCGGGTGACCGATCACAAGTTAGCGTACTCGCTCTACTTCAGTGACCCATGGAAAAACAGCCACGAAATAACGACGTATGAACGTGACTACGTGGCGGCCAGATTAGCCGCCTGACAATGCTCGGCGATGTCGCCAGTGGGGCAATCAGGGTCGGGCCTAGACTTTCAACGACAGACGAATGTCTCTCGTGGCGTGCTTCGCGAGTTCTGTAACTGCGGTTCGACCCTGATTTTCGGAAGATCTATTCCGGGCCCAATAGGGTCGCTGCAGATGTGTTGGTATGATGGCCCCTCATCCGGTCGTTGCACGCATGCCGAAGCGTCGCGATACCCGAAAATCCTCCGTAGCCCGAGACTTTTTGCTTATGGCCTGGACCCTGAGTAACAGACTGCTTTTTACCGCCATATTTATCTCGGGCGCGTCCGCCCTTATCTACCAGCTGATCTGGGTCCGGTTGCTGGGCCTCGTGTTCGGGGTCAGCAGTTTCGCCGTCGCCACGGTGGTGGCAGTATTCCTGCTGGGCCTGGGCCTCGGGAGTTATTTCTTTGGCCGGTGGTCGGAGCAAGCTCGTGACCCGCTGCTGCATCTACCTGTACGTGGAATTAGGAATTGCGGCGACGTCGCTCATCGCGTACGTGGTGATTGAGACCGTGCCGGTGTACCGCTATCTGTACGAGTTCGCCTACAACAATCTCGGCTTCTACGGCCTTTCGGTTGCTCGGCTGCTGCTGTCGACGCTTGTGTTGCTGCCGCCGGTGTTCCTCATCGGCGGCACCATGCCGCTGCTCGCCAAGTATTTCCTCCGCGACCCCGCCAACCTGGGCTCCGGCTTCAGCAAGATCTACTACCTCAACACCCTTGGGGCCTCTGCCGGCGCGCTGCTGACTGGCTTTGTGTTCGTGCGGTACTTCGGCGTGATCGGCACACTGATGATTGCCGTTGGCGGCAATTTGGTGGTCGCCCTGATCATTGCGCTGAGCAAGCGAGGCACAGGCATCACCCGTGCCGCGACAAGCGAGCAGCCGCCTTACTCCTACATGCTGGTCTTCCTGTTTCTTACCGGCTTCATCAGCTTGGGCTACGAGATACTGTGGGTGCGCATCCTCTCGACCTACGGGCTGTCGACCTCCCAGGCCTTCGCGCTCATCCTCGCGGGGTTCCTGTTCGGCTTCTCGGTCGGGGCGTGGGTTGTGGCGCGTAAGGTGGATCGCCGCCGGGATCTCGAGGCCTGGTTCAGCGCAGTGTGCATCGTTACGGCTTTCAGCGGCGCCGTCGTGCTCCTGTTGTTCCGGCAGTTCGAGGTTTTCACGATCCTGCTCGCAGATGCCACGCCGATCAGCCAGCTGACGCTTGGCATGGCCCTGGCGTTCACCGTGTCTTTCATACCGGCCGTGTTCATGGGGATCCTGTTTCCGCTCGGTGTGCGCATCTACGCGCACGATATCGATCGGATCGGTGCTAAAGCCGGCAACACTTATTTTTCGAACACGCTCGGCTGCGTGCTGGGCAGCCTGCTGACGGGATTCGTGCTGATCCCCTTTCTGGGCATGTGGAACACCACGCTCCTCCTCATCAACCTGAGCCTGCTGATCGCAGTGGCTTTCCTTCTGCGGGGTCGCCGCCCCGCCACGGCGCAATGGGTCTCGCTGGTCGTCGTCGCGGCTGTCGCGAACCTCATGGTGTTCACGGACAGCAAGACGTTCCATGCCGAACTGAAGGGCCGCGACCTGCGCACGGCGGCTGAGGGCTTCGACGTCATCTACTATGCCGAGGGCCTGTCAGGGACCGTCACTGCTGTTGAACGGGGCGACTATCGCGGACTGTTCGTCGATGGCCAGAACGTCTCAGGAACGGATCCCGTGTTGCTCGCGGACTCCAAGATGCTCGCCCACGTGCCGCTGCTGCTGGCCGAGGAGCCGAAAATCGCGCTGACGGTGGGCTACGGCACCGGAACCACGTCGGGGAGCATGCTGCTGCACGATGTCGAGGTCCATGCGGTCGAGATCGAGAAGAAGATCATCGAGGCAGCGCCACTGTTCAGCAAGGTCAACTACGCGTCCTATGCCAACCCTGATCTCAATATCGTGCTGGACGATGCCCGTAACTACATCGCCACCACGGACGAAAAATTCTCCGTCATCGTCACGGATGTGACCAACCTGAAGTACAAGCGCAATCCCTATCTTTACACCCGGAACTACTTCGAGATCATGCAGGAAGCACTCAGCGCGGATGGCATTGCCGCCGCGTGGCTCCCGGTCGGTGGCCTGTCCTTCAACGACCTTCGCACCCTGATCGCCACGTTCGACACTGTCTTCCCGCACACGACCGCCTGGTATTTCACTCAGTTCCCGACCCATTTCATCATCCTCGTGGGCACACCGGAGCCGACGCAGGTGAACCTTAAGGAGCTCCGAGAAAGAATGGCCAGGGTCGAAGGCGACCTGCAGAGCCTCAGCGTCGACAATGTCTATGAGCTCGCCAGCATGCTGCTACTGGGTGAGAGCGACATCGACTCGCTGGTGGACGGCGCGCCGATCCACACCGACAACCGTCCGATCCTCGAGTACTCCGACATGGACCTTTACAACGTCACGGACGTCGCGCCGAACCTCGGCCGGCTCATCGAGTTCCAGCAGGAAGACCTGCTTGCGTATTTCGTCGGGCGCGAGAATCAGCTCGCCGAGCTTGAGGAGCACTTCGACCTGTATGCCGGCCATTACCTCGACTACGTCCGACTGTATGAGCAGCAGCGCCTCAATTAGGCGTCGAAAAAACGGGTTCAGATTACATTTCTTTGAGTGGAATTTTCCGATTCCCGTTCGTTCGAGTTGAGAAATGTACTCTCGCCCCATTATGAGCAAAAAATATAACCCGTTTGTCGTCTGCTATACTCCATGGCACGGCAATTGGCCGGCCCCCGACTAGCGACTCTGTCCGTATGCTCCGGGTTCCTCCTCGGTCCTGAATCTCATTACTTGGACCAATGACCTTCTAAAGGTCGACGAATCGCCTGACCCGCTTCCAAGAGGGCGGGCATTGCGCTGCTTCGTTATCAAGATATTCACTGAACATGCCCGGGCAAAAACGGGTTCAGAGTACATTTCTTTGAGTGGAATTTTCCGATTCCCGTTCATTGAAGTTGAGAAATGTACTCTGACCCCGTTTCCCCGGCGAACGTCGATCAAGAGGGATAGACAATGAATCTGTATCCGAACATTCACCTACGCCGCAATCCGTTTCTGTGCACTTGCCTTGCGATTGCTCTACTTGCCACGCTTCCTGCGTATGCCGACGAGTCGCGACCTGCGCCGGTGATCATAGAAGGCCGCATCAACTCGATGAGTTCGTACACCGAAAACGAGGAGCGTGTTACCAAGTACCTGGTGTGGGTGGACGAGGTCCGAAACGGCAAGCCCGTGGGCCGCTGGGTCTTTTTTAGCGTCGGAGCGCAGCCCCCCGACGACCCGAACGTTCAGCCCGGTGGGCGCCGGGCGTTCCAACCGGGCGAACGCCTCCAAATGGTACTGCGGCCAGGAGACGAAGGGACCTATGAACTACTCTCCTCCCACACGCTCGGCGCGCCGACGCTCGACATCGAGCCCACGGGCCTCAGCGTGTCGCCCACTGCCACTAAGGAGCCGCTGTTCGCGCCACGCATTACCGTCAGCGCGACACCCGAGGAGCAGGTGGTCGAACTCACCAATCAGGAGCGCTTGGCCAACGGCAGCTTGCCGCCCTACAAACACCAAAGCCTCCTCGACACCTCCTCCGCGGCCCACAGCTCGAGCATGGCCACCAACAACTTCGTTGCGCACTGCGATCTTGTCACCATGTCGTCGCCGGGTGATCGGATAAATGCCGCGGGCTACATAACCGGTTCAACCTCCGAAAACATCGGGGTCGGTTACCATAGCGCCGCCTCTGCCGTAGATGGTTGGATGGGCAGCCCCGGGCACAAGGCCAATATTCTGCGCACCGACCGTCGGGAGATCGGCGTCGGCTACGTCAACGACCCAACCGACACGAACAACGTCTCCCAGGACCTGGGCCCAGTCGACTGCATAGCGGACACCTTCAATAAGGGCCCCTACTTCCACTATTGGACCCAGAACTTCGGCAAGCGTGACCAGGTCTACCCGATGGTCATTGACCGCGAGGCGTTCAAGACGACGAGCACCGCGGTGAACCTTTACGTGTACGGCGTCGGCTTCGCCACAGAGATGCGCTTCATGAACGCTGGGGGCGCGTGGTCGGCTTGGGAGCCCTACGCTACCGATCGCGCCTGGACGTTGAGCTCCGGCAACGGCACCAAGACCGTTGATGCCGAGATCCGCAACGCGGCACTGACTGTGAAGTCCGCCAGCGATACCATTTACCTGGAGTCGTCCTGCACGCCGGACCACGACCTGAGCAACCAGACCGTGAGCACGACGATGAGCTGGGAGGCCTGCAACTCGATCGCCGCGGGCTCGAGCTTCGACATCGTGTCGCCGGGCGACGTGACGTTCACCGCACCCTTTATCATCCTGAAGAACGGCTTCGCGGTGCACGGCGGCATCTTCCGCGCCGTCAACGGGACCTTGTAGCGCATGATCGGTGCCAGAGCGCGATCGGCGCGGCGATCGGTGCCGGTGTTAACTTATTAACTCCTGAGAGTCTGTCCCGTGCATTCGTCGCGAAATAGTTAATTAGTTAACACCGGCACCGAAGACTGCTACCGTTCGGCTTACAACGAAGGATAATCGGCATGCCCATCCTGAACCAATCACAGCTATCGGATCTCCGCGGTGGTGTACGTATGGCCGTAGACGCCACAGACGTGATCGCTGAAGTCGTGGAGAACGTCCACCGTACCATTCAACTGCGGCCAGGACCGTTGGGTACAAAGACATCCGGTCGCCCGAAAGGTATTGCCGGCCTCGTCTATCGAACGGTTCGAGGGGCCATTCGCGTCATTGGCCAGGCTATCGACATCGGTCTCGCGCCCGTGACTATGCTGCTGCCAGAGGGCGAGTCCTCGCCTTCCCTGGACGCCTACCGGTCCGTGGCAAACGGTGTGTATGGCGACTACCTCGTGCGGACCCGGAACCCGCTGGCGATCGAAATGAGCCTGCGTTATCGCGGCCAACGGATCACTCCCCGCGATCCGACAAGCGTATTCGTGCAGCACAGCAATAAGACGCAGGTGCGTAAACTGCTCGTGCTGGTCCACGGGCTTTGCATGAACGATCGGCAGTGGAATCGGGACGGTCACGACCATGGCGCTGCGCTTGGCGATGAGCTCGGGTATCTACCGCTTTACCTTCGCTATAACAGCGGCCTGCCTATTGTGGAAAACGGACGCGCGTTCGCGGAAATGCTGGAGACGCTGATCAACAATTGCACATCGCCGGTCGAGGAACTGGCGATCATAGGGCACAGCATGGGAGGACTTGTTGCCCGTAGCGCCTGCCATCACGCGAGTGTGGCAGGCCACAAGTGGCCCGACCATCTTCACAAGCTGGTTTTTCTTGGCACACCGCATCACGGCGCGCCGCTGGAACGCGGCGGGCACGGCCTCGACCAGGTATTGGACCTGAGTCCCTACCTTGCACCTTTCGCACATCTGAGCAAGGCACGAAGTGCCGGCATTACGGACTTGCGCCACGGCACCATCTCGGCTGGGAAAAAATTCGTGCCACTGCCTGCGGGCGTGAGGTGCTATACGGCAGCCGCAGTACGCGCGGCAAAACGAAGCCTGCTGAGCGACCGATTGATCGGCGACGGCCTTGTGCCCCTCGACAGCGCTCTCGGACGACATCGCGACACTGCGCGAAGGCTTGCCATCCCGAAAAACCGTCAATGGGTTGGCTACCGGATGGGGCACCGTGAACTTTTGAATCACCCCGAGGTGTATAGCCAGCTATCCGCGTGGCTACAGGAGCCATCGGTGCCGGTGTTAACTAATTAACTCCTGAGAGTCAGTCGCGTGCGATAGTGGCGAAAAAGTTAATTAGTTAACACCGACACCAGAGACTCGCTCGCGCCGCTAGCTCAAAAAAAAGTCCCGCACTCGGCGGGACTTTTTATTAAGAACGGTGAACCTTACTTCATCGTAATTTCCCGCATGTTGTATTCACCGGTGATGGTGCGCATCGCCGGATAGTTCTTCTGCGAATACTCGGTCGTTTCCTTGGCCATCTCTTTGCCCATCTCCTTCATGAACGCGTCATAGCGCGCCTTGTTCGGGGCAAGGTCCGCCGTGCTGGCAAACTTGATGACCAGCATCAGGTTGAAGTCGCCACTCTGCGGCAGGTCGCTGCGAAAGATGAAATAGTCTTCTATATGGCCGAGCTTCTTCTGCACCTCGTTACTGGCAACCCACGTCTTTTTGATTCCCTCGAGATACGCATTGCCCATGTTCGGGTCAACGCGGATGGTGCTTACTGACCAGATGGCATCACTGACTTCAAAGTCCGTCCACGGCTCCAGGTCCGCAAATGCGGCGGTCGAAAACAACAGCAAAGACAGGCTTGCAAGAATTGATCGAATACGCATTGAGTTTCCCTCGTTGAGTTATTGGTTTTTATTGCCGCTGCATCATAGCACTCCGCAAGCGCCGCGCTTCGAAAACCGGTCTGTTGCTGGTATGTGTGGCGTCAGACGCCCAGGAACCGCGCAATCCCCTTGGCCGCCTCGCGACCCTCGTGCACGGCGGTTACGACAAGGTCGGAACCACGCACCATGTCACCACCGGCGAAGACTTTAGGGTTGGTTGTCTGGAACGGAAAGGAGCCGAGCGCCGCGACACGCACGCGGCCGCTCGGCAATGTCTCTACCTGGTGGCTCTGAAACCAGTCCGGCGGGTTCGGGCGAAAACCGAAGGCAATGACAACCGCATCGGCGGGCAGTATTTCTTCGCTGCCCGGTACGGTTTCCGGCTGGCGGCGGCCGTCCGCACCGACCTTTCCGAGACGCGTCTCGACAAGCTTCACACCGGTCACTTGCCCGTCGCCCATAATCTCGATCGGCTGGCGGTTGAACAGGAAGCGAATGCCCTCTTCCCGGCTGTTTTTGACTTCGCGGCGCGACCCCGGCATGTTGGCCTCGTCGCGCCGGTAGGCACAGGTAACGCTCGCCGCGCCCTGGCGTATCGCGGTGCGATTGCAATCCATGCCCGTATCGCCGCCGCCGAGGATGACCACGTTCTTGCCCGCGAGGTCGATGTACGGTGCGGCACTCTCGTCGTGACCCAGCTCGCGGTAGACGTTGCCGACGAGGTACGGCAATGCTTCGAACACGCCGTTAAGGTCTTCGCCGGGAAAGCCGCCGCTCACGTATCGGTAAGTACCCATGCCAAGAAACACGGCGTCGTACTCGTCGAGCATTTCCTCAAACGGCTTGTCCTCACCGATACGCGTGTTCAGAACAAAGCGCACGCCCATGCCTTCGAGTATCTCGCGACGCTGGTCGACGATACTTTTCTCGAGCTTGAACGGCGGTATACCGTAGGTGAGCAGGCCGCCGATCTCGGGGTACGCGTCGTAGATCACCGAGCCGATGCCGTTGCGCGCCAGCACATCCGCCGCTGCAAGGCCGGCCGGGCCTGCGCCGATGATGCCGACGCACTTGCCGGACCCGACGACATTCGACATGTCGGGACGCCAGCCCTGCTTTACGGCCTCGTCGGTGATGTAGCGCTCGATGTTGCCGATACTGACGGCGCCTATGCCGTCATTCAGCGTGCAGGCGCCTTCGCACAGGCGGTCCTGCGGACAGATGCGCCCGCAGATCTCCGGCAGGGAGTTGGTCTCGTGCGACAGGTCGGCCGCTTCGAACAGGCGGCCTTCTTCGATCAGCGCCAGCCAGTTGGGGATGTAATTGTGAACCGGGCATTTCCATTCGCAGTACGGGTTGCCGCAGGACAGGCAGCGTCCGGCCTGCGCGGCCGCGTTGGCGCCATCGTAGTGCCCGTAGATCTCACCGAAATGCTTGACGCGTTCCTCGGCCGGCTCCTTGTCGGGATCGCGCCGCGGGACTTCCAGAAACTGCAAAGGGTGCTTCGCCATTACGCCGCCCTTCGCAATGATTCGATCAGCGAGCCCAGCTCGCTGGCCTTCGGCTTGATCATCCAGAACTTCGGCAGGAACGTCCGGTAGTCATCGAGAATCGTGGCGCCCCATTCGCTGCCGGTTACATCGACATGCGCCGTTATCAGCGCGCGCAGGTAATGCAGGTGCGTCTCCATGCTTTCGGGCGTTATGCGGTGAATGTCGATGAGTTCATGGTTGTAGCGATCGACGAAATCCCGATCGAGATCGAGCACGTAGGCGAAACCGCCGGTCATGCCGGCACCGAAGTTCACGCCGGTGTCGCCCATCACGACGACCACGCCATCGGTCATGTACTCGCAGCAGTGATCGCCTGCGCCTTCGATAACCGCGGTGGCGCCGGAATTCCTGACCGCGAATCGTTCGCCGGCACGACCGGCGGCGAACAGCTCCCCGCCCGTTGCGCCGTACAGGCAGGTATTGCCGATGATCGCGGTCTCGTGGGCAACGTAGCCGGCCTCAGCCGGCGGATGAATGACAATACGACCGCCGGCCATGCCTTTGCCGACATAGTCGTTGGCGTCACCGGTCAATGTCAGGTTGAGGCCCGACACGTTCCATGCGCCGAAGCTCTGGCCAGCGGTCCCGCGCAGCACGATGTCCAGCGGCGCATCCCGCATCCCGTGGTTACCATGGCGGCGCGCAATCTCACCGGCGAGGCGCGCGCCGATGGAACGATTGAAGTTCTGCACATCGAACTCGAAACGACCGCCGCTCCTCGATTCGATGGCCGGTAGCGCCTCCGCCACCATGCGCTCGGCGAGTTCGCCTTTGTCGAACGGGTTGTTACGAAGGTCGGTGCAAAATTGCGGTGCGGTGTTCAGGAGACCCTCGTCGGAGACGATCCGCGAGAGGTCGAGCCGCGACTGGCGAGGCGTGTCGCCGGGCTGCAGCTCCAGCAGATCGACGCGGCCTATCAACTCTTCGAGCTTTCGCACACCGAGCTCGGCCATGAGGTGTCGAACTTCTTCGGCAATAAAGCGAAAGAAGTTGATGACCATCTCCGGAAGGCCGATGAAAAACTCACTGCGCAGCACATTGTTTTGCGTTGCGACACCGGTCGCACAGTTGTTCAGGTGACATATCCGCAGGTACTTGCAGCCGAGTGCGACCATGGGCCCGGTGCCAAAGCCAAAACTCTCGGCACCCAGCATCGCCGCTTTTACGACATCGAGCCCGGTTTTCAGGCCGCCGTCGGTTTGCAGCCGCACCTTGTGACGCAGGTCCTGCGAACGCAGGACCTGGTGCGCTTCGGACAAACCCAGCTCCCACGGGCTGCCGGCGTATTTGACGGAGCTCAGCGGACTCGCACCCGTGCCACCGTCGTAGCCGGAGATGGTGATGAGATCGGCGTAGGCTTTTACGACGCCGGCAGCAATGGTGCCAACGCCCGGCTCGGCCACCAGCTTCACCGACACCAGCGCATCGGGATTGACCTGCTTCAGGTCGAATATCAGTTGCGCGAGGTCTTCGATCGAGTAGATGTCGTGGTGCGGCGGCGGGGAAATAAGACCGACGCCCGGCTTCGCGAAGCGCAGTTTCGCGATCATCTCGTTGACCTTGTGGCCGGGCAGTTGCCCGCCTTCGCCGGGTTTCGCACCCTGCGCAATCTTTATCTGCAACACCTCGGCGTTGACA
The DNA here is from genome assembly GCA_963807845.1 of uncultured Gammaproteobacteria bacterium. Taxonomy (GTDB): domain Bacteria; phylum Pseudomonadota; class Gammaproteobacteria; order Steroidobacterales; family Woeseiaceae; genus UBA1847. Next base: position 11,616 of record CAWEDS010000035.1, read on the forward strand.
AGGTATTCCGCTGTCACGCCAAAACGCCCGGAGGCGACCTGCTTGATTTTCGACATGCGCTCATTGCCGTAGCGCGCGGGGTCCTCGCCGCCCTCGCCGGAATTGGAGCGCCCGCCCATGCGATTCATGGCGATCGCCAGCGCCTCGTGCGCTTCCGGCGACAGTGCGCCAAGGGACATGCCGGCGCTGTCGAACCGCGGCAGGATGTCCTCGATCGGCTCGACCTCGTCCAGCGCGATCGCTTCTGCCGCGGGCTGGATTTTCATCAGGTCCCGGAGCGTGGCCACCGGCCGATTGTTGACCAGGCTCGCGTACTCGCTGTAACGCTCGAAGTCGCCCGTACGCACGGCCGCCTGCAGGGTGGCAATGACGTCCGGGTTGTAACAGTGGTATTCGCCGTCGTGGACGTACTTGAACAAACCGCCGTGCTCGATCGACACTCGCGGATCCCAGGCCATTGCCGCGAGCACCTTTTGGTCATCGATCAGGTCGGCGAAGTTGCTGCCCTCGATGCGCGAGGTCGTTCCGGTGAAGCACTTTTCAACAACCTCGGAATGCATGCCGATAATTTCGAAAAGCTGTGCACCGCGATAGCTCGAAATGGAGGAAATGCCCATCTTGGACATGATCTTGAAGAGTCCCTTGCGAATACCGCGACGATAGCTGCGGCCGAGCTGCTGTTGCTTGCTGCCGCCGCGCCGCGCTATCTCGTGCAGGGACTGGTAGACGAGATAGGGATAGACGGCCGTTGCGCCATAGCCGATGAGGCACGCGAAATGATGCGGGTCCCTGGCGACGCCGGTTTCGACGAGGATGTTCGCATCACAGCGCAGTCCCGTTTTTACAAGGTGATGATGCACCGCACCGGTCGCCAGCAGCGCGTGCACGGGCAGCTTGCCCTCTTCCAGGTAGCGATCGCTGAGCATGAGCAGCAAGGTGCCGTTTCGCACGCCCTGTTCGGCTTGCTTGCAGATCTGATCGAGCGCTTCGGGCAGGCTGAGCTTTTCGTCAACGTTCAGGTCGATGAACGTGTGGCTGTTCGCAAACATCTCGGCGCCCAGCAGCTGCCGCAGTTTTGCCTGTGACAGCACCGGCGAATTGATAATCACCTGCTGGCCGTGGTCGGGACCGATATCGAACAGGCTCGCCTCCCGGCCAATATTGGTTTGCAGCGACATGACGATGCGTTCGCGCAGCGGATCGATCGGCGGGTTCGTCACCTGTGCAAACTGCTGCCGGAAATAGTCAAACGGCGAACGGACCTTTTTCGACAACACCGCCATCGGTGTGTCGTCGCCCATCGAACCCACGGCCTCCATCTCGGCGTTGGCCAATACGGCAACGATTTCGCTGAGCTCCTCGCGCGTCAGGTTAAACATTTTCTGGAAGCTCGCGAGCTCCTCGGGGCGCATGGGCTCGGCCGCGGTCGCCGTATCGACCAGCTGAGAGTCGAGGTATCGGACGCCTTGTTTGAGCCATTTTTTATACGGCGCGCGTGTTTTCAATATGTCGTGGATGTCTTCAGTGTCCAGCAACACGCCATTGACGAGATCGACCGCCAGCATCTGGCCTGGACCCAGGCGACCTTTGCTGACAACGTCTTTCTCCTCGTAATCGTAGACACCTACCTCCGAGGCAATGGTCAGGTGACGATCCTTGGTAATGACATAGCGCGCGGGACGTAATCCGTTGCGGTCAAGACAACAGGCCGCGTAACGACCGTCGGTCAGCACGATGCCCGCCGGCCCATCCCACGGCTCCAGCAGGCAGTCGTAAAACTCATAGAAGGCGCGCACGTCAGGGTCGATGTTGTCGACCGTCTGCCAGGCTGGCGGCATCAGGATGCGCATCGCTTGCAGAACATCCATGCCGCCGGCCCGAAGCACTTCGAGCATGTTGTCGAGGCTGGACGAGTCCGATCCTGTCAACGAGATAATCGGGTCGAGGTCGGAGATATCGTCAAGCTTGTCAGACCGGAAGTTCTTGGTGCGCGCGACCGCCCAGTTGCGGTTGCCCTGGATGGTGTTGATCTCGCCATTGTGCGCGAGAAAGCGAAACGGCTGCGCCAATCGCCATTCGGGCAGCGTGTTAGTGGAAAAGCGCTGGTGAAAAACACAAACCGAGGAAGTCATCCGGGTATCGCGGAGATCCGGATAAAACTGCGGCAGTGCAGCGGGCATGATCATGCCCTTGTAGCTGATGGTGACGGAGGACAGGCTCGCTATGTACGTCTCTTGATCGGCCAGGCGATTCTCGGCGCGCCGCCGCGCCAGGAACAGCCGGCGGTTGAGGCGGCCGCGCGGCATTTCGTCGGGCGAATTGACAAAGACCTGTTCGATCCGGGGCAGCGTTGCCAGTGCCTGCGCGCCGCACGCGGTTGTATCGACAGGCACCTCGCGCCAGCCGGCCACCTCGAGCCCGACTTCGCCGATAGCCTCATCGATGACGCGGCGCGCGGCGGCCGCGATGTCAGCATCCTGGCTCAGGAACACGTTGCCGGCCGCAAACCGCTGGTTGATCGTCAGTCCGGCCTCTTCGGCAACGGCGCGCAGGAAATCGCGCGGGAACTTGAGCAGCAGCCCGCAGCCGTCGCCCGTCTTGCCATCCGCCGCGACGGCGCCGCGGTGCGTCAGTCGTGCCAGCGCCGAAATAGCCGTCTGCACGACCCAGTGACTCGGAAGGTCATCGAGATTGGCAATCAGCCCGAAACCACAGCTGTCGCGATGAAACGCCGGGTCTCGAAGGGTTTTGGCAGGTCGTTGTGTCATAGGGGCCGCTGGGAGCGCTCGGTGGCACCCCCTGATTTTCACTGTATTAGTTAGAATTTACGCGGAGTGCCGCGAACCGGTAAGTATAGACTACGAATTTACGACCGTATTCGAGGGCAGAAAAACAGCGCCTTTTCGGCCTGAAAATCAGGCATTCTGGCGATTTTTCGGCCGTCTCCGGATGCTGAAGCGATTGTTGCGCGCGTAACCATACGGCCAGGCCGCCGGCCGCCAAGTACCGTCCGTTAGCGGGCGAGCGAGGCCAGGCGTATCGACCCGCTGCCGCTGTAGGGCACGGTCGGCACCAGGGGAAGGTCAACGTCGAGTTCGCCATTGAGTTCGTAGGGCACTTCCTCGTTGGCGCTGCGACGCACGAGCGCCAGCAACATGGGTGCCGTTTGCAACAGGTTCAGGTCCACGCTGATAGCGAACTGTGCATCGCCGTTGGCCGGCACCGAGAACCTGCTGGCCGTACTGCCGCTTGCAAACTGTTGCCCGTCCAGTTTCACGCCGTAGTTGACAGAGCTGATCGGCAGCGAGAAGGAATTGGGGTTGCTCACGTCGAACGTCAGCATGAACGTCTGGCCGGTCAGGGCGAGCCCGACGATCTCGACGGCGTTGAGCGTCACGCTGGGGCTCTTCACCATATCTTGCAGCGTGCTTGCGCAACCGCTGAGCGTCAGTGCCAGCAGGCTGGCGAATAACGGCAGCCCGTTCTTTAGTGTCTTCATCGTAAATCGTCCCCCAGTTCGCCCCAGCGAGCCGCAATCAGCAGCCAGTCATCGTCATGCTTTTCCAGCTCCAGCAAGAAGCGGTAGGCATCGGCGCTGAAGCCAAAGACGCCATCATGCCCTCCCGCCATGCCCACTGTCATGGAAATTTCCGCGGCGGTTTCCCCCATGATGCTGATCTCCTCGATCGCGGTCAGCAGTTCGATGGAGTTCATCCTGAAAAAATAGGCCCGCAGCCTGTTTTCGATCTGGTCCCGATCGTTGCCGCGCGCATCGGTGTAGGCCGGCGAAATCATGGCAACCAGCTCACGCCGCTGTTGCGCCTCGACCGCCGCCACGCCGCGCTGCACCCACTCCCGCAGCTCCGCTTCCGGGCCCGGCGAGGGGCCGCTGCAGGCAGCGAACAGGGTCGTCGCAACGACGGCAAGGAGTCCGGCGCGATGCTTTGCACGGGGGCGATTTCGGGCTTCGAGGTGGCTCATCTGCTAAAGTCTACTGTCAGACGGTCGCTCATTTAAATGCATACCACCGATTTGTGACCGGGTTCGCACTTCCCTGACCGCAGGCACCGCACACTGGCCGGTACGCGATAGCGGAGAACGAAGACCATGTCCGTAAAACTCCTCAGCGAGCGCATGGACGCGACCATAACCGACGACGACCAGATTCGCATCGAATCGGTTCTGTCATTCTGGTTTAAAGAACACGCGCTGTCGGCGCCGCAAATCGACCGGCGCATGGAAATCTGGTTCAGCGAAGATCCGGTTTTCGACCTCCAGATCGAAAAAGAATTTGCGGGCGAAGTGGAAATGGCCAGCAACGGGTCGCTCAATCACTGGGGAAAGACTCCGCAAGGTCGTCTTGCCCTCATCATCATGATCGACCAGTTTCGACGTAACATTCATCGTAATTCCGCGCGGGCTTTCGCCAAAGATCCGCTCGCACTCAAACTTTGTGTCGAGGGCGCCATGGCAAAAATGGAGCATAGCCTCTCGCCCATACAGAAACTATTTTACTTTATGCCGCTGCAACATTCCGAATCGCGCAAGGTGCAGGCAAAGTCTGTGGAAATCTTTCGACGCCTGGCCGAAAGCGTATCGGACACGGAGCGCGAAACGTATATGACGATATTGCAGTTTGCGGAACTGCACAAAGACATCATCGACCAGTTCGGGCGCTTCCCGCATCGCAACAAGTTGCTGAATCGCGACAACACGCCCGAAGAAAACGAGTACCTGGCAGGCGACAGCCCGACCTTCGGTCAAGGCTAGGCCGGCAACCCCGCCAGCGAGGCTTTCGACAGTCGAAAGTAGCGCCACGTCAACAGCATGGCCGCGATACCCAGCCCCAGAACGAATCCACCCCAGACGTAGTTCGGTGGCGCCTTGAATGTGACGGCCGCGAGGTACGCCAGCGGAAACGCCAGCACCCAGAAAGCAAACGTGTTGATGAACATCGGTATCCGCGTATCGCGATAGCCCCGCAGCGCCCCCGCAGCCCCTATTTGTACGCCGTCGGCCACCTGGAATATTGCGGCCATCAGCAGCAGGCTGATGGCGATGCTGCTGACCTTGGGGTCGTCGGTGTACAGGGCAACCACCGTATCGCGGAAAACCAGCAGGAACAGCGCTGACACCGCCATGATGCCTGCGCACAAGCCGATGCCGACGGCGCCGCTTGTGCGAGCGCCGTGCATATCGCCGGCGCCGATAAGCTGGCCAACACGCACGGTGGTGGCCGAACTCAGCGCCAGCGGAATCATGAACATGGTTGACGCGAAGTTGATCGCGATCTGGTGCGCCGCCGTTATCGCGACGCCCCGGGTACCCATCAGGATCGACACGGCAGAAAACAGCCCGGCCTCCGCGGTAATCGTAATCGCGATCGGCACGCCCAGAGTGACGATTTCCTTCAATGCCGACAAACGCAGCGGCGCGAGTCGCGAGAAGATCTCGAGAGGACGGTAGTGCTTGCTGAAATACATATGAGTCGCAAGCGCCAGGGCAACAATCCACATGGTGATCGCGCTCGCCGCACCGCAGCCGACGGCGCCCATAGCCGGCGCCCCGAACTTGCCGAACATGAGCACGTAGTTAAGAAATACGTTGCAGACCAGGGCAAAGATGGAGGAAAACATGATGGGCCGGGTGCGGCCAATGCCTTCGGTCGTAAACCTGAGCGCGAGGAACGCGAAGATGCCCGGCGCCCCGAACATGATGGCGCCCACATAGCCGACGGTCAGTGCGCGAAATTCAGGGTCGATTCCGATCAGTCGGAGTAAGGGCTCGACGGCAAACTGCCCAACCAGGATTAGCGGGATGCCGAGGGCCAGCCCGAGATACACGCCCTGCCGCGTGTAGCGCCCGATCAGCCGGTGATCGCCCGCCCCGAAGTGGCGCGCGGCGATCGGCGAGATCGCCATCAACAAACCCAGGCAAAACGAGAACCCGAGAAACCACACGCTGGCGCCGACTGCGACCGCGGCCAGCGAATCGGCGCCCAGTCGCCCTGCCATCACGGCATCGGCAAACTGCATTCCGGCGACGGCGAGATTATTGATAATCAGCGGGCCGCCGAGTCTGAGCAGCGATTTCGCCTGCAAGCGCCAACCACTGTCTCGTCCAGGTGTCATCTTCGCCATCTTAACCTAGTGATGCTGTCCTAAGATGGTGTAAAGTTGCGGCGCGTTCGCCACTTTAATAAACAGGAGAAAACCGCATGCTGCACGACGGAAAAGCGAATCGAGTCGCGGTGATCGGCGGTATGCGCACACCGTTTTGCCGGTCGCACACCGCGTACCGCAAGTGCTCGAATCATGACCTCATGGTGGCCGCCATGAATGGTCTCGTCGTCAAGTTCGATCTTCGCGGGCAGCGCCTCGGCGACGTGGCGCTCGGCGCCGTCATCAAGCACTCCAGGGACTGGAATCTCGCGCGCGAATGCACCATGGACTCCGGGCTGTCGCGCTGGACTCCGGGCGTCGATGTGCAGCGTGCCTGTGGCACCAGCATCGAAGCGGCCATCATGATCGCTAACAAGATCGCGCTCGGCCAGATCGAGGTTGGCATTGCCGGCGGTACCGATACCATCAGCGATGCGCCAATAGTGTATCCGGATGACTATCGCAGGATACTGTTTGATATGCATCGCTCGCGTAGTGTTCTTGGCCGCATCGGCCCCCTGTTCCGCTTTCGTCCCCGGCATTTCAAACCGGAACTGCCGGGTGTCGTGGAACCACGTACGAAGCTCTCGATGGGCGAGAGCACCGAAATTACGGCCAAGGAATGGGGCGTCAAAAGGGAGCACCAGGACCAGCTCGCCCTGGCCAGTCACGCCAAAGCCGCGGCAGCCTACGATGCCGACTGGTATGAGGACCTCGTCGTGCCGTTCATGGAGGTCACGCAGGACAACAACATCCGCCGTGACACCACCTTCGAAAAACTGAGCTCGTTGAAGCCGGTGTTCGACAAAAGCGGGGCCGGCACGATGACGGCAGGCAACAGCACGCCGCTGACCGACGGCGCGGCCGCCGTGCTGTTGGCGTCCGAGGAGTGGGCGCAGAAGCGCAACCTGCCGATCATGGCGTACCTGAGTTTTGTAAAGGTGGCTGCCGTCGACTTCATCGAAGACGAGACGCTGCTGATGGCACCCGCCTACGCCGTATCCGACATGCTGAAGGAAGCGAACCTTCGTTTGCAGGACTTCGACTTCTACGAGATTCATGAAGCATTCGCCGCGCAGACGATCGCCACTATGAAAGCCTGGCAGTCTGAAGAGTTTTGCAGGGGCAAGCTCGGGCGCACTGAGGCGATGGGACCGATCGACCTTGCGCGGCTGAACGTCAAAGGCGGCAGTATCGCCATCGGTCATCCGTTCGCTGCCACCGGTGCCCGCATCATCGGCACGCTGGCGAAGCTGCTGCATGAGAAAGGCTCGGGGCGCGGATTGATCTCGGTGTGCGCCGCCGGTGGCATGGGCGTTACCGCCATCATGGAGGCCAACTAATCGAGTGCCGGGAGCGCCATGGGAGAATTTAGCGCGGTCCTGGCCGCGGTCAATGGCTTTTTGTGGCATGAGTTCGTGGTGTACACGATCGTCGCCACCGGTCTCCTGTTTACGTTCTGGAGCGGCTTTTCACAATACCGCGCACTGACGCACGCCCCCAGGGTACTGCGTGGCGTCTATGACGATCCGGATGACCCCGGCGCCATCAATCATTTCCAGGCCCTGTCTGCCGCGTTGTCCGCCACCGTCGGTCTCGGCAATATCGGCGGCGTCGCCCTGGCGATCGCCCTCGGCGGACCGGGCGCCGTGTTCTGGATGTGGATCATCGGTTTTCTCGGCATGTCTCTCAAACTCACCGAGGTGACCCTGTCGATGCTGTATCGCAACACGGACGACCCGGACAATCCGCACGGCGGGCCGATGTGGGTTGTCGCCGGGGCGCTTGAACGCCGCGGCCTGCCCGGGCTGGGGCGCGTCATCGGCGTGATCTTCTGCGTGACGCTGCTGATCGCCACGACGACGGGCGGCAACATGTTCCAGGCCTGGAACGTCGGTGAGCTGACCCAGGAATATTTCGCGGTGCCAAGCTGGATGACCGGCATCGTGCTGGCCGTCATCGTCGGCATCGTCATCATTGGCGGCATCAAACGTATCGGCAAGGTTGCGGCCACGCTGGTACCCCTGATGGTCGCGCTCTATCTCACTGCGGGAAGCTTCGTTCTGATCGTCAACATCGGTGAGATTCCGGGCATCTTTGCGCTGATAGTGAAATCAGCGTTTCTTCCGACCGAAGCCGGCGGCGCCTTTATCGGCGGCACGGCGGCATCGGCATTCCTGTTCGGCATGAAGCGAGCCGTGTTTTCCAACGAGGCCGGTCAGGGCACCTCGCCCATCGCCCATTCGGCGGCCAAGACGGATGAACCGGTTCGCGAGGGCATTGTCGCCGGCCTTGAGCCCTTCATCGACACGGTCGTCGTCTGCACGTTTACCGCGCTGATCATTCTTTCGACCGGCATCTGGAATCGCGCGCCGGATGTCATGTTCGACACACTGCCCGTTGCCGTGCAGACAGAAGGTGGCTGGCAATTTCCCGACTCGCCGCTGCCGGGTTTCGACTGGACCGAGGGCGACAAGACCTCGCTGGTCGTTGCCGCACACGACAATCCGACGACCGGCTTTGCCCGGCACCGCATCGAGGGCGTCGTTTTATTCGACGGCGTGAGTTACGAGAGCCAATGGGATTCTTTTGCAGGAGCTCTGCAACCCGGGATCGTCGGCGACGGCCTGTACCGCAGCTACGTCGGCGCCACGCTGACGGCAAAAGCGTTCGACAGCGTGGCACCCGGTCTCGGCAAATGGCTGATTTCAGTGGCTGCCTGGCTGTTCGCCATCTCGACCATGATTTCCTGGAGCTATTACGGCGAACAGGGCATGGTTTTTCTCGCTGGCGAGAAGTCGGTGCTGGGCTACAAGCTCGTCTACTGCGCTCTCATCATCGTGGCGACGCTCGGCTTCGTGAAAACCGACGCCGATCTCGACAACGTGACCGGTTTCGGCATGGGCGTGATGTTGTGCGCGAACATGCCGATCTGCTGGTTTTTCGGTTACCAGGCGATGCGCGCGTACAAGGATTACATCCGTCGACTCCGGTCGGGCCAAATGGGAGCGGATCATCCGCCGCCGAGCCTTGACGATTTACTCTCCGGTCGCGACGTCGAGTGAGCAACTCGTCACGGCTGACGAGGACGGGCCGAAGCGTCAGGACGCACCCTTCTTTCGCTTCTGCAGGGCGTCCAGCGCCTGGTCGAAACGGTGCTTCGCCTGGGCCGTAATGCCACCGCGCTTGTGCTCGTCGATAACGAAGGTTTCCAGTTTGCCGACCAGCTCATCCATGTCCGTCGTCGAAAAAGGCGCAGCGTTTTGCAGATCCGGCGGTGCATTTTCCAGCGCCCCGAACAGGTTGATCCAGTGCTCGCTTTGCTTGCCGGCGGACAGTAATTGGTAAAACTCGTTGCCTGGCCGCTCGCCCTTGCCCGACAAGAGGCTGAATGCGCCGACGATGAGTGAGGTTGGCACCAGCACCAGGTCGCGCAGACCGTCAACCACCAGTTTGAGCTGCAGAACGCCGATATCCCGTGCAAGCGATCCAGCGCTCCGAGGGTCCGGTCTTCGTATCGGGTAGAGGATTCATTTGGGTTTCACATAACAAATGTCAATCAAGACAAGCAATTATAGCCTTATCCGGTAGCGTCGGGCAGGGCTTTGCAGTAGTGTTGAGCGCGACCTTGACCGCGCAACCGCTCATGCCGACTTACCAGACAACGCCGGAGTTTCAACACGGGCGAGCCGAAACGACCGGTGTCCTGCTCGTGAATCTGGGGACCCCGGAGGAGGCGACGGCGCCGGCCGTGCGCCGTTTTCTCAAGCAATTCCTGTCGGACCCGCGCGTCATTGAGTATCCGCGCTGGCTATGGTGGCTGATCCTGAACGGCGTGATACTGCGGATTCGTCCCTCACGCTCGGCCAAAGCCTACAAAAAGATCTGGACCGAGCAGGGCTCACCCCTGATGAACTACTCGACGGCGCTGGCCGAGGGTATTGCCACCGAGCTCAAGACGCGATCCGGCGGCGGCACACGCCTTGAGCTCGCGATGAGCTACGGCGAACCGTCGATTAACCGCGCGATCGACACGCTGTTGGCCGCCGGCGCAAGGCACTTGCTCGTTTTACCGATGTACCCGCAATACTCCGGCACAACCACGGCATCCGTGTTCGATGCGGTCGCCCGCAAACTCAATGGGTTGCGCTGGATCCCGGAGCTACGCTTCATCAACCAGTACCACGATGAACCGGCTTACATCGCCGCGCTCGCCGCCAGTATTCGCGAATTCTGGCAACAGCACGGGCGCGGTACGAAATTACTGTTTTCTTTTCATGGCGTCCCGAAACAGACCCTGCTGAACGGCGACCCGTACCATTGCCAATGTCAAAAAACCGCGCGGCTGGTTGCCGACGCACTCGAACTTGGCGACGACGAATGGTTGTTGACGTTCCAGTCGCGGGTTGGACGTGAGGAGTGGCTGAGTCCTTACACCGATGAAACCGTTGCCCTGTTGGGCAAACAGGGTGTCGGAAGACTGGATGTCATCTGTCCCGGTTTTTCGACCGATTGTCTTGAGACGCTGGAGGAGATTGCGATGCAGAATGCGGAGCTGTTTTCCGAGTCGGGCGGCAAGGAGTTACATTACATCCCCGCGCTCAACGCAAGCCAGGAACACGTGGCCTTTTTGACCGAGCTGATCGAGAGACATCTTGGCGGCTGGCCAGCCCGCTATTCTGACGACCCGGCGTCGCGCCAGCGTGCGATTGCCATGGGGGCTCCGGTGTGAGCAACATCGGTCGCTTTCTGGAGTTTTCCGTACACGCGCCCGACATCCTGGAATCGCTGAATTTTTACAAGTCGCTGGGTTTCTCGGAACTCGAGATCGGGGACATGTGGCCGCACAAGTACGCTGTGGTCAGCGATGGAGAAATCGCAATAGGCCTGCACGACCGTGAGTTCGACGCACCGGCCGTCACCTTCGTCAAACAGAACCTGGCCAAGCGTGCCCGACAGATGACCGACCATGGTTACAATTTCAGCTTCATGCAGCTTGGCGATGAATCGTTTAATGAACTGCGTTTTTGTGACCGCGACAAACACACGATTATCATGCTCGAGGCACGCACGTTTCATGTCAGCGAACTGGACGAGACAGATTCACTCTGCGGCCGCTTCATCGAGCTGACATTGCCGGTACGCGATACGCTGCGGGCCGCGCAATTCTGGGCGCCGATCGCGCCCACCCTGCTCGACATGCGCGAGGAACCGCCTACCCACATGCGTTTCGAAGCCGACGGCATTGCCCTTGGCTTATCCGAAAGTATTGCGCTGCAAAGTCCGTCCCTGTCGTTCCGTTGCGACGACCGCAGCGGTCTCATGCGCCATCTCGAGCAGCGCGGCATCGACTGCAAAAAGTACCCGGGTTTCGAGGGCGCGTTTGTCGAGATCCGCGCACCCGAGGGCACCATACTGTATGGCTTCGAGAAAGATTTTCTCGGCGAATCCTACGAGGTCGAGGAGTCCGGGCTGTTCAGCGAGTTGTCGCTCTAGTACCGGCCGCTCCCTCTCGATCCCGGCCACCGGATCGGCGAGGCGGCCCGCTATAACAAGGCGGACATCAGCGTCTTCGCCCTGCCGAGGTAGCTGGCACCAAACAGGTTCAGGTGATTCAGGATGTGATAGAGCTGATACAGCGCCTGACGCTCGACGCTCCCTGCCGGCAGCGGCCATGCGGCTTCATACGCGTCGTAAAACGCGCGACCAAATCCGCCGAACAGCTTCGTCATCGCAATATCGGTCTCGCGGTCGCCGTAGTACACCGCCGGATCGAACACGACAGGCTCACCTCTGCAGCTTGCCCAGTTGCCGCCCCACAGGTCCCCATGCAGGAGTGAGGGCAGAGGCGCATGGTTTTCGAAGAACGTCGGCAGTCGTGCAAGCAGCCGCTCGCCGGGTTCTTGCAGCGTGTCGCCGAAGCCGTTTTCCGCCGCCAGCGTCAGTTGGAAAGCAAGACGTTGCACGGCAAAAAAACCGGGCCAGTCGTCACTCCAGGCATTGTGCTGCGGCGTCCGCCCTATCGTGTTGTCGCGATGCCAGCCAAAGCGTTCACTGACACTGCGGTGCATCCTTGCAAGGCCCTCGCCCAGCAGCCGTTCACCGTTGTGGTCCGATGGCTCAAAAGGCAGCCACTCCAGAGCAAGAAACGCATGCTCGTCCGTGTGACCTGCCGCAAGTACCGCGGGCACCCGCAGCGCTTTTGCGGCGGCAAGCTCGGACAGCCCCTCGGCTTCCGCTGAAAACATCGGCAACGCATCAGCCGCGGCTGTTTTCAGGAAAATGTCGCCGCTGTCGGTTGCAACGCGCCACGCGGCGTTGATGTCGCCGCCACTGACAGGGCGCGGAGTCGTCGCGCTCTTTAGCCCGATGCCTGCTGCTTCGAGTTGTTCACTGATCGATAACCAGGCACGCATCTCGTTAGCCGTTTGATACCGCGCGGACTCGAAGCCGACGGCGGCTAGTGCCGGTAAATATCGGACACGCGTTCGGCCTGTCGACGCAGCGCGGTACCGATTCCCGCTTCATCGAACAGCGCGTTAATATCGCCCAGGCGCGGGGCAGCGGGCTGCATCAGAGCCTCTGCGTCCTCGATCGGTACATCGCAGGCGATGCCGGTCAGGCGGCGAGCGAGCATCGCATCGTCGCGATGCGTTTCCAGCTTGGCGCCCAGCGTTTTGGCGCCGCGCACCTTGACCTCGTGCACGCGATCGAGATTGTCATAGATTTCAGTAAGGCTCCCGAAATGCTGCAGAAGGCCAACGGCGGTCTTCTTGCCAACACCCGGAACACCCTTGATGTTGTCGACGGCGTCTCCCGCCAGCGCGAGAAAATCCGCAATCTGCTCGGGCCAGACACCGAAGGACTCGGGAATCTCGTCGTAGTGCAGCTTGCCCTTGCCGGAAAAATCCCAGAACACGTCGCTCTTGGTCAGCAGCTGCGTCAAATCCTTGTCGCGGGTGACAATCGTTGAAGGGCGGCCCTGGCGGCGACCGTGTTCCACCAGCGTTCCGATCAGGTCGTCGGCCTCAAAGGACGGACTCGCACATTCCATTACGCCGAGGGCGCGAACGTAACGCCGGCATTGCTCGAACTGGCGTTTCAACTCCGGCGGCGCCGGATCCCGGTTGGCCTTGTACTCCGGATAGATTTCCGTGCGAAACGACGTCGATAAACTTTCGTCGAACAGCACCGCAACGTACTCGGGCGTGACGTTTTCCATGAAGTCGCCGATAAAACGGCAAAAACCGTACAGCGCATTGACCGGGTTGCCATTGGCATCGACCATGTCCTCCGGCATGGAATAGTAAGCACGAAAGACGTAGACGCTGGCGTCTATCAGGTATTGCATGGCGGGATCGCGCTTGGTGCCGGAACAGCGCCGACGCGCAAGCAACACGGCCTCGTCGTACGATTCGACGCTACGGTGCACTCAGTCATGAAAATGAACTTCGACGATTTCCTCACCACTGGACAGGTGATCGCAAAGGCGTGCGTGTAAGGGACTGGACCGTGGAATGTGCGCGAGCAGGTACTGCATCTGGTCGGCGAGTACGCGCCGGCCCTTGAGGTAAATGTACTCCGCGTAGTTTGGCGTGAAGGGCACCGCGACCAGCTGCATGGCGGCCTGCTCCGGTGTCCGGCCACCCTTGTAGTTGTTGCAGCGGCGGCACGCGGTGGCGACATTGTTCCAGATATCACCACCACCTTGCGACACCGGCGTGATGTGATCTCGCGTCAGGTCGCGAGTCAGGTAACGCATGCCGCAATACAGGCACAGGTTGGCGTCACGCTTGAACAGGGTCCTGTTGTTCAGCGGTGGGACGTACTTCTCGCGATTACGTGAAAGCCCCTGGCTGGTACCGTGCGTTGCAATGATCGAGTTGACGTCGATGCGACTGCGCTTGCCGTCCAGGGACCGGTAACCGCCGAAAACCGAGTAGAGGCGTGTGCCGCAGTCATACGCGACCTGCTCCGCGTGGTAGAGCCGCACCGCTTCACGGTAGTCGATCCACTCGAGAGGCATGCCCGCCACGTCGGTTCTGAGAACCTGTTGCGAAATATCCGATGCGAGTCCTGCCAGCAATGTGATACCTCGTCGTACTTGGGATCGAAGCCTGATTATGACGAAACTCCGGTGATCCGCCAAGGTAATAGCGAAGCGATCAAGGCAACACGTTGCTTTTGCGGGGCGCTACAGCGCTTTTAACACCTCGTCCAGGGTTGCCTTTGCGTCACCAAACAGCATGCGCGTGTTGTCTTTGAAGAACAGCGGGTTCTGAACGCCCGCGTAGCCGGTCGCCATGCTGCGTTTCAGCACGATGGAGGTCGCGCCTTTCCAGACTTCCAGTACCGGCATGCCGGCGATCGGGCTGTCCGGCTCTTCCTGTGCCGACGGATTAACGATGTCATTGGCACCAATAATCACCGACACGTCGACTTTCGGAAAATCGTCGTTGATTTCGTCCATCTCGAAAACGATGTCATAAGGCACCCTGGCTTCTGCCAGCAGTACGTTCATATGGCCCGGCATGCGTCCGGCGACGGGATGGATGCCGAACCGCACGTTGACGCCTTTCTCTCGCAATACGCGCGTGATCTCGAATACCGTGTGCTGTGCCTGCGCGACAGCCATACCATAGCCCGGCACGATCATGACTTCCTTGGCGCTCGCGAGCAGCGCGGCAGTCTCCTGCGGTTCGATGGGAAATACCTCGCCCTGGTCCGCGCCGTCGCCACTGACGGTTTTACCGCTGGTCGTGCCAAAGCCGCCTGCAATGACCGAGAAGAACTTTCGATTCATTGCGCGACACATGATGTAGCTCAGGATCGCACCGCTGGACCCTACCAGCGCGCCGGTGACGATTAACAGGTCGTTGCTCAGCATGAAGCCGGTCGCGGACGCGGCCCAGCCCGAATAACTGTTCAACATCGAGACGACCACCGGCATGTCGGCGCCGCCGATTGCCATGACCATGTGCACACCGAACACGAGCGCGATGACGGTCATGATGACGAGTGGCGTCATGCCACCGCCGGCGGCGGACTGCAGCACAAACTCCCGGCCAAACCAAATGGCGCCAAGCAACAGCAGAAGATTGAGCCAGTGCCGGGCCGGCAGCAGCATCGGGTTACCGCTGATGCGTCCCGAGAGCTTGCCAAACGCGATGACGGAACCCGAAAACGTCAGTGCCCCGATCAATACGCCGAGATAGGTTTCGATGTCGTGAATCGTAAGTTCGACCCCGACGAAGTGCTTGTTGGGGTCCATGAAGCTCGCATAGCCGACGGCGACCGCCGCCAGACCGACGAGGCTGTGCAATACGGCAACCAGCTCCGGCATTTGCGTCATTTGCACGCGCCGCGCCAGCACCAGGCCAATACTGCCGCCGATGACCAGGGCGCCAATCAGCAGCGCGTAGTGCTGCGTGACGACGCCGAGAATGGTCGCGAGCAACGCGATCGCCATGCCGATAATGCCGTACCAGTTGCCGCGTCGCGCGGTTTCCTGGTTGGAAAGGCCGCCCAGCGCCAGGATGAACAGTACCGTCGCAGCGATATAGGAAACGGTCACGATGCCTGCATTTATCATTTTAAGAGCCTCTGCTCAGTTATTTCACGATTGCGTTGCATGCCCGGTGGTATCCAGGCAAGGCGCTCTCTGTATCTCATTTTCTGAACATTTCGAGCATGCGGCGCGTCACCGCAAAGCCGCCCGCAATATTGATGCTCGTAACCAGGATGGTTGCGGCGGCGACCCACATGATTAAGGTGTTCGCCGAGCTGATCTGCAGCAGGGCGCCGATCACGATGATGCTCGATATTGCGTTCGTTACGCTCATCAACGGTGTATGCAGCGCCGGGGTGACGTTCCAGATAACCATGTAGCCGACGAAACACGCCAGCACGAATACGGTGAAGTGCGCCATGAACGACGGCGGCGCAACCGCACCAAGACCGAGCAAGGCAATGCCGCCGGCAATCGACGCCACGACAGGCCCGACAACAGAGGGCTTCTTTGGCTCGACGGGCTGTGGCGGCGGCTTGGATTCGGCCTTCGGCGGCGCTGCGGACAGCTTCGGTGCCGGCGGAGGCCACGTGGTGTCACCGCCCGTGCAAACTGTCGCGCCACGCACGACCTCGTCTTCAAAGTCGATCACGATCTTGCCGTCTTTGGCGGGCGTCATATCGGTTAACAGGTGCCGAAGATTCGTGGCATAGAGCTGACTCGATTGCGCGGCAAGGCGACTGGGCAAATCGGTGTAGCCGATTATCGAAACGCCGTTTATCTGCACCACCTTGTTGGGCTCGGTGAGCTCGCAGTTGCCGCCCTGTTCAGCCGCGAGATCGACGATAACGCTGCCGTCTTTCATCGAACGCACCATGTCGGCGGTAATCAGCCGTGGCGCAGGCTTGCCCGGTATCAAGGCGGTCGTGATGATGATGTCGACATCTTTCGCCTGTTCGGCAAACAGCGCCATCTCGGCCTTGATGAACTCCTCGCTCATGACTTTCGCGTAGCCGCCGACGCCTCCGCCACCCTCGTCGTCTTTAAAGTCGAGCATCAGGAACTCGGCGTCCATGCTCTCGACCTGTTCCTTGACCTCGGGCCGGGTATCGAAGGCGCGCACAATGGCGCCCATGCTCTTCGCGGCGCCGATGGCCGCAAGGCCGGCGACACCCGCGCCGATCACCATCACTTTAGCGGGCGGCACTTTGCCGGCAGCGGTTATCTGGCCGGTAAAAAAGCGGCCGAAATGCTGCGCCGCCTCGACGACCGCGCGGTAGCCGGCAATGTTCGCCATGGAGCTCAGCGCATCCATTTTCTGGGCGCGCGAGATGCGCGGCACGCTGTCCATCGCGAGCACCGTGGCGCCGCTTTGGGTCAGGCGCTGCAGCAGCTCGGGGTTCTGGCCGGGCCACAGGAAGCTGATCAGCGTCTGTTCAGCGCGCAATCGTCCGGCCTCCTCGGCCTCGGGCGCGCGGACTTTGAGAATAAGATCGGAGTTTGACCACAGCTCCTTGCCGGACGGCACAATGCTGCAGCCGGCCTCTTTGTAGGCCGCGTCGGAGTAGTTTGCAGCACGTCCCGCGTCCGCCTCTACCGACACATCGAAACCGAGCTTGATGAGCTGCGCGGCGACCTCCGGGGTCGTCGCGACGCGCCGTTCGCCCGTATGTACCTCTTTGGGAACACCAATTCTCATTCGCACGCCTCCTTTAAGACAGCGGCAGTGTAGCGAAGCCCATCTCGGGGCACAAAGAAAAAGGCCCCCGAATCGGGGGCCTTTGCATACGTATTTATCACGATCGGTTTTGGTCCCGAGGTCTCGCACGCGGTCGTTTTTGCAGACGGTCACGCAATCGCTGGCGTTGCTCGGGCGTCATGCGCCGGTAGCGCTCTTTGAGCTTCTGGCGGCGATCGCTGTTCATTTCGCGATAGTCGCGAAAATTGTTTCGTATGCGCTCCTGCTCATCGGGGGGAAGATTCCTGAAAACCTGCGCCCGCTCGCGGATTTGCTCGCGCCGCTCATCGGGGAGCTCGCGCCAGGTATTGAACCGGGTCCGGGCCTCCTTGCGCTGCTTTCGCGACATCCCACCCCAGCGCTCGGCCCCTTTGGCCAGCCGTGCCTGCCGTTCCGCTGGCAGGGTGTCCCAGCGCTCCTGCAACTGGCCCAGCACCGCTTGCTGGCTGCTACTCAAGTCTTCCCAGCGGACGCCGGCATCCTGTGCGATCGCCGCACTGAACATCATCAACGCCAGAATCGCGACTACCCTCTTAACGTTCATCGTCTGTCTCCGGCGACGCCTCACCTTCCGGCGACGGGTCGCTCTGCTCCTCTTTTTCGGCCGCCATCGAATTATCGAGGATCAGCCAGTCTTCATCCGAGTCTTCCCACAGGCCAAGATATTCCAGAAAGTCCGCATCGGGCACTTCCTCCTCGGCCGCAAACGCCACGCCACTGCCGCAGGCAACAAAACCGCACACCAGCGCACCGAGCTTCCGATCAGCCGACATCGCCTTCCCTGTCGGCGACATCGATCCAGCTATAGAACTCAAGGTCTTCCAGCATTTCGATACTGTCTTCGCCAAGCAGAATCTCCATATCGCTGACCGACACGGCCTCGGCAATGGTGTCCCGCGGACTCTGCAATATCACAACGGACAGCAATAAAGCCGCCGCAACACCCGTGGCCGGCACCCAGCGTGACCATCGGCGCCGCGGGCGTGACAGCTCGGCCAGCGCCGCCTGGCGGCCGCGGTTCAGCCGCGACAGCGTTGCCGCGTCCAGGGCGTCGACGGATTCGTCAAAAGCCGCTTTCATTTTCTTGTCGACGTTATTGTCTGATTCTTTCATTGCTCACCTTCCTGACGACCCGTAGCCCGTGGGCCGGTAGTCCTCCAGCCGCTCGCGCAGCGTATGCACAGCCCGGGAATAGTGTGTTTTGACGCTGCCCTGACTGCAACCCATGGCCACGGCCGTCCCGTGAACGTCCAGGCCCTCAAACGTCCGCAGCATGAAGGCCTCGCGTTGTCTTGCCGGAAGCGCGCGAACGGCGACATCGAGTTCACGCATGGCGTCGCTGTTGTGCAGTTCCTCATCGGGCGTTCGCCCGCCCGGATCGGGTGCCGAGGCGACGATATCGTAGTCGTCGTTGTCAGACGGCTTGCGGCCGAACCAGACCATGACGCGATTGCGCACGGCCTGCCGGCGATGCCAGTCACGGACCCCGTTTTGCAGGATTCGATAAAACAGTGGCGGCCATTCCTCTGGCTCACGCCCGGCATAGTTCTGCACCAGCTTTATCATCGCGTCCTGGACCAGGTCGAGCGCATCGTCGCGATTTCGTACCGCGATCTCGGCAATGCGTAGCGCCCGCCGCTCCACGTCGGCGAGA
The DNA here is from genome assembly GCA_963807845.1 of uncultured Gammaproteobacteria bacterium. Classification (GTDB taxonomy): domain Bacteria; phylum Pseudomonadota; class Gammaproteobacteria; order Steroidobacterales; family Woeseiaceae; genus UBA1847. The sequence continues at coordinate 30,677 of CAWEDS010000035.1, forward strand.
AACTGGTTGAGTTGCCGTTCTTTTTGCAGCGCCCGTGTCTCCGTTGCCCGCTCGCCGCGACACGATACCGCAAAAACCGCGGTGCTGACGTCCATATCCCTTGACTCCACGATGAGGTCATCTAACTTGTCTGCCTGTTTAACGCCTGAGCCGCCCGTACGGTTGACAACCGCCCTCGCGCACAGGCCCTATTATGTTAACTAATTGAGTACCCGCCCCATCAGCAAGAGCCCCATTCTCAAGGTCGCCGTTAACGTGCCATTGTCGCGTGAATTCGACTATTTGCCGCCGAAAGCAGGCCCGCTGCCGATGCCCGGGTGCCGGGTACGGGTGCCCTTCGGGCCGCGCCAGTCCGTCGGTGTGGTGCTCGGCCACGCACAAACGTCGTCATTGCCGGCTGCAAAAATGCGACACGCCAGCGCGCTGCTCGACGAGTCGCCCCTGCTGAGCGCTATTGACCTCAAGCTGATTCGCTTCACGAGCGACTATTACCATCATCCGATCGGAGAGGTCGTTGCCGCGGCATTGCCGGCCCTGCTGCGGCAGGGCAAAGCGCTGCTGCCGAGTGTCGAAACCGTCGCCGCGACCGAGATCGGCGAGACGGAGGATCCCGTACAGCTCGCGAAACGGGCGCCAAAGCAGGCCGAGCTGCTGGAAAAACTGCTCGATGCCGGCCCGGACGGTATTGGCGCGGACCGCCTCACCGAGGAGCTGCCAAATTGGCGGCGCGCGGCAGCGGCGCTTTTCAGGAAGGGGCACATCTACCGCTTCGAGATGCGCGCGGAGGCATTTCGATGAAACGCTGCTGCAGCTCGGCCACCAGCCTGTTGCTTAACGAAGACCAGCAACAGGCGCTCGCGACGCTGCGAAGCTCGGACACGTTCACCGCCTACCTCGCTTGACGGCGTCACCGGCAGCGGCAAGACCGAGGTCTACCTGCAGCGGATGCGGGATGTTATCGGTCAGGGCAAACAGGTCCTGGTCCTGGCGCCCGAGATCGGGCTGACGCCGCAGCTCGTTTCGCGCCTGCAGGATCGACTCGGCCATCGAACCGGTGCTGCATGCATTCCGGCCTGACCGACACCGAGCGGCTGACGGCCTGGCGTGCGGCGCAGAGGGCAATGCGCGCCTGGTCGTCGGCACTCGCTCGGCGGTGTTTACGCCACTGCCGAATGCCGGGGCTCATCATCGTCGACGAGGAGCACGATCACTCCTTTAAACAGCAGGAGGGCCTGCGCTACTCGGCAAGGGATCTTGCGATCGTGCGCGCCAAGTTTCTCGATGTTCCCGTCATCCTGGGTTCCGCCACGCCGACGCTTGAAATGCTGCACCATTGCCGCGGCGACAACTACCGAGCACATCCGCTTGCCGACGCGCGCCGGCGGCGCGGTACCGCCGGTGATGCGGCTTGTCGACACGCTTCGCATGCCGGCTACGGACGGTATCAGCGAGCCGCTGGGCGAGGCGATACGAACACACCTCGACGCGGGCGGGCAGGCACTGATTTTCCTCAATCGGCGCGGCTACGCACCCACGCTGATTTGTGCCGGCTGCGGGCATATTGCCGAGTGCGAGCGCTGCGATTCGCGTCTCACGGTGCACGCCGCAACGCATCGGCTGCGCTGCCATCATTGCGGCGCCTCGCGGCGGCTCGAAGCCGTTTGCGGCGAGTGCGGCGAGGCGGTCAAGCCGCTCGGCGAGGGCACGGAACGCCTGGAAGACGCACTGCGGCAGCGTTTTCCCGGACGCGCAATTACGCGCGTTGACAGTGACACCACGCAACGCAAAGGCGCAATGGACGAGGCGCTGCGAGCAGGCCACGACCGGGAATGCGGACATACTCGTCGGTACGCAGATGTTGTCCAAGGGACATCATTTTCCGAAGCTCACACTGGTCGGTATCGTCAACGCAGACCAGGGCCTGTTCGGCACGGATTTCCGCAGCGCAGAGCGCATGGCCCAATCGATCATCCAGGTTGCAGGACGTGCCGGGCGCGAGAGTACCCAGGGCGAGGTGCTCATTCAGACCGCTTTCGCGGCGCATCCGTTCTGGTCCACCCTGATTCAGGGCGGCTATGAAAAGGTCTCGGCAGAGGCGCTCCTGGAGCGCGAGATCACTCGCTGGCCGCCATTCACTCGCCTCGCGCTGATTCGATCGGCCGCACACCGGCACAGTGACGCGATGGGATTCCTCGAACGGGCACAACAGCTTGCCAGCGCGAATGCACCCGAGACGCTGCGTATTCTCGGGCCGGTGGATGCGCCGATGTCACGCAAGGCCGGCCGTTATCGCACGCAGCTCCTGTTGCAGTGCAGCGACCGGCAAACGCTGCACCGGCTGCTCCGGGATTTACGCCCGGCCCTGGAGCAGGACCCCGTAGCGCGCAAGGTGCGCTGGTCGATCGATGTCGACCCGATAGAACTTTTCTAGGTACCGCGGCAAGGTTGCCCCGGGAGCCCACATCCGGGTAAATAACCGGGTAGAATTGCCGCCTCGCAAGCCTCCTCCTGACCCTTGATGAAAAACACTGTCGCGCAACTCGTCCAAGACGCCCTCGCCGGTCTGCCCGAACTCCGCCGCGCCGCGGCGGATCTCGCTATCGAAGATACGGTGGAGCGAACGCGCGACGCGAGCCACGGCGACTTCGCCAGCAATATCGCGATGCGCCTTGCGAAACCCGCGAAGAAAAACCCGCGTGAAATCGCCGGCCTCATTGTCGATGCCCTTGCCGAGAACACGGCCGTCGAACGCATCGACATCGCCGGGCCGGGCTTTATCAACTTTCACCTCGAGCGCCTCGTCGTTTCACGCCGAACTCGAGTCGATTCTGGAGGCGGGCAGTTGCTACGGAAAACAGCCGGCGAGAAGCGCGCCCAGAATTCTTCTCGAGTTCGTTTCGGCAAACCCGACCGGCCCACTGCACGTCGGGCACGGCCGGCATGCAGCGTTCGGTGCAACCGTCGGCAACCTGCTGGAGGCAGCCGGTTACCCGGTCACCCGCGAGTACTATGTCAACGATGCGGGTCGCCAGATGGACATTCTGGGCGTCAGCGTCTGGCTGCGGCTGCTCGAGAAAGACGGCATTTCGGTTGCTTTCCCGACGGGCGGCTACCGCGGCGACTACATCGCCGACATCGCCGCCGCGATCGACACGGACGGCGTCAAAGCCGTGACCAGCGAAGCCGTGCTCGCGGATTTGCCGCCGGACGCGCCGGCGGGCGACAAGGAAGCACTACGTCGAGGCACTCATCGCGCGGGCAAAAGCGCTGCTGGGTGAGGCCGGCTTCGATCACCTGCGCCAGCAGGCGCTGGACTCCATTCGCGACGATATCGAGGACGACCTTGCCGAGTTCGGTGTCAATTTCGACAACTGGTACTCGGAGCAAAACCTCACCCGGGGCAACTCGATCGACAAGGCACTCGCGCTGCTCAAAGAACGCGACATGTTGTATCAAAAAGACGGAGCAACCTGGTTCAGGGCGACGAAATTCGGTGACGAAAAAGACCGCGTCGTCGTTCGTGCGAACGGCGTGAAGACCTATTTCGCCTCCGACATCGCCTACCATTACGAAAAACGCGAGCGCGGTTTCGATCACCTGATCGACATACTCGGCGCCGACCATCACGGCTACGTGACGCGGGTGCGCGCGGGGCTCGATGCGATGGGCTATGACGGCGACTCGCTCGAGGTGGAACTCGTGCAGTTCGTTACGCTGTATCGCGACGGCGAAAAGATGCAGATGTCGACGCGCTCCGGCGAGTTCGATACCTTGCGGCAGCTGCGCGCCGACGTCGGCAACGACGCCGCGCGCTTTTACTATGTGTCGCGCTCGAACGACCAGCACCTCGACTTCGACCTCGATGTCGCGAAGTCGCAGTCAAGCGACAATCCGGTGTATTACATCCAGTACGCGCATGCGCGCATCGCCAGCGTGTTCAGGCAGCTGGACGAGAAGTCGCTCGAGTGGAGCGCGGCGGCGGGCAAACAGCAGCTGAGCCTGCTGGTCGAGCCGCATGAAAAGACACTGATGAGCGCCCTCAGCCGCTATCCGGAGGTCATCGAACTCGCAGCCAATAACCGCGCGCCGCAGCATCTCGTGCACTACCTGCGCGACCTGGCAAATGATTTCCATACCTATTACAACGCGCATGCGTTCATCGTCGACGACGCGGCGCTTCGTGATGCGCGGCTCTACCTGATTTCTGCCACTCGGGTCGTCATCGCCAACGGCCTCGGCATGCTCGGCGTTTCGGCGCCTGAGAAAATGTAATGGCCAAGCGCCGGAAACGACGCAGCAAGCGCAGCGACATACGTCCGGCTACCCGCCGTTTGTCTGGATGCTGTTCGGACTCGCGATCGGGCTGTCCGTCGCGTTCGCCGTCTACATGAAGGACCGGACACCGATGGCGGCGCAAAGCGAAGCCCCGCAGCCCGCCAGCCTGCAGGGCGGCCTCGGCGAACACCCCCGCCAACGCGATCGATTCGAATGGTGAGACGGCGGCAGAAGAAACGACCGAGCCCCTAAACCCGCGAAGGAAAAGCGCTTTACCTTCTATGACATATTGCCGAACTTCGAAGTCGTAACACCGGACGAGGCCCCGGACACCGGCGCGGGCGATGTGCCGCGCGCCGTTGAAGAGCCAGGCGTGTACGTGCTGCAGGCCGGCTCCTTTTCGACCCACGGGGATGCCGACCGACGACGCGCGGAACTGGCGCTGCACGGCATCGAGTCGCGCATTCAGCGCGTCAAGGTCAATGACCGTGACTATCATCGCGTTTACGTCGGGCCGATCGACGATCTCGATGAACTGAACATGATGCGCAGCCGCCTGCGTGCTGCAAAAATCGACGTATTCCGGATTCGACTCGAGTGACTAGCTTAAGCTCGATGCAACAACGTCTCGTCGCTGCGCTGACGCTTTTGGTGTTGGCGTCCTGCGCAACCGACCGTGCGCCCGTGACGAAACCGGATCCGCAGCCTGTCGTGGTGCCGTCAAAGCCGGCGGCACCGCCACCGCCACCGGACCGCTCTGCCATGCGTGTCAGCATCGCGGCCGTCGGCGACATGATGATCGGCACGGATTATCCGCAGGATCACCTGCCCGACGACGACGGTGTCGGCTTCCTGGCAAACGTCGCACCCTACCTCAAGTCTGCCGATATCGCGTTCGGCAACCTCGAAGGCGTCCTGCTCGATGGCGGTGAGCCCGGCAAGAAATGCAGTAACCCCAGCGCGTGTTACCTGTTCCGTTCACCGACTCGCTATGCAGATCACTTTCGCGAGGCGGGCTTCGATGTGCTCAGCCTCGCCAACAATCACGCGCGTGACTTCGGCGAAGAAGGTCGCAGCAGCAGCATGCAGGCGATCGCCGCGGCCGGCATGCATCATTCCGGGCGCGTCGATGATTTCGCCAGTTTTAAGGTGAACGGCATGCGTGTGGCCGTGCTCGCCTACGCGGTCACCAAGAACTCCAACATGATGCTGGACTACGAACTGGCTTTCAAGACGGCTGCGGAGTTTTCCGCATCACACGACGTTGTGCTGGTGTCGTTTCATGGCGGTGCGGAAGGCACAGCCGCAACGCGCATCCCGTTCGCGGATGAAGAGTATTACGGCGAGCCGCGCGGCGATGTCGTCTGGTTTGCCCGCGGCATGATCGACGCCGGTGCCGATATTGTCGTTGGCCACGGCCCGCACGTCGTGCGCGGCATGGAGCTCTACAAGGGCCGGCTGATCGCCTATAGCCTCGGCAACTTTGCGACCTACTACGGCATCAGCGTGGCGGGGATCAAGGGTGTGGCACCTATCCTCACGGCAACGTGGACGGTGACGGCGCGTTTGTTGACGGCCGGATCGTCTCAACCGTGCAGCGGCGTCCTGCGCGGGCCCAGCATCGACCCGGGTCATCGCGCACTCGACCTGATTCGCGACCTGAGTCGTCAGGACTTCGGCCAGCCGGGTCTCGAGTTCCTGCCGGACGGCCGCGTCCTGCCGGCCGACCGACCGCCCGTCGAGCCGCACGTCCTGCAAACACCCGAAGCAGCAAGCGCTCATCCCGACGTTCGCCACGCCCGGGCGCTGACCGGTATTGGTCCGGAATGCCTGGCCGGAGCGGCAGGACTCAGTCGTCGGCGCTGACCGACTTGAAGTCGACCCCAAGCGAGCGCAGTTTGCGGTAAAGGTGAGTGCGCTCCATGCCGACGCGCTTGGCGAGCAGGCCGACCTTGCCATCGCATAGCACCAGCTGTTGTTGCAGGTAGGCGCGCTCGAACTGCTCGCGAGCCTCGCGCAGCGGCAGTGCCAGCAGGTCCTGCTTCACCAGCGGCTCGTCGACAGGCGCCACCGAGCTTATTTCAGCTTCGACCTCTTTGAGCGAGATGTCCTCGTCGCGACCGGCAAGCAGCAGGCGACGTACGAGATTTTTTAGTTCGCGGACATTGTCCGGCCACGGATAATTCCGCAGCCTGTTCTGGGCGGCAACGCTGAAACGACGAAAGGTCAGGCCCTCGGCGTCAACCAGCTTGTCCACGTAATACGCCAGTAGTTCCGGCACGTCCTCGGCGTACTCGCGCAACGGTGGAATGCGGATGCTCAATTCACTCAGGTGAGCAACGAGATCTCGCCGTAGTTCGCCTGCCTCGATTTTCGCCTCGTAGTCTGTGCTCAAGGTTGCCACGACACGGGCATCGACTTTCACCGGCCTGGAGCCGCCGACACGCGTGAAGTGACCGTCCTCGAGGATGCCGGCAAGCAATCGTTGCGCATCCATGTTGAGGTCCGTGAGTTCATCAATGATCAGCGTCCCGTCCGAGGCGCGCTCGAACGCGCCGGCGACGATTTCCTCGCCGTGCTCGCTGCCCAGCAGCTGTTCTTCCATGTTGCTGTGGGTAACGGACGCGGCAGTAAAGCTGGTCAGCGGTTCTGCCGCGCGACGACTCAGGGCGTGCATGTAGCGCGCGAACGCCCCTCGTCCCGTGCCCGGCTCGCCGCTCATCAGTACCGGCCCATCGTGGCGCGCAAATTGCTGCACGCGCTCGCGCAGGCCCTGCATCAGCCGGCTGCGGCCCACCGGCGCCAGCAGTGACGGCAGCATGCTGCGCGCAGCCTTCGCCTGCTTGCCCGCGGATTCAAGCGCTTCTTCCACCGTGCGCAGCAGTTTTGCGATCGAAAGCGGCTTTTCGACAAAGTCGAACGCGCCGAGCCGCGTCGCCTCGACCGCCGTATCGACCGTGCCGTGACCCGACATGATGACGACCGGGCAGTTCAGATCCCCGTTTTCTGACCACTCGCGCAGCAGCGTAATGCCGTCGGTATCGGGCATCCAGATGTCCAGCAGGATGAGATCGAATTTTGTGTTTTCTTTTGCGCGTCGCGCTTCGTCGGCATCCGCCGCCACGCTGACGCCGTAGCTTTCGTCCGACAGGATGTCCTGGATCGAGGCACGAATGTCCGCCTCATCGTCGACCACCAATACATGAGGATTGCTCATGCGAGTTCCCTCCTTTTGTCTGCGCGTCCCGGCACTTTCGCAATAATCTGTTCACGCGCTACTTCGTTTACCGGCAGTCGTATGCTGATCATCGCTCCCCCATCCTTTCGGTTTTCGGCACGAATAGAGCCTACGTGCTCCTCGACCAGTTTTTTCACGATCGCGAGGCCGAGGCCAGTGCCTTTCGGCTTCGTCGTGACGTACGGGTCGAAGACCTGGTTGATTGAACCGAGCGTGAAGCCCGGCCCGTTATCCTCGACCTTGATCTGAATAATCTCGACATCATCGATTTCGGCACCGCTCACGTGCACGTCGATGCGACCGTCCGGCATGCCCTCCAGCGCTTCGACGGCGTTGCGAATCAGGTTGTGCAGTATCTGCCGTATGCGCCCCATGTCGGCTTCGATCCAGGGCATGGTCGGATCGGTCGTCAATACGATCTCGACGCCACTTCCCTGGGCGCGATACAGGTCGACAATCTCGTGCACCAGCTTGTCGAGGTCGAACAGGCTGAAGTCCATGTCAGGTGCCCGCGCATAGTCACTGAAGGCGTTCACCATTTCCTTCATGGCTTCCACCTGCTGCACGATGGTGTGCGTGGCGCGATCGAGCACCTGCGCCTCCTCCGCCGGCATCGTTTGCAGGTATTTGCGCCGCATCCTCTCCGCCGAGAGCTGTATCGGCGTCAGGGGGTTCTTGATTTCATGCGCCAGGCGGCGGGCAACCTCGCCCCAGGCGGCATCGCGCTGCGCCTGCAGCAGCGCGGTAATGTCGTCGAAAACGATCACGTAGCCGGCCGCGCGATCCTCATCGCCGGGCAATGTTGTGCAGGCACAGGTCAGTACCCGCCGGCCGACTTCGCCGCGCAGCACGATCTGTTCGCGCCATTCGGTCTCGCCGGCATCGAGATGCACGCAGGCAACGTCGACGAACTGCCCGAGCAAGGGGTTGTCCTTCGCGACCTCTATCAGTGACTCGCCTTTACGCCGTTCGAGATCGGCACCGAGAATCGCGCCTGATGCCTGGTTGGCGTTACGAATTGTCAGGTCGGATTCGAGTGCCAGCACGCCGGTCGAGAGTCGCGCGAGTATCACTTCGAGGCTGGTGCGCTCGGCCTCGACCAGTGCCTGGCTGAGGCTTGCCTCACGTCGCGCGGTCGCGAGTCGTTGCGTCATGTCGTTGAACGAGCTGATCAGAAAACCGATTTCGTCGCGCGTCGGGGTTGGCAGGCGCGTATCGAAGTCACCCATGGCAACGGCGCGCGTGCCCGCCACCAGGTCCTGTATCGGCGCCACCAGCCGTCGTGACAGAACAAACGCACCATAGATGGCGGCCAGCAAACTCAGCAGCAGGACGAACGCCAGCGTCAGGGACAGCAGGTCTTTCAGGTCCTCGCGAAAGAACACGAGCTGCTGGTATTCCTGGTAGGAATTTTCCACGCTGTTGATCATGCGCCCGAGCCGTTCGGTCACCGGGAAATGCGCCTGCACGACGCGCACCTGTTGGCGGCGGCCACCCTGGTAGGTGAAGACCACCGCCGTGCGCACCTCCATACCGCCGTTGCCGTGCGGTTCGAGGCTGACGAAGGGCCGGTCCTGCTGCATTTGCAGCACGACTTCCTCGGTCAGGGGTTTCGGCAGGCTGGCGGTCGCGCTGTCCGAACTCGACGCCAGCACGGTGTTGTTATCGCCGTACAGCGTCATTTCGCTCGCGCCGCTTTCGCGCCGCAACATGCTCAGCTCGAACACGGTCTGCCGGTCAGCGACCCGTGACAGGCGCCGGGCAACCTGCTGGGTTGCGACCAGGTTCTGGCGCTTTTGCATTTCCAGCGCGGCACGACTGAGCGTCAGCGCGTTTTCCAGCCCCTCTTCAACCTGCACATTGAACCAGCTGTCGATGCCGCGATTAATAAATTGCATCGAGAAGTAGAAGACGACCAGCAACGGCAGCACGGCCAGGCCGACAAACATGCCCACCATGCGCGCTTTGAGTTTTGCGCCCGGTACGTTCTTGCGGTAGTCGCTCAGCAAGCGCGTCAGGTTGCCTATCAGCAACGCGATGAGCAGCACGCCGCCCGCGATATTGATCGCAAGAATGATGTCCTGCAGCCGATCGAAGTCGTCGGACTTTTGCACCGTCTGTGTCAGCAGGAACAAGTGCGGCGAGCGCAGAGCCAACGCCCAGCGCTGCGATGAGAACGTAAAATGCGCGTTTTAGCGTTCGAGCGACCATTCAAACCACTCGCTCTGCAATTGCCACTGGCCACGCCAGAAAAACAGTAGCCTCAATGTCGCCGGGTACTGCTGTGTATTGAGTCGTGCGCGCAGGCGCAGCTGGTACAGACGATCGGGTTCCAGCAACGCGTCGTCGATGATCGGCAGTCCCTGCACGCGACCGAGACTGTTCAGCGCGGAATACAGTGTTGCGAAGGTATCCTGTTCGCCGCTGTTTAGGTTCTTGACGAAGTAGCGTTGACTTAAGGGGCGATATTCAAGCTCGTAGCGAACCGTCAGCTCGGCCTCCGCATCGTCAAGCATCCAGCGGCGCAGCCGGATGACCTGCAGCTGCAGCTCGATGGTCAGCGTCACGCCGCTTTCGAGCGCGGCGAGTGCCTCGCTGCTCAGGACCAGCTGCAATCGGGCATCCAGCGTGTGCACGCCATCGTTGATTTGCGTTGTGGCCGAACGCACCTCGAAGTAGCCCTCGCGCGTCACCTCCTCCTGCGCCACACCGCTCGCGGTCACGATCACGGCCAGCAGCGCCAGCATCAGGCGCTTCGTGATTGTTACGCGGCGTGGATTCGCGGACGTCAGCATTGCCGTTCTCTTCAAGGAACCTTCTTTTCCAGACAGGCGTAGTAAAAACCGTCCAGCCCCGCCGTCCCGGGTAATACCTGGTACCCGCGCGACCGTCTTCGCATTAGATCGTGGATGTTGTTATTTGGCAACACAACAGCCTCCCGTGCGTCGTCATGGCGCTTCCAGGAAGCGCAGAACCACCGTCTCGTTCTCGGCCGCAAGCGTTGAACAGGTTGCGTACAAGAGCCGCCCACCGGGCGCCAGGAGCGGCCAGAGGGCCTCAAGCAGCCGGCTCTGCGACCGGCCGAGGGCCTCGATATCACTGGCACGCCGCAGTAACTTGATGTCGGGATGGCGCCGAATCACGCCGCTCGCGGAACACGGCGCATCCAGCAGGATGCCGGCGAACGGCGTGCCGTCCCACCACTCGCTCGTGTTGGATGCATCGGCGGCGATAATCGTCGCACGCTTGCCGATGCGACAGAGATTTTGCTCGATGCTGCCGATGCGCGTCGTGTCATTTTCGACCGCTACCAGCTCGATACCATCACCACCGAGTTCCAGCAAATGACCGCTCTTGCCGCCCGGCGCGGCACAGGCGTCCAGGATACGGCCCGTCGCGTGGGCAAGAAGCCAGGTAGCGGCGATCTGCGCGGCCGCATCCTGCACCGAGCAATCGCCCTCGCCGAAGCCCGGCAGTTCGGCAACCGGCACAGGCTCGGCCAGTCGCAGCGCCGTGGGAACGGCCGCCAGCGTGTCGCACTCGATGCCGGCCGCAGCCAGTCGTTGCTGATACGCGGAGACTTCCACGCGCGACCGGTTGACGCGCAACCACATCGGCGCGCGCTCATCGTTGGCCTCGAGAACCGCCTGCCAGTCGTCGGGCCAGTCAGCGCGCAGGCGATCGATCAGCCATTGCGGATGATTCCAGTGGGCTTGTTCATTCGCCGCATCGGCCACGCCGAGCTGGTCTCGCTGAAAACGACGCAGGCACGCGTTAACGACGCCGGCGATATTCGGGCGCCGCAAAAGGCGGGCGGCCTCGACGGTTTCCGAGACAGCGGCGTGATCAGGAATGCGCGTGTGTGCGAGCTGGTAAAGCCCCACGGCCAGCAGCGCATTGATCACGCTGTCTTTGCGTTTTAACGGTCGCTGCAACAGCTGACTGATCCAGTCCTGCAACTGCCAGTGATGCCGCAGCGCGCCGTAGGATAACAACCTGAGTAAGGAACGTTGCTCCGGCGGCACGCTCTCTTCCTTCGCGGCAATCGCGGCGTCGAGCGACTGGCCGCCGCATAGCACCGCGTCCACTATTTCCGCGGCAACGGCGCGCGCTTTCGCTCCCCCTGCCGCCATGGCCGGTCTATGCCTGGCCGAGCACTCGACCGGTCAGGTCGAGTTGCTCCGAAAATTCCCGAACGCTTACCCGCCGCTTGCCGGGCAACTGCAGCTCGAGCAGCCGGAGGCCGCCCGACCCACAGGCCACGTCAACACCGTGCGAATGACTGGCAATGACGCTGCCCGGACGGGCGTCGATGCCGGCGAGGGAGCGCGCACGCCAGCATTTGATGCGCAGCGGTTCACTTCTGGCGCCGGCACTTGTCGCGGGCGCAAAAAAGAACGCACCCGGCACCGGGTTGTAGGCCCGAACCTGCCGCTCCAGCACCTCGGCTGACAGTGTCCAGTCCAGTTCTGCGTCAGCCTTGCTGATTTTCCCGGCGTAGGTGGCCGCCGCATCGTCCTGCGGCGTCGCTGTGATGCGTTGCTCCAGGAGGTCATCGAGGTTTTCCGTAATCAGGCGACCGCCCTGCGTTGCGAGTCGGTCGAGCAGAGAGCCCGCTGTCTCAAAGGCCGCCAGCGGCAGCGATTCCGAGACGAACACCGGGCCGCAATCGAGGCCGGCGGTCATGGACATCAGCGATACGCCGGAGGTCGTGTCGCCCGCCAGTATCGCTGCCTGCACCGGCGCCGCACCGCGCCATCGCGGCAGCATTGAGGCGTGCACATTGACCGAACCGCGTGCCGCGATGTCGAGTACCCGCTGTGGAAGAATCAGGCCGTAGGCGGCAACGATCATGAGGTCGGGCTCAAGCGCTTCGAGCGCCGCCACCGTGTCATCGTCGCGCAGCGTCGCTGGCTGCATCACCTCGATACCGTGCTCGAGCGCGAACCGCTTGACGGGACTTGCCGTTAATCGCTTGCCACGCCCGGCGGGCCGATCCGGTTGCGTCAGGACGGCGACGGGCACCACGCCCGCATCGACCAGCGCCGACAGGGAGGCAAGCGCGAAGTCCGGCGTACCGGCGAAAATTACCCTGGGATTTTTCATGACGGCGCTGTCGTTGCGGCTTCGCGGTCGATCGCTCAGGCGACAACCTCGGCTGTCTGCAGGCGACGTTCTTTCATGAGCTTCTTGCGAATACGCTGGCGTTTCGCCTCAGAAAGGTAGTCGACAAACAGCTTGCCCTCGAGATGATCCATCTCGTGCTGGATACAAACCGCAAGCAATCCGTTGGCTTCCATTTCCTGCTGCTTTCCATCGCGGTCCAGGAAGCGCACCCGTATGTGCTCGGCGCGCTCCACTTCTTCGTAATAGCCGGGCACAGAAAGGCAGCCCTCGTCACTGACCAGCACGCCGTCCTTCTCAAGGATCTCGGGGTTTATCAGTACGTGGGGATCGGACTTTTTCCACTGACACATCGGCCACCAGCAGGCGCTTGTGCACGTCCACCTGCGTCGCGGCAAGACCGATGCCCGGCGCGGCGTACATGGTCTCGAACATATCGTCGATTAACGCGCGCAGGGAATCGTCGACCGCCGCAACGGGGGTCGCTTTCGTCCTGAGCTTTGGGTCAGGGAATTCGAGTATCGTCAGTTTTGCCATAAATTTATGAAAGTCTTTCTTGCGGCTGGTTGTGCAAAATCAAGCCCTGTCGAACATAATGAAACCGGCCGATATTTCGCGTGATCTCCTACCAAAACGACCTAAATGTTTGACTTTATTGAATAAGATGTCAGACAATGCCGCCTGAAAATCGCCTGTCCCGGCTGCTTTTGGGGCCGGAAATGTGACGTAATTAGCAGCCTCAGTTTGATCGGACGGACATAGTATAGCAATGCCCGGAAAGCGCGGGCCTAAACCTATTTGTATGGAGCACCCGCGAATTATGTCTCTCAGCAAAATTTGCCTGAATAACGGTTACCGGCTGGCCCTTTTCTCGCTGGCGGTAACACTCGCCGGATGCTCTCTGAATCCGTTTTCCAATGACGGCTCGCGAAACGCCGGTACGCCGGTGGTTTCGACCGATCCAGCGCGCGGCGCATCGTCATCGATCGATCCGGCGGCCAATCGCGCCAGCACCCAGCCTTACAGCGAGCCGGTGCTGGAGCGCATGAACCGGGCGGTGCCGCTCGCGGGAGGGCATCCTAACGAGTACGTGGTCCAGGTGGGCGACACGCTCTGGGACATCGCGGGAAGATTTCTGAAGGACCCCTGGTACTGGCCGGAAATCTGGTATGTGAATCCGGATATCCAGAATCCGCACCTGATTTACCCCGGCGACGTACTCGGCCTGATTTACATTGACGGGCAACCACGCATCACCAACCTGCGCGGCTCGGCTTACCGGATGTCACCGCAGGCGCGCGTGACGCCGCTGTCCGAGGCCATCAACACCATCCCCTACGAATCCGTTGCGGCGTTTTTGAGTTCGGGTGTTGTGATTGAGAAGAATGATGCCGACTCTCTGCCCTACATACTCGCGACCCGCGGTGAACACCTGATCGCAGCGGCAGGCAACTCGGTTTATGTGCGCGGGCTGCCGGAAGATTCGGCAACCACCGGGTTCAACGTGATTGACATCGGCGATCCTCTGCACGACCCGGACGACGGTCGCCTGATCGGTTACCAGGGACAGGTCGTTGGCGAAGGCAGGCTGAGCCAGCGCGGAGACCCCGCGACCGTGGCTTTGACGGATACCATGCAGGAAATCGTGCAGGGTGATCGCCTGATTCCGGAATCCGTTGCGATACCGCTCAACTTCCTGCCGCGTGCGCCCGGGAGCGTCATCGACGGCAGCATTATTTCCGTTGTCGGTGGCGTCACGCAGATCGGCCAATACCAGGTTGTTGTCCTCAACCGCGGCACCAGTGACGGGCTGTCGGTGGGTGATGTGCTGTCTGTCTTCCAGACGGGCGACGTCATTCGTGATCGCGTTGCCGGTGGCAAAGTGCGGCTTCCGGACGAGGATGCCGGCACGGTCATGGTGTTCAAGGTCTACGACAGAATCAGCTATGCGCTGGTGATGGAGGCGACACAGGCCATCCACGTGCTCGACAGCGTGAAAAACCCCATCCGTTAGTCGCCCCGATTTTCGTCAATAACGGCGCCCTGGTGGCGCCGTTTTTTTTGATAAACATCAATCCGCGCAGATTTGGGCAAGGGCTGTGACGCCCTGCAGCGGTATCATTCAGCCTTTGGCCGCAACCCGGACTTGGAAATGGATAAGCCAGACCGCGCATGGCTGGTGCTCGCGCACGCCTATGTGCGCGTCGCTGAGCTTGAAGCGCTGTTGTCCTGCTTCGGCAGCGTCGAGGCGATCGTCGCGCAAAAGCAGCGTGACCTCTGTGCGGCGGGCCTCACTGAGGAGAAAGCCCGCGCCGTCGCCTCGCCCGCCGAGGACGCGGTTTCCCGGGCGCTGGACTGGCTGCAGCACGATACGCATCACATCGTTGCGTTCGGGCAGGAGGATTATCCGGACTTGCTGGCGCGGATCCCCGGCAGGCCACTCCTTTTATACGTAAATGGCAACGCCGATACCCTGCGACTGCCGTCACTGGCCATCATCGGCAGTCGCAACCCAACCCCGGGCGGCCTGCAGAACGGGCTGAATTTTTCACGCCACCTGGCGCGGCAAGGTTTCACGATAACGAGCGGCCTTGCCGAAGGCATCGATACGGCAGCGCACCGTGGCGCGCTGGAGGCCGGCGGCACAACAGTCGCCTTCCTCGGCCACGGCATTGACCGGGTTTACCCGGCGGCCAATCGTGATCTCGCCCATGCGATCGCGGAAAGTGGCGCACTCGTCTCCGAGTATCCGCTCGGTGCCCGGCCACTGCGCCGGCACTTCCCTGAACGCAACCGGCTGATCAGCGGCTTAAGCCTCGGCACCGTGGTTATCGAGGCGGCCAGGAAGAGCGGCTCACTGATCACCGCGCGCATGGCGGCGGAACAGGGTCGTGAAGTGTTTGCGTTGCCCGGCTCTATCCATAATCCGCTGGCGCGCGGCTGTCATAAGCTTATTCGCCAGGGCGCGAAGCTGGTCGAAACCGCCGAGGACATCCTCGACGAGCTGGCACCGCTGACGGGGCACATGTTGCAAACCACAATGGAATCAAAGCCCTCGGACCAGAAGCTAAATAACGCCGACGAGGATTATGACCAACTGCGCAAGATACTTGGGTATGACCCCATCACGATGGACGAACTGCACGCGCAATCCGGATTGACGATTGAAGAGCTTTCCTCCATGCTTCTGATCCTGGAGCTCCATGGAGAGGTGGAGTCTTTATCAGGCGGTCGGTACGCCTTATCCGGTTGAGTATTTTGTCGTGAGACAACGCAAGGAGCCGCTCCAGGCATGAAAGAAAACGTTCTTGATGTACTGATGTATTTGTTCGAGACGTTCGTCGACACCGAGGAAGAACCGGAACCCGACCAGAGCGAATTGCGTGCCGAGTTATCGCGCGCCGGTTTCGGTGACAGTGAAATCGAACGCGCACTCCTTTGGCTGGACGGCCTCACTGACCAACAGCAGTGTCTCGACTACGGTCGCCAGACCGGTCACGGCATTCGCATCTACAACGACTTCGAGCACGAGCGGCTGGATTCGGCGTGTCGCGGTTACATCAGTTACCTGGAGCAGATCGGGATACTGTCGCCGCCACAGCGTGAGATCCTCGTTGACCGCCTGCTCGCACTCGAAACCGCCGATATCGATGTCGAACAGATCAAGTGGGTCGTGCTCATGGTGCTGTTCAGCCAGCCCGGCCAGGAGCTTGCCTACGCGAGGATGGAAGACCTCGTATTCGACGAAACCTCAGGTCTGGTGCACTAGCAGAGCAGGCGGCCCATGGCGGCCCCTGTCAGACGTTGCCGCCGGTCCTTCGAGGGCGCGCGAAGCGTCATCCAAAAACCGGGTTTGCAGCGCGCGGCGAAATTGCCGGGCCGGTGGCGGAAAACTCAGTGTCCGGAGACCAATGGCCACTACCCGTTTGCGTCGCATGAGGCCTGCAATGCGCCGTTTCACGGCCGCTTGGCCACAAATTGCCATTGCCAACCGACTCGCAGGCAGGGCCCGAAATACTCGCGCCGGCGCGCCGGCCGCGGCCATCATTTCCTTGACACACTGCGAGCAAGCCTGTATCTCAACCGCGGCACAGTAGGCCGTTTTTTTGTATTGGGACCCTGAAATAACAGATGTCAAAGAATCTCGTCATAGTTGAGTCGCCAGCCAAGGCGAAGACCATCAGCAAATACCTCGGCAAGGATTTCGATGTCCTGGCCTCCTATGGCCACGTGCGTGACCTGGTACCGAAAGAGGGCGCCGTCGATCCGGAAAACCAGTTCTCGATGAAGTACCAGATAATCGAGCGCAACGAAAAACACGTCAAAGCCATCATTCGCGCTTTGAAGAAGGCAGACGCCTTGTATCTCGCGACTGACCCGGATCGTGAGGGAGAGGCCATCTCCTGGCACCTTATCGAGCTGCTGAAGGAGAAAAAGGCGCTCGACTCAAAAGCCGTACACCGCGTCGTATTCCACGAGATCACCAAGCAGGCTGTGCAGGACGCGGTCGCGAATCCCAGAGAAATTTCCGGTGACCTGGTGGGCGCACAGCAGGCGCGACGGGCGCTCGATTATCTCGTCGGTTTCAACCTTTCGCCGCTGCTCTGGAAAAAAGTCCAGCGCGGGCTTTCTGCAGGTCGTGTACAGAGCCCGGCGCTGCGGATGATCGTAGAGCGTGAACTGGAGATCGAAGCATTCAAGGCCCGCGAGTACTGGTCGATCGAAGCTGACGTCAGCAAGCAGGAGCAGCCGTTCGCCTCACGACTCGTCAAATACAAAGGCGATAAAGTAGAGCAGTTCAGTTTTCAGAACGAAGCCGAGGCTCGCGACGTCGAAAAGACTATCGTTGATGCGGCCGAGGGACAGCTCAAGGTCATCAGCGTTGACAAGCGGCAGCGGCGACGCAACCCGGCGGCCCCGTTCACCACCTCGACGCTGCAGCAGGAAGCGTCCCGCAAACTCGGGTTCAATACGCAGAGAACCATGCGCGTAGCGCAGAAGCTGTACGAAGGTATCGAGTTGCCGGGCGAGGGCAACGTCGGTCTTATTACCTACATGCGAACGGACTCCGTTACCCTTGCGGGCGTCGCGGTCGACGAGATACGCGATGTTATCGCCGAGCGCTACGGCAAGCAGAACGTTCCAGACAGCCCACGTGAGTTCAAGAATAAATCGAAGAACGCCCAGGAGGCGCATGAAGCCATCCGGCCGACCTCCGTCGCTTTTGTTCCCGACGAAATTCGCGACTCCCTGGACCAGGACCAGTACAAGCTGTACGCGTTGATCTGGAAACGCACGATGGCCTGCCAGATGGTGCCTGCCGTTTTTGACACCGTCGCTATTGAAATGTCGGCAGGAGATGCTGACGCCGGTCACCGCTTGCGCGCCAACGGTTCGGTACTGGTCGAGCCGGGCTTCATGGCCGTCTACCAGGAAGGCAAGGATGACTCGAAGGACGATGACGGTGATCGCCTCTTGCCGGAGATCGCCGAGGGCGACACGATTTCTCTCGACCTGCTGCGTCCCGAACAACATTTCACGGAGCCACCGCCGCGATTCACCGAAGCGAGCCTGGTCAAGACGCTTGAAGAGTACGGTATTGGCCGTCCTTCGACCTATGCCAACATCATCGCAACGCTCAAGAATCGCGAGTACGTGGAAATGGATGCCAAGCGCTTCCTGCCCACCGATATCAGCCGCATCGTCATCGGCTTTTTGACCGAGCATTTCAAGCAGTACGTCGACTACGACTTCACCGCGCGGCTGGAGGACGACCTCGATCTTGTCTCCCTTGGCGAGAAGGAATGGATCCCGTTGCTCGACACCTTCTGGCGGCCGTTTCACAAGTTGTGCGAGGAGAAGGAAACTTCAGTTACTCGCGAACAGGTGGCACAGGCCCGGGAGCTCGGCACCGACCCAAAGAGTGGCAAGCCGGTAACGGTGCGGATGGGGCGTTACGGCCCGTTTGTGCAGATCGGTACGAAAGACGACGAGGAAAAACCGAAATTCGCGGGTTTGCGGCCGGGCCAGAAGATGAACGACATCGATCTCGACGAGGCGATGGCGCTGTTCAAGCTACCGAGAAAACTCGGGCTTACCGAGGACGGTCTGCAGGTTTCCGCCAGCGTCGGCCGCTTTGGTCCGTATGTTCGTTACGGCGACAAGTACGTCTCCATCCGCGGTGAGGACGATCCCTATACCATTGAATTGCCGCGCGCACTGGAACTCATCGAGGCAAAGAAGAAAGAAGACGCCGAGCGCCTCATCCAGGACTTCCCGGATGATGGCATCCAGGTGCTCAAAGGCCGCTATGGCCCCTACATTACGGATAAGGCCAAGAACGCGCGCGTTCCCAAGGACCGGGAGCCCGAGTCGCTGACGCTGGAAGAATGCAAGGAATTGCTGGCAGCCGCACCGGAGCGCGGCCGCCGAGGAAAAAAGAAAGGCGCGGCCAAGAAGACAGCAAAGAAAGCAGCGAAGAAGAAAGCCGTCAAGAAGAAGGCGAAGAAAAAGGCAAAGAAAAAAGCGAAGAAAAAGACAACCGGAAAAAAGACAGCGAAAAAAGCGACCAAGCGAGCAGCGAAGAAAAAGCCTGCAAAAACCGTGAAGAAGAAAAGCGACTGAGAAGGCAGGGTTAGGTGTCCCCTGCAATGATGTCGCTGCAACGAGCTGCCGAAGTACTGCGCAGCGGTGGCATCATCGCCTACCCGACAGAGGGTGTATTTGGCCTGGGCTGCCTGCCCGATGACCCCGGCGCCGTGCAGCGACTGCTGGATCTGAAACGTCGGGATCCATCGAAGGGACTGATAGTCATCGCATCGCACTGCGATCAGTTGCGTGATCTCATTTGCCTGCCAGTGGACCGGGCATTGCCCTCGCCGGATCCGCAGCACCCGATCACCTGGATCGTTCCGGCCAGCAGCCAGGTGCATCCGCTTGTCCGGGGCAGACACCGCGGCCTTGCAGTACGCCTGACCAGTAACCCGGTTGCCGCAGCGATCTGCGACACCGCAGCATCCGCCATCGTCTCGACCAGCGCCAACCTGAGTGGCCAGTCGACCGCGCGAAACCGCCATGTGCTGCGCCGCCAATTTCGTGCTCGTGTAGACTTTATTGTTCCCGGCGATTGCGGGCCCGCCAGAGGTGCTTCCGAAATACGGGACTTCGCGACCGGCAACGTCCTTAGAGGCCGCACGCAATGACTGCTGTCGATGATGTAAAAGACTACCTGGTAGCCCTGCAGAATCGCCTGTGCGCGGAGCTCGAAGCGCTCGATGGCAAAGCGCACTTTGTTCGCGACCGCTGGGCACGCCCGGCCGGCGGCGGGGGCGAAAGCAGGGTGTTGGCCGACGGCGCCATTTTCGAGAAAGCCGGCGTGGGCTTTTCGCACGTTTTCGGCGACGAGATGCCGCCATCTGCGACAAAGACCCGGCCCGAACTCGCGGGCAAGGCATTCCAGGCGGTCGGTGTTTCTCTGGTTTTACACCCACGGAACCCCTATGTTCCGACGACGCACGCCAACTTTCGGTTTTTCAGCGCCGGCGCCGACAAGCCCGTGTGGTGGTTCGGTGGCGGTTACGACCTGACACCTTATTATCCGTTTCATGACGACGTGCTGCACTGGCACGAAACAGCGAGAGCGGCGTGCGACCCGTTTGGGAACGACAAGTACCCGCGCTACAAGGCGTGGTGCGATGAGTATTTCTATCTCAGGCATCGCGAAGAAACTCGCGGAGTCGGCGGACTATTTTTTGACGATCTCAACGCCGAGGGATTCGACCAGAGTTTTGCTTTCGTTCGCTCGGCGGCCGACAGCTTTCTCGCGGGCTACGCACCGATAGTCAAAAAGCGTGCCGGACACCCATACGGTGAACGGCAGCGAAACTTTCAGCTGTATCGGCGCGGCCGCTACGTGGAGTTCAACCTGCTGTATGACCGCGGCACGCTGTTCGGATTGCAGTCAGGCGGGCGCACCGAGTCCATTCTGATGTCTCTGCCACCGCTGGTTTCCTGGCACTACGACTGGCAGCCGGAACCCGGCTCTGCCGAGGAAACCCTGTACCACGACTATCTCAAGCCGCGTGACTGGCTGGAAGCCGCGGACTGAGCTTGCCGTGTACACAGCGGCGTCGGGCGCGTCGGTGGCAGCCGCCTCGAGTGCGCATCTCGCACGCCGTTACCCGGAAGCGGTGACGGTTTTTTCAGCGAAGATTTCCGACGCTTTGATTTTCGGCGGCAACTGGACGACCATACGATCTCGGCGCCGCCAATGCGATTGTAGAGAGGAACGATGTCCTGGATCCGGGAAACCAACGTTAGCGAAGCGGAAGGAAAGCTTGCGGATACCTATGCAGCGCTCATCAAGCAGCGCGGCAAAGTGTCCAATATCCTGCAGGTGCACAGCCTCAACCCTGATGCGCTGGGAAACCACCTCGATCTTTACATGACCCTGATGTTCGGCAAATCGGGACTCAGTCGTGCCGAGCGCGAGGCGGTCGCGGTAGTTGTTTCGGCGAGTAACGATTGCCAGTACTGCGTCAATCATCATCTCGAGGCATTGCGACACTATATCGACGACGATGAGACACTCAACCTGCTCGCGACGGCCGATGGCCTCGAAACCCTGGAACCCCGACTAAGCAATATCGTGCGTCACGCGGAAAAGCTGACGTCTGCACCGGCTGCAATGACAGAGACCGACCTGGACGAACTCAGGGCAGAAGGACTGTCGGACAAAGACATCCTCGACCTGACGCTCATCGTTTCGTATTTTAATTTTGTCAATCGCATCGCTTTGGGGCTTGGCGTGACGTACTCCGCCGAGGAACTGCAAGGCTACCGCGCTGACTGATCAAGCGATGCCGCCCTGCCCGCGACGGCTCTTAAGCCGTCGCGACGAGCCCCTGAACCCCGATCAGGTCAGCCAGCCCTTCGATTTGCAGCTGCGCGTATACCAGATTTCAAAAATGCAGATAAGCAACACGACTGACGGCAGGTACAGCGCACTCTGACCCCAAACGCTTTGCCAGTCGCTCAGAATAAACGCGTTGAAATCCTGCACCAGCACGGCGACCAGCGAAAGAATGAAAAACGGCAGGGCAAGGCCTTTTCGCAACAGCATCAGTACGGCCGCGACAACGCCGGCCGTGACGGCCGTGGCATAGGCCGCTGTCGCCCAGGCGGGCTCGCTCGTCAGCCAGGCAACCTGTGCTTCATTGAAATTCTCCGCCATCACTTCTGGCGTCATTGTGACCTGCATGTAATAAAACATCAGACCGATAAGGTTCCAGAGCAGGAGCACGACGGCAATAATCCAGTAGGACATCGACGGTTGCGCGTTTGTTGTCTCAGACATGGTGAGTCCCTCTTGTTGAACTTTTTATCGGGAAGAACAACATATACAGCGCGTTGTGCCCGCGTTGCAAGCAATTGATAGCCTGGCTGCGCTGATTTAGACCGGTTCTGGCGGACCGTATTTCACCCTACTGAAGGTCGGATGGGCCCGGGCCGGCAGCACCCTTGAGGCTCGCATAGAGCACAAGGTCCTTGAGGACGATATCGCGAGCTTCCGGACGCGATGGTCTGCAGCGAAACCCAATAAAGGCGCGTGATAGTGGGTATTAGCGACGAGGATCTTTTGGATCTCGCCGGGGCAGGACCTTTTGAGCGCGGCTACGATTATTATCGCGACGGTCGTGTTATCGAAATCGCAACGCGCGGTAACATCACCTCAGCGTTGGTGGGCGGGACACATGTGTATCGTGTGGAGTTGCGTCACGATGGGTCCGAACTGGACGGTGCCTGCGACTGCCCGGCATCCGACGGCATTGCATTCTGCAAACATTGTGTCGCGACGGCTCTGGAGCTTCGCGATAACTTGGCGGAAAGTGTGCTGTCCGCCACGGCCGACGACGGTAGCCTCGAGGCGTATCTCGCGGAGCAGGACTCAAGGACTTTGGCGTCGTACCTGGTGCAAGTTCTTCACAAGGCGCCATCGCTCAATGATCAGTTGCGGAAGCAGGCCGGAATTGCTGCGGATCTTGTGGATCCAAAAAAGCTCAAACAATCCATTACCCGAGTAACACCGCTGCAGGATATCTTCGAACCTGGCAAGGTAAGGGCCTACCTCAGACGTTTGGAAACGACGCTGCAGGGCATTCAGGCGATCGCCGACGAGTTGCCGGCTGAGGACTTGCTTGAAGCTACGGTGCACGGCATAGATCGACTGAACAAGGCCCTGGAACATATCGATGATTCGTTCGGGTACCGCGAAGGCGCTCAGGCGATATTGAGGGACCTCCATGTTCGGTCTCTGAAGAGGATCGACTGGCCCCCAACGGGTCGCGGGGAACATCTACTTGAAATCGCGCTCGGGGACCCGTGGGATCAGTTCGCCGGTGTCCCAATAGACTATTCCGAAGCGCTTGGCGAGGCAGGGCTGAGCGCATTTTATGCCGCCGTCGAGCGACGGCTCGAGGCCATGCCGAGCCTTCCGGGCGATGCCGATCATGAGGATAAATACCCCTATTTTCGCCTGACAAACTACTTGATGGCTCGTGCCTCGGAATTGGAGGACTACGATGAAATGATCCGGCTTGAAAGGCTCATGGCTACCACGGAGATTGGTTATGAGCGGGTCGCCAGGTTGTACTTGAAGAAGGGGGATCCCGACGAAGCAGCCAAGTGGCTTGCCAGGGCCGACGCCTTGGATAAACATGATCGAAGCGGCCGAAAAGTACTGTGGGCCGCCGTGCATGTCGCCAAGGGTGACTGGAAAGCCGCTACGAAGGCACGAGAATCAGCGTTTCGTCGGGACGTAAGTTACAAAGGCTATCAGGAGCTAGTCGAACTCGCGGAGAAAGCAGGCAGCGCGCGGACTGTTCGAGATTCGGTTATTGAGTTCCTGCAGTCAGATCCCCAGCCCGGCTCCTGGCGGGACGAACACCACGCCTTCACGTTGGCCCAGATTTATCGGGACGAACAGGACTGGATAGCGATCAAGGGGACTGCATTGGGCCGCATCAAGGACCCGGATCGCCTGTTGCAGGTCGCCCGATGGCTGGCCAAATTCGAACTGTCGGCAGCCCAACCGGTCTTCGAAAAGGCCATCGACTCTCTCATATTGAGAAAGACCAACTTCAGCTACCAGGTTGCCGTGCAGACACTCCTGGAAGCAAGACCCGCATTCGAGGCGACAAGCAAAACCGCCTTTGAAGATTACTTGGCCCGCGTCATGGACACGCACCATCGAAAGCGAAACTTCACGGCACTGCTCGACGCAGCAAATCTTCTGGGCTGCTGATTTGTCCCGAAATCTGAGCCGGGATTTGTATTGAAAAGTTATCCGGAAAAATAGCCAGACGCCCCGTGACCGAGGTCGGCAAAGTCGTACAGGGTGGTTTGATAGCGGATGCAACTATCGTCAATATGGGCTCAAATTTCAGTGCGAATAAGCGATGTAAGGCTAAATAAGGGGGCCCTAATCTTAATCGGGCGAGGAATAGGGTTTGGCAGTGGAAAGGTAGTAAAGTATACTACTAAGTAGGCTAAACTCACCCACTCCTTTGGAGGACAACCCATGCCAATGGTCAAGAAAAGTATATCGGTAACCGATCAGCAAGACAGCTGGATCAAGGCGCAGATTAAAACGGGACATTACGGTAACGAAAGTGAGGTGGTTCGCGAGTTGATCCGTGAACGGCAACTTCGGGACCAGGAAACCCCCGCCGAAATTGAGGCTATTCGCGCCGCGTTGATTGAAGGCGAGGAGAGCGGTTTTAGCAATCGCAGCGTCGACGAAATATGGGAAGACGCGCGGCAACGCCATAAGGCAAAGCATGGGTGAGTATCGGCTTTCTCAAAGCGCCGAAGACGACTTGATCGCTATCGCACAATACGGCGATGAAAATTTTGGGGTTGTGCAGTCCAACCGATACCGTGACCAGCTCAAACAGCGATTTTCAGTATTGGCCGAGCAACCGCAGCGATATCCCACGGTTGACCATATTCGACCTGGCTATCACCGTAGCGTGTGTGGCGCGCATTCGATCTACTACCGCGTCGACGCGCAAGGCGTGGAGATAGTGCGTATTTTGAAACGTCAAGACCCAAGCAAAGCGTTCTAGGGAACGCTGCCTTTAGGGCTTTACATTAATTACTTCAGTAGTCATTGAGTCAAGAACCAGGCGATTTCTCTTCTAAGAAATGCACCCGCCTACCGCATGGCTACGAGGTCGAATCTCGGCACATTTCTAAGGGAATCGAGCTGGAGACCGCATTATTCCTTGATTGCAGAATTGATTT
>CAWEDS010000036.1:0-99321 GCA_963807845.1 uncultured Gammaproteobacteria bacterium
ACTCCACTTTTTCTCGCTCTAGTTCTTGTTGAAACAAGTGATGTCATGTTCGCTATCGACTCGATTCCGGCCATCTTCGCGATCACGCGAGATCCATTCATAATCTTTACATCAAACGTGTTCGCCATTCTCGGTTTGCGATCCTTGTACTTCGTTTTGGCGGGACTCATGGAAAAGTTCCGTTACCTGAAGATGAGCTTGGTTTTCCTGCTTGCATTCATCGGCGTCAAAATGATTTTGATTCATCACTACCCGATTCCGACTGTAGTATCACTGGCAATTATCGCTGGTATCTTGTCTGTGGGAGTTATCGCGTCGATGAAGTCTGTACAAGATGGTGCTGCACTACTGTCTCCGCTGGCCGACGAACTTGAGAATCTGGCTATTACCTCGTATCGGCAAGCCCGAAAAGCTGTCATTCTGCTATTGGGCTCTTCGGTGCTGTTGATTGGAGTGGCGATGATCCTTCTACCCGGTCCTGCGGTCCTGGTAATTCCGATTGGTCTTTCGATTCTTGCGGTAGAGTTTGCCTGGGCACGACGCTGGCTACGTCAGATCAAAATGAAGATTGCAGACGGGCAGAAGATGGTTGGCAACGTTTTTGGGTATGGTCGCCGACCGGGATCCAAGCAATAGACGGGGGATGGGGGTCGGACCATGAAATACGCGTCTATATCCGATCAAAAAACCTTAAATGCGCGATTATCAGGCCTTAGGTTTGATTTTTGGCCCTCAATTCGCGTTCTAAGGAGGCTGCGCCTTTTCGCATCCTGGCGCGATCAACCATGAACCAGCATCGGCACTGGCGACGCAGCCGCTTAGACCGCGTTTTTGCTGCCGGAAACGCGATTTAAGCCTCAAGAATCTACGGTTTAAGCTTGCTGAGCCTGCTATATCGCTACAATCAGTGGTCCGACCCGGCAAACCCGTGACCCGTTGAAAGCAAGGTGGCCTTTTCGGCCTTTTGGGCGTTTCCGCTACGTGGTGGAAGAATGTGTCGGCTTCACATTTCACCAACGTGTATTTGGGGGGCCGGTGTTAACTAGTTAATTCGTTAACACCGACACCTTCAGCCCTGTCGGATTCGCGGGCTTCCCCGGGTTACCGATCCAGGACGACAACGCGCTGATTCGGATGGCTGACGAAGTGCTCTAACAGGCGAAAGACAGCGGCCGTAATCGCTCGGTGTCGGCGGCCGACGTCACACAGGCGTGACCGGATAAAATCGAGCGACCGGCGATTCTTGACGCTACCGCTAGTCAGAACCCCTGAAACAGTAAAGTCTCAAGCTATTGCCTCCGCCGCATCCCACATTGTTGGCGGCAGTCCAGGGAGAACCCGTCGCTGAAGTCGACCCGATGGTTGCAGCCGCCCCACCACCGTCAGGGTTCCAGTCATTGCAGACGCTACTTGCCGCCGAGCCGTCGGATAGCGTCCCTGTCCAGACACCACTATCGTTCCGGGGCGTACCGAATTCGTCGCGGTTGATTGGTGCATCAAGGAATGAGTCCGTCAGATCGGGAAGGCTGTCGGCAACGATAGTCCCATCGGTGCGGCGATAGGGCCCCAACGCGCCGGCGGTTGTCAGCCGGGTGCTGGCGGCTTCCGATGAGTTACTCAGCCAGGCAACCCAGGTCCCGCCGAGAGCAGCGACGTCAGCGAGTCCCTGGCATTCGACGTCGGCGCTAGCCAATCCATTAAATCCAAAATCACCGTTAGAGGTGCTACTGGTAACAAACACCGTGGTCGGCAACACTGGGGGAGGAAAGCAGGGTTTCGAAACCGGGTCGTATTCGGAATCATAAGAGCCGATGCACCGTGACTCGCTGATCTCGCAGCCGGACTGTAGCGGCGGCGTGGTGCCGTCGGTAACAAGCTGGCTGTCGTCGCTGCTGAATTGGATAACGCCCAACCCGGAGCGCTGGCAATTCAGCGTCGCGGTTTCGCCGCTCCCATACGAATCATGAACGACCAGTTCGACAATCGATGCATTTGCATCCGTATTGGCGATCAGGAATGCAGCGCTGTCAGTCTGTGCCTGCAGTGCCTCGGCACGAATGTGGACAACACGCGCCAGCGCCTGGCCGTCACTGCCGAGACCAACAGCATAGGTCGAAGCATGAGCAGCATCGCCTTCGTTCCTGACCGTCAGAAACTGAAGCTCCGCGCCGTCTTCCAGGTTGATCAACGCACCGTCGGCGGTTCCACGGATAACGGTCGTACGCAGACCGGTGCCGGTTACGGTCACATACGACGGAACAATGACGGAGGCGCCACTGCCAAACAGATAGTCACCCGGTTCGAGCTTCACCTGGTAGGGATTTGATGGCCCGCTGTCCCCGATACTGTTCAGCAAGTTCAGCAGCGCGTCGCCGTTTTGCGTTGCGTCGCCCGTAGCAGCGACGGTGACGATATTGTTTACGCGGATCGAGACCTGGCCAATGGCTGCGGTGCAGGCCAGCAAACTCGCAACAAGGACTATTTTTATTATTTGACTGTTTCGCATTGCTCGTTCCCCCTGTTGGCCCGCTATTTCTTCTGTAACGCGTGAGCCGCAATAGGCCGGCCTATTTACGCGGACCGCTATTTACCAGTCACCTTACCGTAGATGTTCTGCGCATTCGGCAGATTATGTTAAATATTAGGAGAAATTTTGACATCGGCAAGCTGTCAGAATGCCCGTTTATCCCAAAATCGGAACAGCTCAGCCACGGAATAGGGCTCTCCGATCGCTATATCTTCCTGGCGCGCGACGTGCAGGATGCGAATCGGCGCGGCCTCCTTAGAACCTGAATTGAGGACTGAAAATCGAACCTAAGGCCTGAATATCGTGCATCTAGGATTTTTTTATTGGAGATAGGCGCGTATTTTGTGGTCTGACCCCAATTTCTTCAGCGGCGTTTGTAGCGTGATTGCCGCAACCACTGACCACCACTGTAGCGCGTGGTGAATTCACTGCCCCGGTTGGTCCAGAAGAGCTGCCGGTTGAACATGTACTTTGGCTGGTAATCGGTTTGCAGGGCGGCCAGCGGATACAGACTCCAGTCCATTTGCTTGCGTTTGCTGGTGGCTTCGAGCAGGAATTCCCGCCCCTCGTGAAAAACGACGACCCAGGCGTGACTTTCCTGCATGGCCTTGCCAACGACCACCCGCGCATCGTATCCCATCGAGATCAGCCAGTCGGCCAGGACCAGGGCGTGGTCTTCACAGTCGCCGCGGGTGTTGTAAAAAGCCTGCCGGGAACTTTGCCAGACGTCCGGCAACCCCGGGTATTGCAGGTGGTCACGTTGATACTCGAGCTTGTGGGCAATCGTGTACAGGGGTACCCAGAGCTGTTCCGTCCGGAACGGTCGAAACCCCTCGAGATACGCATTAACAAAATGATGCCGCCGATCGACGCCAACTGCGGTAGCGGTTACGGGGAACTCCTGCCCCAAGTCCCACAGCAACATGCCGGAGTAATGCTGGATGATACTGCGCTGCATGTCGGCCTCGTAAAACCGTCCGTCCAGGCTGTTATCGGCAAATTTGAGTGCTTGTACATAGCCGCCCAGGCTCGCATTTATTTCGCCCTTGAATCGTAGCGCCTGATCGATTTCCTGCTGCAGTATGGGGTCCACTTCCGGCTGCGGTAGCGGCGCTATTTCCCGCTGCAACGGGGTGTTCACCGGATCCCGCTCCATCAGCCACAGGAGTGTGCAGGCGATAACTATCCAAAACGACAGCTGCCAAACGAGTCTCACTGCGGCTCGCCTTTAACCCTTGAGGCCAAAAGAGACAATCAGCGCGACAAAAATCAGCACCGTTGAAGCAAAGATAGCCACAGACAGGTTATTGGCTTTCAGCTCTTTCTCAATATCCACTGTCTTTAAGAGGTACTGATCAATCACCCGCAGGGCGCCTACCCCCACGCCCAGAGCAATAAGAGTAAAGATGATATTGACGCTGAGATTGAAAAGGGTGGCAAGTATGAAATCGGTTTCCATGCTATCTCCAGGTTCATTGGGCGGTCGGGTCAGACCTTCATTGATGGGTTTACGCGTTGTCGTCCGAACGTGAACCACAACCCGAACATAATAGTCTACCGTCTCGGCATGCCGGGTCGGACCACTGATTGCAGGGAAAAAACAGGTTCAGAAAGCTTAAACCGTCGGTTTTCGAGGCTTAAATCGCGGTTCCGATAGCAAAAATGCGCTCTAAGCGGCTGCGTCGCCAGTGCGGATGCTGGTTCACGGTTGATCGCGCTGAGGATGCGAATAGGCGCGGGCTCCTTAGAACGTGAATTGAGGGCCGAAAATCAAATCTAAGGCCGGAGAATCGCGTATCTAAGATCTTATTGATCGGCGATAGAAGCGTATTTCATGGTCCGACCCCTTCACTCCGCTATTCTATTGAAACTTAGGTAAGTCCAATCTGTGGTAAACGACATGTGTGACATGACCAGAGTCGTCCCGTCTGAATAGCACTTCGTGTCCGGCCTGCCCGTCATCGCGAATCGTATGGAATCGGTCGCCTTCGATGTGTTTTAGCAGCACCATGTTCGCGACGGGGTCCATCGTCGGCAGAGTGACCATAGCCAGGCCGTCTTGCCAACGGAAAACGATGTCTTCGCCGTCCCAGGGACGCCAATCATAGCTTCCAACATAGGCATCGAAGTCGATGTCAATTGCCGGGGGATTGCTGTCATCGGCTGCCGGGGTGCCACCGGCTTCCAGAATGTCGAAAACTACGGACGCGTAACCACCTACGTTTACTTTATTCCGGTTGGCCATGACAACCACGGCGTATTGGCTGACGGGGTCGAGGTACAGGCGCGTATTGAACCCTGGGCAGTCCCCGCCGTGGCCAACCAGGGTTCTGTCATCGATTCGGTAGACGCCGAAAGCGAGGCCACGCCCAATGCTCCAGTCTTGGTCCAGCCATTGCACCCGCTGCATTTCACGCAATGTATTAGCAGCCAACACATCGTCCGACTTCCCACTCAGCAAGCGGAATTGCCACGAGGCGAAGCTGGCGAGATTCAATGCGGTGGACGTAAAACCGGCGGCGGGAGTGATACCCCGGGCATCATAACGCGGCATCGGCGGCGACACGCCATCGCGGCCTGCGAAACCGTAGCCGGTGGCAATTCGAGCCTCTCTGCCGTCTGTCGGAAAACCGGTGGCCGTGTCGTTCATCTGCAAGGGTTCGAGGACGTGCTTGTCAACGTACCTCTCGAAGTCCTGACCAGATACCTCAGCAACTATTTCACCTATTAAAGTCAGGCCGAGATTAGAATATTGATAGTAGCGTTGGGATGGGTAGATGGTCGATTGCCCGCCCAGCGTGTCCCGGATTTCTTCTCGCGTCGGAAATGGAAAGTCGGGACCCATCCAGTAAGGTGAATCAGACTCGCGTGGCAGGCCGGCTGAATGCGTCAACATGCTTTCCACTGTGATGGCCGGACTGCCCTCATAAGATTGCGTCAGGTTGAACCATGGCAACAGTTTATCCACGGGGTCGTCCAGGCGTATCTTGCCCTGGTCCCTGAGCTGCATCGCCGCGATCCCGGTGAACAGTTTCGAGATGGAACAAATGCCGTAAATAGTGTCGTCGCTCGCGGGCCGTTGACTTTCCAGGTCGGCGTAACCGGACGAGCCACTCCACAAGAGCTTTTGGTCGTGCACGATAGCAGCTGAAAGGGCCGGCACACGGTCATAGGCTCGCTGAGCTGCCAGCCAACTTTCCACAAGAGCCAGTTCGTTAGAGAGGTCGTTGGCCGCTCGGGCGGGCAAAACGGTAAGCACAGCTACTATGCAGTAAATAAGTCTTCTCACGCGGCTTCTCCACACCTCGGTTCACCCGGTATTGCCGTCACTTTGGGTGATGAGGTCATTCTTTCAGTTCACCAATGGCCGCTTCCAGTCAGTCAGCAGCCGCCCTTTCCTGCGCGGTAAATCCTAGCATCTGACCGGCCGCTATGGGGGAGCGTAGCGGTCACACTGCCGGTGAAAATTCGACACTGTCTGTCAGTTCGTGTAGCGACGATTACCAGAAGCCTCGGCAACTAGGTTTCCGGCGCAACATCCTCTTTCGACCTTTTCTTCGACCCTGGCAAGGTCACCTTGAACATCACGCCGCCGTCGACGTTCTCCGCAGCGATGCGGCCGCCATGTCCCAGGGCGATCAGGCGAACGATATACAGCCCCAGCCCGAGGTGCCGCGCGCTTTTCCCCGAACGCATGGAGACCATGGGATCGAACATTTGTGTTCGCATTTTCTCTGGCAGCGGCGGCCCCGGATTCGTGACAGATGTTTCGAGTTCATTACCGATGGCTGCCAGCCGCACCGTGATCGTGTCGCCCTTGCTGCTGAAGTCGACGGCATTGTCGACGAGTTTGTCGAGCAACTGCACTATCAGCTCCGGTGAGCCCATCATGTCGGCGTCCGCAGTTTCGCAATGCATCTCAAACAGGCGTTCGCTGTACGCATCACGATACGATGCAACGGCGGCTTCAAGTACCTTCTCGAGATTGAACGGCTCGGGCTCGATGTTGTCCATCAATTCTTCGACGCGATTCGCCTCGCTCATCGCGTTCAGAATATGCCGCAGGCGATCGGCGCCCTCGCGTGCACGTGTCGTATAGCCGACACCCGCCTCACTCAACGTTTCGTGCTCGAGGTTTTCCAGCGAAGACGTGACTATAGCGAGCGGCGTGCGCAATTCGTGCGACAAGCTTGCCGCCAGCTTTCTCAGGTATTCATTGTAGTCACCGAGTTGCTGCAGCACGCTGGAAAAGCTGCGGGAAAGGTCGCCAATTTCATCGCCTGCAAGCGCGCTCGGCAGCGCGGACTGCAGTGACTCATTATCGACAGCGGCTTCTGCGGCGATCGACAGGTGACGTATCCGACGTGACAGCCAGGTGGCGTAACCAAGCAACGCAGCCGCAACCAGCAGGGTTGCTATCAGCGTTACGTTGATCAGCCGGGCCAGTCCCGCGTTGGTCAGGCTGAGGATTGCCTCCGTTCCCTGTTGCAGGATCACGGCCCCGAAGATGTCGTCACCGGCTTTGACGGGCGCGGCAACCGCGATGATGGCTTTGCCGCTGTCCCTGCTGCGAAACCAGCCGGCCATCTCGCGGCCTTGCAGTGCCGAGCCTGTGTACGCCTGCTGTTCGCGACCCAGTGGGTCGGGTTCGGCGAAAACGGCTTCGTTGCCGGCCTCGACCATCAGTTCATACACGCGTTGCGAAAAACCGCGCCGCGCCGCAAGCTCGGTCTCCGTTTGCAGGTCCCCTGCCCGGGCTACTCGCCAGCCGCGGGTGTCGGTAACCAAGAGACGCATACCGGGTTGTACCAGGCGCGTCGCAACGGCCTGTAGCTCGGAGGAAATACGTGCCGTCGGCCCGGGCGACCGTCCGGCAAAACTGCTGCTGCGGGTCGCGGGGCTCCTGCGGTCGTCGGTGTTGTTCACGACAATGCCGAGGTGCGTTCCGAGCAGTGCCGCCGGGATTTTCGCTTCGACGCGATAGCCGCCCGGTACATCCTGCCAGTGTGCGGTGATCGCCGGTTCCGGCGCGATGCCATAGACATTGCGCTTGTAGCTCAATAGCTTCCCCGGCGCCTCGGACGCGAACGAAAGGGTCTCGAGCAGGTACGGCGGATTGCTGCTGATGAGATCGACCCGGTCTGCGTGCATCGAGCCGTCGTCCAGAACGAAGGACTTCGAGCTTGCGTAAACGACGTTGCGGTCGCTGACTTCGACATACAGGTAAATCGTCGCGCCAAAAGAGCCGACCACAACGCGGATCGGGCCGTCAGTCCCGCGCAGTGATTTCAGGGATTCTGTCGGCAGCGGCCAGTCATCGAAATAGCCATCAATCTCCGGCCGTGAGCCGAGCTCGTGTACATAGAGCTGGTCCCCCGTCGTGTAACCGTCCAGGGGCCGCGGGAAATTCTTCACGATATTGCGCCAGCGAGTTGGCCAGGGCGCGAGCGGTTCCTGCCAGCATCTGTTGCTGCCCGGTGCGTAGCGCGGATTCGGTTTCGCGAATAAATTCACAGCCGGCCCACGGCAGCAACAGGGTGAGCAGGCTGACGAGCAGTAGCTGGCGCTTCAGGTTCATCGCCGCGCACCGGCTAGTCGCTCAGCCAGCGATAGCCCATTCCGTAGACGGTCTCGATCGCGTCGAACGTGTTGTCGATGGCGAGAAATTTCCGGCGTATGCGTTTCACGTGCGAGGTAATCGTATTGTCATCCAGTACCGCCTGCGCCGCATCCATGAGCTGTTGCCGGTTCTTGACGTGGCCCGGGTACCTGGCCAGTGCGTACACCAGCCAGAACTCGGTGAGGGTAAGCCCGACGGCCTGGTCCTGCCAGAGAATCGTCATGCGCTCCGTATCGATAACCAGGTCGCCGCGCGTGATCCGGCTGGCTTCGCCGTGGGGTTTTTGCATCGCATCCAGGCGTCGAAAGAGTGCTGCAATGCGTGCCATCAGGTGCGGCAGGCTGATGTCCTTGGTCAGGTAGTCATCGGCACCGAGGCGCAGACCGGATACGGCATCGAATTCACTGTCGCGCGCGGTCAGAAAAATGATCGGCAGGTCGGCCGAGCGGGCGCGCAGTTCCCGGCAGAGCTCGAAGCCGCCCTCGACGTCATCCTTCAGATTGATATCGATAACCACCAGGTCCGGCAGCCGAATCTCGAATGCGTCAAGCGCCGGCGCGCGCGCATCGAACGTATCAACGACGTAACCCTCGCGACTAAATGCCGCCGCGTAGTTGTCGCGGATGGCCGCTTCGTCCTCGACAATTGCAATCCGTTTCGCCACTCGGGCCTCCTTCGATAACGGTTCCATCAATATCACGTTGACGGAATGCGCGCTGCCACAATTTGCCACATTACGCCGGTGTATTGCCATGCGCGCGCCGCCGGAGCTCTATTTTGCTGGTTTGTAATTCCCTGTAAGCCCAAGGGAGATCGCCATGAAACCAGACCGCACCGCACCCGCTTTGTTCAAAAGGCTGCTTTTCGTACTGCTGATAACGCCCGCTTTCGTTTATGCCACGGAGATGTCGCCGCAGCAGGCACAGACCGGCAGCCTGATGTGGCGGATGGAGCAGGGGTACACGACGGCAACGCTACTCAATACCGACGTTGACATGAAGATCAGCGGGCTGGTGGCGCGGGTTGTGCTGCGACAGGAATTCCGCAACGACGGCGCCGAGTGGGTCGAGGGCATTTACGTTTTTCCATTGCCCGAGAGCGCGGCGGTGGATCGCATGCGGCTGCGTATCGGGGACCGCCTGATCGAGGGCGCTATTCAGGAGAAGGAACATGCCAAAAAGACCTATGAGGCGGCCAAGCGGGCCGGCAAGAAAACCAGCCTTGTGCAGCAACAGCGAGCCAACCTGTTTACGACAGCGGTGGCGAACGTCGCGCCAAAAGAGCGCGTGGTCGTCGAAATCGAGTACCTGGAAGACGTTCGCTACGAGGATGGCCGCTTCAGCATTCGATTCCCCACAACGCTGACGCCGCGCTATATCAGCGGCCACGCGCTGCCGGACAAGTCCGGTAGCGGCTGGTCTGTCGACACGGACCGCGTGCCCGACGCGTCGCAGCTGACGCCGCCGATGGTCGCCAGCTCCGTCGCCAACCGGCTGACGCTCACGGCGGAGGTGAATGCAGGCATGCCGCTGTCGAGCATCGCAAGCCGGTATCACGCCGTGGATGTCACGACAGAGGGTACACATTACAAAGTGACCCTGGGAAACGGCGCCGTGCCCATGGACCACGATTTCGAACTGCAGTGGCAAGCGGTACCCGCCAGCACGCCGAGGGCCCTGACGTTTACGGAAATCATCGGCGGCCAGCCCCACCACTTGCTCATGCTGATGCCGCCGGATGACGGCGAGGAAGCGGCGGCATTGATGCCCCGAGAGGTGATACTGATCATCGATACCTCCGGGTCGATGCACGGCGTGTCAATTGCGCAGGCAAAGCGCGCCGTGCGCCTCGCGCTCAAGGGCCTGCAGGCTACGGATCGTTTCAACGTCATCGAATTTAATTCGTCGACCGATGCCCTGTACCCGGCCAGCGTCCCGGCCAGCGCTTCGCATATCAGCGAAGCGCTATGTTTGTTGAAAAGCTGCAGGCGAATGGCGGCACCGAGATGCGGACCGCTCTGTCGATGGCGCTCAGTGCGCGTGCCTACGAGAGCCACCTGCGCCAGGTCGTGTTTGTCACCGACGGCAGCGTTGGCTACGAAGACGAAATGTTCTCGATGATCGAAGAAAAGCTCGGCCAAGCCCGATTGTTCACCGTCGGCATCGGTTCTGCGCCGAATAGCTGGTTTATGCAACAGGCCGCGGAAGCCGGTCGGGGGTCGTACACGCTGATCAGCGCCCTGCATGAGGTGCAGGAGAAGATGGAGAGCCTGTTCCGCAAGCTCGTGCACCCACAGGTTACCGATATCCGCATTGACTGGCCGAGCAGTGTCGTTGTTAACAGCTACCCCGAAACGGTGCCCGACTTGTACAGCGGCGAGCCCGTCATCGTAAAAGCCCGGGCGTCCGGCCCTTACCAGAGCGGCGACACCGTGCGCATCAGTGGCCATTCGGTTGCCGGTGCCTGGTCCGACACGCTGTCCTTGCAGCAGCCGCAACAAAGTGCACGGCGTGGCTGCACTCTGGGCGCGCGCCAGAATCGCGGATCTCATGAACATCGAGCGTCGTAGCAAAGAGCCCGACGTCACCCGCAAAGCGATCGTGGCGACCGCAATGGCGCATCATCTCGTGAGCAAATACACGAGCCTCGTCGCTGTGGACAAGACGCCGGTGCGACCGAGCGGCGATTCCCTGTCGAGCGAGCAGGTGGCAAACCTGATGCCCTACGGCCAGAGCGGCAACGCGATCTTCGGATTTCCGGCGACCGCGACGAATGCGCCCACTGCAGCGCCTCCTGGGTTTCGCCGGTCTGCTGGCGGCCTTGTTGCTGCTCGCAGTCATGAAGGCGCGCAGCTGGCAGCACAATGTTGGCGCGGCGTAAGGTCGCGTGGCGCTGGGTCGTGGCGTGCCTCTTGTGTCTCGGCTTCTGGCAACTGGGCGCGGGCGCTTACGTGCCGGCAAAAGCGTGGCTGGCGCAGGAGCTGATGCAAAGGGCCTGGGTACGGGCGGCCGGCGGCGACGTGCGGCCGACTCCCTGGCCGTGGGCGGACACCTGGCCGGTAGCCCGGCTGACCGCAAGCCAACCGGCGGTCGACCTGATCGTGCTGGCCGGTGGCAGCGGTCGCACGCTGGCGTTCGGCCCCGGACACCTCCGCGGCAGCGCACTGCCGGGCAACAGCGGCAACGCCGTGATCGCCGGCCATCGCGACACGCACTTTCGTTTCCTGAAAGACGTCGAGGTCGACGACCTCATGCGTATCGAACTCAGCTCCGGCGAGCGGCATGTGTACCGGGTGATCGGCACCGACGTCGTTGATTCTCGGAGAGGCGGACTGTTACTGGATACGAACTCGCCGATGCTGACGCTCGTGACCTGCTATCCGTTCGAGGCGCGGCAGGCCGGCGGTCCGCTGCGTTTCGTCGTTACGGCGAAGATGCTGTTCTGACAAGTTTCATTCTGAGCAGCGCCGCCGCGCTGACGGCATCGGTAATCTGCCCGTCGAGCACCATGGCGATGGCATCCTCAAGCGGCAGCTTACGGACCTCGAGCACTTCGCTTTCCTCGAATTCCGTCGCACCGAACGACAAACCCGTCGCGACAAACGCGAAGCCCACCTCGTCGGTTATCGAATTACTGGTATGCAGCTTGAGAATTTGCTGCCAGTTCGCCGCACTGATCCCCGTCTCTTCGCGCAGTTCGCGTTTTGCGGCAGCGAGTGGCGTTTCGTCTCGGGGCGCACCACCCATT
Organism: uncultured Gammaproteobacteria bacterium; assembly: GCA_963807845.1. GTDB lineage: Bacteria > Pseudomonadota > Gammaproteobacteria > Steroidobacterales > Woeseiaceae > UBA1847. The sequence goes on from CAWEDS010000036.1 coordinate 11,895, forward strand.
GGCAACTCCCAGGAGTACTCGCCGAGCGTGTACCGGTCCTGCCCCACGAGCCAGGTGTTGTTGTCGTCATCCAGCGCAACAATCGCGACAGCAACGTTCTTGAAATGCACGTGCCCGTAGTGATTTTCACCGCCGCCCGGGTTGATGACATGGTCTTCACGCACCGCCATCCAGTCATTGTCATACACGGTTCGCGACGAAAGTTTTTTCCAGCTCATGAGGGTTCTCGGGCAGTGGCACTTTCCACCAGCAGTTTGAAGCGATTCAGATCGTCCTCGGTGCGACGCAGGATAGCGCTGCGCATGAAAAGCGCCATGAGTTTCATGAAGCCTTTGAAGCGGTAACGGGTGTTGACGATCCAGCGTGTTTTTTCGGGGCCGTCGTCTTCGAACAGGTTGAAAACCACGACGGTACCGTGCTGCGACTCATAGGTACCGCCAAGGAAAGCCTGCTCGCGGCGTGCGGTAATGGTGCGGGTCATCGACACTTCTCGGCCGCGTTCATCAAAGACCAGTTCGGACACCGCATCGGGATGGCCCGGCACGCCGGAGCGGTGCGTCAATGATTTGAGTGTCGGCTGCCATTTCTTCAGGTTTTCCGGGTCGTCGAACAGTTGCCACACTGTTGCACGGTCGGCGTCGATCACGATTTCGGCCTTGTGTTTCACCGCTATTACCTGTATCCGTCCTTTCTGATTTATAGCCTATCGTCGCAGGACGTTCGATGGAACCGCAGACAGCAAGATTGACCCGAGGGCCGGTTGGCGGTCACCTGCGCGACATGGCATTGCCGATGCTGCTCGGCATTACCACCATGATGGGCCAGTCGTTTATCGATGCATGGTTTCTCGGCCAGGTCGGCGACCGGGCACTGGCGGCCTACAGTTTCGGTTTCCCTATACTAATGATCGTCACGAGCGTGGCGATAGGTCTTGGCGCCGGAACCTCGTCGGTGGTGGCGCGCGCGATCGGTGCCGACGATCACCGCCGCGCCAAGCGGCTGGTAACCGACAGCCTCATTCTGTCGTTCCTGATCACGGCCTCGATATCCGTTGTCGGTATTCTGACTATCGAACCGCTGTTCCGCTTGCTTGGCGCACCGCCGGACATGATTCCGATGATCCGGAGCTTCATGACCATCCTGTACATCGGAGTGCCCTTCGTTGTCGTCGGTATGGTTGGCATGAGTGGCATGCGCGCAACCGGCGATACCCGGCTGCCGAGCATGCTGATGATCGCGGCGGCGATTCTCAACATCATCCTGGACCCGATCTTTATCTTCGGCTTCGGGCCGATACCGCGGATGGAGCTGGACGGTGCCGCGATGGCCGCGCTGCTCGCGAGAGGCGCGATTTTTGTCGGCACGCTGTACCTCTTGCTTAACAAGCTGGACATGGTGACATTCAGGAAACCCGAACTCGCCGAGCTCCGGCGATCCTGGGCGGACATCCTGCACGTGGGCCTGCCCGCGGCCGGCACCAACGCCATTGTGCCTATCGGCCTGGCCCTGGTGACGGCGATGATCGCGCGATTCGGGCCGGAGGCTGTCGCGGGCTTCGGCGTGGCAAGCCGTATCGAGTCGCTGGTGCTGGTGCTTTATTACGCGCTCTCCGCCGTTATCGGACCGTTCGTCGGGCAGAACCTCAGTGCCGGAAAGGAAGACCGGATTCAGGAGTCGCTCAGGCTCTGCGCCCGGTTCTGTATCACGAGCGGCCTGGCCCTGGCCGCCCTGCTGGCCGGCTTGTCAGGTTTCCTGCCGACCCTGTTCAGTGACAACGAGGCGGTCATCAGTGTCACGCGCCTGTTCTTGTGGATTGCACCGATAAGCTACGGCACCTATGGCATCGTCATGGTCGTCAATGCGGCCTTCAACGGCCTCGGTAATCCGCTGCCGGGCGTCATCATCAGCGTGACCCGCATTCTCGTTCTGTATGTACCGCTGGCCATGCTCGGCATGCGGCTTCTACGGCATCGCCGGCATTTTCGCAGCCTATGCCGTGGCCAACATTGTCTCCGGCGTCTTCGGCTACGTGTGGGCAAAACGAAACGCGCATCGATTGTGCGAGCGCGCGGCAAGCCGCCAGGTGGCCTGACCGAATAAAGGCCGGGAGAACTTATTTCGGTGAAGGATCTTCTGGCACGTGGGGCAGTAGTCGTGTGCGGTAGCCGATGTGCATGCCGATGCCGCGACTGGCCATGAACAGCAGGAAGGCAAGCCACAGCCCGTGGTTGCCGAGCGGCTGCAGGAAATACCAGGCCGGCAAAAACACAAACAATGTCGAGGCGAGCATGATGTTGCGCATTTCCCGCGCGCGGGTGGCGCCCACGTATACGCCATCGTAGAGAAAACACCAGACCGAGACGAACGGTGAGGCAATGATCCACGGCAGGTAGCGAACGGCCGCCTCACGAACGTCGGGAAGGTCGGTCAGGAGGAAAATGATCGGCCGTCCGGCGACGAGGTACAGTGCCGTAAATCCAAGCGAAAAAACCAACGACCAGCGCAGCGTGAGCCGCACCGCTTCCTGCAGGGCGTCGCGTCGCTTCTGTCCGATAGCCCTGCCCACCAGTGCTTCGGCGGCGTGCGCGAGGCCGTCGAGCCCAAACGAGGCGAGGTTCTGGAAGTTCATCAATACCGCGTTGGCGGCCAGCACCAGGCCACCGAGGCGCGCGCCCTGCGCGGTAACAAAACCGAGCGTGAACATCAGCGCCATGGTGCGAATAAAGAGGTTTGCATTCACGGAAAAAAAGGACGCGTAAGCGGCGATATTCGTAAGTCTCGCCACCGGCCAGGAGCCGCTGCGCTTTCGCAAGGCGGAGACGGCAAAGTAAGCCCCCACGAGCAGGCCGGAATACTCGGCAATCACGGAGGCGAGTGCGACACCCTCGACTTTCATGCCCAGCACAAGCACGAACAGCAGGTCGAGAATGATATTCGTTAGGTTAATGGTCAGGAAAATAAGTAACGGCACCCGCGCGTTTTGCAGGCCGATGAACCAGCCGATCAGCGCAAAGTTGGCGAGCGTGCCCGGCGCGCTCCATATCCGGATGAAGAAATACTCCAGGGCAAAACGTTCCGTTTCCGGGTCCGGGCCCAGGAGGTACATCGCCAGTTGCGCGAGTGGAACCTGCAGTGCGACCAGGGTGAGCGCGATCAGCAGTGCCACGATGAGCGCCTGTCCCAGCGACACGCGCAAGCCGTCGTTGTCGTCGGCGCCGAAGCTTTGCGCCGTGATGCCCGTTGTCCCCATACGCAGGAAATTGACCCCGGTGTACAGGAAGCTGAAAACCATTGCGCCGATGGCAACGGCGCCGAGATAAACCGGCCGCTCGAGGTGTCCCGTAACGCCGGTATCGACCATGCCGAGCAGAGGCACCGATACATTGGACAGAATCATGGGCGCCGCGATGCGCCAGACGTCGCGGTTCTGCGGTAGATGACGGTCGGTGCTTATCTCACGATTCCCATAGGCCACGTATCCGTCGCGTAGTTGCCGCAGCACCAGTCTTGCCTGGCGCCGCCCGCACGGGCTAATGGCGGCCCTGCAGAAACCTGAGACCGGCTTCGGCTCAGCCGAACGCGTTCGCGCCTGTCAGTTCCTTGCCAACGATCAGCTGGTGCACGGTCTCGGTGCCCTCGTAGGTAATAACGCTTTCGAGGTTCAGCATGTGACGAATCGGCACGTACTCCGCACTGATGCCCGCGCCGCCAAGATGTCGCGCGCATCGCGGGCAATGTCGAGCGCGGCGCGGCAGTTGTTCCACTTGGCGAGTGATACCTGTGTCGGTTGCAACTGACCTTTGTCTTTTATACGTCCCAGTCGCAGGGAGAGCAGTTGCGCGGTCGTTATGCGTCGACTCATGTCGGCCAGGCGAATCTGCATGGCCTGTGTATGCGATACCGGGTGATTGAAAAGTATGCGGTCCTGCGAGTACCGAAGAGCTTCGTCCAGGCACGCCTGCGCAGCACCGATCACGCCCCAGGTGATGCCGTAGCGGGCTTGTGTCAGGCAGCTCAGCGGACCTTTCAGCCCGGTGATGCCCGGCAGTACGCTGCTCGCCGGAACGCGGACATCGTTCAGGAACAAGGCGCCCGTGACGGATGCGCGCAAGGAAAACTTGTTCTCGATCTCCTGGCTTTCGAATCCCGGCATGTCCTTTTCGACGATAAAGCCCCTGACGCCTTCATCGGTCATGGCCCATACGACGGCCGCGTCCGCGATGGTCGCGTTGGTGATCCACATCTTGGAGCCGTTCAGTATCCAGTCGTCGCCGTCGCGTTTCGCATGCGTCTTCATGTTGCTCGGGTCCGAACCGCCTTGCGGTTCCGTCAACCCGAAGCAACCGATCGCCTCGCCGCGCGCCATGGCGGGCAGCCAGCGCTGCTTCTGCTCCTCGGAGCCGTAGGCATGAATCGGGAACATCACGAGGCTGCTCTGCACCGAAACGAAACTGCGCAACGCGCTGTCGCCGCGCTCGAGTTCCTGGCAGATCAGGCCGTAGCTAACGCTGTTCAGCCCCGCGCAGTCGTAGCCGTCGATCGACGTACCGAGCAGGCCAAGCTCCGCGACCTCTCCGACCAGGTGTGCCGGGAAGACATGTTGCTCGAAGGCTTCTCGCATCAAAGGAATGACTTTGTCGTCGACGAATCGTGCGACCGTGTCTTTCACCATGACTTCGTCTTCGCTTAACTCGGAACGAATGTCATAGAGATCGAGAGGGTCGAGGTGTTGACTGCTCACAGCGTTGGTCCTGGTTGGGTGGCGGCCGTTGATTTTAGACTAACTGGCCGTTGGGCGGCACCCGTCGAAAACACGTATCTAGACAGGAATACCGAGGCGCCGGTAAATAACCGACAACAGCCAGGCCGGGCCTATCATCATGAGCTGCAGGTCCTGCAGCACCGCCCGGGCCCTGCCGGTGCCGCGCCGACCGAGCCAGAGCCCGACGGTGCCGGCCGCGAGCAGACCGATGGAAACCCCGAGCGCGGGGTATGGAGACGCTGCCAGCCACAGCTGCAGGCTCGCCAGGCCGAGCATGAAGGGCAGCATGCCGATGGCGATCGACAGGGAAATAATGAAATAGTAGACCGTGGCGGCGATCAGGAAGACGCTGCCCCAGTTCAAGAAGGGCGAGATTTCGAGAAATTCGGCCGGCACGGGCAGGTACCAGAGGAGTCCCACGGTGCCGACAACGACCATTGGCACGGCGGCCCAGTAGACCCAGGGGTTGTGCAGGTCACTGCGGTTTCGCTCATAACGCAGTAGCCAGCTGTCGTTGTCGCTCATTGTGATGTCCCGCTCGGCAGCGGCTCATTCTACACGTACAATCGCCACCTTGTGACGTGCCTCTCAGTTCTGACACGGGGAGGCACTTTTCTGCATCCAGGCCGTCAAATTAAGTCTGCATTCAGGTAGATGACGGCTACAATGCACCGCTAATTAACCCAAGCTAAAGGGAAGAATCATGACCACCAGATCTCCGAAAATTATCCTTGCGATGACCTTGCTCGCCGTATTTGTGAGCGGCTGCGAGACGCTGGACCCTTACACGCGTGAAGAGAAAACCAGCAAGGCGACGAAAGGTGCCCTGATCGGTGCAGCCGCGGGCGCGGTTGTCGGCTTGATTTCCGGCGACGATGCCGTGGAACGCCGCCAGCGTGCGCTGATACTCGCCGGCGTTGGTGCACTGGCCGGTGGCGCTATCGGTAACTACCAGGACCGACAGGAAGCCGCTTTGCGTGCAGAGCTTGAGGGCTCCGGCGTCAGCGTGACCAGAATCGGTGACAACATCACGCTGAACATGCCGGGCAACGTGACCTTTGCGACCGACAGCTCAGACCTGAGCCCGGCGTTTTTTGACGTACTCAATTCCGTCGGCAAGGTGCTAGGCGAGTTCGAAAAGACAGTCGTCGAGGTCGCAGGCCATACGGACAGCACCGGGTCGGAGCAGTACAACCAGAGCCTGTCGGAGCGGCGTGCGATGTCCGTGTCGAGCTACCTGAAGTCGCAAAAGGTGTTGTCGGAACGACTGATCACGCTGGGCATGGGTGAGCTCAGGCCGGTTGCCGATAACGAGACCGCGGCCGGTCGCCAGGCGAACCGACGCGTGGAAATCACGATGGTGCCCGTTACCGCGAGCTAAGCGAACAGGAAACCAACGACAGCGCGGCAGGCCCTAAAATGGCCTGCCGCGCTTTTTTTTGGCACTCTACTAACGTCTACCCCGGACAAACAACAAGAATTAACAAGGGCGTAGCATGAGCACAGTGTTCGTAAAACGCGACACAGGGTCCTGGATCGAGGTGAGCGGATTTGTCGTTCGATTGCTGTCAAACGACAATGACGGCTCCCGGCACCAGCGCTTCATCATCGATATTGGCAACCGCGTGACGTTGCTGATCGCGCACAATATCGACCTTGCAAAGCCGGTGCCCGTCGGCATCGGCGACCGTGTCTACGTTCGTGGCATGTACGAGTGGAACGAACTGGGCGGGCTGGTGCACTGGACGCACGACGACCCGCAGGGTATCGAGGACGGTGGCTACGTTCGCTATCGTCGCCAAATTTATCGATAAGTTTCTCGCAGCCCCCGCGTTGCTCAATGATACGGTCGCTTGACCAGCAGGCGGCGTCGATTAAAGTCGATAATGAAGTCGCGCTTCGTAAAAAGCCCCGCACCGACGAGGGCAAACGGGGTGTCCGCGTGCATCAAAGTGGCAAAGATCTCGAGGTCGGCTATCAGGAATTCTTCGTAGTACCAACGCAGGTGCCCTGCCGTTACCTCATCGGCTTTAAATCTTGCCACGACGCGGGCGCTGTCTATGGCACCGGACAGGATGTCCGGTTTTCTTAACCGCACTCGCTTGAGCCCAAGGATATCGGCTGCCGCCTGGTTGACGACGTTAACTCCAGCGCCGAGGTCAAAGACGGCGGGAATCTTTCGACCTGAAATTATCAGTTCGAGAAAATACAGTGCGGCGCCGCTATCGCCTACAAAATCCGGACGCAGCGGGACTGAAGTCCAGCCGCGATAGTTCCTTTGGCTAACGAGTTCGGGCGGATACAAACGAATGGCGCGATCCCGGGTAGAAAAGCCGACGGCGTAGCGTTGCAGGTAGTCCACGCCAAGAATGCCATCAATGTCGAGGCCAGCGTCGGTGTCGCCGGGCAATCCGGCCATCCTGGCGTCGTCCCAGCGCTCGGCACCGATGACCAGGGAGTCGACTTCCAGCAGCGGGAACTGCCCGGAGGCGACAATGCCGTGGATCACGACGGCAACGCCCGGCAACAGCATCAAGCTGTAGCTCGTTGCGCAACGTTTCAAAGATGACCGAAATGCTGGCGGCAGTATCCAGTGCGAACTGGTAGGGTCCTGCACCGTTCACCTCCGCCTTGACGACGATGCGGCCGTTCTCCCTGATATCGTAGGTCGTGACCGCGAGGGCGCCGTCCTCGTCGAGTACGGTGGCGCAGCTCCACAACAAAAAGACCGACGCAAGTAAGACGATTTTAGCGAACGATTTCACACGAGGAATCGTACTGTCTGGAGCAGCCGGCTTACAAACCGTGTCCGGTCCGGTATTCCCGGGACGTTGGTAGCTAACGGCCCCGGGCCTCGCTGCAATGGCGGCTGTCAGGCGCCTGTGCGTTAGTGCGCGCGATCATGCTGAGCCGTAAACGCTGTCATGCCAACGCGTGTCGCCTCTTCCATCAATCGGCTGCGCGCAGCTTCGGATGAATTATCCGCGCGCAGATCGGCCTCGACAAATAGCTGGTGATGAGAATTTAGCAGGAAGGAAAACGCATTTTGCCCCTGGCGATCTAGCACGTAGCAATGGATGCCAAAAACGTCCTCGTTACTGACGGGCAGAACAAATGCCATGAAGAAATGGTAATCAACATCCGAGTGTCGGCCCTGCAGTGCTTCGCCAATGCGTTGCAAGTCGCTCTCAAAGAGATCCCACTGCGATCGGCCCTTGAAGCCGGCCGAGGTCGATGCGCAAGGGTTTGCCGACGGCGGTGGAGAGTTGGTTCTGGTTGATGAAGGTAATGATCTGCTCCTGAGACGCGAAAGAATGCGCTGTCCTGTCGTGTTCTGCGGACGATCGTGGGGTAGACCGCTATCGTTACGCTGTCCAGACTGTCGACAAACAGAGCCGTAAGGTCGCTGTCCGGTCGAAAGCCGGGATCGGGCGTCGTCTGGTCGGTCTCATGCGCAAGGGTGCGTGCTGACAGGCTTACCGTGGCGACCGCCAGCGCCACAAGAACGAAGCCGAAGTATCGAATAACGAAAGGTCCATTCACCGTACACCTCCTTCCCGCAAGGGACATGGGGCACCACCTTTTTAGATGGGGGTCGCGTGTAAATACCGCGATACGGGCTTGTACGTAGGGCGCGAACGGACTCTGGCGGCTAGCCGGTGATCCGGTTTTCGCCGCCGCGGGTCCGGAACGGGCGTTGCGCGTACGCGTGGTGGTCCCTGATGGACTCCGACCGGGTCTACAGCGCCGCTTCTTCCGCTGCCTCTTCTTCGCTCATCGGCAGGTTCGAGACGTAGCCTTTGCCGTAGAGTATTTCGATCGATGAGCCGTCAAATGCGTCCTCGACATCTTCGGCGCGACCGCCAAGGCACTGCGCCAGGAAGCCTTCCATGACCGCATAAAACGCCAGGCGGTTTTCCGGCCGCTGGAAGCCGTGGCCTTCATCGGGGAAATTGACGTAGGTCACCGGGCTCTCATTGTCGGACATGGCGGCGACCAGCTGGTCCGATTCCAGTTTGGTCACGCGCGGATCGTTCTGTCCCTGGCCGACCAGCAACGGCACCGAGATGTCGTCGACGCGGCTGATGGCCGAGCGCGCCAGCATGTCCGCACGCTCTTCCTCGTTCTCAGGATCGCCGACGTAGGCTGTACCAGGTCCCCGCCAGCCATGGTTTCCAGTATTCCGGAAAACTTTCGATCAGGGTCACGAGACTCGACGGTCCGACGATATCGACGCCGCAGGCGAACGTATCCGGTGTGAAGCTCACGCCGATCAAGGTCGCGTAGCCGCCATAGGAGCCGCCGGCGATAGCCACTTTCTCCGGGTCTGCAATGCCCTCTGCAACCGCCCATTGCACGCCGTCGATGAGGTCGTCATGCATCTTGCCGGCGAACTCCTTGATCGCTGCCCGCATGAAGGACTTACCGAACCCTGTCGATCCGCGGTAGTTGACCGACAGGACTGCGTAACCGCGGTTGGCAAGCCACTGGTGCCAGGAGTTGTAGCCGTAGCTGTCCCGCGCCCACGGCCCACCGTGGACGGTGAGCACCATCGGCAGCGGCTTTGCCGGGCGACCGTCACCGTCTGCATCGCTGTTGGCCGGCAGGGTGAGGTAGGAGACGAGATCCAGACCGTCGCGCGCCTTGATGACGACCGCCTGCATGGGCGCAAGCGTCGCATCGTCGAGCGCCGGCCGTGTTACGACCATTTGCGTAACCGAGCTGTCCTCGCGATCGTAGATGAAATAAGCGCCGGACCGCTCACTCGCGTCCTCGTAAACGACCCACTTCGACATGTCATCCGTCGTGGAGACGATGCTCAGTTGAGCCCTTGAGCTTGCCTTCGATAATCTTCAGATCCGCTCGCGCGGTATCCGTCAGCCCCTGCCAGGAGGATTTGAGGTAGTCGACGTTATAGGCGACAGGCTCGAGCGTCGTCTGGTCGGTCAGAATGCCGGAGATATCGGCGTTCGCATTTTCTGCCAGGACAACGCGCTCGCCGGTTGCCACGCTGACGCGGGTAAGCGCGGCCGTGTCGCGATCTCGGCTGTCGAGCATGAAGACTGCCGTGTTGTCCTTGTTGAAGCCGATGGCCTGGGTTGCGAGAAAGTCCTCGGGCGGAATCACCGCAAATTCCTCACCGTCGAAGTCGACGACACGACCGCCGCCGTCAGGCGTCGGCAGGAACCCGAACCGCGGCTCCAGCACATTGTCGATCAGCCAGCCGGCGTAGCCGGGATTCTCTTTAAGGAGCTGGCGTTCGCCGCTGGTGACGTCGACGAGGTACAGGTCGAAGACCTGCGGGTCTCGTTCGTTGATACCAACAACGATGTGGTTCGGCCTGGACGACGACAGTTGCTCGATCGTCGCTCGCGCACCCTCGGCAACGGGGGTGAGGTCACGGACCGCCGCTGTTTCGACGTTACTTGCGTAGACGTGAAAATTTTCGTCGCCGCCCTGGTCCTGCTGGAAATAAACGTACTTACTGTTCGGCGCCCAGGAATAGCTGCGGATTCCCCGGTAGGTATCGTTGGTGATCGCACGGGCGTCTCCGGGATTGTCTGCTTTTGCGACCCACACGTTCATAACACCGTCTTTGGGTGCAAGCCAGCTCACATGGCGGCCATCGGGACTGATCCTCGCAACGGTGCGCTCGGGATTTCCGAACAGTGAGTCGCGCGAAATCAGGGCGGGCGCCTCCTGCAGCGCGGGCTTCAGAGCGTTGGTGGCGTCGGTACCGGGCTCTTTGCCACCGCAGGCGGTGAGCAGTACCACGACGGCAAGCAGGCAATAGAGTGACTTGGTCATTTTGTTGGTCTCCGCATGAACGATTGACGTCCGATTACGCTTGTCTGTTGCAGTGCGCATCGCCGCCGTGCTTTGGGGGATTCTAGCAAAGTTGCCGCTGGCAGAATCGCTCACCGGCGCGAAGGCAAAAAAAAGCCGCTCGTTGAGCGGCTTTCTCGTTAGTCAGGGCGCGAACGCTCAAACAGCCATCGCATTTCTGAGTTTCTTGATCGCGTTTGATTCGAGCTGCCGGATGCGCTCGGCAGAAATACCGTAAACCGCTGCGAGTTCGTGCAAGGTCTGCTTCGTTTCCGACAACCAGCGCTTTTCAAGAATGTCGCGACTCCGGTCGTCGAGTATCTTCAGCGCCGCGGTCATGCGCGCTGTCGCGTTACTGTTCCAGTCATCCGCTTCGACCAGCAACGCCGGGTCGGCGTCCGGGCTCGGGAGGTAGGCGGCCGGGGTAAAATTGCGATCGTCGTCCAGGTCCGGCGTTGGGTCGAAAATGGCGTCACGCGAATGCAGGCGCTTCTCCATTTCGTTTACTTCCTTGGCGGTGACGCCCAGGTCCTCGGCAACCGCTTTGGTTTCATCCGCTGACAACCACGCAAGCGTCTTCTTGGCCTTACGCAGATTGAAAAACAGTTTGCGCTGCGCCTTGGTCGTCGCGACTTTCACGATGCGCCAGTTCTTGAGCACGAATTCATGAATTTCGGCGCGTATCCAGTGCACGGCAAACGAAACGAGGCGAACGTCGTAACTGGGGTCGAATCGCTTCACGGCTTTCATGAGGCCCACGTTGCCCTCCTGAATGAGATCATTCAGCGGCAGGCCGTAGCCCGTGTAGCCTTTTGCGATATGCACCACGAATCTGAGATGCGCCATGACGAGGTCACGTGCGGCTTCGAGGTCTCCCTCATCGCGAAAACGCGCGGCCATCGCCTGCTCATCGTCTTTACTGAGAACAGGAATCGACCCGACGGCCTGGATATAGGCATCAAGGCTGCCTACGGGTCCGGCCAGTACAAGATCGTGGTTCAGTTTGGCTACAGCGTTCGTCATTAACTACCTCCTAAAGCGGTGCGCAATTTTAGCACTCGGGTAGTTAGAGTGCTAATGATGCCCCGAGTTCCCAAGCAGGAAAACTAAACAGCCTTGAAAAACAATAAGATAGGGAGATTCCTGCCGGCCAGATTATGTTTAATCGCCAGTTCGGCCGGTCAGGGAACGGCGCGCTCGCGCCACCTTAGCGCGGCTCAATACGGCGCATGTGCCGTGCCGTCGTGATCCATGAGCCGAACAGGCCGAGGAATACGCCAATCGCGACGATGGCCCCGCTTTCGGCGAGGTCCAGCGATGACGCGGCCAGGTTGCTCTGGTAAAGGCCTGAGAGTCGTGCGACCGGCGCTTTCAGCATGTAAAGGCTGTAGTGCACGAGCCCCAGTGCCATCAGTCCGCCGAGCAGCCCGTACCAGAAGCCGGTCCACAAAAAGGGTCGGCGCACGAACGCGTTGCTGGCACCGATCAATTTCGTGACCTCGATTTCTTCACGACGGTTTTCGATATCGAGGCGTATGGTGTTGCCGATGATAACGACGATCGCGACGCCGAGCAGTCCCGCTCCAATCAGGATGGCCTGCCTGACAATGTCGAGGATCGCGTGGAAGCGCTGCACCCAAACGGTGTCGACCTGCACGTATTCGGCCTCCGGGAGGTTGCCGATTTCTTCCTGCAACAAGATCAGCGACGCGCTGGTATTACCCGGCGTGGGCCTTACATTGAGCGTATGCGGCAGCGGGTTCTCCGGCAGCTGATCGAGCGCTTCACCAAAACCTGACTGCGTCTTGAATTCGGCGAGCGCCTCGTCTGCCGATACCAGTTCGACGGTATCGATGTCGGCACGCTGCGCGATGAGCTCGGCCAGGTCCTTTGCATCCTGCAGGGACAGATCGCGTTTCAGGAACACCGAGAAATCGAACGCATTGTCCCAGCTACTGCTGACGAGTCGCGCATTCTTGACGACCAGGCCGATCGCCGCAGGCAATGCCAGCGTCACGGCGATAACGAGAACGATCATCAGGCTCGCAAAAGGCTGCCGCAGGAGCCGGCCCAGCGAACCTAACGACGTGCTTACATGCCGTGTCGCCCAGATAGTCAGCGGGCCGGCGGTCCGCACCGGTGCGACCGCGTCAGCGTTGCGCGTCACTGCCATGGGTCGATCTCCTGCTGCAGCCGACCGTCTTCCAGCGCGATTCGGCGACAGCCGAGGCGGTCGATCAGCAGCAGGTCATGACTGGCTATCAACAGCGTCACGCCGACTTCATTGAAGCGGCGAAAGATTCGCATCACTTCGAGAGACAGGTCGGGATCGAGGTTGCCGGTGGGCTCATCGGCAATCAGCAGCTTCGGGCGGGTGACAATAGCGCGGGCGATGCCAACACGTTGTTGTTCACCTGCGGAGAGCGTTTCAGGTTTTTGCTTTTCCTTGTGCAGCAAGCTGACCTGGTCGAGTGCCGCACGAACCCGTCTGCCGGCATCGCGATGACTGACACCGCTGATGATCAGCGGCAAGGCCACGTTGTCAAAGACGGGGCGATCGTACAGCAGCTTGTGGTCCTGGAAGACCATGCCCAACTGCCGACGGTAGGCCGGGATCTTGCGACGCTTGACGCGGCTTGTGTTCTGCTTGTCCACAATAATCTGGCCGCTGCTCGGGCGCTCGATCAATGCGATCAATCGCAGCAGCGTGCTTTTTCCGGCGCCTGAGTGTCCGGTGACGAATACCATCTCGCCCTTGTCCACTGACAAGCTCAGGCCGGAGAGCGCTTCCTGGCCACCGGGGTATCGTTTCGTTACGTTCTCGAGCTGAATCATGATGTGCTTTGTTGCTGCCCGTCGCTCGACAGAAGTAGGGCGTCGACGAATTCGCTTGCCGAGAACGGCTGCATATCATCGGCTGACTCGCCGATCCCGATAAAACGCACGGGCACTCCCAGCTTGTCGGCGATCGCGAGCAGAATGCCGCCCTTGGCGCTGCCATCCAGCTTCGTGACGGTGATTCCCGTCAGGCCAAGCGCCGCGTGAAATTGCTCTGCCTGCACCAGCGCGTTCTGGCCCTGGCTCGCATCCAGTACCAGCATGATTTCCTGGGGCGCGGTTTCATCCCGCCTTGCCAGCACCCGCTTTACTTTCGCCAGCTCGTCCATCAAACCGGTCTGGCTCTGCAGGCGGCCGGCAGTGTCCGCCAGCAGTACGTCGATATTGCGGGCACGGGCCGCTTCCCAGGCATCGAAGATGACGGCCGCGGGGTCGGCACCGGCATGCTGCGAGATTACCGGCACGCCGTTCTGCTCGCCCCAGGCAGCGAGCTGCTCGACCGCCGCCGCGCGAAACGTGTCGCCTGCTGCCAGCATCACTGAGTAGCCGTCGTCCTGAAGGCGCTTGGCCAGCTTGCCGATGGTCGTCGTCTTGCCGGCGCCGTTGACGCCGACCATCAAAATAACAAATGGACCGGCCGTCGGTGTGATGGACAGCGGCGCCTCAACGGGCGCCAGTATGTCGTAGAGCGACGCTCGCAAGCCGCTTCTCAGCGCTTCCAGGTCTTTTAGCTCCTTGCGGAGCAGCCGTCTTTGCAGCTCGGAAATGATTCGCTCAGTCGTTTCGACGCCGACATCCGCCATCACCAGCAGGGACTCCAGCTCGTCGAGAACGTCTTCGTCGATCTTGCCCCCGGGCGCCAGTTTTGCCAGGTCATACGTCAGCCAGCTGTCGCCGCGATTGATGCGGCTGCGCAGGCGCTTGATAAAGCCTTCGCGTTTTTCCTGCTTTTCCTTCTTGCCAAACATGGATAGACGTTATATCACCTTGAAGGAGCGACGATTCGTGTCACGGGGAACATGGCCACACGACGTAAAAAAGAAACTTCACGGCCGGGACGGCTGCGTATTGTAGCGGGAAACTGGCGAAGTCGTCTGTTGGAAATTGCCGACGTCCCGGGATTGCGCCCGACCCCGGAGCGGATACGCGAGACGCTGTTCAACTGGCTTACGACAAAAGTGCACGGTGCGCACTGCCTTGATCTATTTGCCGGCACCGGGGCGCTGGGCCTCGAGGCCCTGTCCCGTGGTGCCCGCAGCGCGGTCTTCGTCGAGAATTCGGCAAGCGCTGCAGAAACGCTGCAGGCCAATATCTCGGCCCTTGGCGCGGAGGGCGCCCTCGTCAGACAGGCCGACGCGAGTGACTTCCTGGGCAGCGAAATCGCAGAGCCTTTCGATATCGTGTTCCTGGACCCGCCGTTTGCGGCGGGCGTCGTCGCCGACTGGTGCAGGCTGCTGGACGACCGGCGCCTTCTGGCCAGGGATGCCCGCGTTTATATCGAGCAGGATCGCGCGCACAGTGAGCCAGAGCTGCCCCGGAGCTGGCAGGTCCTGAAGAACAAGACGGCGGGCAACGTCCGTTATATGCTGGTGCAGCCCGGCGCCCAAAAGGACTGAGCTTATGAATGTTTCTGCGATGTATCCCGGTACGTTTGACCCGATAACGCTCGGCCACGAGGACCTCGTGCGCCGCGCGGCGCGCTTGTATGAAAAGGTCGTTGTTGCCATCGCGGCTCATCCGGGCACCAAAGCGCCGATGTTCACGTTCGGTGAGCGCGTGGAGCTCGCCCGGACGACGTTGTCGAGTATCAAGAACATCGAAGTGACCGGCTACGAGGGCCTCACCGTCGACTTCGCACGTGAACATTCGCTCGCGGTCATTATCCGCGGTCTGCGGGCCGTGTCCGACTTCGAGTACGAGTTTCAGCTTGCCAACATGAACCGCCATTTGACCGAAGAGGTAGAAACCGTTTTCCTGACGCCAACGGAAAAGTACACGTTCATCTCCTCGAGCCTGGTTCGCGAAGTCGCATCGCTGGGTGGCGATGTCTCGGAGTTCGTTTCACCGAAGGTCAAACAGGCATTGCTGGCCCGCTGCGGACGGGACTGAATCCCGGCTGCGGCCCGCGCAATGCGCGAGTCATCCCTCAGGTCTGGCAGTTCTTGCAGTAAAAGGTTGATCGCTGCCCCTGCACGATCGCGGTGATCGGCGTGTTGCAGCGCCGACAGGCCTCGTCCTCTCGCCCGTAGGCTTCCAGGTGGTGTTGAAAGTACCCGGATTCGCCATCGCCGCCGTAAAAATCCCGCAGCGTCGTACCACCGGCTTCGATGGCTTTTTGCAGGACGTCTTTTATTGATTGCGCAAGAACATCGTAACGGTGGCGCGCAATGCGTCCGGCCGCGCGACGTGGGTTGATGCCGGCAAAGTACAGGGATTCGCTCGCGTAGATGTTGCCGACGCCAACCACGATGTGCGCGTTCATGATGAACTGCTTGACGCTGACTTTTCGCCCGCGGGATTTTTGCCAGAGGTAGTCGCCATCGAAGGTGTCGCTGAGCGGCTCCGGACCGAGGCTGGCCAGTAGCGGATGCAGGAGCGGTTGCTTGCTCCAGTGCAGGGAGCCGAAACGCCGCGGGTCGCGAAAGCGCAGCGCGAGGCCGGACGCCAATTCGATGTCCACGTGGTCGTGTACGCCGGCCGGGGTATCCCGCTTGATAATGTAAACACTGCCCGACATGCCGAGATGAAGAATGGCTGACCCCGCGTCCGTATTCAGCAACAGGTACTTGGCGCGGCGGCCCACCGAGGTAATCGTCTGGCCCGGGAGATTGCGGTCCACACTTTTGGAAACCGGCCAGCGCAGCCGGCGCTGACGAATAACGACGCCCGAGACCACGGTGTCGATGATATGTGGCTCGATGCCGCGGCGACTCGTTTCGACTTCTGGCAGTTCAGGCATACGCTATTGTGACTGTCTGGGGCGGAAAACAAAAAAGCCCGCGGTAAGGCGGGCTTCTTCAGATTCGTGGCGTGGTCGTTCGCGCGCTTGTCGCCGGCACGATGCCTGGCAGGGGAGGCGCGTCCTACTTGATCTTCGCTTCCTTGTAGATCACGTGCTTGCGAATGGTCGGATCGTACTTCTTCGTCTCGATCTTCTCAGGATGCAGGCGCTTGTTCTTCGTGGCGGTGTAGTAATGACCGGTGCCGGCGCTGGAAACGAGTTTTATCTTGTCACGCATGATCAGTTGCTCCGGCGACTAAACGCCCTGTCCGGTGGCCCGCAGGTCTTTGAGCACCTTGTCGATGCCGTGCTTGTCGATGATGCGCAGACCCTTGTGGGAGACGCGCAGGCGCACGTAGCGCTTCTCGGATTCGATCCAGAAGCGCTTGTTCTGCAGGTTGGGCAGAAAACGACGACGAGTCCTGTTTTTTGCATGGGAGACGTTGTTGCCGCTCTGCGGACGCTTCCCGGTGACTTGGCAGACCTTGGACATTACGATAAGTCTCTGATTTTACTAAAGGTTGCCCGCGAGCAAGCGGACAAAGAGCGAGACTTTATACCAGTGTCCATGGCGTTATACAAGCACAGGGGCCCGGCGTCAGAGCATGCCCGCGTCCTGCCAGCGAGGTCGCTTTGCCCTCGCCGATGATCAGGTGATCCAGCAGCCGTATGTCGACCAGCTCGAGGGCGGACTTCAGCCGCCGGGTTATGCGCTCGTCGGCCTGGCTCGGTTCGGCGACCCCGGAGGGGTGATTGTGGGCAAGAATGACGGCGGCGGCATTGATCGCCAGCGCCTCCTTGACGACCTCGCGAGGATAGACGGAGGTGCCGTCTATGGTGCCGCGAAACAGCTCCTCGAAACCCAGGACCCGGTGACGGTTGTCGAGGTACAGGCAGCAAAAGCGCTCGTGGTCGAGATGTCGACAGGCGCGCCGTCAGGAAAGCCTCGGTATCAGCCGGACTGCGAATCGTCTCGCCGCTGGGAAGCGATTCGGCGAAGTAGCGGCGAGCGAGTTCCGGTACGGCCTGCAAGGCGCTCAACCTCGCGCTGCCGATGCCATGACACGCGAGCAGCTCGTGGGTATCGGCGTGCAGCAGGGCACGCAGGCTGCCGAAACGCTCGAGCAGGCGAGAGTGCGGCGCGGGACGCCACCGTGCCGCCACCGCGAGCGCCGATAACAGCACTCAGTAGCTGCACGTCCGTTTGTCGCCTGTCGCTGTCATGTCTCATCGCACGATGATGGCGCAATGGCCAGCACCCGTACAACGCGCTCAATCTCGCGAGGAGCGCCGGTTTCGGTAGAAATGGCCGCCGCGGACACGATAAGCTCGGGGACCCGATCGTTCGACGAGCGGTCACTTTGAATATCGTGCTTGGCATTACCGGCGGAATTGCGGCGTACAAGGCGCCCGACCTTGTGCGGCGTCTTCGTGAGCGCGGCGCGGAGGTGCAGATCGTCATGACCACGTCGGCCGAGGAGTTCGTGACCGCGACGGCCCTGCAGGCGGTGTCCGGACGTCCGGTTCGTTCGAACCTGTGGGACAAGGAAGCCGAGGCGGCGATGAGCCATATCGAGCTCGCGCGCTGGGCCGATGTCGTGCTGGTCGCGCCTGCCACCGCGGAAGTCATGGCGCGCATCGTCAGCGGCGCGGCGCCGGATTTGCTGACGACGATTTGTCTCGCCACGGAGGCGCCGATCGCGTTGGCGCCGGCGATGAACCGGGTCATGTGGAACAACCCGGCGACGCAGTCGAATCGTGAGCTGCTGGAGCAGCGTGGTATTCACATTCTGGGACCGGCATCAGGCCTGCAGGCGTGCGGGGAAACCGGCGCCGGGCGGATGCTCGAGCCGGACAGTATTGCCATCCAGGTTTTGGCGCTCCGCCGCGGCAAGCCGCACGGCGTGCTCGAGGGCCGCACCGTTATCGTGACGGCGGGACCGACTCGCGAGCCCATCGATCCGGTACGCTACCTGACGAACCGCAGCTCGGGAAAAATGGGCTATGCGATCGCGGCAGCGGCAGCGGCAGAGGGCGCGAACGTTACTCTTGATTAGTGGTCCTGTCAGCCAGCTGGCGCCGCCCGGCGTGGAATTGCATTACGTGACTACCGCGGAAGAAATGTTCGAAACGACGCACGCTTTGATTTCGCGGGCCGATATTTTTATTGCCGCCGCCGCCGTCGCGGATTATCGACCGGCCGAGGTCAAATCACAGAAGATAAAAAAGAACGCCGAGAAAGTGTCTATCGAACTCGTGCGGTGCCCCGACATTCTCGCCTCCGTCGCGGCGCTGCCGGCGCCGCCGTTCACTGTCGGCTTTGCCGCGGAGACCGAAAAGGTCGACGAGCATGCGCGCGCCAAACTCGAAAGCAAGAAGTTGGACATGATCGTTGCCAACCAGGTGGGTGACAACCTTGCGTTCGATAGCGACGACAATGCGGTAAGCGTTCTGTGGCAGGGAAACCGGAAAGACTTTCCGACGGCCGCCAAAACGGATCTCGCACGTGACCTCATAGCGCTGATAGCGGAGCGCTTCCTGGCAGGCCGCAGCGCGAGCGGCGGAACCACGCCTGAGCGTCATCGCCAGTAACGACTGAGGAGCACCGGAATTGCGATCCATAGAGCTTAAGATTCTCGACCCGCGTGTCGGCAAGTCGATTCCGTTGCCGCACTACGCGACGGACGGTTCCGCCGGCCTGGATATGCGTGCGTGCATCGACGCGCCGATGACGGTTGCGCCAGGCGAAACGGTGCTGGTCCCGACCGGTCTTGCGATTCACGTTGCCGACCCGAAGCTCGCGGCCGTGCTGTTGCCGCGCTCGGGGCTCGGCCACAAACACGGCCTGGTGCTCGGCAACCTGACCGGACTGATCGATTCAGACTACCAGGGCCAGGTATTCATCTCCTGCTGGAATCGCAGTGCCGAGGGCTACGAGGTACAGCCCGCCGAACGGATCGCACAAATGGTTTTCGTGCCTGTGGAGCAGGTTGAATTCAGGGTCGTCGAGGAATTTGACGAGAGCGACAGGGGTGCCGCAGGATTCGGTCATTCCGGTACCGCGTAGCGGCAGCGACGGTCTAGTTGATACCTTTCAGCGCTTTGAAGCGCGAAATGTCGCCGTCGAAGCGGGCGACAATCTGCTGCTCATCTGCCTTGAATTTCTTCAAATTCTGCTTGTGCCGGCCGATGACTTCCCGGGTCTTGCGAATATCTTCGGCGAGCGATCCATCGATCATCGGCGCTTCCGGATCTTCGCTGTAGGGCTGGAATTTCGCCGCCTCTACCCGCAGCTTGACCATGCGCCGTTCCAGGTTTTTAAGGTACAGCTCCGTGACACGAGACTGTGCCTGGAACAGCTCGACGCGGCGATCACGGTGCAGCAGTATTTCGTCAACTGAAAGGTAGGTGGCGAGCAATGCCTGGTCGGCACGACGCTGCAACTCCACAGCGGCCACGCGTTCTTTTTCTTTGCGCTCGGCCTCGATTTCCTCGGGCGTCTTCTTGCCCGCGAGGTTGGCGACCGTGACGCCGTGGTCGTTGACGACCTCTTTGGGCAATTCTGCGTACCGGGCCGGGATGCTGTCGCCGTAGTGCACGATGCCCTCTTCGTCCACCCACTTGTAGACTTTCTTCTGCTGCGCTTCGCTCGCCAGCGGCGCTAACAGCAGGATCACGAATAAAAGGGTCAGTTTCTGCATTCTAATAATATGCCAGTAATGGCCGGCGCTGAACCGGCACTGGTTCTCGTTCCAAGACCTTAATACGACTTCACGCGCGTGTAAACGGTTGAATCCGCGTCGAATTTCAGCTAATTATGAAATTACACCGTATTGCTTGCGATAGCTTAGCACGGGCTGTAAGTACTTTTCGTACTCGCTTGATTCCTCGAGAATGTTGATCAAATCGTCGAGCTCTACAATGCTTATGACCGGAATCCCCAGCGATCGTTCTAGTTCCTGCACGGCCGAATAGGCGCCCTGGCCGCGTTCCTGTCGATCCAGTGAGATCACGAGGCCGGCGACCTCCGCCCCGGCCGCTGCAATAATCTGGTGACTCTCTCGCACGGCCGTGCCGGCGGTGATGACGTCATCGACGATAAGAACATTGCCCGACAGCGGCGCGCCAACGATGCTGCCGCCCTCGCCATGCGCTTTCGCTTCTTTTCTGTTAAATGCGTAGGGCACGTCGATGCCGTGGTGTTCGGCAAGCGCTGCGGCCGCCAGCGTCGCCAGCGGAATGCCCTTGTAGGCGGGCCCGAACAGCATATCGAAATCAAGTTTGGACTCGGCAATTGCCGCGGCATAAAAGCGACCGAGTTTCGCCGCCGCGTAACCCGTATTAAAAAGGCCGGCGTTAAAAAAGTACGGACTCGAACGGCCGGATTTAAGCGTGAATTCGCCAAAACGAAGCACGCCCAGTTCCAGCGCCAGTTCAATGAATTCCCGCTTGTACCCACGCATCGGATAGCTCTTCTGTATGATGGCCGCGAACCCCGAAAGTATGCCACAGGAGCTCGTAGTGTTTCGCGTCATCAGCCTGAATGCCAACGGTATTCGAGCCGCCGCCCGCAAGGGTTTTTTCGACTGGATGGCTGCCCGGAACGCAGACGTTGTTTGTATCCAGGAAACCAAGGCGCAGGCACATCAGCTGACCGACCCGGTGTTTGCGCCGCAGGGATATCACTGCTTCTACGAAGATGCGGTGAAGAAAGGCTACAGCGGCACCGCGATCTATACCCGGCAGAAGCCGAAGAAGATCGTTCGCGGTTACGGCGACCCGGAGTTCGACGCCGAGGGGCGCTATCTCGAGGTGCAGCTCGGCGGTCTCAATGTCGTTTCGCTGTATCTGCCCTCGGGCTCGTCGAGCGAGGAGCGCCAGCAGGCGAAGTATCGTTGCATGGAAACATTCACCGAGCACCTGAAGAAACTGCGGCGCCGGCGGGCCGAGTACATTATCTGTGGCGACTGGAATATCGCGCACAAGGAAATCGACCTGAAAAACTGGCGCGCAAACAGAAAGAATTCCGGCTTCCTGCCTGAAGAGCGTGCCTGGATGGACAGCGTCTTCGGCGAACATCGTTATGTCGATGCGTTTCGGAGCATCGAACAGGCGCCGGACCAGTACACCTGGTGGTCGAATCGCGGCCGCGCCTGGGACAACAATGTCGGCTGGCGCATCGACTACCAGGTGGTAACGCCCGGGTTAAAGGACAAAGTGCTGCGCACCGAGATCTACAAGGAGCAGCGCTTTTCGGATCATGCGCCGCTGATCATGGACTACGACTGGACGCATGACGATTGACGTAAACCAGGATCGCGCGCGCCGGGAGAGCCTTAAAGGAAGCGATCCTGAACCGGCGCATGCTGATCTGCATCTTCACCGGCTTTACCTCCGGCCTGCCGTTGTACGTGCTGTTTCAGCTGGTTCCCGGCTGGTTGCGGGTCGAAGGCGTCGGACTTGCGGAGATCGGCTTCTTCGCGCTGGTGCAGTTTCCCTACACGTGGAAGTTCCTGTGGTCGCCGCTCATGGACCGCTATACGTTGCCCTTTTTCGGTCATCGTCGAGGCTGGATGCTGGTGACGCAGCTTGCGCTGTTGTTGTCGATGGGTGTCATGGGCTTCGTCAAGCCCGATCTGTCGCTCTGGACCGTCGCCTACCTTTCCGCCGCGGTCGCGTTCTTCAGTGCCAGCCAGGATATCGTGCTCGATGCCTTCCGGCGTGAACTGCTGCCGGATGTCGAACTGGGCCTCGGCAACTCGGTCCACGTGCAGGCGTATCGACTGTCGGGCCTCGTGCCGGGTGCCCTCGGGTTCATTCTTGCGGACCATTTCGACTGGCACATCGTGTTCGTCATTATTGCGCTGTTCATGTTCGTTGGCATCGTGATGACACTGGTTATCGATGAGGCTATCGCTGAACCGACGCCGCCGAAAACCCTGCGCGACGCGGTCATCGAGCCGTTCCGGGATTTTATCGGGCGATCGGGACTCGGACCGGCGTTGCTCGTGCTTGCGTTCCTGTTTTTCTACAAGCTTGGCGACAACATGGCGACGGCGCTGCAATCGCCGTTTTTTATCGATGTCGGTTTCACCTTGACGCAGATCGGCGCGATCGCGAAGACTGCGGGACTGATCGCGGCCATTGTCGGCGGTATGGTGGGTGGCTTCGTCATGGTGAAGGTACCGATCAACCGCGCGCTGTGGTTGTTCGGCGTCGTGCAGATCGTCAGCATCCTTGGCTTTGCACTGCTGTCGGAAATTGGCGCCAACCCCTGGATGCTGGGCGTTGTTGTCGCATTCGAATACCTCGGTGTCGGGCTCGGCTCGGCGGCGCTTATCGCCTTCATGGCGCGCACGACCAACCCCGCATTCGCCGCAACGCAGCTCGCCTTGTTTACGGCCCTCGCATCCGTGCCGCGGGTGTTCGCCAATGCCGTCACGGGCGTGCTGGTCGAGACAGTCGGCTGGACGAGCTTCTTCCTGCTTTGCACCGTACTCGCGGTGCCCGGCATGCTGCTGCTCATCAAGGTTGCGCCCTGGAACGAGGCCGACACTTGAGTCGCCCGGAACAGGAAATTGCGGTTGGCCGCCTGGACGAACTCGACGATCCGGGTTGCCGGGAGTTTGCCATCGGCGAGGGCGAATGGCCGTTTCGCGGCTTCGTCGTCCGCAAAGGCCGAGAGGTGTTTGCCTACCAGAATTTTTGCGTCCACGTCGGCCACCCGCTGAACTGGTCGCCGGACAAGTTCCTGACCAGGGACGGGTCCGCCATCATCTGTTCGTCGCATGGTGCTACCTACGAGATCGAAACGGGCCAGTGTTTTGCGGGACCCGGATCCGGAGGATCGCTGCGACGAGTCGACCTCGACATTCGTGACGGGATTATTTACGTCAGCGGCCCGACGAGCATGTAATGCGCCTCACTCGCGAAGCTGTGTTCATGCAGGGCGAGCGGCGGCACAGCAGTCCACTATCAAACACGACGTCTTTCGGCGGCCTTTGGCGGAAGATCCGAAAAGCATAAGGTCACAGCTCAGGCCGGGCGATTCTCGATGCGCCAATCCCAGATGCGATGCCCCTTGCGTAATCCTCGTTGTTCGAACTTGGTACGCGGGCGCGCAAGCGGCGCGTCTCCCGCATGCTCGCGGCGCTCATCGCAAACGAACCGGGGTGCCTGACCGATAACCTCGTCGATATGCTCGGCGTAGTTCGCCCAGTCTGTCGCGATGTATATCGCGCCGCCGGGCTGAAGACGGCTGGCAAGCAACTCGAGAAACTCAGGCTGGATCATGCGCCGCTTGTGGTGGCGTTTCTTTGGCCACGGATCCGGGAAATAAATGTTCACGCGGAACAGTGACCCCTCGGGCACCTGCTGTTGCAGCACTTCGATCGCATCGTGGCTGATGAGCTTGAGGTTGGACAGGCTCGCTTCCTCGAGCCTTGAGCAGGCAATGCCCAACGCCGGGTTCGTGCACCTCGATACCGACGAAGTTCCATTCAGGGTGTTCGCCGGCCTGCTGCACCAGCGTCTCGCCGTTGCCGAAACCGATTTCGAGCACGACCGGGGCGGAGCGGCCAAACAGGCGGTCGAAGTCGAGGGCCGTCGTGTCGAAATCAACGCCAAACGAGGGCATGAGTTGCTGCAATGCGCGTTGTTGCGATGGCGTAAGGCGGCCGGTGCGGCGCACGAAGCTGCGTATGCTGCGGTGTGCGCGCGGCTCGAGGGTAGCTGTCATGCCGACATTCTATGTGCTCGCGGGCCTGGCTGCGCGCCTCTGACTGGCTTATCGGCTGCGAACGCCAGACCCTGCCCGGTCGCGAAACACGATCGGGCTGGTTTGCGCGGGATGCTGTCCTTCGATGTCTTTGTAGAAATCACGGAAAACCGCGAGGTCCGCTTCCGGGTCGCCGCTGAGATCTATCCTGTCGCCGATGCCGACCCGTTTATGTTGGTAGTCGAGAAATCCCATGAAAACAGGCACCTTGGCCCCAACGGCGATGCGGTAGAAGCCGCTTTTCCAGCCGGGCATCAGTTTCCGCGTGCCCTCCGGGGCCAGGCCGAAGTAGAAGCGCTCCTGCTGGTTAAACAGGTCGATCGCGCGCTGCACGGCCGATCCGGCCCGGCTGCGATCGAGGGGAATGCCGCCGAGGCTGCGCAACAGCGTGCCCAGCGGAAACCAGAACAGCGACTGCTTTGCGAAGAAGTGTATTTCCGCACCGATGGCAACTTTGTAAATGAGCGCCCAGACACCGTCCCAGTTCGAGGTATGTGGCGCGGCGATAACGACCCCCTTCGGCACGTCGGGCATCTCGCCGACGGCGGTCCAGCCGCCAATGCGTAGCAGCAGTCTGGCCAGGCCTCGAAGCATGAGTAGTACCGTCCTTTTGTCGACGCGCCGCTGGGCCAGTTCAATGTTACATACTAGCGCCGACCGCGTTGCTTTGTAATCGGATAACGCAAGCTAGCCGAAACCAATGCGCTGTTACGTTGCCGCTGCGCACATTTTGGCAAGCTGGATGATCCGACGCGACGGACGACTGCCGCCTTGAAGACATTGCGCTGCCTGTGTTTGCTGATCAATCCCCGGGCGACCGGGTATGGCGCAGGGCGTGCAGTAAAAAGGCCGGGAGAGCAATCTCCCGGCCTCAGTCTCTTCTACTTTTCGGTGTTGCGGCATGGGCCCGAAGGCCCGCCGCTCAAACCGATTGTCAATTCACCGCGTCGATGATCGTCTGGCGACCCTCGGGGAATTCCTGCGGCGTCCAGCTGTTCTGGAACGCATGACCCTTAGCCGCACCGTCTTTGTGGCAAGTGATGCAAGCCGTCGTTGCTGCGCCCTGGAGCGTATCGTCAAGCTGGTTACCCCACTCGTCGCTACCGGCGTCGGTGGTGGTCGCCATCACCTTGGTCTGGTCAGGAATGACCGTGAAGTCATCCGTGTGGCAGGCCGTGCAGGCGTTGAGCGCCCGCGGGTAGGTTGCCGCGTGGAAGTTGTGGTTTATCACAGCGTCCCCTTCGGAACCGTAGACGATCTGTGCGCCGGTGCCCGGCCAGTTCGGCAGACCTGAGGTATCGGGCGCGAAGGCGTAGATGCCGCGGTTCCGATAGATCACGTACGGAGGCGAACCTTCCGTAGCGGCAGAGTGAACGCGATGCAGCATCGTCTTCATCTCGAAGGTCTCACCGGCCTTGCCGTCATAGGCTTCGGACGGATCGACACCCAGGCCCACGCGGACACTCTTCTCGTTGGAGGCCGAGTTGTGGCAGAGGATGCACATGTCGACGTTGTCGACGCGGTTGCCGCCATGCTGGTAGAGCGAACCCACGTGGCACTTCAGGCATTCGCCCGTGTCAACGACATCGCGACGCGTCATGAGCGGGGCGTCGCCCGATCCGACGAGCCACTCGTAGGTCGGCGTCACGGCACGAACTGCCATGGTGTCGGCGGGATCGAGAACGCTGACAACGCGTGGCTTGCCTTGCAGGGCCACGATACCGCGCTCGGCATCGACGTCGTCCACCGGGATGGTGGTCGTTGCGACGCCGCTCAGCGCAGGTCGTGTTGTCGGTGGTCACGTTCACGCTGAGAGCCTGACCTGGCGCGCTGGTCGACTGGCCGAGGATGAAGTCATCACCCTGGGCGTAGTTGCGCAGCATGCTGAGGTTGCCCTCGCCGTCGCCGTGGAAAACGGGGGTACCCGCACCGGCGGTGGCGTTACACGGATCGACTCCAACGCCGTCATACGAGGCTGTCCAGGAGATCGCGAGGTCAGTGCCGTCATCGACGACACCGGTGATCTGCCAGTCGAACTTCGCGCCCTCGGCGACGGAGGTGTCGACGCCATCAAAGATGATGCCGCCACGCCCGGTGGTCGCGCCGTTGTGGAAGTCGGCCACGACGACCTTGCCCGCCGCGACGCCGCCATCCTTATGGCACACCTGGCAGTCGGCCGTTTCCGGGTCCGGAAGCGTCAGGTGGAACGTCAGGTCGGGGGGTCCGGCGAAGTCCCAACTTGCCATCGAGCCGTGGCAGGTGAAGCAGCCTTCGCCCGTGACCGGCATCGCGTTGGCCGCAGCAAGTGCGGACACGCCAGCGGCCGGGACGATATTGTCGTCGCTATGGCAGACGCTGCAGTTCGTCATGTAGGTCGGATAGGTGACGTTATAGACATTATCACGGTCCGTCACGAACTCACCATCCGGGAAGTCGTGCGAGTTGTGGATGCCGTGCACGACTCTGGCAATCCGCATATAACTCGGTTCCTCGTCGTCGTCCGGGGTTGCCGGATCGTCGGGGCGATGGCAGACCACGCAGGCGTCCACGCTCATCGGCGCGGAGTAGTGCCCGCCGCGATTGGTGGGGCCAAACCGTCCAACCTCGCCGCTCGCGCCGTGGCAGCCGACACAGGATTCGTTGCTGGCCAGGCCCGCGAGCGGGATCGCGTGCCGGGTAGTCACCGACCGCGGCAATCTCGAGCTCGTTGGCACCGGTTTCCACGACAACCAGGTAACGACCGTTCGTGGCGCCGAATTCGGCCACGCCGCCTTCTATCCTGACGCTGTAGGTGCCGTCACCGTTGTTGACGAAGAAGAGCGAGGGTGGAACGGGGGGAACCGCATCGGGATCGCCTTCGAATCTGTCCGTCAGGCTTGTGCGCGTCGTGCCGTCCGTGAAATAGGCACGACCAAATGCCGCGGCCGTTGCTGGTGCGCCGTCGACCGTCACACTGAAACTGATGGTCAGGTCAGTTGGCACGGTAGCGTCCGGGGCAACCTCGAAGTCAGCAAACGAGGCGACGTCGAAGACTTCGTGGGCGGCCGTCGCAGAGGCAAAGGAGCCTTCATTCATGGCATACCCCGCAGCTTTCGAGAGGCGTCACATTGGCCGCACGCTCCCGCACAGTCGGCGGTATCGAAAACGCCGTCGCCGTTGATGTCTTCATCAGGGTCTCCGACGCCGTTACCGTTTAGGTCCCAACACGCCTGTCCATCAGCTCCGTCCGATCCCGCAGGGCCAGCAGCCCCGGCGGCACCGTTAGCGCCGGCGGCACCATCGTCGCCATCGCAACCAGCCAGGCCAAGCGTCAGGGTAACGGCTACCAGAAACGTCCAACTCCACTTAAACAAATAGTTGAACTTACTCATGGTGTTACTCCCGGTTGTTCTTGCTTGTCTCAAGAGACCGGTGGCAGCTAGACATTACGCAGACGGACCACCGGCATTGAAATTGAGCTTAAGGACGCGGGCGTTTCGCAACACTGACATTTGTCAGTTTCGGCGTTTTTGCAGCCGGTGGATTACACCTATAAGTAAAAAGAGGGGTTTCGGCTTTCACTTACTGATTTACATGGAGTTTCTGCGACGCTGCAGACCAATTCCCACGTCAGGGTCGCGCCGCGATCGCCGCAACCGCGGAAACAGCCAGCAGCGGCCAGCCAAGCCACGCGAACGGGCTCAGGATCAACAGCAGGGTGGCGGACAGGGCGCCGGTCGCCGCCAGGGCGAGCCAGTAGCGCTGCCGCCTTTGCCGGCCTAGCTCGCGTTGCAAAGCCCGCTGCTCAGGCGATGGCGAATCCGGCGGCGTCCTGCCCTCGGCGGCCTGTTCGCCGAGCTGGCGAAGGATCGCCGGCAGCTCGCGCACGGCGTCGCGCAGCTGCGGCAGGTTGTCGCGCACGTCTTTCAGCAGTGCCCGGCCGCCGATCTGCTCGTCCATCCATCGTTTCAGCACCGGGTGAGCAGTTTTCCAAAGGTCGAGCTGCGGGTACATCTCGCGGCCGAGGCCCTCGATATTGAACAGTGTCTTGTGCAGCAGGATCATCTGCGGCTGTACCTCAACGTCGAAACGTTGCGCGACGCGAAAAAGTCGCATCAAAACCTGCGCGAACGAAATTTCGGCCAGCGGCTTGTTGAATATCGGCTCGCAGACGGTCCTGACCGCCGTCTCCAGCTGGTCGACGCGCGTGCCGGCCGGCACCCACCCGGAGTCCAGGTGCAGCTTGGCGATACGGTGATAGTCGCGGTCGAAGAAGGCGAGAAAGTTTTCGGCAAGATAGCGTTGGTCCTCGGGACTCAGCGTGCCGACGATGCCGAAGTCCACGGCGGCATATTTCGGTCGATCCGGATCGGTCGTGATGACGAAAATATTGCCGGGATGCATGTCGGCATGAAAAAAGTTGTGGCGAAATACCTGCGTGAAGAAAATTTCTACGCCGTTTTCCGCCAGCCGCTGGATGTTGGTTCCGGCCGCTCGCAGCGTCTCCATGTCGCTGATCGGCGTGCCGTAAATGCGTTCCTGCACCATGGCCTCGGGTCGGCAATAGTCCCAGTAGATCTCGGGCACGTACAAGAGCTCCGAGCCCTCGAAATTGCGCTTTAGCTGCGACGTGTTGGCCGCTTCGCGCATCAGGTCGAGTTCGTCGAGAATGGTGTGCTCGTATTCGTCCACGACCTCGAGCGGCCGCAGCCGTTTGCCGTGTTCCCAGTAACGATCGGCAAGGCCGGCGAGCAAGCGCAACACCTCGAGATCGCTTTCAATTTGCTGCTGCACGCCGGGGCGCAGGATCTTGACGATGACCTCGGTGTCATCCGGCAGCTGCGCGGTATGCACCTGCGCGATCGACGCCGCCGCCAGCGGTTCGGCATCGAAGCGCTTGAAGACCTCGTCGACATCCTTCCCGTAGGCGGCGTTGAGAATGGCGCGTGCTTCGCTTGCAGGGAACGGCGGCACGGCATCCTGGAGTTTCGCCAGTTCGTCAGCAATATCGGCTGGCAGCAGGTCTCTGCGTGTCGAAATCGCCTGGCCGAACTTGACGAAGATCGGACCCAGTTCCTCGAGCGCGAGGCGGATGCGTTCGCCAACGGGGGCGGAACGATCGCGGCGACGCGGCGCGAGATAAAACAGGAAGCGCAGCGGTCGCAGCAGATGCGTCTGCTTGATGATGTCATCGAGGCTGTATTTCACCAGCACGCGCTGAATCGCGATCATTCGCAGGATCGTGCGAGCGCGGGCCATCAGTCTTTCCGCAGTCGCTGCAGGCGGGCAGCCAGGCGATCCACGTCATCGCGCAGCGTGTTCACATCGTTCGTAAAACGCTCCACCTCGTAACGGCTCGGCAGTTCGCGGCTTTCTTCCTGCAGGTATTCACGAATATTGGCGCCCATCGTCGCGCGCGCCGAGCGGCTCCAGTTGCCGATGCCGCGGGCGACTTCACCGATGCGATGCGCGGCGACATCGCCAACGACGCTGGATAATTCTTCTTCCAGGTCCGGCTTGGCATAGGTCAGGAGCTGCTGAAAATCGGCCGCGAGCTGCGGGTCGCCCGTCAGCTCGAGGGAACCGTCCCGGACGGCGCCGATACCAGAGACGCCCGCCATGCGGGCCAGCATCAGCAGCGAGCCGCTGATCAGCACGTCGGGTGTACGGTCTGAGTCGGCAACGAGTTCGATACTGTCGTCATGCACGATGAACCAGCCCGCGAGTGCCGTATTCTTTACCCGCACAGCCACCACCGTCCCCGACAGTTTTTCGCAGAGTTCCCGCGCCGGCGTTGTCGCCTGAATATTCCGGTTCAGTACATTGGTGATCGGACGCAGGGTAGCTTCAAGCGGGTTCACGGCGCGTCAGACCCGGTAGCCAATGTGCAGCGCGACGATTCCCGCGGCCAGGTTGTGATACCGGCAACGTTCAAAGCCGGCGTCTTCCATCATGGACTTGAGCGTCTCCTGGTCCGGATGCATGCGGATGGATTCAGCAAGATACTGGTAGCTGTCTGCGTCGCTGGCAACGAGCTTCCCCAGCACCGGCAGTACGCGGAACGAATACAGATCGTACGCCGGTTTGATGGCCTGGCTGGGTTTGGAGAATTCCAGGATCATTGCCTTGCCGCCGATCTTCAGCGTGCGATACATGGCGCGGAGCGCTGCGTCCTTGTCGGTGACATTGCGCAGACCGAACGCGATGCTGATGCAGTCGAAGCTTTGATCCGCGAACGGCAGTGATTCCGCGTCGACCTGCGCTATCGACAGGTTGCCGGCGACACCGGCATCGACGAGGCGACGGCGCCCCTCGCGCAGCATTGCGGCATTGATGTCGGCGAGCACGACGTGACCCTCCTGGCCCACCTTGCGCGCGAACGCCCGCGCCAGGTCTCCGGTGCCCCCCGCGAGGTCGAGCACAACGTTGCCGGGGCGCAGCGCCGCCTGGTCGATCGTGAAGCGTTTCCAGAGGCGGTGCAGCCCGCCCGACATCAGGTCATTCATCAGGTCGTAGCGGCTGGCGACCGAATCGAATACATCGCGCACCCGGCCGGCCTTGTCGCCCCTCGGCACGGACTGGTATCCGAAGTGCGTTGTGTCGTCAGGTTGTTCCGGCTTGGTCATGGTTTACGGTTGGTGTCGGTGCGACCCGCGAGGATACCCTGCGGCAGACGGGCGGACCAGCAGCGAACGAATCCAAGGGGTAACGGCATGGACGATGAAGTGCGAGTCGGAGCGCCTGTGGGCGGGATGTTCCTTACCGGAAATCAAGCGCAGCGAAGTGAGCCATTCCGGTAAGGAACATCCCGCCCACAGGCGCTGGCACGGGCATCGTAGGAGCCGGTTCCTGGTCAAGACCGTGGAAGGTCGCGTCAACCAGGGAATGTGCGAGAGCGCCCCGGGCGTAATCACCACGGAGCGGGAAAGCCCGCCCTACAGGATGTAGCGACTCAGGTCCTCGTTTTGCGACAGCTCGGCGAGATGATCGTCAACGTAGCCGGCATCGATCGTGAGCGTCGTGCCGCTTTTGTCCGATGCCTCGAAGGAAATGGTCTCGAGCAGGCGCTCCATTACCGTGTGCAGTCGCCGCGCGCCGATATTCTCGGTGTTGTCGTTTACGTGGAAGGCCACCTCCGCGATACGCCGCACGCCGCTTTCTTCAAAGCCGATCGTCACCTCCTCGGTACCGAGCAACGCGGTGTACTGCGACGTCAGCGACGCATCCGGCTCGGTCAGGATGCGCACGAAGTCGTCGGTCGTCAGCGACTTCAGTTCGACGCGAATCGGGAACCGGCCCTGCAGTTCGGGAATCAGGTCCGAGGGCTTGGACACGGTAAACGCGCCCGAGGCGATGAACAGGATGTGATCCGTTTTCACCATGCCGTACTTGGTGTTGACGGTCGAGCCCTCCACCAGCGGCAAAAGGTCCCGCTGCACGCCCTCGCGTGAGACGTCGGCACCCTGGGTGCCCGACTGCCGGGCGACCTTGTCGATCTCGTCGAGAAAAACGATGCCTTGTTGTTCGACCGCTTCCAGCGCCTGCGTCTTCAGCTCTTCCTCGTCAACCATTTTTGCGGCCTCTTCGTCGGTCAGCAGCCGGAAGGCTTCCCGCACTTTGAGCTTGCGCGTCTTGCGACGATTGGCGCCGAGGTTCTGAAACATGCCCTGCAGCTGGTTGGTCATTTCCTCCATTCCCGGCGGCGCCATGATCTCCACGCCCACCGGCACCGCCTGGATATCGACCTCGATCTCCTTGTCGTCGAGCTTCTTCTCGCGCAGCATTTTGCGAAATTTCTGGCGCGTGTCACTTTCCACGGCAGGTTCCGCCTCGGCGGTGAACCCGGCGCTACGCGAGGCGGGCGGCAACAGGGCATCGAGCACACGCTCTTCGGCCGCGTCTTCGGCACGATGACGTACTTTGGCCATCGCATCTTCCCGCGTCATCTTGATCGCCACGTCAACGAGGTCACGAATGATGCTGTCCACCTCGCGGCCGACGTAACCGACTTCCGTAAACTTGGTTGCTTCCACTTTGACGAACGGTGCCTTGGCAAGGCGCGCCAGGCGACGCGATATCTCGGTCTTGCCAACGCCCGTCGGGCCGATCATCAGGATATTCTTGGGCGTGATTTCGCTCTGTAGCGGCTCGTCGACCTGCACGCGCCGCCAGCGATTGCGCAGCGCGATAGCCACGGCGCGCTTGGCCTCGTCCTGGCCGATAATATGTTTGTCCAGTTCCTGGACGATCTCTCTTGGTGTCATTTGCGACATGGTTTCTTCCTGGCCTTGGGCGGCCGCTAATCGGGTCAGCCGGACTGCGTGAGTGGCGTCCTGCCGCGACGGCGGCAAGCAGCGGCTCCTACAGTTCTTCTATGATGATGTTCCGGTTGGTGAACACGCAGATGTCCGCCGCAATTTGCAGCGCTTTCTCGGCGATATCGCGTGCCTCGAGGTCCGTGTTGTGCAGCAGCGCCATGGCGGCGGCCTGTGCAAAAGGACCGCCCGAACCGATCGCCATCAGGTCGTTTTCGGGTTCGATAACGTCACCGTTGCCCGAGACGATCAGAGAGCTCTCGGCGTCGGCGACACACAACAGCGCCTCGAGACGGCGCAGGCGACGGTCCGTACGCCAGTCTTTCGCCAGTTCGATAGCGGCACGGGTGAGGTTGCCGTATTGCTCGAGCTTGGATTCGAACAACTCAAAGAGCGTGAAGGCGTCGGCCGTACCGCCGGCAAAGCCGGCTATGACGCGATCGCCTGCGAGGCGCCGCACCTTGCGGGCATTGCCCTTCATTATGGTGTTACCGTGGCTCACCTGGCCGTCGCCGGCGATGGCGACCTTGCCATTGCGACGGACCGAGACGATGGTCGTCCCTCGATATTGCTCCATGGTGTTGTTCCTGCGTGGGCGCTAGTCTTTCTTGCGTGCGCGTGGATGAGTTTGGTCGTATATCTGGGCCAGATGCTGGAAATCAAGGTGAGTGTAGACCTGCGTCGTCGAGATATTGCTGTGCCCGAGCAGCTCCTGGACGGCGCGGAGGTCGTGGCTCGACTCCAGCAGATGCGTTGCGAACGAGTGCCTGAACAGATGCGGGTAGACGTTCGTATCGATACCCTGCCGTTTTGCCCAATGCGTTACTCGCGCCTGTACCGAGCGGTTGCTGATGCGATTGCCGCGGGCACTGACAAACAGCGCGGGCTCATCCGCCGCCGCCATTTTGGCACGGGAGAGCTGCCATGCAGCCAGCGCCTTACGCGCATACCGCCCTACCGGAATGATGCGGTCCTTGTTGCCCTTGCCCGTTACCCGAACGGTTTTGTCGTGAACGTCGACGTCGCCGCAGTCGAGGCCGGTCAGCTCGGAAAGGCGCAGGCCTGACGAATACAGCAGTTCGAGCATCGCCTTGTCTCGGTCGACGATCGCGCCGCTACCGGGAATGTCGAGCAGGCGTGCCATGCGATCGACGTCGAGGTTCGCCGGGAGCCGTTTCTTGCTCTTCGGCGCCGATACGGCGGAGACCGGGTTTTTCCTGACGTGCTGCTCGCGCAGCAGGTAGCGAAAAAACGTTCGAGCCGCGGACAGCTGCCGCTGAATGCTTCTTGCACCGAGCCCTTTGCGAAAGCTGGTTGCGGCGAATGCGCGGATATGGCCGTCGTCGAGCGCATCCCAGCCGTCGATGCCAGACGCTGTGCAGTAGTCGAGCAGCACGTGGAGATCGCGGCGATAGTTCTTGCAGGTGAGCGGGGAAAGCCGCCGCTCGAACTCGAGGTGCCGGATGAAACGGTCAATCCAGCCGGAGTCATTCACGCGGTGTTTCTCAGAAACGCTTCAGCGCGCCCGCAACAAGATCACCGAGTCGGGTCAGGAAATCGATACTCATGCCCGGATGAAAGCGCTTGCTGTCGACGCTGCCTACGGCGAAAAATCCGATCTCGGCGCCTTTGCCGAGCGGCACCAGTGCCGCGGAGCCGATCTCACCGGCCTCCTCTCGAAACAGGAAGTCACGCTGCGAGTCACGAATCTGCCCGCAGCGAGCGCTATTGCCCTTCCGAAACGTTGCGAACGGCTTGAGGGACGAATCGTTCTTTTCAATGACGCGGAAAAAACGCCCGAGGTCGATATCACTAAATGCTTCCGGGTCCCCGAAAACGACGAGCACCGCCTGGTCCGCGCCGAAACCGCTGCGCATGGCTTTTTCGAGTGCCTTGATCGTCGTGCTGAGGTCACGGGCCGCCAGGAACTGCAGGGTCAACTCATGAATTTTCGCCGACAGCACGTCATTGGCGCGCGCTACCTCGATGAGATCCTTTAGCTGACGATTGCGTTTCAGGTCCTTTTGCCGCAGCACCGATACCTGTCGCTCCACCAGTGACACGGCGCCGCCGGTGGAGTGTGGCAGGTCGAGCGTGCTGAGCAGCGCGGCATGGTGTTCAAAGAACTCGGGGTGTGCCGCAAGGTAGTCATGAACCGCCTGCTCGGACAATTCTTCGTCTGCGTAGTCCGGTTTGGGTTGCGTGCTCATACGTCCAGGGTTCCTTCAGAGATCAACTCGGCATTTCCGGTGAGCCAGACCGGATCCCGGCTTCCGCGCCAGCTTACCACGACTTTGCCACCCGGCAGACTGACCGTCACCTCGGCGTCGAGCAGGCCGAGCTGCTGGCCACAAACGACTGCGGCCGAGGCCCCGGTGCCGCAGGCGAGCGTTTCTCCGACGCCCCGCTCATGCACGCGCAGGTCGATGTGCCCCCGCTCACGTATCCGCATGAAGCCGACGTTGCAGCGTTCGGGAAATCGGGGGTGGTGCTCGAGTAGCGGGCCGAGGGTTGCGAGCGGCGCGTCGGCGACCACGGCCACCTGCAGGACGCAATGCGGATTGCCCATGGAGACCGCCAGTATCTCGAGCGCATGGCCGGCCACCTCGAGGGGATAGGAGAGCGAGCGTTTTTCGGCGACAAACGGAATATTCGCGGGCTCGAAGTCGGGCGTCCCCATGCTGACGGATACCTGGCCGCCCTCGACAATACGCGCGGTTACCAGCCCGGCCGGACTCTCGAGTGTGAAGGCGTGAGGCCTGTCCGGTTCGCCTGCCAGGATACGTGCCACGCAGCGTGCGCCGTTGCCGCATTGCTCCACTTCCGAGCCGTCGGCGTTGAACACGCGATAACTCGCCCGATGCGCCGGGTCGGCCGCGGCGGTAACCCACATGAGCTGATCAAAACCCGGGCCGGTCGCATCGCTTGCCAGTTCGCGCAACCGCGAAGGGCCCGGCGGGGGCAGCCGTTGCTGACGCTGATCGACAACCAGAATCTTGTTGCCCGTGCCGTGCATTTTTTGGTAGGCAACCTGCATTTTCAGAGTTTAGCAGTCGCGAAACGGATCGAATGGACTTTTGTGGCCGGCGTCTGTAGCTTTACATAAGGACCCTATAAACCAACAACATTGCCCTTGGGGAGAGTCATGCGGCACATCATGGTCATGAATGCGAAGGGTGGCTGCGGTAAGAGCACCCTCGCGACAAACATCGCTTCTTATTTCACAAGCACCGGCGCCGAAGTCGCGCTGGCCGACTACGATCCGCAGCGTTCAAGCCTGGACTGGCTGGAACGGCGGCCGTCCAATCGGGCCAAGATTGCGGGCGTTGCCGGCTACGAAAGCGGTCTGCGGCGTGCACCTCGCAACGTCGATTACGTCATCATCGATGCGCCGGCTCGCTCGCACGGCAAAGAGCTGACGGACCTCGTGAATCACGCCGAAACCATCGTCGTGCCGGTATTGCCGTCAACCATCGATATGCAGGCGACCGCCAATTTTCTCGAGGAGCTGAAGCAGGTTGGCAAGATCGAGCGCAGGGACGCCAAGATCGCAACGGTCGCCAACCGGGTTCGTGACAATACCCTCATTTTCGACGAGCTCGACGAATACCTGACCAAGACGCGCGTCCCGTACGTTGCGGCACTGCGCGAGGCCCAGAATTACGTGCGTGCCTACACGCGCGGCCTGGGTATCTTCGAACTGCCGGAGTACCTTGCCTGGCCCGACTGGGAAGAGTGGAAGCCCCTGACGGCGTGGCTGCGCAGCGTTCGCAGCCAGCCCTGATCCCGCTGATCCCAAGGTTTCCGCCTGTCCGTTGCGTCGTGCGGCGCAACGCGGCGCCCCTGGAAACGTCCCGGCTGACTGCCGATCCCGCGAAGGGCCCTGTCGAGGTCGGCGCGGCCTCGCGGCTTCGCTCCGCAATCAGGCCCGTCCAGAGAAAAAGCGGCCGCTAGCCCAGGCTGGCCTTAATGCCGTCCTCCGGGCTGGCATAGTGCGGCGTCACGCCCAGCACATTTCGCATCTTCGCCGTATCGACACGACGGGATTCCGCAAGAAATGACCACCGCTGCGGCGAAAACTGCTGCTTCGCCGCTGTCGCGGCTGATCTCTGGCGGCGCCGGCAGCCCCAGCTGCCGTGCGACCTCACTGCTAAACCACGTCGAGCTGCGATGATCGTTGTCACCGACGTTGTAAATGCCGGCGGGGACACCCGGTATCAACGCGGCGACACAGCAGCGGGCCAGGTCATCGACGTGAATGCGGTTTCCGGGGCCCGCCTCTGCCTCGGTGAGTACCGGGCCGCTGGCCTGCAGACTTTCGATGCCAAGCCGTCCGGGTCCGTAAATTCCGGGCGCTCGAAGAATGACGAGGTCCACGCCATGGTCATCGGCCCAGCCGGCAAGGAGGTCCTCGGCGGCGACGCGACGGCGGGCTCTTTCGCTCGTCGGGTTGACCGGGGTTGTCTCTGTCACGACCTGGCCGTGGCTGTCGCCGTAAACGCCCGTGGTGCTGATATAGACAAAGCGCGCGGGCGGCGGTGTCAGCCACGACAACAGTCGCTGCAGCCGGCGGTCCGGCGGGTCGCCCAATGGCGGCACCGTGTAGATCACGGCGTAGGTATCTGGCGGCTCGACGGGCAGTATCGATGCGGCGTCCAGGTCGAAAAGCTCCACGCGCCGATCGGTCTTGACCGCCGATCGGCTGAGCCCGAGGACGGCAGTCGCAGGCAGCAGTTCAAGCACGCGTCGACCGGTGTAGCCGACTCCCGTTACCAGTGTGAACACTTTAGTTGGCGACTTCGCTCAAGCAGGACGCTAGGGCTTGTCAGCGTCCATGTGCGGTATCGCCGTGAGCGGCGCCGCCGCAACCATGCCGAGTCCGTCGCGATAGGCTGTTGCCGCGGCATCGGCTTCACCCATTTGGCTCAGCAGGGCGCCGTATTCCTGGTAAGCCTCCGGCGTTGGACGCAGGCTGATGACCGTTTCGAGATAGCTCCGCGCCTTGCCCCACAGCTCGTTCTTCAGGCACAGGCGTGCCGCTGCAAGCAAGAGGTCGGGATCGTCGCCGTGGTTTTTTAGCCAGCCCTCGGCGCGTTTCAGCTGCTTGCTGGTGTCGCTGGATTGCACGAGCCCGAACAGGCGCACCAGGGGGCCTTGCCAGTTCGACTTCAGTACGGACGCCAGTTCTTTCTCCGCACGTTCGTGCTCACCAATTCGCAAGAGGCCAGCGTAGTACGCCTCAAGCAGGGTTGCGTTGGACTTGTGCGGGCGCGACACATTTTTCCAGGCTTGTGCCAACGCGGCATCATCTGCCGCATCGTCGAGCGCCTCTTTGCGCACCCTTATTGTCCACGTGTCGAGCGTCTCGGGTTTGATCTGCGTGTTTTTCCGGAGTCGGGGCAGGAGTTCCGCGAGCGAATCCCAGTCCCCCAGTTCAAAATAAAGCCTGCCGAGCAAGGACAATGCGTGCGCGTGATTCTTGGAGTTCTCATCGAGCCGTCGCAGCGTCGCGAGTGCCTGTTCGTTCTGGCCGCGATCGAGCTGGAACTCGGCCTGGGTCAGCAGCACGGCATTCGCGGCTTCAGGGGTGTCCTTGTAGGCGAGACGCAGCCATTCGTCGCGCCGGTCGTCGCGACCCTGCAGGTGTGCCGCGCGTGCGGCCTGCAAATAGTTGAATAACGGCGAATCGCTGGTGCCCGCCGCGCGCGCCAGCAGTTTTTCGCCGCGCGAGAAGTTGCCCTCGGCAACGGCGATCATGCCGCGCGTCATCTTTTGCCCGGAGCGCGCCGAGCGATAGCGGCCGGCGGCTTCGCCGAGCCGTCGCGGCGCAAGAATGATCTTGCGCAGCAACCAGATTGCAATGAGAAGTGCTATGGCAATGCCGAGCAGGACCGGAACGGACATTTCGACGACGTAGCCGCGAAAATTGATGATGACATAGCCGGGGTCCGCCAGCAGGAAATGTGCCGCAAACGCGCTGGCGAAGAGCGCAAGCACCACGATGATGCCGAATATCATTGCGAATTCTCACGCAGGGCACGGTACTGGCGTAGCTGCCGTAACGAGCCGGAAATATCGGGAAGCGCCGTTGCCAGCACGGTGCTGCGAATCTCGCCAAGCGTAGCCACCGCGCCTTCGACCGAGGCACTGCCGTTATCGAAATGCTGGGACAACAGCGCAGTGGCGTCATCGAGCGTTTGTTCGAACACCGCCTGCTCGCCGCGCAGCAGGGCAAGCCGCGCAGACTGCAGCTGTAACGCGAGGTTGTTGCGCAGGAAGTATTCAGCGTCCGGCGTCAGCAGCGACAGCTTCTCCTGGTCGGGCGGCGTTACCTTGACCAGGCCGGACATCGCGTCCTTCACCGACGTCCAGGCCCGCGCCATGCCGCCCTGTTCGCCGTCAACAGGCGGAGTAACCGTGCCGGGACGACCGGCCGCGGCAGCGAGGGGCAATGACTCGACCACGCGTGCAAGGCTCGCCAGTGTCAACGTGGCGCCGGCGATATCGGGTTTATCAAGCAGGTCGAGCGCCGCCCTGTCGTCGGCAATGGCCTGCCGCACGTTCGTCAGCGCCGGATCGCTGATCTGCACGACGCGCTCGTCGGCCATGCGCAGTGCCAGCGCCGCGAGTTGGGGGTTGTTGGCGAGTTGCAGCTGCGCGTTGGCTATTTGCAAATAGTATTCAGCCTCGGCGAGCAGCCACGTTTCGCGGGACGCTTCAGAGACACCCGAGAGTGCACCGACCGCTGCTTCCAGTGACGACATTCGTGCCGGCAGGGCATCCACGCGGGTAAGCCCGGCGGCAAGCTCTTGTCGAATCGTGTCGATGGCGTCGGCGGTATCGCTGTTCGGGGCATCGAGTCGGGTGACCCGGCCCTCCATCTCCGAGAGACCTTGTTGCAGCGTCGCGACGCGGCCGTCGAGACGTGCGAGCTTGTCTGCCGCGCCGGTATCCTCGGGCGCAAGCCAGTCGCGTGATACCGAATAGCCCACTGCCGCCAGCGCGATCAGCGAGGCGAGCAGGGCCAGCCAGGCGATCCCGTTGCCGCGCTGCCTGGCGGGCTTCTCCGGCGCCGGCGTGGCCTCATTCTCGAGCGCCGCGTCTTCGTCTTGTGGCGTCCGCTTCCGCTGCTGTCTCTACCGTCTCTATTGTCTCTACCGTCTCTACCGTCTCTTCCGCCGGTGTCGTGCTGTCGTGCGGAATTCTCATCGACATCAGGCAGGCTCTGCTCCGTCGAATGCTCGAGTTCCTGGTCTTTGTCTCTGTTGCTCATGATGCGGGTCCGCGGTCGGCGTGGATGAGTGCAATGATCGCTTCGACGATGTCGCTGGCCCGGGGGCTCGACGCGAGAATCGCTCTTGAAGCAGGGTACCGGTCAAGGGTCTCTTTTAACACACGACCGGCCGGCGTCACCAGCGGCGTGGATTCGAGCTGTCGGACGCACCAGTCGGGCAGCAACCGGGCCAGATTGACGAGCGACTGCACGCTCATGACGGTAACAACGGCGATATCGCCCCGGCGCCAGCGCGCCTCCACGTCGGCCTGCATGTCTGCGCTGACGACGGGCAGGCGGCGCTCGTACACCGACAGGTAATCGACCGCGGCGCCGCGCGCCGTCAGTTCATCCGCCAGCAGCTCGCGGCCGCCGTTGCCGCGAATGATGCGTACCCGTCGCCCGGCGATATCCTGAAGCGCCACCTCTTCCAGCAGGTGTTCGCTGTCGAATCCCTCTGCAGGCTGCACATCGACCAGGTGTCCCGCGGACTGGATTGCAGCGGCCGTTGCCGGGCCTATCGCCGCGACCTTGCCGCCGCCTAAGTATTTGAGGCCGTATTCGACGGCGTTTCGGCTGATGAATATGTTGAGGTCGGGTTCCGGCAGCGCCGCGGCAGCGGCGGCAACGACGTTTTCATCCAGCGCCGCGATTTCGATAACCGGAAAACAAAACGCCGAGCCCCCGGCGCCCTCGATGGCGGCGACCAGGTCGGACGCCTGGGCTCGCGGCCGCGTGACCAGCACGCCGATGCCCTGCAGTGCGTTTTCAGTCGTGGCCGGCAACGGATTTATCCAGTAGCTCGCGTGCGCCGCTGGCAAGCAGCCGGGAGGCGAGTTCCTCGCCCAGTTG
This sequence comes from uncultured Gammaproteobacteria bacterium, assembly GCA_963807845.1. Classification (GTDB taxonomy): domain Bacteria; phylum Pseudomonadota; class Gammaproteobacteria; order Steroidobacterales; family Woeseiaceae; genus UBA1847. Next base: position 52,518 of record CAWEDS010000036.1, read on the forward strand.
CTCCGCGTCATGCGGGCTCCCGGAGATCGAGTCGCGAATCGATTCGCTGCCGTCCGGCAGGGCGACTAATGCGGTGATGTCGAGCCGCTCGTTTTCGATCACAGCAAAGGCGGCGACGGGCGACTGGCAATTCGCCTGCAGCGATTTCGCGATGGCCCGCTCGGCAAGCGTCGTCTGCACGGTCTGCGGATGGTCGAGCTGGCGTAATATCGCACGCAGCCCGGACCGCTCAGCCAGGCATTCAACGCCGACGACGCCCTGCGCCGCGGCCGGCAGCATTTCGGCTGGCTGGAACTGCTGGCTGATGTGGTGATGCGAGCTCAAGCCGTTCGAGGCCCGCGGCCGCGAGAATAATCGCGTCGTAGTCGCCGTCCGCGAGTTTCGCAAGTCGCGTGTTGACGTTGCCGCGCAAGCGGCTCGATGCGAAGATCGGGCCGCATTATTTTCAGCTGCGCCTGGCGGCGCAGGCTGGAACTGCCGACCAGCGCGCCTTCGCGGCAGGTCCGTGAACTGCGTGTCCCCCGGCGCGACCAGCGCGTCCCTGTGATTGGCGCGTTCCAGCATCGCCGCCAGGCAAAAGCCCTCCGGCATTTCGGCCGGCACGTCCTTCATCGAATGCACGGCAATGTCTGCGTCGCCGTTCTGCATTGCGACCTCGAGTTCCTTGATAAACAGGCCCTTGCCGCCGATCTTCTGCAGGCTCCGGTCGAGAATCTCGTCGCCCCGCGTCGACAACGGCAGCAGTTCGACCGCGAGACCTCGGGCAGCGCCCGCAGCATGGCCGCGACGTGGTTGGCCTGCCAAAGCGCGAGCGCACTCTGGCGTGTAGCGATACGGAGTTTCATGTGATTCAGGACTTCTTTCAAACGCCGACGTACTTCGGCAACGTGCCGGCGACTGATTATCAGCTCTTTGTCGTCGACATGCGAGCCATCGCGCAACACGACGCGCATCTTGCCGTCGCCGGTTTTCTCGATTCTATCGATTTTCAGAACGGCGACCAGCGCCGAGCGGTGGATGCGGACAAACTGCGCGCTGAATTCCTCCGCCAGGGATTTCAGCGAATCGTCGATCAGGTCCTGGCCGTTGTCGTGAATGACGCGGACGTATTTCTGGTCGGCGAGCAGGCAGGTAATGTCGCTCACCGGGATGAGCTTCAGTTCACCGGCCACCCGCGCGCAGACATTGCGGCGCTGCCGGTCAAGCCGGCTCTCCGTCGTGGCCTCGCGGAGCTCGGCGCTGGCAAGCCTTGAAGCCTGCTCGAGCGCCGCCGCGAGCCGCGAGCGACGCACCGGTTTCAGCACGTAGCCGATCGCGCGCGCCTCAAAAGCCTCAATGGCGTACTCGTCGTAAGCGGTGGTAAAGACCACGGCCGGCGGGTGTTCGAGCTGGTTCAGGTGGTGCGCCGTTTCGATGCCGTCGAGCCCCGGCATGCGAATATCGAGCAGCACGATATCCGGTTCATGGCGTGCGGCGAGCGCCAGTGCGTCGTGCCCGTTGCCCGCTTCGCCGACCACCTCGTAACCCGCTTCATCCTGCACGATTTGACGCAAACGCTCGCGCGCCGGCTTCTCGTCATCGACCACAAGGACCTTCACCGCAGCCCCTCGTCGACAGGGAAGCGCAGCGTCACGGTGTAGAGATCGTTGCCGTCATCGACCGTGACCGAACTGCGATTGCCGTAGGCAATGTCGAAGCGCTCGCGAATATTCGACATCGCCATTTTGTTGCCGACCTTCTCGCGTTCCCTGCCCTTCGCCACCGGGTTGGAAATACTGATCTCGAGGGCGTTGCCGACGCGTCTGCCGGAGACCACGACCTCGCCGCCATCGGGCAGCAATTCGATGCCGTGGTAAATCGCGTTCTCGAGCAATGGCTGGATGGTCAGGTGCGGGATGTTGGCGCGCATCGGCAGCTCACCGATATCCCAGCGAACGCTGAGACGATCGCCCAGTCGCAACTTTTCGATGCGCTGGTAAATCGCTGCGATTTCCAGTTCCTGCTTTAGCGACGCGAGATCTTTAGGGCTGCTCATCGTAGCACGCAGCAGGTCGGAGAGATCCTCGACGGCCTCCTCGGCCTGCGCGGGATTGCTGCGGGTCAGCGAGGCGATCGTGTTCATGCTGTTGAAAAGGAAGTGCGGCCGAATCAGCGCCTGCAGCGCGCTGACGCGTGCGTGCGCCTCGAGCACGATGCTGCGCCGCCATTCACTGGAGATATACAGGTAACGCATCGCAAGCGCGATGACGATAGAGCTGATCAGGAAAGTGCGCAGCGTGAAAGCGCCATGCGATTCGGAAATAATACTCGACTGACCGAAAACACGCGTGATCTGCCATGCGAGCTCCGACAGCACGAGGCTCAATGCCACGAGCACAACAAAGCAGATAGCGAAGGCGCGCGTCTTGCCCGCACTTTCAAGCTGGTTACGGAACAGGCACAGGATCGCCGAACCCAGCAATACGAGCCACAGGATGAAAAATGAGGTCTTGGAAAGCTCGATCAGGAAGCGGCCCTGCGGCTCGTGTGCAGCCAGTGTCAGGACGATGGCGACCAGTTCGGCAATAAGAACGACGATGAACAGCGTGCCGGCCGCACAAAAGTCAGGGAGGTAGGCCTGCGTATCGTCGCGATTGGGCTCGGTTGCTGCGGTCAAGCGGGCGCTCCATCGGCTGCAGTCAATATTGTAACGCCGACGGCCGCGACGTGCGCCGGTCTGATCAGGAGGTGCAGTATTTCGCTACGAGCGCTTCCGCGCGCTCACGCGTTTTCTGAATTTCATCATCTTCGAGAAAGACGCGCTCGCCGTTTTCGTCCTGGCGGTACACGCGTCGGGAATTGGCAAACGTCTCGAGTTTCGCCCGGTACGCCTCGCACTTGTTTAACCTTTCGGCTTCCTCAGCCGCCCTCGCCGCTGCTGCCTGGTCTGCTTCGGCCTGCACAATCCGGGACTCCTCGCGTGCAGCGATGTTGTCGGCGAGGCTTTTTTTCTGTGCCGCTACCTGGCCGGGATCGGTGCGTCGATAGGTCAGCGCGATGCGTTCGGGGTTGGCACCGTCGGCCGGGCGATCCTCGTAATGCACGTTGCCCTCGGCGTCGGTCCACTTGTAGACCTCGTTGGCCACGGCCGACGCACTAAGCAGGGCGCCTGCGGCGAGCCCAATCAAAAAATATTTGCTATTCATGGGTTCTCTTCCAAGCCTCGAGTGCTTGACTTAAGATACTGAACTATAACGCATTACAGCATTATTTGCGTCGCCGAACTGTGACCCCAATCACACTCGCTCGCGAGTCCGGGCCGCCCGGCGCGCACAAAAAAAGCGGGCCTTGCGGCCCGCCGGGGTTTTACTTGATGGCATCGCTCTGTACCGCCCCTTAAATGACGGCACCACCGGAGCCTCGTCAGGACGACTCCGGCGGCACCGTCGGGGGGACTATTCCGCCGACACGAACTCCGGGTAGGCCTCGAGGCCGCACTCGCTGATATCCACGCCTTCGTACTCCTCTTCCTCGGAGACCCGGATGCCGAGCGTCACCTTGATGATGAACCAGACCAGCAGGCTGGTCAGGAACACCCAGGCGAAGATCGACACGATGCCGATCAAGCTGCGCACCGCAGCGTCGCGTCGGGATTCGTGAAGCAGCACGGCCAGCAGGCCCCAGATGCCGACGACGCCGTGCACCGAGATGGCGCCGACCGGGATCGTCGATCTTCAGCTTGTCGAGCATCACGATGGAGCCGACGACCAGCAGGCCACCCACTGCACCGATCATCGTTGCGGCGATCGGCGTCGGCGTCAGCGGTTCTGCCGTGATGGCGACCAGGCCGGCGAGCGCGCCGTTCAGCGCCATCGTCAGATCGGCCTTGCCGAACCAGAAGCGCGACAGCAGCAGCGCGAAGACGAGGCCGCCGGCAGCCGCCATGTTGGTGTTGACGAACACGAGCGCGACGGCGTTGGCTTCGCCGACATCGGAAACCTTCAGCTCCGAGCCGCCGTTGAAGCCGAACCAGCCGAGCCACAGGATCAGCGTGCCGAGCGTCGCCAGCGGCAGGTTGCAGCCGGGAATGGCGTTGATCTGACCGCCGGGGCCGTACTTGCCTTTGCGTGCGCCCAGCAGCAGGACGCCGGCCAAGTGCCGCCGCTGCGCCGCACAGTGCACGACACCCGAGCCCGCAAAGTCGAGGAAGCCAGCCGGCATCCAGCCAGCCGCCGCCCCATTTCCAGAAGCCCTGCACCGGGTAGATGAAGCCGGTCAGGACGACCGCAGAACAGGAAGAACGACCAGAGCTTCATGCGCTCGGCGACGGCACCGGAGACGATCGACATCGCGGTCGCGACAAACACGACCTGGAAGAAGAAGTCGGACAGGCCCGAGTAGTAAGTGTCGCCGCCACTGGCGATGACGTCGGCCGCGGCATTGTCGCTGGAGCCAAGCAGGCCGCTGCCCAGTGTCAGAATGCTTTGAAACACGCCGCCCTCAAAGTCGCCCGGATACATGATCGCGTAACCGCACAGCATGTACATGATGCAGGCGATCGAATAGAGACCGACGTTCTTGGTCAGGATCTCGGCCGTGTTCTTGGCCCGCACCAGACCGGCTTCGAGCATCGTGAAGCCCGCCGCCATCCACATGACGAGCGCGCCCATGACGAGAAAGTAAAATGTATCGAGCGCGTAGGCCAGTTCAGTGACCTGCGCCGCAATCTGAGTTGTTTCTTCCACGAGGATTATCTCCCTTGATTGTTAAACGGCTTCGGCGCCGGTTTCACCGGTGCGAATGCGAATGGCCTGCTCGAGTTCGGTGACAAAAATCTTGCCGTCACCGATCTTGCCGGTGCGTGCCGTGTTGGCGATGGCCTCGATGACCTGTTCGGCCAGGCTGTCGTCAACGGCGAGTTCGATCTTCGCCTTGGGCAGAAAATCGACGACATACTCGGCGCCGCGGTACAGTTCGGTGTGGCCGCGCTGGCGGCCAAAACCCTTGACCTCGGTAACCGTGATGCCCTGGATGCCGATGTCGGCGACCGCCTGTCGCACGTCGTCGAGCTTGAATGGCTTGATGATCGCTGTGATCATTTTCATTACTTAAGTCCCCTATTGATAAGAACAGGGGCGGCCAGGCGGCCGCCCCGATTACGATTACTGAAGATCGAACGACTTGCCGATCGTGAACAGCAGCGACTCGTCTGCGGCGCCGATGAGATCCTTGTTCGCGAACAGCAGCGAGATTCCGACATCGATATCGGAGATCGTGGTGTCATAGCCGACCTGCAGGTAGTCGCCGTTGGCGTCCTGCGAGAACGTGCCGAAGGTGCCGTAGAAACCGTTCTGAGCGATCGTGGCCGAAACGAAGGTGTAATCCTGCGTCGGCCCGGTGAAGTTCTCGTACTCGCCAATAGCCGCATCGATCGAGATAAGACCGAACGCAGCGCCGAGATTGATCTCCTGGTAGGTGTCGTCGAAGTCGCCGGTGTAGTAATAGCCGGTGAAGCCGACGCTCAGGCTCACGTCACCCACATCAGCGCCGTAGCCAAAGTAGCCGTCGACTTCCAGTCCGTCACCGACGTCGGCCGCCCAGGTACCGGCGTAAAAACCGCCCTGTTCATAGTCAACGCCGCCGCTCGCCGACGAGACCTTCTGCAGGATGCCGCGGAAATGGTACTCGCTCGCCCAGCCGAGGTTGGCTGACCAGCCCGCGTGCGCCAGGCCGCTGGCAAGTAGTGTGATCGCGACAAACGCGGTTTTCTTGACTGTCATTTTCTTTGCTCCCGATTAAATTAAGAATGGCCCGTTGGCCACCGCCTGCCCCTATAAAGCAGTAACCGTGCCAGTTCTTAAAAGGTGTTATTAATCAATGGTTTATAGATTTCCGCCGGGGTGCTGCGCGCACTGCTTTGGTGCAGCGCCCGGCGGCTTTGCCCCGAAACGGGGAGGCCCTCACGTTTTCGGGGTTTCACGCGGCATTCGCTGCTGGTGTTTTTCCCCGGCGTCAGGTATCAACCGTGTATGAGCGATGAATCCATCGAAAACCTGGCAAGAAAACTGGCCGAGTCGGTTCCCGGGGGCCTGCGCGCGATCGGCGAGGACGTCGAGAATAATTTTCGTTCGATACTGCGTGCGTCACTGGCCAGGCTCGACCTGGTAACGCGGGAAGAGTTCGAGGTGCAGGCAGCGGTGCTGGCGAGAACGCGTGAAAAGCTCGAGGCACTCGAGACGAGCCTGGCGGCGCTCGAGAAAGACAACGGTTAGCCGCCGCTCGCGCTGACAGGCGCACGGATAGCACGGATAGCCTAGCAACGGCCGTCGCCGCCGGGTCAGCCCGAGAGCAGGCGTCAGCCGTGTACAACCCGCTGGCCATGGAGGGCCGCAACGATGAGTCTCGCTATCCTGCATTGCCGTGCGCAATACGGCATTGAAGCACCGCCCGTCACGATCGAGGTGTTTCTCTCCGGCGGGCTACCCGCCTTCACGATCGTGGGCATGGCGGAAACGGCGGTTCGGGAAAGCAAGGATCGCGTGCGCGGTGCGCTCTTGAGTTCCGGCTTCGACTTCCCGCAGCAACGCATCACCATCAGCCTGGGCCCCGCAGATATGCGCAAGACCGGCGGGCGCTACGATCTCGCTATTGCGCTCGGCATCCTCGCGGCGCGCAAACGCTTTCCTCGCTCGGCACTTTCCAATCTCGAGTTTTACGGTGAGCTCGCGCTGAGCGGCGAATTACGCTCGGTGCCGGGCATGTTGCCCGCGGCGCTGAAAGCGCGCGAGTCAGGCCGCGCCGTCGTAGTGCCCATGGCCAATCGCAACGAGGCGGCGCTCGCCGGCACGGACGTCTTTGCTGCATCGTCGTTACTCGAAGTGACCGCACACCTCGCCGGGACCGAATCAATCGAGGCATCACCGACAGTGCGGCCGACCGAGCCACCGACCGATGGCGTCGATCTCATCGAAGTCAAAGGCCAGCAGCATGCCAAGCGGGCGCTCGAGATTGCGGCGGCGGGCGGTCACAACCTGTTGTTCGTCGGTCCACCGGGAACGGGAAAAAGCATGCTGGCGCGCCGCCTGCCCGGACTACTGCCGCGAATGAACGAGGCGGAGGCATTGGAAACCGCGGCGATCCAGTCGATTCTCGGCGCCTCGCTCACGACCAGCCAATGGCGTTGCCGGCCGTTTCGGGCGCCGCATCATACGGCGTCGGCACCGGCGCTCGTTGGCGGTGGCGCACTGCCCCGGCCCGGGGAAATTTCGCGTGCCCACAACGGTGTCCTGTTTCTGGATGAGCTCCCGGAATTCGGCCGCCACGTTCTGGAGGTGCTCCGCGAGCCGATGGAAACCGGCGTCATCACCATCTCGCGCGCCGCGCGGCAGGCCGATTTTCCGGCCAGGTTTCAGCTGGTCGCGGCGATGAATCCCTGTCCCTGCGGTTACCTCGGTGACCCGCAGGCGGACTGCCGTTGCAGCGGCGAGCGCGTGTCGAGCTACCGCGGCAAGGTATCCGGTCCGTTGCTCGATCGCATCGATTTGCACGTCACGGTCGCGCGGCCTTCGACCAGCGTGCTGCGCGGCAGAGAGGCCAATGCCGAATCGAGCGCGACGGTGGCGGCGCGTGTCGAGCGCGCGTGGCGCAAACAATGGCAACGCGCCGGCAGCAGCAATGCACGACTCGAAGGGGAACGGTTGCAGACTATTTGCGAAGCGGATGATCGATGCTGGACCCTGCTGGAAAACGCGTGCGAGCAATTCAAGCTGTCAGTGCGGGCGCAGCAGCGGGTGTTGCGTGTTTCCCGAACCATTGCCGATCTCGCCGACGCGCCGCGAATTGCAGCGCCTCATGTTGCCGAGGCGCTCTCGCTCAGGTGCCTGGACCGGAGAATTTGACTGGATTAAGAGTAGCGCCTTCCCCCGATCAGGGGGCCGCGCGAGTGCAAAGCGGCGTTACTTCGATTCGTTGACCATATATTCGACGGCGCTCGCAACCTCGTCGTCGGAAAGGTCGGTACGGCCGCCTTTCGCCGGCATATAACCGACCGCGCCGCTATAGCCCTCGATAGCGTGCTGCGTCAACGTCGCCAGCCCGGTCTCGACACGCGGTGCCCAGACGGCTGCATCCCCCACGATCGGCGCGCCGGCGACACCGGCGCCGTGACAGGCGATACACGCGGAGTTATAGACCTGCGGGCCAGTCATGGCGGCCGCGACCGGCGCGGGTTCTGCCACCGTTTCGATCGTCGGCATCGCTGATGCCTCCTCTTCGCCGGGCAGGTAGACCTGGCCGACCGGACGAATACGCTCGGCGACCGCTGCCTGGTATTCCGCCGCGTCGCGCGTGTAAATGCCCTGTGTCAGGTCGGACATTTTCATTGCCAGCACGAGAATCGCCAGGGCAACGGCAGCCAGGACGCCGATAACAAGAGAATACATATCAAAAAATTGCTGGTCGCGACTCAACTGACTGCTCCGGTGCTTGTTTGCATGATGTCGCCGGACGAGGTGCCCGGCGAAGGCGAGCGATTATATCGCATCAGTCGGTGCGCGCGAGTGTTTCGAGCATCAGCGCCATCAGCTCTTCGGCGAATACGGCCGCAGCGTGCTGCGCCGCCGCCCTGTCGGTCTCATCGCCGACTTCATAGGTTGCTGAAGGAATACCGTAACGCTGATACATGAAATTCTTGCCGACGCCCGGTCGTTTGCCAGGGCGGGCCTCGTGTGTAAAGGAATAGTCCGCAATTCGCGGCGTCGCACGCGCGAACCAGTCCTTGAAGAAATCAGGCGGATCAGTGGGCTCGCTGTCATCCTGGGTATAAAACAGGTTGCGATCGGTCGAATGAAAGTCCAGGAATACGCGAACCCGAAAACCGCCGGCGTCCAGCCGGTCGAGCAGGTCGCCAACGAGGCGGGTCTCGGGCTGTACGAAAGTGCCCCAGTCGCGATTGAGGTCGGCGTGGCCCAGGTTGTGCCGCCAGTTACCGCCCAAAACGCCGTCCGGGTTCAAAAGGGGAATCGTGATGACCTGGAACCGTTCGCGAAAACGTTCTGCAAGGGCGGTGTCGCCGAGCACGGTTTGCACGAAAGAGAACATTGCGAGCGCGCCCGAGACTTCGGGCGGATGTTGACGCCCGACCAGCAGCAACACATCAAGGGCCGAGGGGTTGCTGACGAGATAGTTGATCGGCTGTTTGCCGAGCGAATAGCCAAGCAGGCGCCGCTCGGTGTCGGAGCGCTCAACGATATTGCTCGACCAGATATCGTAGATGGTTGGCGTTATGAGCTCCTGCGCCGCTATCCAGGTCGTGCCCGACTCGAGGGGCAACTCGATGCTTACCAGTTCGCCGCCATCGGTAATGCTGATGCGATCATCGTCGACGGGCAGCCAGGTGAGTCCATCCGAACTGATCTTGGGGAGGTAACGATGACGGCCGCCGAGATAGCGCAAGGATACGAGCGCAGTTGTGTCTGTGGCTGCGACCAGTTTGAAGGCGAACCAGGGACTCGGATTGATGTAGCCGTCATCCTCCGGGCGTATCGATAACTGCACGTGATTATCCGAGAGGACGTTGCAACGCCCGCGTCGAGCACCGCCAAAGTTATCCATCACCGTGAAAGACGCCGCCTCGCAGGGTTCGCCGGCAACGTAAGAGACGATGGGTGTCGCGCAAGCACCGAGGGCAAGAGCAACAGTCAGAATGACGCCGGATCGGAACATTTTCACCTTCTTAATGGGTGTGCTGCCCGGCAACTGCGCGCGCAACATCGTGACCACTGGCACACGCCAGCGTCCAGCCAAGCATGCCATGGCCGGTGTTAAGGTACAGCCCCTTGATGCCGGACGGCCCGACGAGCGGACGGCCATCAGGGGTCATCGGCCGGTAGCCACCCCAGTGCTGCTGATCGTTGGTTGCGTAGTCTGCGGCAAACGGTGCAGAGCGTCTGGCCACGTCAAGAAGCGTTGCGACTCTTGTGGCGTCGCCTGACGTGTCGAATCCGGTGAAATCGGCAAAGCCCGCTATACGGGTACTGCTGTCCAGGCGGCTGAACACGATCCTGCGTTTCAGGATCGTGATGCTTACATTCGGCGAGGCGTCAACGGCCGGTAAGGTCACGCTATAGCCGCGCACGGGATAAACGCCTGACTTGATGCCGAGCGGTTGAAGTAGCCGACCACTCCAGGCACCGCTACAAACGATGGCCGCGTCCGCCGCCAGCTCCTCCCCGTCGAGCCGCACGGCAGCGAGGTGGCCCTGCAACAGGATGATGCGCTCAACGTTACAGCCAAGCCTGAACGTTACGTTGCCGGTGCAGGACAGCCAGTCGCGCAATGCAAAGGTAAATTTTCGCGAGTCAGCAACTGCATCGCCCCGGGAGTACATGGCTGCGACAAACTCATCGTTTAGCTTTGCCAGTGTCGGCTCGACGCGCAGCGCGTCATTGACCGACAGGATTTCCGTATCACTGCCGTGCTTGTTTTTCAGGCGCGTGCTCGCTTCTGCGGACTGCAGTTCATCCGCGTCACTCAGCAAAACCAGCTTGCCGCATGTGCGATGTGAAAACTCGAGCGGCACGGTCTCGCGGAGCTCTGCCATAAGCTTTGCCGAGTGCAGGGCGATTTTCAGGACCGCGACGGTATTCGCTGCCGCGCGCTTGTTCGTGCATTGCGCGAGAAAACGGATCCCCCAGGGCACCAGGTCGGGCGCCAGTCGAATCTTCGAGGCCGGGTCACGCCCCGCCGAGGAGCCCGGGAATTCTCGCGACGAATTCCGGTTTGGCGAGTGCATCGGTAAACGTGTAGGAAAGTTGCCCGGCATTCCCGAAACTCGCGCCCGCCGCCACATCGGACGCACGCTCGAGCACGGTCACCTGGTGGCCGTGCCGCGCCAGGTAATACGCGGTAGTTACACCGACGACCCCGGCGCCGATGACGACAACGTGCATGCAACCCCCTTCGCGAGACACGCGAGAGATGTTACCAGCCGGTTCGGCGGCGGCTCAAATGCCCATTGTTCGACGGCCCATAACTGCGGGCTATAGCTCGGTCAGGTTTCGAGCAGCGTGTTGAGGCCGAGCCGCAGGTGTTGCACAAAGTTCTGTGCCGTGACCGACAGCGGTGCGGCCGCCAGGCTCAACACCTTGATGTCAAATCGTAGCGGCGGCTCCAGTGGCATTATCTGAATACGGGTCGCATCACCGGACCTGGCCGTCACTTCGTCCGCAATGGTCACGCCCATGCCGCAGGCAACCAGTTCCTTGGCGACGTGGTAGGTTTCCGTCCAGGTGACGATGTCCAGGTCCGAGCGCACCGATTCGAGATACGTAGACAGCGACCGGCCGAAGCGGTCCCCGACTGTTGAGTCCGATGAACGGGTGTCCACACAGGTCTGTTGCCTGCAGGGTGCGCGCGTCGCCGAAGTCGATCGCCGCCGGTGCAAGCACTACAAAACGACTGGTCGCAAGCGTGTCATCAACAATGCCGGGCATTTTCCGCCGGATCGAATGCGACGCCAAGGTCAATGCGGGACTCCAGGAGTGCCTCGTGCATTTCATCGAGGTGCAAGGTTTCGATTTCAAATACCGTGTCGCCGTGTTTTTCCCTGAAGGTCGCGACGGCTTTCGGAATTACCTCGATACCGAAAGCGGGTGTACTTGCAACGCGCATCCTGGCCGCTATTTCCCGCGCGCAGGTTCGCCGCGACATGCTGCAGCCGATCGACATCGCGGTAGACGGTCGATACATGACCGAAGAGTCGATGCGCCTCCGGCGTCGCGACGAGTTTTCCCTTGACGCGATCGAACAGCAGGTAGCCAAGTTGTTGCTCGGTGTGTGCCAGCACTCTTCGAAACCGATGGCTGCGAAACGTTGAGCAATGCCGCCGCGCCGGTCATGGAGCCGGTCGAATACACGGCATGGAATACCTCGATTTGTCGCAAACGCATGGCTGCCCTCTCACTCCCGCCACAGTATAACCACAGGTTATGTGTCGCTTTCGCAAAAGAATTCCGGTACGGCCCCGGCCTGATGGCATGATTCGTTGATGCGCTTCACCCCGGTCACCGTCCTCGTACTGCTCGCCAGTCTCGGCGTTCGCCGAACCATCGTCGGCCGACGTGGTGCACGTGCAAGGGCGTATTGTCGACGCGTCCACCGTGCCGGTTGCCGGTGCGAGGGTGTACGCATCGGGCGTGTTGCAGGAGGTCGGCGCCGACGGTGATTTCACGTTCCCGCTGGACTCTGCGGCGACTGTTTTGCTGCGCATCGAAGCGCCCGGCTTTTACACCATCGTCCAGACAGTCCATCGCACGGACTTCGTTGCCGGCCGGGAAGCGCGCCTGCCCGCCGTCGAGCTGGTAAGAAAGAAGCCCGGACGCAGCCTGATACTGTTTGCCGGCGACTCGATGCTCGCACGCCGCTACTTTGAGCCGCGTGCCGGCGAGCCCGCACTGGTACGTCGGGAACGCGTACTCGATGACGGCATGCAGTTGCTGCAGCACGTTCGACCTTACATCGAGCTGGCCGACTACGCCTCCGTCAACCTCGAGACGCAGCTCTCCAGCGAACCGCTGGGAAACCGTTTGCCCAAGTCGGTGACATTCTACTCGCCGGTCGAGCTGGCAGCCTTGTTGCAATGGGCGGGTTTCGACTACGTCGCGCTCGGTAACAACCATATGTACGACTATCGTGAGGCAGGTCTGCGTTCGACTCTTGCCGCACTTGAAGGGTCAGGGCTCGATTATTCCGGCGGTGGACACGGCGAAACCGAGGCGCGTGCGCCGGCGTACCGGGAAATCAACGGACGCATGCATGCATTTCTGAGCTATGTCGGCTGGGCGGGGACCTTTTCGCCAAACCAGGTTGCCGAAGCAACGAAAGGCGGTGCGGCGCTCGGCGATAGGCAGACGATCGTCGCGGACCTTGGCATGCAATCGCAAGATGCCGTCTCCGTGGTTCAGTTGCACGCGGGCCTTGAGTACGCGGCGAACCCGGCACTATCCGAGCGGACCCTTTTGCGAGAAGCGGTGGTCGGCGGGGCGGACATCGCGATCGGCCATCATGCCCACGTGCTGCAGGGCTTCGAAATTTACGACAATCGCCTGATCGCCTACTCGATGGGAAATTTCCTGTTCGACCAGTACCACTACACCACCCAGCTCGGCATGTTGTTGTATGTGTGGATGGATGGCGACACCTTGCATCGCGCGGAAGCCGTGCCGCTGCACATTAACGGTTACGTGCCAACGCCGGCGACGGGCCTGTTCCGCCACGCCGTGTTGACGCGCCTGGCAAGGCTTTCGGACCCGCAGGTTTGCATGCGGCAGAGCGGCTTTCACGCCGTCGTAGAGGCGTGTAACGGGCGAGAACGCGCTGCCAACACCATCGTCGTCCCGGACTCGGTCGGTGCGACGCCTGTGCACGTGCGCTCGCTCGGAGCATCGCCCTTGCTGCCGGTCGTCGTTCAGTCGGGAGGCCGCCGCTACCGGCTAGGCATTGATCTTTCGCGGCGCGGCGACTTCGAATACGCCGGGTTGTTCGCGACCCACGACCGGACCTGGATGCTGGGCAGCAACGCGCAGCTCCGTATAAGCGACAACAATCATATGCAGGTTCGGCTGCCGCAAGGGGGCGCGACGGTGCGCACCGGCATGAAGGTCTTCGAGCGCGTCTTCACGTCCTCTAATCCTGCAACCGTCAGCGGACGCATCAAGGTTGACGGTAATGCCACAGTGCGTCTCCTGTTGCAGCGCCGACGGATGACGGAAATTCTGGAGGACGAGCTCGACAACGGCCCGCTCGAGGAAATCGGCACCTGGGAGGGTTCCTCGCCGCACTGGACGGATTTCTCGTTTGATTACCGGCAGCCACGGATCGCGACGCGCTCGGTTCGCTTGCTCATCGACATCGTGGACAACAGCGAGGAAAAAGCGGGGGCGACCGTGTCACTGGACGATCTGGCGTGGGTCGAGTGGCAGACGCCCTGGATGGCGCCGGATGACGATAATGTAGCCCCGGAATTCGCGACCCACCTCATGTTGCACCCCACGTCAAAACCTTGATCTGCAGGGCGATGTTTCTGCTAGACTCATTCCATAACAACAAGCCATAGCCGCTGGTTATACGCGCTGGAAACACTGTTATTGGCCGCGTTTCCGGCGCATTGGTAGTTTGGCACGAGATCGTTAACACCAAGAATCGAGAAAGACCTAGGGGGAAGAGTGATGTTTCAATTGCTGTCACGTTACGTGAGTGGTCAATCCGCAGTTCTAGCGACCGGTTCACTGGCACTCATACTCGCTTCAGTACCTGCCGCCGCGCAGGAAGAAGACGAGCAGATCGAAGAGATCACCGTTACCGGTTCGCAAATCAAGGGTGCTGCCATTTCCGGGGCATTGCCGGTGTCTATTATCTCGGTGGCGGATATCGAAGCCTTCGGCATCGACTCGGGAGACGAACTCCTTGATCTCATGCCGGAGAATGGCAACAACTTCTTCAACGAAGCCGAAAGTATCAGTGGTGGTGTCAACTCCGCCCGCGGCGACGTCGGTGCATTCAACCTGCGCAGCATGGGTACCGGTAACACGCTCGTACTCATCAATGGCCGCCGCCTTGTCATGGCGCCGCAGTACCAGACCGAAGAAGTGGGTGGCAGTTTCGTACCGGTCAACACGGTCAACTCGAACACCATTCCCGTGTTCGGCGTCGAGCGCGTTGAGGTGTTGCGTGAAGGCGCATCGGCAATTTACGGCGCTGACGCCGTCGCCGGCGTCGTCAACACGGTATTGCGATCGGATTTCGAGGGTTTCTCGATTCGATCCAAGTTCACCGATTTCGACAACGTGCCGCGCAACGACACCAACCTGACGTTGCAATGGGGCAAGAACTTCAACGGCGGTGCCACCAACGTTGGCGTATTCGTAAATTACCTGGATCGTGGCCGTGTTAATTCACAGGACGATGCCCGTTGGGCCAATGCAGATTTTCGCGATCGCATTCCGGACGGTTCTCCGTGGGAAGGCAATACGGCATTCCGCAATGACAGCGCCAACTCGATATACGGTCAGTATGACGTCAGGGTCAGCGCCTCGGGCCAGGGCCTGAGCGGGACGCTTACCGATGGTAGCGGTGAGTTCGAAACGTATCCCTCCGGAGACGCGCGCTGTCAGTGGGACCTCGGCTACGGCACCTGCGGCGGCATCGACGGCCAGGGCACGTATCGTCACAACCTCAACGAAAACCGCGATCTCAATTCAGACCTGCAGCGCACCAGCGCTTTTGTTTACATCAATCACGAACTCGAGAACGGCATCGAGAGTTTTTCGGAAATCGGCGCATACAGCTATACAAGCAGCCTGTTTCGTCATGGCTCCGCGCCTTTCAGCACGGTGAAGCTGCGCGTCGGTGCAGAGAACTACTACAACCCGTTCGGTCCTTGCGGTTCGCCGAATCGCCTGCCGGACGCCGTGATCCCGGGCGTTACCTGCGACGGCCTCGAGCTCGAAATCGACAATTACCGCTTCACCGAAGTGCCGCGCATCGTCGACAATGACGGCGACTCGTTCCGCGTCCTGCAGGGTTTCCGCGGTTCGAAGGGCGACTGGGATTGGGAAGTGCATTGACCTGGTCACGCGCTACGGCTGACGACATCACCCGCAACCGCGTATCCAACACGCTGATGGCCGAGGCGTTGTTCGATCCGACGCCCGCGGCATACAACCCTTTCAGCGGCGGCATCGACAACAACATCGAGCGTGCCCTGATCGATGTCTATCGAAAGAGCGAGACGGAATTGCGCATGTTCGACGTCAAGTTTTCAAATGCAGAGTTTTACCAGCTACCGGCTGGACCATTGGGTTTCCTGGCGGGCGCCGAGTACCGTGACGAGTCCTTTGTCGATGAGCGCGATCCTCGCCTCGATGGGCGTATCGTGTTCACGGACTACCAGGGCGACACTTATCCGTACGTGTCGGATGTCGTGAATTCCAGTCCGACGCCCACCAGTCGCGGCAGCCGCAGCGTATTTTCACTGTTCAGCGAGGTCGCGGTGCCCATCCTCGAAAATCTGGATATGCAGCTCGCCGTGCGCTACGAAGACCTTTCCGACACCGGCACCACGACTGTTCCCAAGGTCGCCCTTGGTTGGCAGGTAATGGAGCCGTTGTTGCTGAGAGCGTCATGGTCCGAGGGTTTCCGTGCACCGAACCTGGTGACAATTAACGAGGAGGTTGTGGCTCGCCAGAATACGCGCACCGACTGGGCGTGTGTTTACGCCGCTGAGAACGGCGGTGATCCGGACCAGGATACGTTGGATTGCAGCAATTCGACGCAGCGCATCGCACAGGGCAGCGCGGCCCTGAAACCTGAGGAATCGGACAACTTTTCGGTTGGGTTGGTATTGGAGCCGGTCGAAGATATGACGTTCACGCTGGACTACTGGACAATCGAGAAGACCGACACGATCGGGCTGTTCGGCGAAGAGAACCATACGCTGCTCGATCTTTATAATCGACTGCAGGCAGGTGCTTCGAATTGCACGGCAACCACCGGCAACAGCGCCGTCGTGCGGGCCGATCCCGGCGTGGATGAGTCTGCGATCTACCTTGCAGCCGGTATCTGCCCGGCCGGCGATATCCAGTACATCGACGATAACTACCTGAACCTCGATACGCGCACAATCAAGGGAATCGACCTGGGCTGGTATTACAATGTCGATAGCGCGGTCGGTAACTTCAATTTCCGGCTGGTTGCCTCGCGCCTGTTGGAGTATGAACAGAAGGCCGGCGGCGATTCGCTGACCCTAGTCGAAGCACAGCAGTCCGGGCTGATTCCGGCGAACTATCCGATCGCCGGTTTTGCCGACCTGATCGGTAAAGACGGCAACCAGGAGACGCGCGCAAACTTTACCGTGGCCTACAACAAGGAAGATCTGGGTGCGTCGATAACCGCGTTTTACATCGGCGATTTCTACCAGGACTCGTTGACGATTGACGACCCCAACAATGCCGGTCAGCTGCTGCGCTACACGATCCCGTCGATGACGACCTACAACGCCAAGGTGGATTACACCTTCCGTCCATCGGATCGTTACAATTTGCGCGCACGTTTCGGCATCAACAACCTGACCGACGAACGCGCGCCGCTGGCGGATCGGTACTTCGGTTACTTCGCGGACTCGCATCGCGACCTGGGCCGTTCCTACTACCTGGACCTGAGGCTCGAACTTCTGATTCGGCTTAGATACGAACGACAAACAGGGGGCTTTGCCCCCTTTTTGTTAATCGCCGTGCTGGCAGCGTCTGGCTTATCGTCCTGCGCGAGTTCGCCGGGAACGCCGGCAGCGAATGCAATGAAGCCTGCGAAAGTACTGTTTGTCGGTAACAGTTTTACTTACTACAACAACAGCCTGCACCGGCACTTTCGCCAGCTGACGCGTGTATCCGGAATCTTTCCGTCCGGGAGTTCACGCGCCCGTACCGCTGACTATTTCCGGTGGCCAGCTGCCGGAGCACGCGGGCGGCTTCGAGCATGTTCTGGGAACCGAGCGTAAAAACCTACCTGCCGACAAAGCGTGATACTGCAACGCCGATTGTTATCGTGATGCATGGCGCGAGCCGGGATGTGCCGCGCTACTACACCGACTGGAAGGCACTGGCAGAAGCGCAGGGCTTTATCGTTGTTGTGCCGTATTTCTCGAAACAACAGTTTCCGGGCGCCGCCGCCTACAACCTCGGTAACGTATTCGACAGGAACATGGGCAAGAAGAACCCGGCAGCCACCTGGACGTTTTCGGCAATCGAGCCAATGTTTGACGAAGTCGTAAAGCGAGTGGGTGGTGTGCAGGAATCGTATGTTTTGTACGGGCATTCGGCAGGGTCGCAATTCGTACATCGATTCATGTATTACCTGCCCGAAGCCCGGGCGAGCCAGTTTATCGCGGCCAACGCTGGCTGGTACACGATGCCGGATTTCAGCGTTGGCTATCCCTATGGCCTGAAGAACTCGGGGATCAAAGAAGAAGCGCTACCGCAAATACTGTCGCAACCGCTGGTCCTGTTGCAGGGAAGTGCCGATATCGACGTGAACGCAAGCAAACTCAGGAAGACGCCTGAGGCGGAACGTCAGGGATCGAATCGACTTGCCAGAGGCAAGACGATGTACCGCGAGGGCAAGGCGCGCGCTGAAGAACTCGGTACCGACTTCAACTGGCAACTGCACGTCGTTGACGGTGCGGACCATGACAACGCCAAGATGGCTCCGGCGGCTGCAGCGCTCATACCGCAGGTGCCTGGATAGCGCGACAGGTTTGGCCTCGCCTCGCAGAACCCAAGTGCAGGAATGGCTCCCTTCGGTCCGCTTGATTTCCTGCACTTGGGTTCTGCGAGACAAGGCCATTCGCCATGGTGGTGCGCTCGAATTTATCGGGGTCGAACCGCGACTAACCCAAGCGCTGAGGTATCGGTACGGGGACCGTCAACACTCGGATATTGGGGCCGAATCACGAACAGGCCTGATGGCTGAGGCATTGGTACAGGGACTTCCATCGCGGGAATAAAGCGGACCGAAGGGAGCCATCCCGTGATGGAAGTCCCTGTACCAATGCCGCGAGAAGCACGCTTGTTTTCGTCGCAGCAGGACAAGCCCGCCGGACGTCGATCGCCGTTCAGGCCGTCTCAACTAATTGCGGTTCGACCCCAATTAACGCGGGAATAAAGCGGACCGAAGGGGGCCATCTCGTGATGGAAGTCCCTGTATCACTGCCGCGAGAAGCACGCTTGTTTTCGTCGCAGCAGCACAAGCCCGCCGGGCGTCGATCGCCGTTCAGGCCGTCTCAATTAATTGCGGTTCGACTCCAACTCAACGGTAGGGCGTGTCAGCGTGAATCTTTCAGCCGCTCAACGCCGATCAGCTTCATGATGGTTTTTTCGTAAATCGGTTCGGTTTTCGCGGCGCGGACTTTGTGCAGGAAATATTTCTCGTAGGCGATCTTTGCCAGGTGCACCCATTTACCGCGAGACGCCCAGTTGGTGTTGCGCGGTGGAATTTGTGGAAGCGCGACAAACGCGACGCCGCTATCGCCGAAGTCGGCCAGGCAAACGGCATTCCAGGTGGCGCGCCGCTCGGGTTCGCTGCCTTTCAGAACTGCTGCGATATTGTGGGTTGTCGCGGTGACCATCGACTCGATCATGTAGCCTGTCTTCGGTGCGCCCGTTGGTACCGGGGTCGGCCCCACCGGCGGTATCGCGACACAAACGCCCACCGCATAGATATTCTGGAACGTCGGGTTGCGCTGAAATTCGTCGATCAAGATGAACCCGCGCGGGTTCGTCAAACCGTCGATGTCGATGACCGCATCGACGCCTTTGAAAGCCGGCAGGATCATCGAGTGTTTGAACGGCAGTTCGTGATGCTTCTTGTCCTTGCCGTCTTCATCAACCTCGGTAAATGCCATCGAGCCGTCGCCCACTTTCGTGATCTTCGCGTTCGTTGTCCACTGGATATGACGATCACGAAACTCCGACTCCATCAGGGTCTTGGTGTCGCCGACCCCATCCAGTCCCAGGTGACCGATGTACGGTTCCGGCGTGACGAAATGCATCGGAACCTGATCGCGAATCTTGCGCTTCTTGAGTTCCGTGTCGAGGATGAAAACGTACTCGTAGGCGGGCCCAAAACACGATGCAGCGGGTGCGGCACCGACGATGATGGGACCCGGATCCTTCAGGAGTTTCTCAAAGTCCACAAACGAGGTTCCGGCATGGCCGGTTTTGCAGACAGACTGCGTATAGCCGTTTTCGGGCCCGAGACCCTCCACTTCCTCGAAAGCGAGTTTGGGACCGGTCGCGATCACGAGGTAGTCGTATGACATCGACGTGCCGTCACTGAGTTCGAGCCGGTTGTTGGCAGGATGTACGCGCTTGACGCCCTGTGCATGGAACTCGATGCCGTGCTTTTGCATCGTTTCCTCGAGGTTAACGGTAATCTGACTCTGTTTGCGCCAGCCGACCGCGACCCATGGATTCGACGGCGTGAACTCAAACCGGTCCGAATCGCCGATCAGCACAACCTGGTGTTGACTGCCCAGTTCTCGTCGCAATTCGTACACCTGCGAGATACCGCCAATGCCTGCGCCCATGACTATTATTCGTGCCATCCGTTGTTCTCCACGTGCTGGATTCCAGGCCAACACTATTACAATATACTAATGTAGTAAAGCCTAATTTATAGACAACTAAATTAGGATGCTCTATATTAACCGGACCGTATTCTGGTACAGGCACCGACGATGATTGCTAGTCAAAAAAACGAGCAAAAACCGAAGCTTGAGCTTCTTCCGGCGAACGATATGAGGGCGCATGCCGCCGATGCGGCGGGACTGATGAAGGCGCTGGGCAACGAGAGCCGGCTAATGATTTTGTGCATGCTGGCAGAGGGTGAGTGCTCGGTCAGTGATCTCAACGAGGTTATTCCGCTGAGCCAGTCAGCACTGTCACAACAGCTCGCCCGACTGCGTCAGCAGGACCTCGTGAAGACACGGCGTGAATCGCAGACCATTTTCTATTCCCTGGCCAACGGCCCGGCCGACAGGGTAATCAATTTACTACACGATATTTACTGCGGCGCAAAAGAATGTGCTGCCAAGGATGACGCGTTATGAGCTTTGGTTTTGGCAAAATGGTTGAACTGTCCTTTGACGATGCGATCGAAACAGTGACGGCGGAACTCGAGAAAGAAGGCTTCGGCGTGCTGTCGGACATCGATGTCGCGGCGAAGATGAAGGCGAAACTGGACAAAGACATGCCGCGCTACAGAATACTCGGCGCGTGCAATCCCGGAATTGCCTACCAGGCGATACAGGCGGTCGAGGACATAGGCCTGCTGCTGCCGTGTAACGTTCTGGTTCGAGAGACGGCTGAAGGTGACGTTCACGTCGACTTCATGGATCCGCAAAGTGTACTGTCGCTTGTCGAGAAACCCGGCATCGAACCGATGGCGATCGAGGTCAAGCAAAAACTGCAGCGAGTGTTCGCCGCATTGTAACCAGCTAAAGAGGGCCACCCTTTGCCACACACCCGCCGCAAGCTGACCGAGTCGTTTGCGTTGGCGATGTTGTTTGTACTTGCTTCGAGCGCAAGCGCCGACGATACGCTCGCAACGCAGGTCGACATTCCCTACGAGACGTTCCAGCTGGACAACGGCCTGACCGTACTCGTGCATTCCGACCATTCGATCCCGACCGTCTTCGTCGGCATGTGGTATGGCGTCGGCTCCAAAGATGAGCCGCCCGGCAAGACCGGCTTCGCGCATCTTTTCGAACACCTGATGTTCCAGGGCACGGAGAATCGCGAGGGTGAGTACTTCTCGCCATTTACTGACGCCGGCGCCACCGGCATGAACGGCACAACCTCGGAGGATCGCACCAACTACTTCGCGACGGTGCCCTCAGGCGCGCTCGACATGGCGCTGTGGATGGAGAGCGATCGTATGACGCATCTGCTCGGCGCGGTGACCCAGGATGCGCTCGACGAACAGCGCGGCGTTGTGCAAAACGAAAAGCGCCAGGGCGAGACGCGGCCGTACGCGAAAATGGGCGACAAGATTCGAGAAGGCCTGTACCCCGTCGGGCACCCTTACCGGCATTCCATCATCGGCTCGATGGAGGATCTCGATGCGGCAACGGTCGAGGATGTACACGAATGGTTCGAACAGTACTACGGTGCCTCAAACGTTGTCCTGGTGCTCGCCGGCGACATTACTCTCGAAGACGCCCGGACGAAGGTCGAGCACTACTTCGGCGAAGCGCCCGTCGGCGTGCCGCTGTCCTACCCCAGGAAATGGGTCCCGCTGCTTACCGACAATCGCGATGAGGTAATGTACGACAACGTCGGCGTGACTCGAATCAACCGCACCTGGGCATTGCCGGGACTGAACGATAAAGACACCTCGCTGATGTACCTGGTCAATGACTCGCTCGCAGGTAACAAGAACTCGCCGTTGCACAAAAAGCTCGTCGATGAACTGCAGCTCGCCACGCGCGTGTCCGGCTACGCCTACGGCCGGGTTCTGAGCGGCGAATACTCGCTCACTATCGACCTCCGCCCGGGCGTGACGCCGGAACAGGTCATGGCGGTTGTCGACGAGACGATCGCCGACTATTTGCAGTCGGGCCCCGATCCGCAGATTCTCAAAAACGCGAAGCTTGCGGTCAACATGTACATGTTGGGGGCGCTGGAAACCGGCGCATCCATTGGCCGGCTGCTGGCCGAGGGCTTTTTATACTCGGACGATCCGTTGTTCATCAACCGGGAATTGCGCTGGCTGAATGCGGCCACCGGGGAGGAGCTGCGGCAAATCGCCGGCCGCTGGCTGACGCGCGGCTATTACCAGCTCACGGTTCTGCCGTTTCCGGAATTGTCGAGTGACGAGAGTTCGGTGGATCGCTCGTCAATCCCTGCAGTGACGGCCAACACGAGCATCAATTTCCCGGCGATCGAAACAGCGACCCTGAACAACGGCATGCAGCTCGTCGTTGCGACGCGTGGCAACATTCCACTTGTCGATGTCTCGATACACATCGACACTGGCAGTATCGCGGCGCCGGCCGATGCACCGGGCCTGGCGGCGTTCGTGTTTGGCCTGATGGACAAGGGCACCAGAAAATACGATGCCAATGAGCTGGCCGCCGAGCAGGACAAGATCGGCATGAGCGGGCAGTTCCGGGACGGCGTCGAGCGCAGTTCCTACGCCTATCGCATTTTGCGCGGCTATCTCGAGCCCTCGCTTGCACTCGCCGCCGACATGCTGCGCCATTCGACGTTTCCCGACGAGGAGTTGGACAAGTACAAGGCACGCGTATCGGCCTATCTCGCCAATCTCGAGAAAGCGCCGTCGCGCGCGGCGAGCAGCCTGTTCGAGCGAGCGATCTATGGCGCCGCGAGCCCCATGGGCGGGCTGTGGACGCCCGAGCTTCTCGAACAGGTCGACCGCGCGAAGCTCGAGGCTTTCCGTAAAGAAGAAATTACGCCCGACAGGATGACGGTCTACATGATTGGCGACATCGGTATCGATGAGGCCAAAGCCGCTGCCGAGAAAACCTTCGCCCGGTGGAACGTAAAAAGCGACATCACGAAAAGACGGGTCGGTGCCGCGGCTGACTCGAAGGCGCGGGTGATACTGGTGGATCATCCCGGCGCCGAATCGAGTACCGTTATCGCGGGCCACGCTATTGCGCCTTTCGATGCGGAGACCGCGACAGAAATTTCGATCATGAACCGCGTGCTCGGCGGCGCTTTCGAGTCGCGCCTGAACATGAACCTGCGCGAAGACAAGGGCTGGTCTTATGGCTACTACTCGGGCATTAACATGAACACGAGTGGCGACATGGCGATCAGCGCCTCAGGCCAGGTACAGACCGACAAGACCGCGATGAGCATGCAGGAAATTCTGCGTGAGATAACCGACTTCATCACGGAACGCCCCGCGACCGAGGAGGAGGTGGAACGCATCAAGCTCAATCGGACGCGCTCGCTTCCGGGATCGTTCGCTACCAACCGGGGATTCCTGAACAGCATTATTCGTTCCGACAGCTACCACCTGCCGTATGACCATGCGGAATCGGCGGCGGCACGTGTCGAGGCGGTGACAACGGATGGGGTCAAGGCGCGAGCGCGGAAGTTGCTGGATCCTGGCAAGTTAACGTGGCTCATCACCGGCGATCTTGAAAAATTCGAGCAAGACGTGCGCGCACTGAACTTCGGCGAAGTGGAAGTCTGGGACGCGTTTGGCAACAGGCTGCGCTAGCCCGGATATCGCAACGCCCGGATTAATACGTCGCACAAACCGCAGCCTCTGACGGAGCGACAGTCGGATTAGCGGCTTTGCGTCAGGGCGTAGATCGCGAACGACCCTAACCAGTGCGAGCCCTCGTAGTGCGTACTGCTGACATGTGGCAAGGTTGCCGCCAGGTGTTGCGCCGCTTTTTCGCGCAGCGTCACGGCCATTGCGTCGTCCACTTTGTCCGCAATCACATAGAGATTCCAGGCCCTGCTGAGATTCAGTCCGTCGAGGTGCACGATCTTCGGGTCGGAACGGTCGCTGACGTTAGCCGGTGGCAATGATGCCGGGTCCGCCAACGAGGGCAGGAAGGCCGCCAGCCATGGAGCGAACTCTGCGTCCGGCAGAACTCGCGCCATCAATGCCGATTCCTCGAGGCAAGGTGACAGGAAATCCTCACCGCTGGGCTCCCAGGACAGTGGGCAGTCCCTGTCATCAGCGTAATAACGCAGGGCCGCAGCGACGATCGTGTCTTTAAGCTCGTGATCGTCCGCGGTTACCGCGTAGTCGTAGGCAAAAGACAGGCCGAACGCGGTATTGGGATGCACGCCGGTGCGAATCGCGTACTCCTGACGTGGCAGGAACTCGATGTACCGATCCCGAATAACAATAGCCAGCGGGTGCAGTGCCTCGGCCCAGCGTTCTGCTTCCGGTAACTGCCAACCTTCCAGTTCGGTCGCAAGTTGTAACAGCCAGGCCCAACCGTACGTGCGCTCCCAGCTGGCGGAGGCGTCATCGAAATATGCAATTTCACCGGCGATGTTCTCCGGCGTTAGCGACAGGGACAGCCCCTCGACGATTTGTTGTCGAACGGAAGTCTCTGGAAAATCTTTCAGCAGCCGCGCCAGCATCCAGTGACCGTGTACCGACGAGTGCCAGTCAAAGCAGCCGTAAAACGCCGGATGCAGGGTCTTCGGCGGCAAGAGTTGCGTGGCGTCCTGCAGCACCTGGTTGAGTTTGTTCGGGTATTCCCGGTGCATGCAATCGAGCGCCAGCCTGGCAAATCGCAGCGCCCCCCCTTCATCGAGCACGAGCGCGGTTCTCTGCGAGACCGGTGGCGGCGCAGGTTCGCCGGGATCACCCGAGGAGCAGGCACCCGTGAATACCACGAAAAGAAGCGACAAAAGTCGTGTTTTCGAAAGGCGCATATCCGGTTCACTCCTGGTTATTCCATTGCGGTGGCCGCGCGCATCGTCTAACCGCCGGCCGCTTGCTCGGCAGGGTAGTGTCGCAAGGTGTGGCTGCTCATGTCGAGGTAATGCTTGCGGCGCGCGTTATTGAGGCGCTGCTCCAAGGCCTGCCGGACTATCGGACAGTGGTGCCGCGGTGCGGGAGGGGTCAGGCGTAGGTGTCGACAAACGTTCCGGACAGGCCGAGCGCCTGGTTGACTGCCGTCAGCGCCTGGTGTGACGCCGCGAGCAGCCCTTTGACAAGCCCGCTCTCGTCGTCGCTGCCGGCGAGAAAGCTCCGTACCAGGTCGCCGCGTCGCTGCAGGCTGGAGGTCAGCTCACGACGATCGATGCTGGTGAACTCGCCGCGCTGCCGGGCGTTGGCCGAAGGATCGTAGCCGAAGCCAAGGAACGAGGTGCTGGTGTCGCCGAACGCGGCGCGGAGGGCGGACTCGATTGGCTCGCGAAACCGCGAGGCATTGTCGCCTTTGCCGAGAAACGTCGAGTCTCTGCTGAGTCGATTTATCCGTTCGAACACGGCAAGTGCCGCGTCAGCGATTTCATAGCTTCGCCGACGTGATATGCCGCTCGAAACGGCTTCGGGATCAACACGGCCTTCCGCTATTTTCAGAGCTGCGAAAAGGCCGGTGTCGTTGCTGTCGATGTCGAGTACGGAGGCGGAGTCGTTCGCTTCAATAACGACCTGTTGCGACGCGGTGTCAAACGTCGCCACGACGCCCGCTCCGGAGCTGTTGATCTTGTCCAGCACGGTGGCAAGACTGTCGGTCGAGGTGTCGATGGCGATTTGCTGGCCATTAACAATGATGTCGCCGGACTGCACGGCTGCAAAGGCGTCAACCTCACCAAGAGCCTTGATGTTCTCCGGGTCGATACCGTTGATGACATTGACGCTATCGAGCTTCACTGCCTGCAGGAAGTTGGAGGTGTCGCCCTGCAGGTCAATCGTCGGCGCTGACCCGAGCGTGTCCTGAAGGAATTCGATGCGCTCGGTCAAGGCGTTGAACACCGCCGTCACGCCGGCTTCAGACTGGTTTATGCGTTGCACCACGTCGTTCAGGGTGTCGCTCGTTGAGACATCGATACTCACGCCATTGAGTGTGAAGCTGCCGTCCTCGATCGCCGCCGTGCCGTACTGCAAGTTCGGGTTCTGGTTGCGAATTCCGCCCAGGGGCAGATCCGGGTTGACGACGGAGCCGACATCGTCGAACACCTGGATTGTTGCAATTTCATCTTTGAACAGTTCGCCGGGGCCGAGCTGCAGCCGCAACCCGTTGTTGAGACTGTAACGCCGGTTTATGTTGTGGTCCTTGTCGATCTTGATGTCTTTGATTTTCTCGCCGTCCGGACCGAAGACGCGAATCTGCAGATCCTTGTCGCCGTGAACGCCATCCTTGCGAACCTCGAAAGTGAGCAGCCCGGTGTCGTGTCGACCGTTGTATTCGCGGCTGATCGTAATCAATGCCGTTGAATCGCCGTCCCATGCCGGGCCGAAGGGCGTATACGATCGCGGCGATGCGTTGATTTCTTCCGACGAGTTGAGTGTCGACGCCGTGTGCGTCATGTCGAGACCCAGGGACGACGCCGAGCGGGCGTCGGGCAGGTCCAGCTTGAAACGGGTATTGATGTTGGTGAGTTCGGCGAGCCGTTCGATGTCGCGATACAGATGCAGAAGCTCGGTGCGGGCACGCAGGAAATCGCTATGAGCGTCCGGCGAAATACTGGCATAGCGCGACTGCCCGGCCGCCGATCCATTGCTGGCGCGCGCTGTGCGGACGATGTTTTGTATTCCCTGAATTACCGACATCCACTTCCCTGTTTGATGAAGGCGGTCTGTCTTTTTCTATCGGCCGACAGCGCGGTGTCTTGAGCCCGATACGGGGTGGCGCGGCGAAAAACGTGACGCAGATCACTTCTTGGGATCCCGCAGCGAAGATCTCACGCCAGCCTGAACGCAAGCCCTTGAAAAATCTGGCATGAAATGAGCTGATGGGCACTGACAACCCAACGCGTTGTTATCGGCTGCCGAATGAGTCCGGCCGCGAGCTGAATCAAAAGACAATGAAGTCTGACAAACAACAAACACCCGGTGCCCTCGGGCGCCGCTGCGGGCTATGCGCGCTGCTGCTGTGCGTGCTCGGCGGCTACCCGGCTATTGCGAGTGCCGCCACCGTCCGCGACAATTTTGATGCACGCTCCTGGAGTAACAACGACGGCTCCGCCGCGTGGAGCGGCGACTGGATCGAGATCGACGGCAACTCCGCGCCACCCAGTCCAACCAACGGCAACGTCTGGATAACCAACGGCGGAGAACTGCGTCTCGAAGACCAGCCGAACACCGGCGGCCAGCCCAGCGCTGCCCGCCAGGTGAACCTCGCCGGTGCAACAACAGCGACCCTGTCGTTTGACTGGCGCACAACCGGCGGCGTGGACAACAGCGACTCGGTCATCGTCGAGGTCTCGGCGAACGGCGGAGCCAGCTGGACGACACTGGAAACCTTCACCGGACTTAGCGGCAGTAACTCCGGCTCCAGGTCGTATGACATCGCCGCGTACGCAACGGCGAACACGCGGGTCAGGCTGCGGGTCAACAACCTGTACGGAGGCAATAACGAGAGCTTTCGCCTCGACTTCATAGAGATCGACTACCAGCAGGTGCTGACGGGGGCCGACCTGTCCGTGACGCAGATCGACTCACCGGACCCGGTCAATGTCGCGAACAACATGAGCTACTCACTGCTCGTTGCGAATGCCGGGCCGGAGGCCGCGAGCGGCGTGACGTTGACTGACACACTGCCCGCGGGCGTCACCTTTCAGTCGGCCTCAGCCACTCAGGGGAGCTGTTCCGAGGGCGGCGGCATCGTGACCTGTCTGCTGGGTGACCTCGCGAACGGCAGTAGTGCCACGGTCAACATCGCGGTCACGGCGCCTGTCGTCACCGGCACGATCACCAACACGGCGTCGGTCAGCGGTAACGAGACAGACGCAATAACAGGCAACAATACCGACAGCGAGAACACGACGGTCGTTAACCTGAATATTAACCAGCTCTGTTACCTGGTCGCAGACGCCGGCGGCGGCAATGGCGGCAACGACCTTTTTACCAGTATCGATACGGCAGACTTCAATCCCGCGACCAACGAGACCAGTATCGGTAGCGGCACGGGCACGAACTCGATAGAAGCTATTGCCTTCAATTCCGCGACCGGGATCGTCTATGCGGCTAACGCCGGTCGACTGGGTACGCTGAGCACGGCAAGTGGACTATTCCAGCCGTTGCCGCAGACTTTCGGTACAGGCGGTGGTGCCGCCGGCAATATCAACCTTAACGACGTCGATGGCCTGGCTTACGACGCGACCAGCGGCGTGCTTTATGGCGCGCATGCACGCGGCAACAACAGCGATCTCCTTTTCCAGATTAATATGGCGACCGGTGCCCACGTACCCAACGCATTCGGCGCCGGCGTGGACTACGTCGTTATTACGCCAGTGCTCGGCAACACGATCACCGACGATATCGCGATCGACCCGACAACCGGCATCCTGTACGCGACGGCCAATAGCGGTGGCAGTACCGACCGCCTGATAACCATCAACAAGTTCACCGGCGCAACAAGCAACGTAGCGTTGATTACCGTACCCGATATCGAAGGCCTCGGTACGGACCGGACGGGGCAACTCTGGGGCACCAGCGGTACGCAGGGCATCCTGTATGAAATAGACAAGTTGACCGGCGTCGGATCCAACGGGCGCACGATAAACAACGGCAGCGACTACGAGTCGGTTGACTGCTTCGCGTACTCGCCGACGGTAATCGCGGACCTCGCGGTTGGGAAAACGCTCGACAACGCAACCCCGGAAGAGGGCGCGGTGGTCAACTACACGGTCACCGCTACGAATGCGGGCCCGGGGCCTGCAACGGTCGTGCAGCTTAAGGACCTGCTGCCCTCCGGTATTACCTTCGTATCGGCGATTCCGAGCCAGGGCACCTACGATCCTTTCTCCGGCGTCTGGTTCGTGGGCACAATACCGGCCGGCAGCAGCGAAACGCTGCTGCTTCGTGCAACGGTCGATGCCGGCACCGGCGGCACGACGATCGTCAACACAGCCAGCGTCGACTTTCTCAGCCAGATAGATTCCAACTCCTCGAACGATGCCGCATCCGTCGCCATAAATCCCCTCGGGCCTGCAAACCTCCTGGTGGTCAAGGCAGTGACGACGGTGGAGGACCCGGTTAATGGCACTACCTTGCCGAAAGCGATTCCTGGGGCGACGGTCAACTACCTGATCGTCACAACCAACACCGGTACGGGCCAGGTGGATACGGGAACGCTCATCGTCACCGACCCGATACCGCCGAACATGGCCCTGCGCGTCATCGACTTCGACGCTTCGACGCCGGGCCCGATTCAGTTTGTGGACGGGTCGATTTCCAGCGGCCTGACCTACACCTTCGTGGCACTTGGTGACGTGAGCGATGACGTGGCATTCTCCGACGACGGTGGTGCCACGTTCGACTACACGCCAACAGCGGATGCCAACGGTGTCGATGCGGCCGTCGACAGTATCCGTATTAATCCCAAAGGCTTCTTTGCCGGTAGCACGGTCGCGGGTGATCCGAGTGCACGAATCGTCTTCAAGGCCGTTGTCCAATAAGCGGGGCGTTCCGCAGATTCCACAGCGAGAACACAAGGCCGCTGCCGGGCCGGGGAAAAAGCAGTAAGCCGTCGAAGTCCTGACCGGCCAGGCTCGCCGCGGAATTTATTGCGCACTTACCCTAAAGAACCTCGCTTTCTGGCCGATAGGCGGAATATCTGTAGATTCTTTTCATCAGCAATGGAACGCAACGCATGTCGAGCAGTGAATACTTTGAGTTTGTAAAGGCGCTCGCGGCTGACCTGAACAACAAGGCAATCGCCCTTCCGTCGTTTCCTGACGTTGTGATCCAGGTCAGGAAAGCTCTCGACAACCCGGACACAACGGGTAACGACCTGGCGAAGATCCTGAGCCTTGACGCCGTGTTGGCCTCACGAGTCCTCATTCTTGCGAACTCGACCTACTACAACCCCGGCGGCATCAAGATTGAAGGTCTGGAGTCGGCTGTCGGCCGCGTAGGTTTCGAGCAGGTGCGGACGTCAGCAATCGCCTACGCAGTGGAGCAGCTGCATGCAACAAAGGGCCTTGAGCCGCTGAAGAATGAGCTGATGGCGGCCTGGTCGGCCGGCTTGTCGCTGGCGTCGATGTCCGAGTCCATTGCCCGGCACTGTACCAAGCTTGACGAAGGCGGCGCGTTTGTCGCCGGCCTGATCCACCGCATCGGCATACTGTACATTTTCACGAAGCACGGCGAATATCCGGAGCTGCTGCAGGACCCCGAGTCGCGCGAGAAGCTCATCGATGAGTGGGCTGCCCCGATCGGGCAGAGCATCGTTGCTAACTGGGACTTCTCCGAGGAAATCCAGGGCTCGATCAACCCCGACGAAGTGGAGACCGGTCGTCGCCGCGTCGCACCGAATCTTGCCGATATCGTGACGACGGCGAAGACGTTTCTTCATGGTGGAGAATTCGAGCTCGCGGAAACGCCGGAAATCAAGCGCCTGCAGCTGACCGACGAGCAGGTGCCGCACATCATGGAGTCGTACAACGAAAAGCTGACCTCGCTGGCCTCGATGCTGCGCTAGGGTAAGACCGGTATCCATGAAGTTTTCCACGGGCGATGGCGCGAGTTCGAAAGGATGTTCTGGTTTTCGCCACGGCACGTTGACCTCTGGCCGCCGGTTGCCTGTAGAATGGCGAATCCCGTCAGCAACAACTTCGCGGAACGAACCCGACACGTGACCCCGATTCATACAGCACTGATCATCCTGCTGGCCTTGCTAATTACCGCGTGTGCAGGCCACGAGGGCCTGTATGAACCCGGCTGCATCGCCTATGAAGGCGACAGGATCGAACTGCAGGGCGGCCGCTTCGAATGGCGTCGATTTACGGATCAACGCGTGGTCGGCGCTGATGGCAAGCTCGTCGAGCCGTTTCCCGGGTATCCGAAGACCGGGTCCTACAGACGGTCCGCGGGGACGCCTCGAACTTTCCGGCGACGATGGCATGAAACTCGATGACTGGTTCCTGGTCGAACACCAGGGACGGTCGTATTTGCTGAGTGGTACACAGTACGATGCCTACCTGGCGAACGACACGGTGCCAAAGTGCGCACTGACGCTGCGAGACGACGAACGCTAGAAATCCGGCGAACAACGCGGGAAATTTCCAAAACTGAGAACCAGCGCTCGAAATTGGAAGTACTGTCGCCGATAAGCGACGACATCTGCCCTGTTGCTGCGGATAAATTTCTGCAAAGCTGGAATGCTCAACAAATCCTCGTTTCGGTGTTCGTATGCATGCCCCCGGCAAAAAACTCTCAACACTATTTCTCGGTTTGATTTTGCTGGCAGCCGTTCACCGGGCAGCCGCTGTTGAGATCGCTTATAAAGAGCCGCTCGAACAACTGCGTATGGCCTTTGCCACATCGCCGGGCGCACAGGGCGTCATTCCGGAAACCGCGCGCGGGCTGCGCTTCGACGCTTTCGGCAAAAGCTTCGATATCCAGCTGGAGGCCAACCGGGCACTGCTCGATGCGGCACAGCGCGCGCACCTCGACAAGCGCTATGAAATCTACCGCGGCACGATCGCGGGTCTTCCGGGCTCGTGGGTGCGCCTTGTGATTGCCGAGGGTGTGCCGCGCGGCATGCTCTGGGATGGCGAAGAACTGATGGCTATCGACGTCGGTCGCGAGGAGGGCGCCGTTGCCGCTGACGCCTACATTTATCGCCTTCGCGACCTCAAGATTCCGCCCGGAACCCTGGCATGCTCCGACATAGGCAATCCGCGCAGTGCCGCGGAGCTGGCCAGTGCCGTTATAGCCGAAGTCGGTGCGGCTACGACGCTGTCAGGTGAGGCCACCTCAGAGATCGATATCGCCGTCATCGCTGACTATGAATTCACCGATGCCAATGGCAGCGGCTACGATCGCAGCACTTACGACTCGCATGAACAATGTCGATGGGCTGTTCAGTATGCAGCTGGGCGTGCAGCTAAACGTCAATCGAATCGAGACATACCCGGCAAACGATGACCCGTTTAGCGACGAAAATGTTGCCGGTGACCTGCTCGACGAACTGACCGACTACCGATTCTCAACGCCGGCAGCAGTACGCCAATGGCCTGACGCATCTTTTCACGGGCCGCGATCTTGACGAGAACACGGTTGGTGTCGCTTATACCGGCGCGTTGTGCAGCCGACGCTTTGGCGCAGGGCTCACCGAGGGAAGCATAAATGTGCACGCTGGACAGCCTCATTGCGGCGCACGAAGTCAGGTCACAATTTCGGCGCGCCGCATGACGGCACGGACGAACCTCCATGCGAGGATGTGCCGCAGACGTTTCTGATGGCGCCGACGCTTAACGGCAGTAGCGAGTTCTCGTCCTGCAGCATCACCGAGATGCAGGACGACATTAACCGTGCCGCCTGCATCACGGCCATGCCGAGCACCGACGTCGCAGTCGTTGCCGGAGGCCAGTCCGCCGTGCTTCTCGGCGATTCGGCCACCATCACGTTCGAGGCAAACAACGTCGGCACGAATGCCGCGAGCGGCGTCACGATGGACGTAACGATACCGGCAGGCGTGGTCCTGAATTCGGCGACGGCGACCGCCGGTAGCTGTGTCAGCGGCGCGGGCACAGTGAGCTGTGCGCTTGGCACGATTGCAGCAGGATCGGGTGTCACAGTCAGCATCGATGTCACGCCGTCAAATGCCGGCAATTTCGATGTCGTTGCCAGCCTCGACGCCGACAGCGACGCAAACTCAGGCAATAACCAGGCCACGCTGCGGCTGGTGGTCAGTCCCGCAGTAGACCTGGTTGCCACAGCCGCCGGCGCGGCGACGCTCGCTCTCAACGCGAGCACAACACTGAATGCGAGTATCGAAAACCGCTCAAATATCGCGGCGACCGGCGTTACCCTGACCGTGACACCGCAGTCGGGATTGACGCTTAACAGCGCCGGCTGGTCCGCGGGTGACTGCAGCATTAGCAGCAACGTCGCCACGTGCCAGGCGAACAGCCTTGCGGCGCAGTCGAATACCGGGCTGCAGCTCGGGATAACCGGAAGCACTGCCGGCAATCGCTCTTATACTATCGCGGCAAACTCGGCGGAAGCCGAGCGCCTGCCGGCTAACAACGAGGTGAGCGGGCAGGTCACCGTCAGTTCGCCGCCGGGCACCGACTCCGGCGGCGGTGGCGGCGGAGGGTCGCTGGGCTGGTTGTCGCTGTTGCTCCTGGCGCTCGCTGGTCGTACGGTCCGAAGGTGCGACCAGCCCTAGCCGTTTTCCGTCCTCTCTCGGTCGCTCGCCGCCATTTTATTCGGCCGCGCCAGCGGTTAGACTGATCTGCCCGGGTTTCAAGATGCGATCCTACAATGTCCCGCAATCCTCATCCTGTATTCTTGGCAGCCTGTGTTGTTCTCTTGCTGGTGGTAGCCGTGCCGAACACCGAAGCGCAAACCCATCCTGATTACGACGACCTGCTGGCCCTGTTCGCCGATTGGCGTGAATTTGAATCGCCGCCTTTGCGTGACGGCGCGCCAGACTATACGGCGGCGCGTTTCGTCGAACGCCAGGATGCCTATCAGCAACTGCGTGCGCGCCTCAAGTCTTTTCATATAGACGAGTGGCCGATAGCACAGCAGGTTGACTGGCACCTCGTGCGCGCCGAAATGAAGGGCTATGAGTTTAACCAGCGGGTGCTGCAGCCCTGGGCGAGGGACCCGGCATTTTACAACTCGATCTGGATGTATCGCAGCGACGTGCCGGCACATGAAGGACCGACGCACCATGCGGTCGTCGAAGTATGGACCTACGACTTTCCGCTGAGTGATTCGGAGCAACAGCGCCTGGCGTCCGAGCTGGCCGTTATTCCTCCGCTGATGAAGCAGGCGAAGAAGAACCTCACCGGCAACGCCCGCGACCTCTGGGTCACGGGGATACGTGATATCCGCCAGCAGCGCGAGGGACTCGACACCATCGGGAAAAAGCTCGGCAAGTCCGCGAGTGCTGATCTAAAGCGCGTCCTTAAGAAGTCGAAAACGGCTACCGACGACCTGATCAAGTGGCTGGAGGCGGAAGCGGCATCAAAAACCGGCCCATCCGGCATCGGCAAGGACAACTACACCTGGTACCAGCAGAACGTCCACCTCGTGCCGTTGACCTGGGAGGATGAAGTTCGCCTTCTCGAACGCGAGCTCGCCCGGGCCTGGTCTTCCCTCAAGCTCGAAGAACAGAACAACCGCGACCTGCCGCCGATGGTCGCGGCCGGCAATGCTGAAGAATATGACGCGATGGCCGCCAACGCGATCGATCGCATCATGAATTTCCTTGCGGATAAAGAGATCGTCACTGTTACCGACTACATGAAGCCGGCGCTAGAGGCCCATGCCGGTGCGTTTGTGCCGGAAGCAACCCGCAATTTCTTCTGGATCACGGCGCATTACGACCCGGCGCCGCTGTTCACGCACTTTTATCACTGGTTCGAACTGGCACGCATGGACCGCGACCCGCACCCGAGCCCTGTTCGACAAGGTGCGCTGCTGTACAACATCTTCGACAGTCGCAACGAGGGCACGGCCACCGGTGTTGAGGAGATGTTCATGCACGCGGGTCTTTATGACGACAGCCCCCGTTCCCGCGAGCTGGTCTGGATATTGCTGGCGCAGCGTGCGGCACGCGGTCTTGGTTCGCTGTATGCGCATGCCAATGAAATGACCATGGAAGAAGCCGGCAACGTGCACATGGAGTTTACGCCGCGAGGCTGGATGAAAACCGAAAAGGAACTGCTGATTTTCGAGCAGCACCTGTACCTGCGGCAGCCGGGCTATGGCACCAGCTATGTGACGGGGAAATACCTGTTAGAGCAAACGCTGGCAGACTATGCGAGGCAGGTTGAGCAGCGCGGCGACGAGTTCAAGTTGATGCATTTCTTCGACCGACTGAACGCGATCGACAGCATACCCATTGCGCTCGGACGTTGGGAAATGACCGGGCTCGACGACATGATCAACCCGGGGCAAAACGCCGCAGCCAGCCGCTAGGCTCTTTTTTCGGCGTCGTGCTTCAGGCGCATCACGCGGCCGCGGCTGACGTACAGCAGGTCGCTGATCTTGAGCACGAACGCATCCTCGTATTTGTCGAGCCGCCCATCGGCGAACGCGATCTGCCAGAGTAGCGCTACGATGCGCGCTTTCTCGTCTTCGTCGAGATGCTCATGCAGAAGCTGCGTGAATTCGTAAGCGGATACCGCTTCATCGGCCCGCTCGCTCGCGGCGTTAATGAGTTGCCCGGCCTCGTCCGGCGTTAGCTGGAAGTGCACCTCGACCAGCTTCAGGATACGGTCGAACTCGCTCTCATCAAACACGTGGTCGGCGCGCGCAACATCGAGCATCAGGACCGCGGTCGCCAGTCGTATCGCCGCCTCGCGATTCTTGCTGTCGGGTTCCGCCGTCTTCGACGCCACGAGCAGGCTTGTTACCTGGTCAATAAATCGCCTCATTGTTCCGCGCTTTTCCTGTGCTGCGTTGCCTGCTGTCTATGATCATCGCCGCCACCAAAAGTTTCAACCGGCAATTACCTGTAGTATTCGCCATCAGTCCAAAAAACAGGGCCATACAAGCATGAACTACAAAGCCATCAAGCTCGTCAAACGACCCGAACGCCTGATTACACCGGATTTGTTCGAGGTAGTGACACTTGAAACCCCGCAACTGGAGTCCGGACAGATCCTGGTAAAGCAGACGCACATGTCCCTGGACCCCGCGATGAAGGGCTGGATGACCGAGGACAGGAACAGCTACATCCCGCCGGTGGAACTCGGTGAGGTCATGCGTTCCAGCGGCGTCGCCGAGGTGGTTGAATCGAAGCACGACGGCTTCGCAGTCGGAGACCGGGTCGTGGGCATGATGGGCTGGACAGAGTACGCCGTGAGCAACGGTCAGGGCCTGCAGAAACTGCCGCCCGGCGTATCGCCTGAAGCGGTCTTGTGCGTGCTGTCTCTGCCGGGGCTGACTGCCTACCAGGGCCTGATGGTGATCGGCAAACCGCAAGCCGGCGAGACCTTAATGGTGTCCGGCGCGGCCGGCTCCGTGGGTTCGATGGTTGGCCAGATCGCGAAAGCCGAGGGCTTGCGCGTCGTCGGCACGGCGGGCACCGACGAAAAGTGCCGCTGGCTTGAAGACGAACTCGGATTCGACAAAGCCATCAATTACAAATCCGACGACCTGGCGCGGCAGATAAAGGACGCGACCCCCGACGGCGTTGACATCTACTTCGAGAATACCGGCGGTGCCGTGCAGCACATCACGTTCAACCGCATGAACGTGCATGGCCGGATCGTCGTCTGCGGCATGATCGCTGACTACAATGCCGAAACCCTGTCACCCGGTCCCAACTGGATCAACATGATTCGCCGTCGTTTGACGATCACGGGCTTCGCGATGCCCGATCACTGGGGCGACGTGCCGGCGATATCGACGAAACTGCTGGAGTACTACCAGGCGGGCCAGCTCAAATACCGTGCGCACAAGCTCAGTGGGCTGGAAAGCGCTATCGAGGGCATCAACCTGCTGTTCACCGGCGGCAACACTGGCAAGCTGATGGTCGAGCTTTGATCGTGGTCGTTCGACATCGCCGTGTCATGCCGGGGACGCGATAGCCTGCCCGTGGCGGGCTGCCGGCACAAGCCGGGAGGGTAGATTCCCTTATTGCATCTCTGTCTGAACGAGGCCCATAGTTACCGTGGGCGGAAGAGCGGAGGTTTGATGATGGTGAGAACAACCGGCCACGCTGAGAAGACCTACTGGATCATTGTTGCGAATGAAGCGCAGGCGATAATCTATACGCGTACCGAGCGCCGATCGCCGTTCACGGAGTTTCTCTCGTTCGAAAACGCGGAAGCTCGAAAAAAGAAGGGCGAAATACTCTCAGACCGTGGTGGCCGCAGCTTCGATAGTTTCGGGGCCGGTCGTCATACGATGGCGACTGAAAAAACAGATCCAAAGAAGCACGCTGCAATCGCCTTTGCCAAACAGGTGGCCGAACCAATCGGCAAAGTGGTGCACGAGGGCAACTGCCGCGGCTACGCGTTGATTGCAGCACCGCGATTCCTCGGCTTGCTGCGTGACGCAGTAGCAAAGCAGTGCAAGCTGGAACCGTTCAAGACGATCGACAAAGATGTCGTTGGTCGTGATACGGCGTTTCTGCAGAAGCTCGTCGATAGCGACTAGCCAGGCAGCAGACTCCGCGCGACCTTAGGCGCCGTTTACCCGATCCTTCAGGTGATCGATAACGGTCTTTATGACCTTCAAACGCGTGTGCAGTTTGTTGTTGCCTTCCACCAGTATCCACGGCGCTTTTTGCGTACTCGTGTACTGCACGACATCGTGCCCGTAGAGTTCATAGGCGTCCCACTGTTCGCGGTTGCGCCAGTCCTCGTCGGTGAGCTTCCAGTGCTTGTACGGTGATTGCTCACGTTCCTTGAAACGGGCGAGCTGTTCGTCCTTGCTGATGTGCAGCCAGAACTTGAGCAGCAGGATGCCATGATCGACGATCTGGTTCTCGAAATCGTTGATCTCGTTGTAGGCGCGTCGCCATTCGTCCTCGGTGGCGAAACCTTCGACGCGCTCGACGAGCACACGGCCGTACCAGCTGCGGTCGAACACGGTGACGTAGCCGGCGCGCGGTAGTTTTCGCCAGAAGCGCCACAGATAATGGTGCGCACGCTCCTCGTCGGTCGGTGCCGCAAACTGGTGCACCCGGCTGGTACGCGCATCCAGGCTCCAGATAGTTCGCCGGATCGCACCGCCCTTGCCGCTGGCATCGGGGCCTTCGAACACAAGAACGGTGGAAATGCCTTTTTCAAATGCCTGTCGCCCGAGCTCGCCGAGGCGTGCCTGGCGCCGCTTCAGTTTCTTTTTGTAGTCGGGTCGCGAAACGCTGGAGGAAAGGTCCAGGCTGTCAAATACCGTTGGCTGATGTTCTGTAACGGCCTCGATCACGGGGGGGTGTCGTACCGCTGTTAGCCACAGCGACACGCCGCTCCTGCACGTCGAGGTGGCGCGATAATTCTGCCGCAATAATTTCGCCAACCCTGAGATGGCGATACTTCGGGTCAGCACCCTCGACGATATTCCACGGCGAGCCTCCCCGGTTGGTACGCGTGATGATCTGTTCGGCCGCAGAAACGAAGTCGTCGTAGTGTTTATGATTGCGGCGGTCGTCGTCGGTTACGCGGTAACTTCGCAACGTGTCCTCTGAAAGCTGCTCGAAGCGGGCTTCCTGCTGTTCCCGACTGAGATGCATCCAGAACTTGAGAATTAGCGCACCATCGTCCGTCAGCGCGTTTTCGAAGCGAATAATCTCGGCCAGCCGTCGGTCGAACTCGAGTTCGTCGGCACCGCCGTAAACCCGGCCTATCAACGGTCGCGAATAGCGCCCGCTGAGATACAGGCCGATGCGCCCTTTCGGTGGCAGGTCACGCCAATAGCGCCAGAACCGCGGCCGTGCGTGCTCCTCTTCGGTCGGCTCCCGGTAACCGATGGACCGCAGGAAGCGCGGATCCATCCAGGTGTTGAGCATGTTGACGGTGGAACCCTTGCCGGCGCCATCGACACCCGCGAAGTCGATCAGCACCGGGAAACGCGCGAATTCGAGCGTGCGATATTGCAGTGTCAGAAGTCGAGCCCGCAACTCTCGTTCTCGCTTCTTGAATTCCGATTTCGCGACGCGTTGGCCTAATTCAGCCGATTCGAACATCGTGTTGCTTCCATAGGGTGACAGGACGGCAGGCAGGTGCCGCCGCGGCATTGTACCTTGCCGAAGTCGAAACGGAAAAAAAAGGAAATCGCACCGCAGTCTGAACAAAAGGGATCCAACCGTAACAAATCGGGTCGAACCGCGGTGTTTAAAAGACGCGCAGAATACCCCGATTCGAACCGTTTTTCAGGAACTGCAGCTCGACCCCGAATAACGCCAAATAACGAATAGCCTAAACGGACCTCGTTGCGATGGCGGGTGCGATATTGCTGGCTCGTCGTGCCGGGCCTGCCACGGCCGCCTGGCCTACGATGAGCAGGGCAAGCATGGCGATCGGAATGACGTACCAGGCGAGTGGCTCGAGGGCAAACGCCTCCACCATCGCCATGTTCAGCGCGATTGACAACAGGCCGCCAATCGCGAGGCCGATACCGCTGACGATGAAATTCTCGACCATAAAATACCGAACGATCGCCGCCTTCGTGGCGCCCAGCGCGCGGCGAATGCCTATCTGCCGCGTCCGCCGGCTGACGTTGAAACTTGCCAGCCCGACGATGCCAAGGCCCGTGATGATCGTCAGCAGAATAACGACGAAGGTGAGAATCTTTATCAGCGCCGTGTCGCCAAGGTAGGCCAGTTTTCGTACCTGGTCCATGGTGGTCACGTCACGAATGATGCGGTCTTTATTGCTGTTGGACAGCAGCTTCTCCACCTGCGGCATGAGCGCATCGCGATAGCCCGGTTCTGCCCTGATAACGTAGCGTTGAAACTCCGATGTGCGCCGCTGCGGTACCAGCATCGTTCGTTCCACGCCGGTCCAGCTTTCCCAGGGCGCCTGCAAACGGTCGATTACGCCGGTGATACTGACCGGATCGTTGTCGTTGATATAGACCGTCTTGCCGACCACGGTCCCCGACTCATCCGGGAATACTTCTTTCGCGAGCGCCTCCGTGATGAGGCCATAAGCCGGCCAGGTATTGTCATCCATTATCTTCCACGAGACCTGTTCGGGCGAAAAGTTTTTGCCTTCGATAACGGTCACATCGAAGGTGTCGACGCCGTGTTCATCGACAAAGTAGATGGCGGTGCCCACGGCATCTGCTGTCTGTGTGCCGGGCTCGAGTTGCAGTGCCATCGACCATCCGCCCTGGCGGAGGGGGAACGAATTCGTCGCTACCGCGCTCCTGACGCCGGGCAGACCCCGGATCAAAGCGAGGTCTTCGTCGATCAGTGCTTTCATGAGGTCGTAGTCGTAGTCGTCGAAATAGGCGCTGGCCAGGGCAAAGGTATTGGCCTCGTCCATGCCGCTGTCTCGCCCCGCGCTGTTGGCGCGTTCCTGCATGATGGCAAAGGCGTTCACCATGATGGTCATCGTCACCGCGATCTGCAACGCGATCAGTATGAAACCCGCCTTGTTCTTCAGCATGGCCCGCCATATGGGTCCTATATCCATGTCGATCTCCTCAAGCGAAATAACGCGCTACTGAATACGCAGTGTGGTGGCTGGCGACAGGCTGCACGCGCGCCACGTAGGGTAAAGGGCTGCGCCCAGCGCCGAAACGATCGCCAGCAGCACGGCTGCGAGAACCATGGTCCAGTCCATGCGGACGAGATGCGCGATAAAGTCGTACTCGGAAAAAACGTTTTCGATACCACGCAGACCCAGCCACGTCATGGCTATCCCGAGGAGGCCCCCCGCAATGCCGATCATGCCGGCCTCTATAATGTACTGGGCGAACAGGGCCGATTTGCTTGCCCCGAGCGCACGCCGCAAGCTGATGTCATTGCTTCGCCGGATGACCTTGGCCAGCAACAGGCCGATGGTGTTCAGGAGGCACACAACGAGGAACAACACGGCCAGGCTCAATAAAACGCTGACGGTGTCGTCGACGACCTCTCTATCAACCAGCCATTCCGACGGCGTGCTGAGGCGATTATTCATTTCCCTCGGGAAGCGCCCCAATACCTTCTGTTCCTCAACGTAGTCGTTGAGAAACTGCAGGTAATTGTCTCTCTCCGACGCGCGGTCGGAGCTCCACCCACATCTGTATCCAGATGCACTCGGAGAAGAGATACGCCTCGTAGCTGCCACCGTCGGGAGACTTCCAGCAACTATTGTTGCCTGTGCTTCCCCATTCTCCGGTGACCGCCACGGAAAACGGCGCATAAATGTCTTCCGGGCCTTCGAACGGATTGTTGTTCAAATCATAAAAGGTCGGCGTTGGCCGCCATTCTGCCAGCACGCCAACCACGCGATACGGCTCCTTGTTCATGATGATCATGCGGCCGACTGAATTCTCGCCGCCGAACAGTCGCTGGTTCATCTCCGAGGACAGGACGGCAACGCGCTCTTCGGTCCGGTCGGCGCCTGCATCCCAGCCACTGCCATAGGCAAAAGGCACGTCGAACATCGCGAAGAAGTCCGCCGTGGTGGCCCTTACTTCCTCCTGGAAGGGGCGCGCGTCCTCTCCTTCGGGTTGGATAACCCGGTCTGACTTGAAGCTGATTGTTTGCCGTAGCGCTCTGCCGGCCTGGTGCAGCGCCGTAGCGTCCATATACGTGACTTGCTCTGGCGGTTCGTTGGGCTCTTCGTAGGGATCGTCGGGATTCCAGTTGTCGAGCTGCACGTGGTACAGGACATCGTTCTTGTGCGCGATAGGATTGTCACTCATCACATGACGGACCGTGACAATGGACATGCAGGCACCGATGCCGATGGCGATGGCCGCGACCATGAGGGCACTCAGGGCCGGGTTGGCGCGAATGCTGAGGAGGCCAAGCTTCAGGTAATAGCGAAACATATCGACTCCCTGCTAGGAATTAGCGGCCGTGGCGAGATGCAGTTCCGGCGGGCCGTCGCTGACCTGCCCATCGCGAACAAAAATATTCCTCTTCGCGCGATTCGCGAGTGTCAGTTCCGTGCGTCACCATGATGATGGTTGTCCCCGACTCGTTGATCTCAGTCAGCAGGTTCAGGACACTGTCGGCCATCTGCGTATCGAGGTTGCCCGTTGGCTCATCCGCAAGCAGGAAGCGCGGCTCGCCGGCGAGTGCGCGAGCAATGGCAACGCGCTGCTGTTGGCCGCCGGACAGCTGTGCGGGGTGATGCTTCATGCGGGACGCGAGGCCAACCATCCCCAGGCACTTGTCGATGCGTCGCTTTCGGTCCTCGGCGTTGAAGCCGCGGTAGCGTAGCGGCACGTCGACATTGTCGAAAATATTGAGTTCGGGAATCAGGTTGAAGCTCTGAAAAATGAAGCCGATTTTTTCATTGCGGACTTTCGAGCGCTCCTTGTCATTGAGTCTGGAAATGTCCCGGCCATCGAGTTCGTAGCTGCCGCTCGATAATTCCTCCAACATGCCTGCGATATTGAGAAACGTCGTCTTACCAGAGCCGGATGGTCCGGTCACCGATATGAATTCGCCTTCGTCAACGGTCAATGAAAACTCGCGTAACGCGTGCGTCTCGACTGTGTCAGTGCGGTACGTTTTCGATACTTTGTTCATCTTCAACATTGGACTGCTCTCCTTAATCTGTCAGCAGGACCGTGTCCGCACCGCGGAACGGGTCGAGATTCGATACGACGATTGTCTCGCCGGCCTCGAGGCCGGCGACTATTTCGACGGCACCCAGACTGCGTGCCCCGGTTTCGATCTGGCGTCGTACCGCGGTGCGGTCTGCATTGACCACGTAGGCGATACGGCCGGCGCCGCTGTCGAGAAATTG
Organism: uncultured Gammaproteobacteria bacterium; assembly: GCA_963807845.1. GTDB lineage: Bacteria > Pseudomonadota > Gammaproteobacteria > Steroidobacterales > Woeseiaceae > UBA1847. The sequence goes on from CAWEDS010000036.1 coordinate 95,099, forward strand.
CCCGCGCTGTACCATCAGCACGTCGTTGTATTCCGCTAGCAGAATGCGGGTCATGAGCCGCTGGTTCTGGCGAAGATTGGTCGGGCCGTCGCCAACAAAGCGGATGCGGCTTGCGACCTGGTTATTCACAATTTCGGGCGAGACGGCCACCAGTTGACCGTCGTACCGGTCTCCACCGACCTGTATCTCCGCCGGCATGCCGATAGCGAGGTCGTCGGCGTAGCTTTCCGGGATTAGCGCGTCGATTTCGAAGCGCGTGAGGTCGACGACGGCCATAACCGGCGTATCCCGGGATACCGCCGATTTTTGATTGACGAGCAGGTCACCGACGATGCCATCGACTGGTGATTTGATCGCAAGGTTGTCGAGCTGGCGGCTAAGGTCATCGACCAGCAGTTTTTGACGGCTGACTTCGAACTCACTGGCGCGGAGTTCGAACGCCAGTCGCTCGTCGAAAAGATCGGCGTCCGCAATCGCGTGATGATGGGCAAGCTCTGCGTTCTGCAGGTCGTCCCGGGATTTTTCGAAATCGATGACGGCAATGACACCCAGCTCGTTGGCTTCGGTGGCGCGGCGTTGTTCACGTTTTGCAGCGACCAGCGTCACCGCGGCGAGGTCCGCGGCCTTGCGTTTTTCCAGTGCCTGCTGGCGGGATTCGATTCGCTGCCGCTCGAGCTCGACCTTGCGCTGCTCCAGAGTCGATTCGGCCTGTCGCAGCAAATTGGCAAGTTCGGGGCTGTCGACTTCTGCCAGTACCTGTCCGGCAACGACCCGCTCGCCGGCGTCAGCCTGCAAGGTAATGGTCCCGGATGCGGTGGCATACAGCGTGGGACTGACCGCCGCGACAATGCGTCCCTGCACTGACACATCGCGGACAAGATCGCCTCGTGAGACGGTTGCCGTGCGAACACGCTCGTAAGGCACGCTGACCGTGGCGTTGGCCCAGCGCTTCACCCACGGTGCCGCAAACACAATGAACGCGATAATGGCGCCACCAACGGCAACCAATATCAGTCGATTGCGGCGTGGATCACGCGGCGCAAGCTGCACGTCCTGTGCCGAGGTGTCAGGGATTTTCAGATTCTTGCCCCTTTTATATTCAGTCTAGTCGGCAACGTCTGTTGTTCTGTTCTTATAGCGGCCGGAGCACGTCTTTGGTTACATCGTTCAGGATATTAGATGCGGCAGCGGCGAATTTGGTTTGATGTGCGTCGGTATTCCGTCGTCCGCCAGCCCCGGGGCATTACGTTGCGCGCGTTGACCGCTGGTTGTACGGGCCTGCCGTTCGGCCTCTCCAGTGCACCCAAAATACCAAGAACTCCCAAATAGTTTCAGTAAGTTACCTTGGCGGGGCTCCCGTCCGCCGGTAACACCACCCCACGATAACGGCCGCCACGTGGCGAGGGCTTCGTGACGCGCCCGTATGCGACAGCGCCCGGCGCCGCTTTTCGTCAGCGCCGGGCATTGGTAGGCTAGGTCAGGGCTGTTCCCGCACGACCAGGAGGAAGACGAATGAAACAGGCTATCGCTGCAATTGTTTTTCTGGGGCTTGTTCTTCCTGCATTTGCCCAGGGACGTGCGTCGCTAAGCGATCACCCATTGATATCGCCATATGAGGGATCGGAAATCCGTCGCAAGGACGTCAAGGAGTTCGATGAATACAACGCGTTCACCGGCATGGACGAGAGCGGCAAGGAGCCAACGGGGATCGCGCTGGAAGGCAAGGTAACACGGATTTTTTATACGAAGCCGAAAGAACGTTCGGTCCTCGAGGTGTTTCGTAACTACGAAAACGCCGTGAAGCAAAGCGGCGCGGAGATACTGTACACCTGCAACCAGGACAAAAAGGAATGCGTGGAACGCTATGCCGGCCCGACGCTGCAAAAGTATTCCGGTCTTCACTCGATCTCCAACCTCGCCGGTCGCTATCTCCTGGCAAGGTTTGAAGAGGCGGAGCATACGGCCTACGTGGCGATCGCGGTCGGACAAACGTTTACTGATATTCACGTCGTTGAAGTCCGGAAGATGGATACGGGTATGGTCACACTGGATGCGGCCGCCCTCGGCAAGGGGCTCGATGCACGCGGCTATGTGATTGTCGAGGGCATCTACTTTGACACGGACAAGGCGACGTTGAAGCCGCAGTCGTCAGCGGCGCTGGCCGAAATGGCCAAGCTCCTGGAGAGCCGACGCGAGCTGAATGTCTACGTTGTCGGCCATACCGACATGCAGGGAAGCCTGGCTCACAACCAGGCACTCTCGGAAAGCCGCGCCAGAGCAGTGGTTGACGAGCTGGCGGAGAACCACGGTATCGATCGCGCGCGTATGTCGGGCCACGGCGTCGGGCCACTGGCGCCAGAAGCCACTAACAACAGCGACGCGGGAAGAGCAAAGAACCGACGCGTCGTGCTGGTCGCGCGCTGACGCTTGAAAAAAGGGGGTCGAACTGCGGTTTGTCCCCCTTTTTCCTACAACACGTACACGAGGACGTAGGCGGTCAGCAGCACCGCTATCCACAAGGCGGTCGTGCCGATGGACCAGGCCCGCGCAAAGACGCCCGCGCGGGCAAGGCGCGCACCGAAATGCGCTTCGGCCCGCGTGCGCAGCACATCAAGGCCTCGGCCGATATGAGTTTGCAGCGCGATTCCCAACGCGGAAGCTCGGCCGTAGGTCGTGCGGGCAAGCCGAAACAGCATCACGCGCCACAGCCAGTCCGTGTCCAGGCTGATGGTCAGCGTGCGCTTCATCAGCGGCAGCAGCAGGAAGAACGCGAGCCCGGAGAACAGCAACAGCTGCAGGTAGAACAGCACCTTGCCGGCCGTGTACGGCACGTAGTCGACCGGGTAGGGCAGGTAGGCGTACAGCAGTTCCGGGAACACGCCGAACAGGATGCACAGCGCGCTCAACAGCACCATCGCGGCCGCCATGTTCCAGGGTGCGTCTTTCGGCCGCAGACCGGAGTCTTTCTGGAAGAACACGAACCAGGGAAACTTGATGCCGGCGTGCAGGAAGACGCCGGCCGATGCCGCGGCCAGCATGAAGTAGACGAAGACCAGGCTTTCATCGGCGGCGGCCTGCGAGATCATGGTCTTGGTCGTAAAGCCCGAGGTCAGCGGGAAGCCGGAAATGGCCAGCGCGCCGATGATGCCGCAAACGGCGGTCAGCGGCATGGTGCGAAACAGGCCGCCGAGATCGGTGCATTTTGAAAGCCGGTGCGGTAGATGACCGCGCCCGCGCTCATGAACAGCAGCGCCTTGTAAAGGATGTGGGCAAAGGCATGCGCCGCCGCGCCGTTGAGCGCCATCTGGGTGCCGATACCGACTGCGCAGACCATGAAGCCCACCTGGTTGACGATGGAGTAGGCCAGGATGCGGCGAATGTCGTTTTCCAGCAGCGCGTAGATGATGCCGTACATCACCATGAACAGGCCGATGCCGATCAGTACCGGTTCGCCGGGGAACAGCAGGATCAGCGCCAGCACCGCGGTCTTGGTGGTAAACGCGGACAGGAACACGGAGCCGGTCGGGCTGGATTCCGGGTAGGCGTCGACAAGCCAGGCGGATACTGGCGGCGCGGCCGCGTTGATCAGTATGCCGATCAGGATCATCCAGGTGTCGAAGTTGGTCGCGAGCATCGGCTGCACGTCAATCGAGCCGGTATGAACCACGACACCTTCGATGCCGACCTTCAGAATGACGCCGCCCAGAAGATGCATGATGGCGTAGCGGATGCCCGCCGCGCGCGCGCCCGGCGTGCCGCCGCACCAGACCACCACCGTCGAGAACAGCGCCATCAGCTCCCAGTATAGGAACAGCGTGATCAGGTCGCCCGCGAAGCTGACGCCGATCGCGCCGGCTGCATAGATAAGCGCCGCCGACAGTTCGTACCACTTCGCCTGGCGGAACGCGTACAGGCCGCCGCCGAACGCCATGATGGCGAATATGGTGGCGAACAGTCGCCGCAGCGGGCTGCCCTCGATAGGTTCGATCGGGTAGTCGAGGAACGTGACCGTCGCGACGACACCGTCGGGAATTTGCCAAATGGCCCACAGCGCCAGGAGCGGTGTGCCGAGAACCAGCAGGCTTCGCCAATGGCCCCGGGTAACGCCGATGAGGATCGCGCCCGCGACCATGACGAGCGCCGGTGGCAAGACGTCAAACATCGTCGTCTCCGGCGTAGTAGTCCTCACCACGCTTCAGGACAAAGCCGAGCGCTTTTGCCAC
>CAWEDS010000037.1:0-94252 GCA_963807845.1 uncultured Gammaproteobacteria bacterium
GCGCAGGCTATTAGCTGCGTCTCTGGTGAGTGCTCGGAGCGAATCCTTCAAATGTATGTAGCCCTTTACCCGATTTCAGTTTATCCATTGCCATTTGCAAAGACAATAAAAGGGAAGATACGGGGTCAGAGTACATCTCTCTACTCGAATCAGCGGAAATCGGAAAATTCCACTCAAAGCAATGTACTCCAACCCTCTTTTTTGCTGCCAAACGAAAATGGGCCCCACAAGGGGACCCTTTGTTCATTTGGTAGCGGGGGCGTGCTATGAGAATTTTATGCAGAGTCCCGTTGAGCCATTTCCACTGGCGCTTTGCCGACTAGAAACACGCCGTGACGAAGCCGACGGGAATGAGTCCCGGAAGTGATTCTATTTCGACCATCTGTAAGCCGTTCTCCTCCAATGCGCCACGAAGGGAGCGCAGGGTAAAGCGGCGATGGCCCGGAAAGCCGCTTACCGCGAGGAGCCGAGATACGAGCCACGACGCCTTAGTCTCATCATGGCAGAACGTCGGCACGACAAGCGATCCGCCAGGCTTTGTCACGTTCCGAAGCGCTTGGAGCGCTGCCGGAAGGTTGGGCACCAAATGCAGAACATTGGCCGCGACGACAGCGTCAAACTCACCAGGTTGGTACGAGAGCGCGTAGATATCGGCCTGCTCACACGTCACGTTCTTGAGCCCGGCGTCATTAACCCGCTGCTCTAGCGCTTTGACCATGGCTGCCGCATAGTCCGTAGCGACGACAGAGTCACACGTCTGGGCAATAGCCGAGGTGACGATGCCCGTACCTGCCGCGACCTCCAGGACTTTTCCCATGCCTCGAACCGCCTCGCTGGACAGTTTCAGCATCCGAGGTAGTGGCCGCCCGAGCACCCACCGCAATGACGAATCATAATTGCGCGCATGTCGTTCCCAGTAATCTTTGTCACTCATGAGCTTGTCTTCACGTTAGTTGCCTCTGACCTGGCGTCCCGCAGTATTTCGATAGCCTCTTTGATGACATAGAGACCGATCAACGTGCCGATCACGTAATCTGGATACGGCACGCCCAGCCAAAGAATTAACAGGCCAGCGAGGATTACACCGAAGTTCGCTACTACATCGGCCCGCGTGAACAGCCATGTAGCTCGCAAGTGCACCTCTCCCGACTTCATGGGCGCCAATAACCGCAACACAGTGAGATTAACAACAAGGGACAGCAAGGCCGTTCCGATCATCCACTCGCTCAGCGGTTCGGCCCCATTGATTAGGCGACGGCCCACCTCGAGGAGCACACCTACGCCGAGCACAAGCAGGATACTGCCACTCAGCGTCGCCACCCTAGCCTTGAATAGCGCCGAGCGCCCGATAGCCATCAAGGCGATCGCATACGCCGTCGCGTCGGAGAGCATATCCAGCGCATCAGCCAGCAGCCCGGTGGACTGGGCGATCCAGCCCGCGAGGCCACCGATTACGGCCATCGCAGCGTTCAACGCCAAGGCGATACGCAGAACGCGCCGCTCTTGAGCTGTCTTCACTTCCGGCGCTTCACATCCACAATCGGTCATTGGCCTGGTCCGTGATTTACTCATCCGATTCTAATCTGGTTTGCGACTAACGGGGCCACGCTCAAGAAAGAAAAAGGCCGTCCCCGATTGGGGACGATCCTTACTCATGTTGGTAGCGGGGGCAGGATAGATTCGAATCGGCTTGGGCCGATTCTCACCCCTGCGGGGCGCACTTCGTGCGTCCAAAATGCTGGCGCATTTTGTTGAACGAGGTTCCTACTCCTGATCCCCACACCCCCAAACAAAAAAGGGCCCCACAAGGGGACCCTTTGTTGTTTGGTAGCGGGGGCAGGATTTGAACCTGCGACCTTCGGGTTATGAGCCCGACGAGCTGCCAGACTGCTCCACCCCGCATCGGCAGGAACGGGATACTACGCATAAGTTTCGGCAGTTACAACCCTATGCAAGTACCTGAATGCAAAGGGCCATTAACCAGCCCGGAACGATACCGAGCGCCAGCACGGCCAAAGCGTTCAGGCTTAGCACCACCCGGGTGTCGGTACTGGCCTGCAGCACGGCCTGGTCTTCGGCCGGCTCGAAGTACATGTACCAGATGACCTTGAGGTAATAGTAGGCGCCTATAACCGAGGCGAGCACCATGAGTACGGCCAGTCCAGGAGAGCCCGCGTCCAGCACGGCGCTGATGACGTTCAGTTTGGCAAAGAAACCCACGAATGGCGGCACGCCGGCCATGCTGAACATCAGGAACATCATCATCAGCGCAAACCACGGGCTGCGTGCATTCAAGCCTTTGAAGTCAGCCAGGTTTTCAGCTTCGTAGCCGCGGCGGCTCAGGATGATGATGACGCCAAAGGCACCCGCTGCCGCAATCACGTAGGTCAGGGTGTAGAACAGCGCCGAGGCATAGCCGTCGGCCGTTCCACAGAACACGCCGAGCAGGATGAAGCCGACATGGCCAATGGTCGAATAACCCAGCAGCCGCTTGAGGTTGGTTTGCACGATGGCGACAAGGTTGCCGACCAGAAGCGACAACACGGCAACCACCATCACCATAGACGACCAGGTTTCATGCAGGGGCCCGAGACCGTCCACGAGGATGCGCAGCGTCAGCGCCAACGCCGCGAGCTTCGGTGCCGACGCGAGGTACAGCGTCACCGGCGTGCGCGCGCCCTGGTAGACGTCCGGCAGCCACATATGAAACGGCACCGCCCCGAATTTGAACGCAATACCGACAATCAGGAATGTCAGCCCAAACCACAACGGCAAATTGTTGAGCGCGGGGTCTGCTGTCACAGCGGCTGATATCTCGTGAAACTGCAGCGACCCGGTCACGCCATACACCCAGGAGATGCCGTACAGCAGGCAGCCCGATGCAATAGCGCCCAGCACGAAGTACTTCATGGCCGACTCGGCCGCGGTGACATTGTTGCGGTCAAACGCGACCAGCGCATACAGCGACAGCGCCAGCGTTTCCAGGCCGAGATACATGGTCAGCAGGCTGTTTGCTGATGTCATGATCATCATGCCCAGCAGCCCGAACAGACCGAGCACGTAGTACTCGCCTTTGTGCAAATCATTGCTGCGAAGGTAGTCACGCGCCATGAAAAACGATATGGCGACGAAGATAACCGTGCCGAGTTTAATGACCTGCGAGAGCGGATCACTGACGTAGCTTCCGTAAAACAGCACGATGCGCCCATCCGGCGGCGTTGCCAGGAGGACAGCGCCGACAACGAGCAAGGAGAGAATGCTCAGCCAGAACGTCACAACCCGGTGCTCATCGTCAATGAAGAGATCCGCAATCAATACGACACAGATCAGCCCAAGCAGGGTCATTTCCGGAGCGGCTGAAATTAATTCCAAGTAGTTCATAGCATGACCCGTCAGAGCTTCGACTGCCCGACCTGTTCAATCAGAAGCTGGACCGAAACATCCATCATGTCGACCAGCGGTGCCGGCCACAGTCCAACCAGCAGTACGCTGATGGCAAGAATGGCCAGCACAACAAACTCGCGCGAATTCAGGTCCTCAAGCGCCGCTACCTGATCGTTGGCGACCTCACCGTAGAGCACCCGCTTCACCATCCACAGCGTATACGCAGCGCCCAGCACCAGCGTCGTCGCGGCCAGAAACGCAAACCAGAAGTTTGCTTTGAAACTGGCAATGATGACCATGAACTCGCCAACGAAACCGGACGTGCCCGGCAGCCCCGCGTTCGCCATGGAAAACAGCACCATGAACGCGGCGAACACCGGCATGGTATTGGCGACACCGCCGTAGTCTGCTATTTGCCGACTATGAACCCGGTCGTAGAGAACGCCGACGCACAGGAACATGGCGCCCGATATGAGGCCGTGCGAGATCATCTGCACCATCGCACCGGTCATGCCGAGACCCGCGCCGGTCTCCGACACGATCCGCCACAGCAGGAACATGCCCAGCGTCACAAAGCCCATGTGCGCAATCGACGAATAGGCAATGAGCTTTTTCATGTCCTGCTGCATCAACGCAACGAAGCCGATATAGACGATGGCGATCAGCGAAAGCGCGATCATCATGCCGGAAAAGTAGGCGCTGCCATCCGGCACGATCGGCAGCGACAGGCGCACGAAGCCGTAGCCACCCATCTTCAGCATGATGGCCGCCAGGATCACGGACCCGCCGGTCGGCGCCTCGACGTGCGCATCCGGCAACCAGGTGTGCACCGGCCACATCGGCACCTTGACGGCGAAGGCCAGCAGGAACGCGATGAAGATCAGCTTCTGGGCCCCGAGACCCAGCGGCACGTTCATAAAGCCAAGCAGGTCGAAGCTGCCGGTCTGCAGGTACAGGTAGATGAACGCGACCAGCATCAGGACCGAACCGAGGAACGTGTACAGGAAGAACTTGAGCGTTGCGTAGACGCGCCGCTCGCCACCCCAGACGCCGATGATCAGGAACATCGGGATCAGCATGGCTTCCCAGAAAACGTAGAACAGCAGGCCATCGAGCGCCGCGAACACGCCGATCATCAGGCCCTCGAGTATCAGGAACGCGGCGAAGTACTGCGCGGGGCGATTGCTGATCGAGTCCCAGCCGGCGATGACGACGAGCGGCGTGATAAACGTCGTCAGCAGGATTAGCGGCGCGGACAAACCGTCAACCCCGAGGTAGTAATAGGCACCAAGCGACGCCACCCACTCCACCCGCTCGACGAACTGCATGCCGGTGGCGGCGTTGTCGAATCCGGCGTAGAGACCGACGCTTAGCAGGAACGTCGCGACCGTGGCGGCCAGCGCGACCACGCGCATCAGGCTGGCTGACGATGAGCGCGCGTTGCCGCCGTCACCAATAACCAGCAGTGCAATGCCACCAACAATCGGCAGCCAGACCAGGGTACTCAGAAGATAGTTTGTCAGCACCGGTTCTTACCTCAGCCAGATGAGCCAGCCGAGCAATATCGTCAGCCCGATGATCATCGCAAAAGCGTAGGTGTAGAGGTAACCGGTCTGCAAGTGGCGCATGACCCCGGCAAGGCGCCCTACACTCCTCGCCGTGCCGTTGACCATCATGCCGTCGATAATGAGCTGATCGCCCTTCTGCCAGAGGAACTGACCGATAGAACGCCCTCCGGCGGCGAAGCCCTTGATGTACAGGTCATCGAAGTAATATTTGCGATCCAGCACGGTGTAGAGACCGGACAGCCTGTTCATGAGGCTCTCCGGAATATCCGGGCGGCGGAGGTACAGGAACCAGGCGGCGAAAACGCCGGCTGCAGCAAGCCAGAACACCGGTGTCATGACCGAATGCGTGAACAAAGCGAGGCTACCGTGCCAGATCGTCTCGTCCATGTGAGCCAGCACATCGTGTGCGGAGGTAACAAAGATCGCGTCCCCGAAGTAGTCGCCGAACAGCACGGGACCCGCGGTGACCCAGCCAATCACGGCCGACGGTATGGCCAGCATGACCAGCGGCACCCAGACCACCGCCGGTGATTCGTGCAGGTGCGATTTCGTTTCCTTGTCCATGCGTTCTTTGCCGTGGAACACAAGAAAGAACATGCGGAAGGAATACAGGGCCGTCACGAACACGCCGAGCAGCACACTCAGGTAAGCAATCCAGTACACGGCGCCCTGCCCGTGCCAGTGGGATTCCTTAACCGCCTCAATAAGCAGGTCCTTCGAGAAAAAGCCGCTGGTGCCCGGGAAGCCGATCAATGCCAGCGAACCAACCAGGGCAGTCCAGTAGGTTATCGGCATGTATTTCCTGATGCCGCCCATTTTGCGAATGTCCTGCTCATGGTGCATCGCGATAATGACCGAGCCTGCCGCCAGGAACAGCAGCGCTTTAAAGAACGCATGCGTCATCAGGTGGAAGATCGCCGCGCTGTAGGCCGAGGCACCCAGCGCCACCGTCATGTAGCCGAGCTGTGACAGGGTCGAATACGCGACCACGCGCTTGATGTCGTTCTGCACGATGCCCAGCAGGCCCATGAAGAACGCCGTGATCGAACCGATCACGATGACCACCGCGAGCGCCGTTGTCGACAACTCGAACAGCGGCGACATGCGCGCCACCATGAAGATACCGGCCGTCACCATGGTCGCCGCGTGGATGAGTGCGGAAATTGGCGTCGGGCCTTCCATCGAGTCCGGCAGCCACACGTGCAGCGGCGCCTGTGCCGATTTACCCATGGCGCCGATAAAGAGCAGGATGCACACCAGCGTCATCGCGTTCCAGGGATCGCCCGGCAGCACCTGGATACTCTGCGCGGCGATGCCCTCGGCACCGGCAAACACCGTGGCGTAATCGAGCGATCCGGTATACATCACGACGCCGGCGATGCCGAGAATGAAGCCGAAATCGCCGACGCGGTTAACGAGAAACGCTTTCAGGTTCGCAAAGATCGCCGATTCCCGCTTGAACCAGAAACCGATCAGCAAATACGACACCAGTCCGACCGCCTCCCAGCCAAAGAACAGCTGCAGGAAGTTGTTGGACATGACCAGCATCAACATGGCAAACGTGAACAGCGAGATAAAGCTGAAGAAGCGCTGATAGCCCGGGTCATCGTGCATGTAGCCGATCGTATAGACGTGCACCATCAGCGACACGAAAGTGACCACACACATCATGAGTGCGGTCAGCCGGTCAACGAGGAAACCGACCTCCATGCGCAAGCCATCGGTGACGGCCCAGGTATACACGCTGATGTTTTCGGGCCCTGCCCCGCCCCAGAACATTTTCTGAAACACCAGTAACGACAGCGCGCAGGAAACACCAACGCCGATTATCGTCACCCAGTGCGCACCAGCGCGGCCGATTTGCTTGCCGGCAAGACCTGCAATAAGCGCCGCCGCGAGCGGCGCCAATACGATTGTCAGGTAGTACTCGTACATATCAACCCTTCAACGTATTGAGTTCTTGAACGGCGATGGATCGCCGGTTACGGAACAGGACGACCAGGATCGCAAGGCCGATTGCCGCCTCCGCCGCAGCGACAGTGAGAATAAAGAACACGAAAACCTGGCCCGTTTCATCCCCAAGGTGGCGCGAAAACGCGATGAAATTGAAATTCACCGCCAGCAGCATAAGCTCGATGCACATCAACAGCAGTATCAGGTTGCGACGATTCAGAATGATGCCGGCAAGACTCAGCACGAACAGCATCGCCGATACCACGAGGTAATGCTGCAGGCCGATCACGACTTTTTCTCCGCAGTCCATCTTCACAATGCGGACACGGTCCTTCGCGCGCACCGCCACCTGCGCCGCAATATCCTGGACTTTAAGGCCCGGCCGCTTGCGCATCGTCAGCGTAATCGCCGCAACGATAGCCAGCAGCAAAATGACGGCGGCTATTTCGAACGCGTAGACATGCTCCGTGTAGAGCACGGCTCCCAGCGCCTTGGTGTTGCTGTAACCCTCCGGTGTCGCGGCAAAACCGGCAGCGGCATCGCCAATACGGCCGCGCAGCCAGATCACCTGTATGAGCTCGATCGCCATAAGCAGCGCGATGCCGATGCCGAGCGGCGCGAAACGCGTGAGGCCCCGCTTTGCAGCTTCGACATCGACGTCCAGCATCATGACGACGAACAGGAACAACACCATGACCGCGCCGACATAGACGAGCACCAGCACGATCGCCAGGAACTCGGCTTCGGCCAGCAGCCAGAGAATGGCGGCATTAAAAAAGGTCAGCACCAGGAACATGACCGAGTGCACCGGGTTTCGGGAAAAGATTACGCCAAGCGCGGCGCCAAACATGATCGCCGCAAAAACGTAAAACAAAATTGAGTGAAACAGCATGGATCTCCCCGGGTCCTGCTTTTATTGTGCCTTATCGGTACTTCGCGTCCGCGGCCTTGTCCGCCGATATCATCGTGTCGTACTTGTCGCCCACGGCGAGCAGCTTGTCCTTGGTCATGATGTTCTCACCGGGCGCCTCCATGTGGTACTCGTGGAGGCGCGTCTCGACGATCGCATCGACCGGGCAAGCCTCTTCGCAGAAGCCGCAATAAATGCATTTAAAAAGGTCAATGTCGTAGCGTGATGTCCTGCGGGTGCCGTCTTCACCGACCTCGGATTCGATGGTAATCGCCAACGCCGGACAGACCGCTTCGCAGAGCTTGCAGGCAATGCAGCGCTCCTCGCCGTTCGGGTAACGTCGCAACGCATGCAAGCCCCGGAACCGGTGTGACTGCGGCGTCTTTTCTTCCGGGTACTCGAGCGTCACGCCTGTCTTGAAGAAATTGCGCCCGGTCACGGAAAGGCCCTGGAGGAGCTCCCATAACGCGAAAGTTTTGAGGTAACTGATTGCTCGATTCATAGTCGTTTGCCTACCCGCTCAGTCCGGACCACGGACCGATCTCAAACCAGGCCATGACGCCTTCGACACCTATCCACACGATGGTGACAGGGATAAACACTTTCCAGCCAAGCCGCATGATCTGGTCATAGCGGTAGCGTGGAAAGGTCGCCCGAAACCAGAAGAAGACATACATAAAGAAGGCCATCTTGATAAATAGCCAAGGGAAACCGCCGCCGAAAAACCAGCCTATCGCGGGCAGGTCATGGAACGCCTCGAAAACGGCAAATCCTTCCAGGGGCGACGCCCAACCGCCCCAGAAGAAAATCGCTGTCAGCGTCGAAATAAGCACCATGTTGGCGTATTCCGCGAGGAAAAATACCGCGAACGCGACGCCCGAGTACTCGACGTGAAAGCCAGCGACAATTTCGGACTCGCCCTCGGCGACGTCGAACGGCGCGCGATTGGTCTCGGCAACACCCGATACCCAGTAGACAACGAACAGCGGCAACAATGGCCACAAGAACCACTGACCGACACCGCCCGCCTGCGCATCCACAATAGCCCCCAAATTGAGGCTGCCGGCCGCCATCAGTACGCCAACTAATGCGAAACCCATGGCAATCTCATAGGCAACGATCTGCGCGGCAGAGCGCATGGCGCCCAGCAATGCGTACTTTGAGTTGGTTGCCCAACCGGCGAGGATAACGCCGTAAACGCCGACCGACGTCAGTGCAAGCACATACAACAGCCCCGCATTGATGTCGGCAATGACGTACCAGTCGTTCAGGGGTATCACCGCCCAGGTGGCCAATGCCGGTGTCAGCGACAGCAGCGGCGCAATAACAAACAGGAACCTGCTCGACTGCGAGGGAACGATCACCTCTTTGACAAGCAACTTTATGACATCCGCAAACGGCTGCAGTAGCCCCATCGGACCCACACGATTGGGGCCAACGCGGGACTGCATGCTGCCGATAACCTTGCGCTCGAAGTAAGTCGAAAAGGCGACGATCAGAATCACACCAATCGTCACGAACAGGATTTTCCAGGTCGTTACCGTGAGGTACTGGACCGTCGGCGGCAGGGCGTTCCAGCTGTTCGTAATCCACTCCATTACGAATCGCTGCCTTCGGATGACGCTCGACGCGCCTCTTCCGTTAATTGCAGTGCCTGCGCGCGGCGCACCATCGCATCAACCGAGTACAAGGGCACATCGATCTCATCAGTGGGCGAATCTTCGCCGTTCGGCTTCGCAATGCGGCCCGTGCCTTCGTACACGTTGCTGGTCGACACCTCACCAAGCTGCGCCCGGAACTCCTCCAGAACGTCCTCGCTCGTGACGTACTCGAAACCCGGCGCATCGACGAGATTGCCGATAACGCGCAGAACCTTCCACGTCGGGCGTGACTCCGCCACCGGGTTGGCGACTCCGGCAAAGCTCTGCCACGCGCCTTCAATATTGATGTAGGTTCCTGACGTTTCGGCAAACGTGCCGGTTGGCAACAGCAGATCTGCGCACTCGAGCAAGGCGTCCGACACAAACGGCGTCAGGGCCACGACAAACTTCTGCTTGGAGAGCCTTTTCACCGCGTTTCTCACCGCGTGCAGGTCAGCGTCAGGTTCAACGTTGACCAACAACACAGCATCCATCTTGCCCGCCAGCATCGACGCAACATCAAGACCGACCGAGTCGCGATTCTCGCCGCCTTGCTTGCGGTGCGGCAATACGCCGGCGAGACAGGCTCCGGCGCTGTTGGGGCCTTCCGACAGGCCGCCGAATGTCGCGCCCGTCAGGTCAGCTATGTACGAAGCAAGAGCACGAACCGCGGTGTACGAGCGGTGGCGCCCGGCGATATTGCCTGACAACACCAGCGCCGACTGCGCGTCCATCAGTGATTTCGCAATACGCTTGTGCGCGGCGCTCGGTGTCACGCCGTCACACAGCGCGGCAACCGGACCCGGCAATTTGCCACCAGCGGCGGCCGCAACTGCAATCCCGGCAAGCGACTGCACCAGCCCTTCACCTTCGACGTAGTCGGCAATATCGAAAAAGTAGTCGTACGCCGTGTTGTTAACGAAGCTTATGCTCGCCCCGGACAGCGCCGCCTTGCGCAAACGGTGCGCGATGATGGGTGCCTCGGCACGGACATTGGAGCCGATCACAAGAATCGACTCCTGCGTCTCGATGTCCGCAATAGGGCATCCGAGCGACGGGTAAATCGGGTCGTCATCCTGGTCGGACACATCCCGACGCGCGATGCGATGATCGATGTTGGCGGTGCCCAGGTGATCGGCGAGCTGCGCCAGCAGGTGCGCTTCCTCGACGGTGGCCGCCGGAGAGGCAATCAGGCCAATCTTTTCGGCATCGGCTTTTGTAAAGGCGTCGGCCGCGCTCGCCAATGCGTCGTCCCAGCTGATATCACGCCACTCGCCGTGTTCTTTTATGCGCGGCTGCGCCAGTCGATCGGCACTGTAAATGGCCTCGTAACTGAAGCGATCACGGTCGGCGAGCCAGGTTTCATTGATGGCCTCATTCACACGCGGCACTACGCGCTTGACCGTGCCGCGCAGCGTGTGGACAAACAGGTTGGAGCCGACACAGTCATGTGGCGACACCGTTGCCCGCTGCACCATCTCCCAGGCCCGCGCGCTGTATCGATACGGCTTGTTGTTTAGTGCACCCACCGGGCAAAGGTCGATGATGTTCGCCGACATTTCATGGTCGACACTTTGCGCGACATAGGTGCTGATCTCCATGGTCTCACCGCGACCGGTGGTCCCCAGCTGCGGCTTACCGGTGATTTCTTCACCGAAACGAACGCAGCGGGTGCAATGGATGCAGCGCGTCATGTCCGTGGACACCAGCGGCCCGATATCCTTGTCTTTTACAACGCGTTTCCGGTCGTTGTAGCGCGATACGTCACGACCGTAGCCCATCGCGAGATCCTGCAGTTCGCATTCGCCGCCCTGGTCACAAATGGGACAGTCGAGCGGATGATTGATCAGCAGGAATTCCATCGTCGCTTTTTGCGCCGCAATCGCTTTGGGCGATTTCGTAAAGATCTTCATGCCTTCACCGACGGGGGTCGCGCATGCTGGAATCGGCTTCGGCGCTTTCTCCACCTCGATCAGGCACATGCGGCAGTTGGCCGCAACGCTGAGTTTCTCGTGATAACAAAACCGCGGCACGTACGCGCCGACTAGATCCGTGGCCTCGATGATCATCTGGCCCTTGCGCGCCTCGACCGGCTTGCCATCGACCTCGATGTTGACAATATCGTCGCTCATAGTCGTTACGCCGCCGCCTCGGACTGCACGTCGACGATGCTTCGCCCTTCGTTGCGGACCATGTATTCAAACTCATGGTGGTAATGGTTCAGGAAACTCTGCACGGGCCAGGCCGCAGCATCGCCCAGCGCACAAATGGTGTGGCCCTCGATCTTGTTGGCAACGTCCACCAGCTTCAGAAGATCGGCCTCCTCACCGCGGCCCTCCAGGATGCGTGTCAGCATGCGATACAACCAGCCGGTGCCTTCACGACACGGGGTGCATTGGCCGCAGGACTCCGCCATGTAAAAGCGCGAGATGCGACGCAGCACGCTGACCATGCAGGTGGTTTCATCCATTACCATGACCGCACCCGTGCCAAACGACGAGCCCGCCTGCTGCAGCGAGTTGTAGTCCATCGTGCAGTCCATGATGATGTCGGCTGGCAGCACCTTGCAGGACGATCCGCCGGGAATAACAGCCTTTAGCTTACGGCCGCCAAGAACGCCGCCGCAGATATCCTCGAGAAGCACTTTAAAGGGAATGCCCATCGGCAGCTCGTAGTTACCGGGTTTCTCGACGTGGCCGGAAACGGAAAACAGCGCCGTGCCGCCCGAGCCTTCCGGACCGAGACCGGCGAACCAGGCGGCACCGTTGCGAAGAATGGCCGGAACGCTGGCAAGACTCTGGGTATTGTTGATCGTGGTCGGCTTGCCGTACAGGCCGAAATTGGCTGGAAAAGGCGGTTTGAAACGAGGACGACCCTGCTTGCCCTCCAGGGACTCGAGCAACGCGGTCTCTTCGCCGCAAATATAGGCACCGGCGCCGACAAACGTGTAGAGATCGAAGTCGATGCCGGACCCCTTTATGTTCTTGCCAATGAGGCCGGCATCGTAGGCCTCTTTGACCGCCGCCTCGAAACGCGGCACGGGCTCATCGAGGAATTCCCCGCGTATGTAGTTGTAGGCGACCGTCGCTCCCATCGCGTACGCCGCGATGGCCATGCCCTCGACCAGCGCGTGCGGGTTGTACCGCAGCACGTCACGATCATGGCAGGTACCCGGCTCGCTCTCGTCGGAGTTGCACACCAGGTATTTCTGCACGTCGGCGTCACGTGGCATGAAGCTCCATTTCAGGCCGGTCGGAAAACCGGCGCCGCCACGGCCTCGGAGCCCGGAGGCTTTAACCTCGTCAATAATCGCAGCCGGCGTCAGTTCGCCGGCGAGCACCCGGCGCCAGGCCGCGTAGCCATCGTGCTTTTCATAGGTGGCAAGCGACCAGGACTCCTCGGAGCCCAGCGTATTAAAGCAAACAAGGTTCTGCTCAAAGGCCATCACTCAAGCCCCTCAAGAATCTCGTCGACCTGCTCGGTTGTCAGGTTTTCATAGTATTTATGATTCACCATCATGACCGGCGCACCGCAGCATGCCGCCACACACTCTTCTTCTTTCTTCAGGAAAATTCGACCGTCCTCTGAGCTCTCACCCAGCTTCACGCCAAGTCGCTTCTCGACATGCGTCAACAATGTCTTCTGCGCCACGCAACATGCACGAAACATTCGTGCAGATAGCCACTTCGTTGCGACCCACTTCGCGGGTCTGGAACATCGAGTAAAACGTCGCAACCTCGTACACCTGGATCGCCGGTAACTCGAGGTATTCGGCAACGGCATTCATTTGTTCAGCAGTCAGGTAGCCGTGATTCTCGTGCTGCACGGCATGCAGTGCGCTGATTACAGCGGACCGCTGCCGACCTTCGCGGGGAAACGGGTCTTCCAGTCGATCAATTTCACTTTTTGACATGCTTTGACAGAGAGTCGTAACGTCATCGGTCGACTTCTCCGAACACAATGTCCTGCGTACCGATTACAGCAACCACATCCGCCAGCATATGGCCTTCCACCATTTCCGACATCGCCGATAGATGCGCAAAACCCGGCTGCACGGATCTTGACCCGATACGGCTTGTTGGCACCGTCCGAGATCATGTAGACACCGAACTCACCCTTCGGGTGCTCGACGGCGGCATAAGCCTCGCCCTCCGGCACGCAGTAGCCTTCTGTGAACAATTTGAAATGATGAATCGAGCGACTCCATGTCGTCCTTCATTTCGATGCGGCTCGGCGGCGTGACTTTGTGATCGTTCAGCGATCACCGGGCCCGGGTTCTTGCGCAGCCACTCAACGCACTGCCGAATGATGCGATTTGACTGGCGCATCTCCTCGACACGCACGAGATAACGGTCGTAACAGTCGCCGTTGACGCCAACCGGAATATCGAAGTCGATCTGGTCATACACTTCATACGGTTGTTTCTTGCGCAGGTCCCATTCGACACCGGAGCCGCGCAGCATCGGCCCCGAGAACCCCAGTTGCATCGCGCGTTCTGGCGTTACAACCGCGATATTTACGGTACGCTGCTTCCAGATACGGTTATCGGTGAGCAGCGTTTCGTACTCATCAACGCAGCCGGGGAATCGATCCGTGAACGACTCGATAAAATCAAGCATTGAACCCTCACGGTTCGCGTTCATGCGATCCAGCGCCTTCTGGTCGCGAAATTTCGACTCCTGGTATTTGGGCATCGTCTCCGGCAAATCCCGATAGACGCCGCCCGGGCGATAGTAGGTCGCATGCATGCGCGTGCCGGACACCGCCTCGTAGCAATCCATGAGGTCTTCCCGCTCGCGGAAGCAGTACAGGAACACCGTCATAGCGCCAATGTCGAGACCGTGCGCACCGAGCCACATCAGGTGATTAAGGATGCGCGTGATCTCGTCGAACATGACGCGAATGTACTGGGCGCGTATCGGAACCTCTACGCCGAGCAGCTTCTCGATCGCCATGACGTAGGCATGTTCGTTGCACATCATCGATACATAGTCGAGGCGATCCATGTAGCCGATGCTCTGGTTGTAGGGCTTGCTCTCCGCGAGTTTTTCGGTCGCACGATGCAACAGACCGATATGCGGATCGGCTTTCTGGATGGTCTCGCCCTCGATTTCCAGCACCAGGCGCAAGACGCCGTGCGCGGCAGGATGCTGCGGCCCGAAGTTCATCGTGTAACTCTGGATCTCAGCCATCGTTGGCATCCTTCAGGTCGGCCGAGTAGCGGTTGTCGTCGCGAATAACCCGTGGCACCAGCGTGCGCTCCTCGATGCTGACCGGTGTATAGACGACACGGCCCTGCTCCGCATCGTAAGCCACTTCTACCGAGCCCATGAGCGGAAAATCCTTGCGGAAAGGGTGACCGATAAACCCGTAGTCGGTAAGAATGCGCCGCAAATCCGGGTGACCGTCGAAGAGCACACCGTACAGGTCGAAGACCTCGCGTTCGAACCAGTTGGCTCCGTTCCAGATATCGACAACGGAGCGGATAATCGGCGGATTGCCTGTGCCCGTATAAACGCGCAAGCGAAGGCGAAAGTTATGCTGCAAAGACAGCAGGTGATAGACGACGGCAAAACGGCGTGGATCGAACTCATCCGCCTCGTCCAGAATAACGTTGTCTCGCTGCACACCACGACTAAAACCCGAATCCGTCGCGTCCGTCGTCTTCCACTCGTCGCTGCCGTAATTGAGGTAGTCGACGCCACACACATCCATCAGCATTTCGAAGCCAAAGTCAGCCTCATTCCGCAGTGCGGTGCCAACCTCGATCAGATCGTCTTTGTCGAGTTCGTAGGTCAACTCCGCACAAGTCGAGGGCACGCGCCGCAGTTGCTCGCCAAAGCGCTGCTCCAGGTTGCCCGCAAGTTTCTCGTATCGCTCGTTCATTCGGCTGCTTGGTCCCGCTTTATCGGGCTATCGTGCTGGTGCGGCGAATTTTTTTCTGCAGCTGGATCAACCCGTAAATCAGTGCCTCCGCCGTCGGCGGACAACCGGGCACATAAACATCGACCGGCACGATGCGATCACAGCCACGGACAACAGAATACGAGTAGTGATAATAGCCGCCGCCATTGGCGCACGATCCCATCGAGACGACCCAGCGGGGCTCCGGCATCTGGTCGTACACCTTCCGTAACGGCGGTGCCATTTTATTGGTCAGGGTGCCGGCAACGATCATGCAGTCCGACTGCCGCGGGCTCGGCCTGAAGATAATGCCGAAACGATCGAGATCGTAGCGCGCCGCGCCCGCCTGCATCATCTCCACCGCGCAACAGGCAAGGCCGAACGTCATGGGCCAGAGTGACCCGGTGCGCGCCCAGTTCATGACCGCGTCCACATTGGTGACGACAAAGCCTTTTTCCTGCAGGCTGCCGCCCGCCGCTTCGGCATCGTCGCTGGCGGTCGCCGTCGTTTCAGCTTCTGCTAGTCCCACTCGAGCGCCCCTTTCTTCCATTCGTAGATAAAACCGACGACCAGAATCGCAAGGAACAATGCCATCGCGAGCAGGCCAAATTTGCCCACTGAGTCGAGCGAAACGGCCCAGGGAAACAGGAAAGCGATTTCCAGGTCGAAAATAATGAACAGGATCGCGACAAGGTAGTAGCGAACGTCGAACTTCATCCTCGAATCGTCGAACGCGTCGAAGCCGCACTCGTAGGGCGAGAGTTTCTCCGCGTCTTTCTGACCCTGACCGATCAGGAATCCGAGCGTCAGCAGCACGATGCCAATGCCGGTAGCAACCCCGAGAAAAATCAGTATTGGAAAGTATTCCTGTAGCATGCTCGTCCGCTAAAACGGCGACCAGATTCGCGCCGAAACCAGCGCGAGATTGTATCAGTGTCAGAAGCCCGGAATACACCCCATATCGGGATTGTTACGTTTTCAGGCAAGCGAGGGTCTGCGACTTTGCGAATAAGTCGACCTGCCGTCGAGGTGCAACGTCAGGCCGACCCTAAATTGGTGCTCTGGGCGAGACTCGAACTCGCACGGCTCGCGCCACTGCCCCCTCAAGACAGCGTGTCTACCAATTCCACCACCAGAGCCTGTTCGAAACTTCAGTCCTGCTACTGGCCCGCTGCGTCGGGCTCTTCGATCGCCGGCAGATCCAGTACATCCTCAGTCGCCTCCAGCGAAGGCAGGTCCGACACCGGCATGTCCTCGCTGCAGTTCCGGAACCGTTTCCGCTTCCGTCTCAACCAGCGGCGCATTCTCGAGCAGGCTCGAAGGCGCCGCGGCGTCACGGCTGCTGAGGTAGGCCAGCGTCAGGCTGCTGACAAAGAATGCCGTGGCGCAAACCGCCGTCGCGCGTGAAAAGAAGCTGCTCGAGCCGCGGGCACCAAATACGGTACCCGAGGCGCCAGCGCCGAAAGCCGGCACCGGCATCGGCACCCTTGCCGCGCTGCAGCAGCACCAGCACGATGATTAACAGGGCGATCAGCGTATGTGCGATCAGAACCGTTTTTTGTAAAGTATCCATTGTAGTCTCAACGTAAAATTCAGGCCTTGGCTGCCGCCGCGGCAATCGCCAGGAAATCCTGCGCTTTTAACGATGCGCCGCCAATCAGGCCACCATCGATATCCGGCATGGCCAACAGGCCCGCCGCATTGTCGCCTTTCATGCTGCCGCCGTACAGTATCTGTAACTCGCCGGCGATGCCGGCATCCATTTGGCAAGCCGTGCACGAATATGCTTGTGAACGTCCTGTGCCTGCTCTGGCGATGCCGTCATGCCGGTGCCGATCGCCCATACGGGCTCATAGGCAACGACGGCGCTCGCAAAGGCCGCAATGCCGGCGGCATCGACGACCGCATCCAGCTGGCCGTTGATAACGGCCTCGGTCGTCCCTGCCTCGCGCTCGCCAAGCGTCTCACCGACGCACAGTATCGGTGTAACACCGGCCGCCTGTGCGGCCATGAATTTCGCCGCAACGTGTGCGCTGGACTCGCCATACAGCGCGCGTCGCTCCGAATGGCCGACAATAACGTACTCGCAGCCGATATCGCTGAGCATGCCGGGCGATACCTCGCCCGTATACGCCCCGGACGTCGTGCTCCGACACGTTTTGAGCGCCAACCTTGACAGCGGACCCCTTGAGCTGCTGCTGCCGCGGCGGCCAGGTAGGGAAACGGCGGGCAAACCAGGAGACGGAAGCCACTACCGGCGGGAACACCTGCGACAATGCCCGTCGAGCAGCGCCGTATTGGCCGCACTGCTGCCGTTCATCTTCCAGTTTCCGGCGACCAGGAATTCGCGCATGTCTGTGTTTCCAAAGGCGTAAAGGGCGCGAAGGATACCGGGGCTAACCCGGCAAATCAACGTAAACCCCTCGCTCAGGCAGCCGCCTCGGCAACGACCTTCGCCAGCCGATTTGCAAGCGCGAGCACTTGCTCCTCGTCCTGGCCCTCCACCATGACGCGAATTACGGGCTCTGTGCCCGATGCCCGCAGCACGACCCGGCCTTTGTCGGCCAGCTCGCCCTCTGCTGTCGCAACCGCATCCTGTATCGCGGCCGACGCGGAGGGATCGAGGCGCTTCTCTGTCCTGCACATTGACCATCGTTTGCGGGTACTTCGGCATCCCGGCGACCAGCTCCGAGAGCGGTTTGCCGGTCTCTTTCATGATCGCGAGAATCTGCAGTGCGCAGACCAGGCCGTCGCCGGTGGTCGTCTTGTCGAGGACCAGCATATGGCCCGAGGTTTCACCGCCCAGCACACCACCGCAATCCCGCAGCGTCTCAAGCACGTAGCGATCGCCGACGCTGGCGCGACGAAATTCGATGTTGCGGGCGTTCAGCGCATGCTCGAGGCCGAGGTTGCTCATCACCGTTCCAACAACAGGCCCCTTGAGCTCGCCTTTTTCGTGACGCGCCGTGGCCAGCACGTAGAGCAACTGGTCGCCATCCACAAGACCGCCGTTCTCGTCGACCATGACCAGGCGATCGCCATCGCCGTCCAGGGCCACGCCGACGCTGGCGCGCACGGCCGGAACGGTCAGCTGCAGACAGATCCGGCGCCATCGAACCGCAGCCGTCATTGATGTTGCGGCCGTTCGGCGAGCAGCCAATCGGGATGACTTCGGCGCCGAGCGCCGCCAGCGCACGCGGCCCGACCTTGTAGCCGGCACCGTTGGCGCCATCGAACACGATCTTCAGTCCTTCCAGCGTCATGCCCTTGGGCATGGTGGACGTGCAGAAGTCCTGGTAGCGGGTGCGCGCCGTGTCGATGCGCTTGGCTTTGCCCAGGGCCTGGGATTCCAGTGTTATCGCCCGGTTCTTCAGGTGCTCCTCGATCTTGTGCTCAATCCTCGTCCGTCAGCTTCGATCCGGAGCTGTCGAAAAACTTGATGCCATTGTCGTAGTACGGATTGTGAGAGGCGCTGATAACCACGCCGAGATCGGCCTGGAACTCCTGGGTCAGGCGGGCGATGCCCGGAGTCGGCAACGGACCGAGCAACAGCACATCGGCGCCAGCGGCGACGAAACCTGCCTCCAGCGCGGATTCGAACATGTAACCGGACAGGCGCGTGTCCTTGCCGATCACCACGGTCCCGCCCGTTGGCACCAGTACCTGCGCCGCGGCGCTCGCCAGCCGCATGGCGAAGTCCGCCGTCATCGGGTCGTCGCCGACTTTGCCGCGCACGCCGTCCGTTCCGAAGTACTTTTTACTCATCGCTGTTCGCCTGTCTCCAGCACTGCCCGGGCAACTTTCAGGGCGTCCACGGTTGCCGATACATCATGCGCGCGGATTATGTCTGCCCCCTGCATCACGGCAACGACGGCCGCAGCCAAACTGGCCGGCATTCGTTCGTCGACGTTCCTGTTCGTTATTTCACCCAACGTTGATTTCCGTGAAACACCCACGAGAAGCGGACGATCACGGACGCGCAATTGTCGCAGATTTGCCAGCAATTCGACATTGTGACGGTGCGTCTTGCCAAAGCCGAAACCCGGGTCGATCACGATGAGCTCCCTGGCGAGGCCCGCGGCCACGCACGCGTCGATGCGGCTTTCGAGAAACGACGCCACTTCCGCTACAACATCGTCATATTGCGGGTCGTGCTGCATGGTCCGGGGCAAGCCCCGCATATGCATCAGGCAGACCGGCACCCCGAGCTCGGCGGCAACCTCGAGCGCGCCGTCGGCCTGCAGCGCAAGGACGTCGTTGATCATGGAAGCGCCGGCCGCCACGGCCGCACGCATGACGGCGGGTTTGCTGGTGTCTACGGAGATAGCCGCATCGCTAATGGCCCTGATCGATTCGATCACCGGCACGACGCGATCGAGCTCCTCTTGCGTACCGATTGCGCCGGCACCCGGTCGGGTGGATTCGCCCCCGATGTCAATGATGGATGCCCCGTCCTCGAGCATTGTCGCCGCCTGGCGCAGGGCAATCTGTGGATTGACGTAGCGCCCGCCATCGGAGAACGAGTCGGGCGTTACATTGAGAATGCCCATGACGGCAGGGCGCGGAA
Organism: uncultured Gammaproteobacteria bacterium; assembly: GCA_963807845.1. Lineage (GTDB taxonomy): Bacteria > Pseudomonadota > Gammaproteobacteria > Steroidobacterales > Woeseiaceae > UBA1847. The sequence continues at coordinate 19,927 of CAWEDS010000037.1, forward strand.
GGCACAAGGAACCCAGGCGCAACTCGTTTTTCATGCTTGTTTCACTATCAGGGCACGCGCGCCCGGCAGGCCTCAAACAGGCCGGTGCGCTAGTGTTCGCTGGCCGGCCCGCCTATCGTCCCGGTAGAGTCAGACTCGGGTGTCGCCGAACCATCGTCGGGTTTCGTCGGCTCGATCGTGTCATCCCAGTCCTCCGGCGGCTGCGGCTCCCTGCCCTCCATGATGTCTTTGATCTGGGTGTCGCCAATGGTCTCGTACTTGACCAGCGCATTGGCCATGGCATGCAGCTTGTCGATATTTTCCTTCAGCAACGTTCTCGCACGCTCGTAGTTGCTGTCGATGATGCGGCGCACCTCTTCGTCAATGGCATGCGCCGTATCGTCAGACACCTGCTTGTGCTGCGTCACCGAACGGCCGAGGAAAACCTCGCCATCGTCTTCACTGTAGGTCAGCGGCCCCAGGCGGTCTGACAGCCCCCACTTGGTGACCATGTTGCGGGCGATCTCGGTTGCGCGCTCAATGTCGTTTGAGGCGCCCGTCGTTACGCCGCCGGCGCCGTTGATCATCTCTTCAGCGATACGGCCGCCAAACAGGCTGGAAATACTGCTTTCGAGGCGTTGCTTCGACATGCTGTAACGGTCCTCCTCCGGCAGGTACATCGTCACGCCGAGCGCCCGTCCGCGCGGAATGATCGTCACTTTGTAGACCGGGTCATGTTCCGGCACGAGATAGCCGACGATTGCATGCCCGGCCTCGTGGTAGGCGGTGTTGAGCTTTTCTTTCTCGCTCATCACCATCGAGCGCCGCTCGGCGCCCATCATTATTTTGTCTTTGGCCTTCTCGAACTCGTCCATGCTGACAACGCGCTTGTTCGAGCGCGCCGCAAACAGCGCCGCCTCGTTCACCAGGTTGGCAAGATCGGCGCCGGAAAACCCGGGCGTTCCACGAGCAATCAGACTCGGCCGGACATCGTCACTCAGCGGTACCTTGCGCATGTGCACCTTGAGAATCAGCTCGCGACCACGAATGTCCGGCAACGGCACGACGCACCTGACGATCGAAACGGCCCGGTCGCAGCAGCGCCGGATCCAGCACGTCCGGCCGGTTCGTCGCCGCGATGACGATAACGCCCTCGTTGCCTTCGAAGCCGTCCATCTCGACCAGCATCTGGTTCAGCGTCTGCTCGCGCTCGTCGTGGCCGCCACCGAGGCCGGCACCGCGATGTCGACCGACCGCATCGAGCTCATCGATAAAGATGATGCAAGGTGCCTGTTTTCTTGGCCTGGTCGAACATGTCGCGCACGCGTGACGCACCGACACCGACGAACATCTCGACAAAATCCGATCCGGAGATGTGAAAAACGGGCACCTTGGCTTCGCCGGCGATCGCCCTTGCGAGCAATGTCTTACCGGTGCCCGGGCGGGCCGACCATCAACACGCCTTTCGGAATCTTGCCGCCCAGCCTCTGGAACTTGCTGCGGATCCTTCAGGAACTCGACAATTTCCGCCACCTCGTCCTTGGCTTCGTCGATACCGGCAACGTCCGCAAAGGTAATGCCGACCTGGTCCTCACCCAGCAGCCGTGCCTTGCTCTTGCCGAAACGACATCGCGCCGCGACCACCGCCGCCGCCCTGCATCTGCCGCATAAAGTAGATCCAGACACCGATCAGCAGCAAAATAGGAAACGAACTGATCAGGAGTTGGCCGATCAGGCTCTGCTGCTTTTTCTCGGCGCCGGTAAAGGTCACGCCGTTCTTGTCGAGCAGCCCGATCAGCGTGTTGTTGTCGGTTTCCGGGCTAACCGTGTAGTACTGCAGCGGTTCGGATTTACCGAAGCGAATCTGATCCGTGTCGATGACCGCTATCGCCACCTGCCCCGATCGCACCTGCGTCAAGAACTCCGAATAGTCCTTTTTCTGGGGTTGGCCACCGCTGACACCGGACAAGCCCTGCACAACCGAGAGCAGCACCACGATGATGACGATAAAGACCAGGATGTTCTTTGTTAAATCATTCACTATTAGATTCCGTGCAGGTTCAATGCCGAGGCCAGGAAATGCCCGGCGGGATAGGTGTTTTGACACTACTACAAACGGTAGTTTCTCGCTACCAAGTAAACCTCACGGCTGCCGGCTCTTGATGCCTTGGGTTTCATGGCTTTGACGCGTTTGAACGAGCGCCTTACGTCGCTCAGAAATGCATCAAAACCCTCACCCTGGAACACCTTGCAGACGAGGCTTCCCGAGGGCTTCAGGACACGCCGTGACACGTCCAGCGCCAGCTCCGCCAGCAACATTGCCCGCGGCTGGTCCACCGCTTTCAATCCGCTGATATTGGGGGCCATATCGCTCATTACAAGGTCCACGCCCTCGCCGCCAGTCGCCTCCATCACCTCGGTCAGCACCGCTTCGTCCTGAAAGTCGCCCTGGATAAACTCGACGTTCGGCAAGGCGTCCATCGGCAACAGATCAACCGCAACGAGACGCACCCGGCCTTTCAGTCGGGTCGTTACGAATTGGCTCCAGCCGCCGGGCGCCGAACCGAGGTCCACGCAGACCATATCCGGGCGCAGCAGCTTCTCCTTGTTGTCGATCTGCTGGAGCTTGAATACGGCACGGGAGCGCCAGCCTTCCCTGCGGGCCTGTTGCACGTACGGGTCGCGCTCCTGGCGGTCCCGCCAGCTGCCCGCTGCACGACGCGGTTTGCTCACGCGGACGCCCCGCGTGGCCCGAGCGTCTGCGAGAACGCGCTGCTACACTTCGTCACCATGAAACTAACGACCGCACAAAAAAAATACCTGCGTGGACTCGGGCATGACCTGAAACCGGTCATCATCGTTGCGGAGTCGGGCCTGAGTGAATCGTTGCTCGCTGAGTACAAGTCAACGCTGGACCACCATGAGCTGGTCAAAGTGCGGGTGCGCGTCGGCGATCGAACTGCGCGTGATGAGATCATCGAAAACCTGTGCTCGGTTGCTGCGGCAACCCTGGTAACTCGAATCGGCAATGTGGCGCTACTGTATCGGCCGAACCTGAACAAACGCCTCGAAAAACGCATTCGCCTGCCGACCTGATACATCGCTAGGCCAGACCTACTCGTAGCGAACGTTTACGACCTCGTAGGACTTGGTGCCACCCGGCGCCTCAAACTCCACAACGTCACCCTCGTTCTTGCTGATGATCGCCCGCGCGATCGGCGAGGTATAGGAAATCAGGCCGTTCTTTATGTCGGCCTCATCGTCACCGACAATCGTGTAGGTAATTTTCGTGTCGGTATCTTCATCGATCAGTTCGACCGTCGAACCGAACACGACCTTGCCCCGGGCATCGATGCTCGTGACGTCTATGACCTGCACATGGGAGAGCTTGCCCTCGATTTCCTTGATACGGGCCTCGATAAATCCCTGCTGATCTTTTGCGGCGTGATATTCCGCATTTTCCTTGAGGTCGCCATGCGCACGCGCCTCGGCGATCGCCTTGATAACCTCCGGACGATCGACACCTTTCAGCTTCTTCAGTTCGCCCTGGAGAAGCTCATGTCCACGTACTGTCATTGGCACCTTGCTCATGCCACCACCTCGTTATGCAAATCCTGCAAGCGATTCACTTCCCCGTCGTCCAGATGTTCGATGGCACGGCAGGTCGCGATCGCGGCACCCAGTGTCGTGTAGTAGGTTACTGCTTTACGGACGGCTTCGGCACGAATCGAGCGTGACTCGGTAATCGCCTGCTTTCCTTCCGTTGTATTGACGATCAGATCGATCTCACCATTCTTGATCATATCGACGATATGCGGACGGCCGTCGCGAACCTTGTTCACGCGACGACATGATACACCAGCCTTCGCGAGACTGTTCGCGGTGCCGTGCGTTGCAACGATATCAAACCCCATCCGCGACAGGATGCGGCCAAGCTCGATAGCGCCTTCCTTGTCGCGCTCGCGCACGCTCAGCAATGCCGTGCCCTGACGCGGCAAAATGACCCCGGAGGCCAGCTGCGCCTTCGCATACGCCTCGCCGAAGGTGCGACCGACGCCCATCACCTCGCCCGTGGACTTCATTTCCGGGCCCAGGATCGGATCGCTGCCCGGAAACTTGACGAACGGAAACACGGACTCTTTGACCGAAAAATAGCCCGGCACCATCTGGTTCGTTATGCCCTGCGTCGCCAGGCTCTCGCCCACCATCACCTTCGCGGCGATCTTCGCGAGCGGCATACCCGTTGCCTTGGACACGAACGGCACGGTGCGCGAGGCGCGCGGATTGACTTCCAGCAGGTAGACGACATTGTTCTGTATCGCGAATTGGGTATTCATGAGACCCAACGACCTTCAGCCCTTTCGCAAGCTTCACCACCTGGGCCACCAGTTCCCGCTGTATCTCCGGCGACAGGCTGAAAGGTGGCAGCGAACACCCGGAGTCGCCGGAATGCACGCCCGCCTGTTCGATGTGTTCCATGACGCCGCCGATCAGCACGCGTTCTCCGTCGCAGATGCAGTCCACATCAACTTCGGTGGCGAGATCGAGGAATCGATCGAGCAGCACCGGACTGTCGTTCGACACGTTGATGGCCGCATCCATGTAGGCGGCAAGATCCTCGTCACCGTGCACGATCTCCATGGCGCGCCCGCCCAGCACATAGGACGGGCGGACGATCAGCGGATAACCGACATCCGAGCCCATCGTCAACGCTTCTTCCTTGCTGCGCGCCGTCCGGTTGGGTGGTTGCCGCAAGGCGAGTTGCGTCGACGAGCTTCTGAAAGCGCTCGCGGTCCTCCGCAAGATCAATCGAGTTCGGCGAGGTCCCGATAATCGGCGCACCCGCCGCCTCGAGTGCCCGCGCCAACTTCAGCGGCGTTTGTCCGCCGTACTGCACGATGACGCCCTTGGGCTTTTCCTTGTCAATAATTTCCATGACGTCTTCGAACGTCAGCGATTCGAAATACAGGCGATCCGAGGTGTCGAAGTCTGTCGATACTGTTTCGGGGTTGCAGTTGACCATGATGGTCTCGTAGCCCGACTCCTTGAGCGCGAGCGCCGCATGCACGCAGCAATAGTCGAACTCTATGCCCTGGCCGATACGGTTCGGTCCGCCGCCCAGAATCATTATCTTGGCTCGGTCAGTCGGCAGGGCCTCGCATTCTTCGTCATAGGTTGAATAAAGGTAGGCCGTTGTCGTGGCAAATTCGGCGGCGCAGGTGTCCACACGTTTGTAGACCGGTCGAATGCCCAATTCATGGCGGCGCGAGCGAATCACCGTTTCGTCAACGTCGAGCACCTTCGCCAGTCGAGCGTCGGAAAACCCCTTGCGCTTGGCGGCGCGCAGCGCCTTCTCGTCCAGCCCGTCCACGCCGCCCGCAGCGATGTCGTACTCGGTGTTCACGAGATCGGCGATTTGCACCACAAACCATGGATCGACGCCCGTGTTTTCCGCGACATCCTGGTACGAGAACCCGTGGCGCAACGCATCGGCCATGTACAGCAAACGATCGCCGCTCGGGCATGCGCAACTCCTGGCGCAAACCGTCACGATCCGCTTCGGTGACGATGGGACCGCAAATTTCGTCGAGACCGCTAATGCCGGTCTCCAGGCCACGCAGCGCCTTTTGCAGGGACTCCTGGAAGTTGCGGCCGATTGCCATGACTTCACCGACGGATTTCATTTGCGTCGTCAGGCGGTTGTTGGCACCCGGAAATTTCTCGAACGTAAAACGCGGAATTTTTGTGACGACGTAGTCGATCGTCGGCTCGAACGACGCGGGCGTGGCGCCGCCGGTGATTTCGTTCTGCAGCTCGTCCAGCGTGTAGCCGACCGCCAGCTTGGCCGCTATCTTGGCGATCGGGAAGCCGGTTGCTTTCGATGCCGAGCGCCGATGAACGCGACACCCGCGGATTCATCTCGATGATCAGGACGCGGCCGGTCTCCGGGCAGATCGCAAACTGCACGTTGGAACCACCGGTTTCGACGCCGATCTTGCGCAATACGTCGATCGACGCGTCGCGCAGTCGCTGGTACTCCTTGTCCGTCAGCGTCTGCGCGGGCGCCACGGTGATCGAATCGCCGGTGTGCACGCCCATCGGGTCGAAATTTTCGATGGAGCAGACGATGATGCAGTTGTCATTGCGGTCGCGAACCACCTCCATCTCGAACTCTTTCCAGCCGATGACGGACTCCTCGAGCAGCACTTCGGTCGTCGGCGACATTTCCAGGCCGTGCGCGACGATCTGCTCGAATTCTTCGCGGTTGTACGCGATGCCGCCGCCGCTGCCGCCCATCGTGAACGACGGCCGGATGATGGTCGGGAAGCCGACGTTCGGCTGCTTCTCGAGCGCCTCCTCGAGCGTGTGTGCGATCTCGGCCCTGGGGCACTCGAGCCCGATTTCGGCCATCGCCTGGCGAAACAGGTCGCGGTCCTCGGCCATGTCGATGGCTTCACGCGAGGCCGCGATCATCTCGACGTTGTATTTTTCGAGGACGCCCTCGCGAACCAGGTCGAGTGCACAGTTGAGCGCGGTCTGCCCGCCCATCGTCGGCAGCAGCGCATCGGGCCGCTCTTTCGCGATGATTCGCTCCACGGCGGTCCAGTGCACGGGCTCGATGTAGATCGCGTCGGCCATGTCGGGATCGGTCATGATGGTCGCCGGATTCGAGTTCACGAGGATGACGCGGTAGCCCTCCTCGCGCAGCGCCTTGCACGCCTGTGTTCCGGAGTAGTCGAACTCGCACGCCTGACCGATAACAATGGGCCCGGCGCCGATGATCAGGATACTTTCTATGTCTTTGCGTTTTGGCATGGGAGATCGCCGCAACAAAAGCAATAAATTGAATTAATAAAGCAATGTAACGCATTGTAATTACTTGTACTTTCATCTCGAAAGTATCGTCTTGAGGCCACGGCGCTTGCTCACATCCATGTGCTGAATGAAGCGCTCGAACAGCGGCAGGAGGTCGTGCGGGCCCGGGCTTGCCTCCGGGTGTCCCTGGAAACTGAAGGCCGGTTTGTCCTTGATCTCGATGCCCTGCAGGGTGCCATCGAACAGCGACCGATGCGTGGGCTTGACGTTGTCGGGCAACGACGACTCGTCGACCGCAAAGCCATGGTTCTGGCTCGTTATCAGGACCTGCCCGGTGGCAAGGTCCTGTACCGGATGGTTGGCGCCGTGGTGGCCGAATTTCATCTTCTCGGTCTTGGCGCCCGCCGCCAGTGCCAGCAACTGATGACCGAGACAGATCCCGAACACCGGCAGGCCGGCGTCGAGGAACGCCTGGATAGCCGCGATCGCATAGTCACAGGGTTCCGGGTCGCCCGGGCCATTGGACAGAAACACCCCGTCCGGCGCCAGCGCGACGACCTCGTCCGCCGTCGTGGTCGCCGGGACGACCGTCATGCGGCAATCCAGGTCGGACAGCAGCCGCAGGATGTTGCGCTTGACCCCGAAATCATAGGCAACCACATGATAAGGCGCGATGCGGCGCGTCATGATGCGTGGCTTGCGGCCGAACGACGTGCCGTGACACCACTGGTAGGTGCTGTCGGTAGTGACGAACTTCGCCAGGTCGGTGCCCGCGATGCCAGGGAATTTGCGCGCGTGCTGGACGGCCTGTTCCGCGGGACGGGTGCCGGTCATGATGCAGCCCGACTGGGCGCCTTTTTCCCGTATGAGGCGAGTGAGCTTGCGGGTATCGATATCGGCGATCGCGACCGTGCCGGCCTGCCGCAGGAAGCTGGCCAGAGAGCGCTCTGAACGCCAGCTGCTGGTTACCATCGTGCTGTCGCGCACAATCAGCCCGGAGGCGTGAATTTTCGACGACTCCATGTCATCGCTGTTGGTGCCGGTATTACCAATATGCGGGTACGTCAGCGTGACGATCTGCCGGCAGTAGGACGGATCCGTCAGGATCTCCTGGTACCCGGTCATGGCCGTATTGAATACGACCTCGCCTATGGTCTGACCGTCGGCGCCGATGGATCTGCCGTGAAAAACGGTGCCATCCTGAAGTGCCAGTATCGCAGGCGTGCTCAAAAGCGACCCTCATCAAGAAGATATAGAAAACAGACCACACGAGGATCAGCGTGTCTGCCGTGTCATTCGCTCAAACCACGGCATGCGTCTGTTTCAGATGCACAAAAGCGGAAGGTTACAACCTCCCGCTCGCGACTTCGCTGACCGCCCAGCGATCCGGCGTAGTGTACTGAAGGCGAACACGGTTCGCCAGCATCAAACGGCTGTTTTTGATCGCGACGGCAGAGGCGCTTTACTGGCCGAAAAGGACGTCAGACATGCAATAGCGGCCGGGCGCGCGGCCGACAGCCCAGCAGGCCGCCCGCAGCGCCCCGTCCACGAACACCTGGCGGGTCGTGACGCTGTGGGCGAAGCTCAGGCGCTCGTTGGCCGTCTGCATGACCACTTCATGATCGCCAGGCACTTCGCCGCGACGCTCGACGTTAAAGCGCACACCTGCCGAACCCGTCTCGCCGCGCGCATCGGCGATAGCCTCAGCGAGCTTCAGGGCCGTTCCCGACGGCGCGTCTTTCTTGTGAACATGATGGGTCTCGGCGATCTCGATGCTGAATTCGGCTCCGAGCGCCTCTGCCGCCTCCCTGACGGCCCGCTCCAGCACCGCGATGCCGAGGCTCATGTTGCGGTCGTAGACGACGGCCACCTGGCTCGCTGCCTGGTCCAGGCGCCGCATTTGCGAATCGTCCAGGCCGCTGACGCCGCAGACCAGCGGCTTGCCCAGACGCGCAACAGCGGCGAGCACCAGAAGGGTCCCTTCTGGCAGGCTGAAATCGACAACCACATCGGACTGTTCCACGATCGCCGCGAGATCGTCGCCGCGCGTCCAGATGCCAGCCAATGACAGATCCGCCCGCTGCTCCACGGCGGCCGCGAGCGCCGTGCCCATGCGACCGGCGCCGGCGATCCCTATCCTGGTCGTTTCGATGGCGGTGCCGCCTTCAGGTGAGCCGTTCGAAGAAACGTTTGACGCTGTCCAGCCAGCCGCCGGCGCGCGGGCTGTGCCGGTCGCCGCCCGATTGCAGCGACGCGTCGAACGACTCCAGCAGCGCCTTCTGTTCGGCCGTAAGGTGCACCGGCGTCTCCACCGCGACCGCAGCAAACAGGTCCCCGGGCCGCGCGTCGCGCACCGTTCTCACGCCCTTGCCACGCAGACGGAAGACTTTGCCAGACTGCGTGCCGCTCGGGATCTTCAGCGCAACGTTGCCGTCAAGGGTTGGCAATTCCACTTCACCACCCAGGGTTGCCGTCGCGATGCTGACCGGCACTTCGCAGGAGAGGTTTGAGCCCTCACGCTCGAACAGCTTGTGTGGATTCACCCTGATTTCGACGTACAGGTCGCCCGCCGGTCCGCCATTTCGTCCGACCTCGCCCTCGCCCGACAGGCGGATGCGATCGCCGTCGTCGACGCCGGGCGGAACCTTGACGGCCAGGGTTCGCGTTCGACGTACCCGTCCGCGCCCCTGGCAATCATCACAGGGATCCGAGATGGTGGTGCCCGCGCCTTTGCAGGCGGGACAGGTCTGTTGAATCGAGAAGAAGCCCTGCTGCATGCGAACCTGCCCCACGCCGCCGCAGGTCGAGCAGGTGACGGGCTCGCTGCCTTTCTTCGCGCCGCTGCCATCACAGGTCTCGCAGGCGACCTGCGTTGGCACGTCGATCTGCACGCTGTCACCGGCGACCGCTTTTTCGAGGTCCAGTTTCAGCTCGTAGCCGAGGTCCGCGCCGCGGAACACCTGCTGACCTCCGCCCCCACGTCGCCCGCCGCCAAAAATATCGCCAAACACATCGCCGAAGATGTCGCCGAATCCTTCCGCGCCAAAACCACCGGCACCGCCGGCGCGCGCGCGCAGACCCTCATGCCCGAAGCGATCGTAGGCCGCACGCTTGTCATTGTCCTTGAGAACCTCGTAGGCCTCTTTCGCTTCTTTGAAACGCTCCTCGGAACCGTCGCCATCCTTGTTGCGGTCCGGGTGATGCTTCATGGCGAGGCGCCGATACGCCTTCTTGATCTCATCAGCGGATGCTGACTTTGAGACCCCCAATATTTCGTAGTAGTCGCGTTTCGCCATGTTTCCCCATAGGTTCGGGCGCCCCTCCGGGCGCCCGAACCTATTCCCTAATGCGTGGCCTTACTTAAGACTTCGACTTATCGTCTTTGTCCACTTCCTCAAACTCGGCGTCGACCACATCGTCATCGGCCGCCGACGCGTCAGCGCCGGAACCCGACGCCTGGTCCGCCGCCTGCTCTGCATACAGCTTCTGCGCCAGTCCACCGGACGCCTCGCCCAGCGCCGCGGTCTTCTTCTCGATGGTGTCCTTGTCGTCGCTCGCCATTGCCGTTTTCAGATCCGCGACCGCGTTTTCAACAGTCTGGCGCTCCTCGGCACTGGCCTTCTCGCCCAGGTCGTTGAGCGTCTTCTCGGCCGCGTGAATCAGGCCGTCGGCCTGGTTGCGAACATCGACCAGCTCGCGGAACTTGCGATCTTCCTCGGCGTGGCTCTCGGCATCCGATACCATCTGGTCGATCTCGTCATCCGACAAACCACTGGAGGCCTTGATCACGATATTCTGGCTCTTGCCGGTCGCCTTGTCCTTCGCCGAGACGTTCAGGATACCGTTCGCGTCGATGTCGAAGGTCACCTCGATCTGCGGCAGTCCGCGCGGCGCCGGCGGAATGTCCGCGAGGTCGAAACGTCCCAGCGACTTGTTGTCCTGGGCGCGCTCGCGTTCGCCCTGCAGGACGTGGATCGTCACGGCGGTCTGGTTGTCGTCCGCGGTCGAGAACACCTGCTCGGCATTCGCCGGAATCGTCGTGTTCTTCTCGATCAGCTTGGTCATGACACCGCCGAGCGTCTCGATGCCGAGCGACAATGGCGTTACGTCGAGCAGCAACACGTCCTTGACGTCGCCGGCCAGCACGCCGCCCTGGATCGCGGCACCCAGCGCTACCGCTTCGTCTGGATTGACGTCACGGCGCGGCTCCTTGCCGAAGAAATTCTGCACTTCTTCCTGAACTTTGGGCATGCGCGTCTGGCCGCCGACCAGGATCACGTCGTCGATCTCGTTGACCTTGAGGCCGGCATCTTTCAGTGCGACCTTGCAAGGCGCGATGGTGCGCTCGACCAGTTCTTCGACGAGCGACTCGAGCTTGGCACGCGTCAGCTTGATATTGAGGTGCTTGGGGCCGCTGGCATCTGCGGTGACGTACGGCAGGTTGACCTCGGTCTGCTGCTGCGTGCTCAGCTCGATCTTGGCCTTTTCCGCAGCCTCTTTGAGACGCTGCATGGCACGCGCATCGCCGCTGATATCGACGCCCGACTCACGCTGGAACTCCGCCGTCAGGTACTCAATGACCCGCATGTCGAAGTCTTCGCCACCCAGGAAGGTGTCGCCGTTGGTGGCCAGCACTTCGAACTGGTGCTCGCCGTCGACCTCGGCGATTTCGATGATCGACACGTCGAACGTGCCGCCGCCAAGATCGAAAACGGCGATCTTCTTGTCACCGCGCTTCTTGTCCATGCCGTAGGCCAGCGCTGCCGCCGTCGGCTCGTTGATGATGCGCTTGACGTCGAGCCCCGCAATTTTGCCGGCATCCTTCGTCGCCTGGCGCTGCGAGTCATTGAAATACGCCGGCACCGTGACGACCGCCTCGGTAACCGTCTCGCCGAGGTAGTCTTCGGCGGTCTTCTTCATTTTCATCAGCACGCGGGCCGAGATTTCCGGCGGCGCCATCTTTTTGCCGTCCGCCTCGACCCAGGCGTCGCCGTTGTCGGCTTTGACGATCGTGTACGGCACCATGTCGATGTCGCGCTGCACGACATCGTCTTCGAAACGTCGCCCGATCAGCCGCTTGATCGCAAACAGCGTGTTCTCCGGATTGGTTACGGCCTGGCGTTTGGCCGACTGGCCGACCAGCACCTGGTCGTCCTTGGTGAAATGCGACGATCGACGGCGTCGTGCGATCGCCCTCGCTGTTTTCGATGACCTTGGGCGTATCGCCCTCCATGACCGCAACGCAGGAGTTCGTGGTACCAAGGTCGATACCAATCACTTTACCCATTTTCTAATGCTCCAAATCCGGAAATAAACTTCAACTGCCTGTAGGTGGGGCCAGCACCCCCCGTTTCAAGCGCCCCGCCGCACTTTTTTGCGGACAAGCGCCGCGGCTCTTCCGCGACCATGACCATCGCCGGCCGCAGCAGGCGCCCATTCAGCGAGTAGCCCTTCTGCAACACCGCCAGGACGGAACCCGGCTCAGCTGCCGCCGAGGGCTGCACGCTGATTGCCTCGTGCAGCTGCGGGTCGAACGGTTCGCCCTCGGGATCGATGACCTCGATGCCGAAGCGCTCCATCGTGCCGACCAGCAGCTTGAGCGTCGCCTCGCTGCCTTCGAGCAGGCTCGCAACGCTCGCGTTGTCGGCCGCGCCGAGCGCCATCTCAAGGCCGTCTTGCACCGCCAGCAGTTCTTTGGCGAAGCGTTCCAGCGCGAATTTATGGGCATTCTCAACGTCACGGGCAGCGCGCTTGCGCACATTGTCGGCTTCGGCTGCCGCTCGCAGGTAACGTTCCCAGTTTTCGCTCGCTTTGGCCTCGGCCTCGGCAAGTCTCGTCTGGATATCCGACGCGTCGGTCGCGCCCTCCGGGCTCAGCGCCTCGTCCGTACCCTCGTCCGGGGTCTCTTCCTGGCGATCTGTATTCATGCAACTACTCCAGGTCGCCACATCTGCCGGTCGCGACGATACAACACGAAAAGAACGCGTGCAGTGTGGGGATCATGAAGAAAAAATCAAGTCGGCAGCGACACCAGCGGGACTGCCTGGTCAGCTACCCTGGCTCAGGGCCGACTCCAGTAGTCGAGCCGTGACGTCCACAATTGGCACGACCCGGTCGTACGCCATCCGCGTCGGCCCGATCACGCCCAGTACGCCGATGGTGTCATCGTCGAGGCGGTACGGTGCCGTGACGACGCTGCAGTCCTCGATGATCCCGAAGCCCGATTCCTCGCCAATAAAGATTTGCACACCGTCCGCATTGGCGCTGCGATCGAGCAGATCCAGTATCAGGCGTTTGCGGGAAAACGCATCGAACAGCCGTCGCAGTGTCTCGATATCGGAGAGTTCGGCAAAGTCCATCAGCTTGGTCTCGCCCGCGAGCACGTATTCTTCGTCCGGGTTGCGCAGCGCTGTCCATGGCAGACTGCGCAACGGTGATAATGTCGTGCATGGCCTGGTTCATTGAATTTCGGGTTGTCTCGAGGTCCTTTAGCAGGTGCTCACGAACTGACTGCAGCTCCGAGCCGCCATAGTTTTCGTTGATGAAGTTCTGCGCTTGCTGCAGCTCGGACGCGCTGTAGTTTCTGTCGGTGTGCAGAATGCGGTTTTGCACCTCGCGATCATTGGTAACAAGAATCACCAATACCCGATTCTCAGACAGCGGCAAAAATTCGATTTGCCGCAGCGTCACTTGCGCGGCCCTCGGCACGGATACGACGCCCGCCATGCTGGTGAAGTCCGAGAGCAGACCCGATACCGCGGTAATCAGCGTGGCCGGGTCGTCGAAACGTCCTTTGAGCTGCCGCTGAATGCGCCGAATATCGCTGTCCCCTGGCGGTCGGTAGCGCACCAGCGTATCCACGAACAGGCGGTAGCCCCTGGGCGTCGGAACACGACCCGCCGAGGTATGCGGGGTCGATACCAGCCCCATTCCCTCGAGATCCGACATCACATTGCGAATCGTGGCGGGACTAAGATCCAGGCCGGAGTCTTTGGACAGGGTTCGCGAACCAACGGGCTGGCCATCGCGAATGTAGCGTTGAATAAGCGCGCGCAGCAGATGCCGTCCGCGGTCGCTTGGAACAGGCTTAGTTGCTTCTGCTGACATGCGCTAGAAACAAGGGAAATCCCCGAGCGAGTTGCTATGTTAGGGTACGTGCTGCCACGCTAACAACGGCTTGGCGGTCGGTCAAGGGTTTGCCACAATCGTGCCATGAACAGCCAATTCCCCAACATCGCGATTCTCGGTCGCTATGAAGATTCCCGCGTTGCCGAGCCGATGCAGGTTCTTTCACGGTTTTTGACTAAATCCGGCATACATGTGCTGGCGGCTGATTCAGTGCAGCTTGACCTCCCTGCTACCAGGATGACCTGAAACCGAACTTTGCGAGAACGCGGACCTGGTCATCGCAATCGGCGGTGACGGCACCATGCTCTATGCCAGTCGCCTCGCACGACCGTCGGGCACACCCATTCTCGGCATCAACAGGGGTCGGCTGGGCTTTCTCGCCGACGTCACGCCGGAGGATATGATCGCGGGTGTCGAACAGGTGTTGCGCGGCGACTATACGCGCGACTCGCGAATGCTGTTGCAGGCGACCCTTTTGCAATCGTCTGGCGAGCAAAGCACGGCCTATGCGCTGAACGACGTTGTCCTGAAACGGCGCGAAACCGGCCGCATGGTGGATTTCTCCACGCAGGTCGGCGGCGTTTACGTCAACACACACTCAGGCGACGGCATGATCGTCGCAACGCCGACAGGCTCAACCGCCTATTCGCTGAGCTGTGGCGGCCCGATTATTTCTCCGCAGCTCGATGCCCTCGTGGTTGTTCCCGTCTGCCCGCACACGCTCACTGACCGGCCTATCGTAATACCGGCAGACCAGCCTATCGACATCGCACTGCTGGAACGCGATGAAACCACCGCGTCGATAACGATCGACGGCCGTACCATTGGCACGATTCGCCCGGCCGACCGGCTGACCGTCTCTGCCGCAACGCAGCGAGTGACACTCATTCACCCGCCCAGCTACGATTTCTACGGCATTCTTCGATCCAAGCTGTTCTGGGGGCGGGACAGCCGACAGCGCAATGTCTGAGCGGCGGGGTAACTGACATGCTCGTAACCCTGCAGGTTCGCGACTTCGCTATCGTGGACAAGATTGATATCGAATTTGAATCCGGCATGACCGTGCTGACCGGCGAGACCGGTGCCGGCAAGTCGATACTGGTCGACGCCCTCGGCCTGGTATTGGGCGAACGCGGCAGCGCGCAGCTGGTGCGCGACGGCGCAAAGCGCGCAGAGTTTGCGGCGGAGTTTGATATTTCTGAGGTGCCGACCGCACAGGCCTGGTTGAGCGAACAAGCGCTTGACGAAAACGACGAATGCGCCTTGCGTCGCGTGATCAATGCAGACGGCCGTTCGCGCGCTTTTATTAACGGCAACTCGGTGCCGCTCTCGCAGTTGAAAAGCCTGGGCGAGTTACTGCTCGATATTCACGGCCAGCATTTTCACCAATCCCTCAGTCACCGTTCGGTGCAGCGCGACCTGCTCGACCATTTTGGCGGACTGCTGGACACGAGGGCCGCTACGGCCAACTATTTTGCCGATTGGCAGAGCCTGGCCGACAAGCTCGCACATTTGCGCGAAGCTGAAACGGACCGCGCCTCCCGCATCGACCTGATCAGTTTCCAGCTACAGGAACTGGAGGCCCTGTCGCTCGAACCCGGTGAATTTACAGCCTTGCGCAGCGAACGCCAGAAACTTCAGAACAGCGGCCGGCTCGCCGAAGGTGTGGCCGGCGCACTGGGGAGCCTTTACGAAGACGAGGCAGGCAATGCCAACAGCCGGGTCGCACAAGCGCAGCGCGCGCTCGAGTCACTGCTCGAATACGACGAAGCGCTGGCACCGGCGTTGGAATTGCTGAATGTCGCATCCATTCAACTCAACGAGGCGGCTGATTCCCTGCGCCGTTACTGCGATTCGATCGACATGGATCCAAAGCGCCGCGACTGGGTCGAGGAGCGGCTCGACTCGATACAGGACTTGTCACGAAAGCACCGTGTCGAAGCCGAGGCCCTGCCGGAACTCGCAGACAATCTCCGCGCCGAGCATGACACGCTGGTGCACGCAGACGAGCGCGGACGCGAACTGGAACTTAAGGTCGACGCCGCAAGAGACAAGTTCATGGCGAAGGCGACCGCCTTATCAAAAGCGCGGCACAAAGCCGCGAAGTCCTTTGCAGCCGCCGTGACCGATGCGATGCGCGGACTCGGCATGCCGGGCGGCGTATTTCAGGTCGCTTTGACACGCGTTGACGAGCGCCGCGGCGCGACCCTGGGGCATCGATACGATCGACTTCGTCATCAGCGCCAATCCGGGGCAGGCGGTTCAGCCGCTGGCCAAAATCGCCTCTGGCGGCGAGCTGTCGAGGATGAGCCTCGCCATCCAGGTTATCGCCAGCGACGGCAGTGCAATTCCGACGATGGTATTTGACGAAGTCGACAGCGGTGTCGGTGGCGGCGTTGCGGAAATGGTCGGCCGCCGACTGCAGGAACTCGGCGCTCGTCGGCAGGTTCTTTGCGTGACACACCTGCCGCAGGTCGCGAGCCTCGCCGGCCAGCATTTTCGCGTCAGTAAGGTCAGCGACGGCAAGACGACGCGCACGCGGCTGCACGTGCTGAACAAGAATGAACGCGTGGAGGAACTTGCCCGCATGCTGGGCGGTGTCGAAATAACCAGGACAACGTTGGCGCACGCGGAAGAAATGCTCGCCGGCACGCCGAAGAAACGCGCCTGAGTCAATCTTCCTTTGAATCGTCCGTGCTGGATCGTTGTTTGACGTACAGGACCAGGCTGTGGTCAATCAGTTCGTAGCCGTACTGCTCCGCGATATCGTGCTGCAAGCGTTCGATCTCATCGTTTACAAACTCGATGACATCCCCGGTTTCAACACAGACCATGTGATCGTGGTGGTCGCCGTCATCGATTTCGAAAACCGAATGCCCGCCTTCGAAATTGTGACGCGTAACAAGCCCGGCCGCCTCAAACTGGGTCAACACCCGGTAAACCGTTGCCAGACCAATGTCCTCGCCCGAGCTCAGCAGGTCCTTGTAGATATCCTCGGCGCTCAGGTGCCGCAATTTGGCGCGCTCGAGTATTTCGAGAATCTTCAATCGCGGCAGCGTGATCTTCAGACCGGCTTTGCGAAGTTCCTGACGTTGCTGCATGAACAAACTCTTTCAAGGTATGATGCGCGCCTATTATGACGCAGTTAGCGGTTGGGCTCTATGGCAATCCGAAAAACTATCCTTTTAATATTGGTGTGCCTGTCCGTGGCCCTGTCCTCCGGCTGCGTCTACCGCGCCGCGATATCGCAGGGAAACCTGATCAAGCAGGAAGACCTGGATCAGGCCGAAGTCGGTATGACGCGCAACCAGATTCGATTCCTGCTGGGCACGCCGATGGTCGACGATCCGTTCCACAAGGACCGCTGGGACTACGTCTATTTCCTCAAGGTCGGGCGCGAGGATGCAACGTTCAAACGCTGGGTATCCGTGATTTTTGAAGACGATCGGGTCAGCGAGATCCTGAAGGACCAGGACCTGGATCCCAGGCTCTAGTCGCGCTCGCTGTTTCCCATGGTTCGCCCGGCCAGGGCGAGTTGCCGGCGAGCATCCCGAGGGTCCATTGCGAGCGGCCTGTAGATTTCAACCCGGTCACCGTGACGAACGCCGTGATTTCTCGCGACGACCTTCCCCCAGATTCCAACTTCAAACGTCTCGAGAGGCTGATCCGGAAACCGCTGCGCCAGGCCGCTGGCCGCGATCGCGTCGGCTACCGTGGCGCCGCGCCGCAGCGACACCGGGCAAAGCGCCTGCTTGTCCGCCAGGGCGAATACGACTTCAAGCTCGATATCCATCGCGCTACCGCCTAAGGCCGTGCGTAAATTTGCAAGGCGCGCGCGGTAAATGCGTCGACCAGCGAGTTGCAGGTATTTTCGAAGAAGCGGCCGAAAATGACGTCCGTGGTTCGACTGGCAAACTCGAACTCCAGCTCCAACGCCACTTTGCTGCCGGCATCACCCAGCTGCTGGAATTGCCAGCCACCGGAAAGGTGACGAAACGGGCCGCGCACCAGTTCGATATCCAGCGCGACAGGCTCCTGCAGCGCATTACGCGTTCTGAAGCGCTTGCTGATGCCGCGGTGATGCAGCTCGATCGAGGCCTCAATGCAGTCCTCTTCGCGCACATGCACTGTTGCATCGTTACACCACGGCAGAAACTCGGGGTAGGACTCGACGTCTTTGACAAGGGCATACATTTGCGCCGCCGAATACGGCACCAATGCACTCCGACTCACTTTACGCATGATAATTTACTGACAGCTCAGGGGCCCGGGACGCACCACACGATGCGCTAGCGAATGGCATTAACCAGTACGAAAAGAATGCCAACCGGCGCCACGTAACGAGCCAGCAAGCGCCAGGCCTTGAACAGCCCGCCGGAGCTGTGCAGCTCCTCTGATGTCGAGTTCCGGCACATCACCCAGCCGGCGAATATGACGATCAGGAGACCACCGAGCGGCAACATGATGTTGCTGGTCAGGTAATCGATATTGTCAAAAATCGTACCCGCAAGGAACGTCACATCGGCCAGCACGTTAAATGACAGGACTGAGCCCATACCGATCAGCCAGATCGTCAGCCCCGTCATCACCGTCGCCTGCGCACGCGTTTTGCTAAATTTTTCAACAATCCAGGCGACGGCCGGTTCCATCAGGCCGATCGCAGACGTCCAGGCCGCAAAGGCCAACAGGACGAAGAAGATCGTGGAGAAAAAGACGCCGCCGGCCATCTGCCCGAACGCAAGCGGCAAGGTCGAAAACACGAGCCCCGGCCCGTCAGCCGGATCCAGGCCGTTGGCGAAGACCAGCGGAAAAATCGCCAGCCCGGCCAGCATCGCAATCAGGGTATCGGCCGTTACAACAGCGGCCGACGCGCCCGTGATCGAGGTTTCTTCGGGCAGGTAGGCGCCGTAAGCCATGATCGCGCCCATACCGATACTCAGCGTAAAGAACGCCTGTCCGAGCGCCGCCAGCACGCTGTTCCATGTGAGCCTGTCAAAGTCCGGTGTAAACATGAAGGCAACGCCCTCAGCGAAAAAACCGGAGTTGATCGAATACCCCAGCAACAGCAGCATGAGGACCAATAGTGCCGGCACCATGAATCGCACCGCCTGCTCAAGACCCCGCTCCACACCGCGCGCCACAACGAATACGGCCAGGGCCATGAACAAGGTATGACACAGGGTAACGAGGCGCCAGTCGCCCACGAAGCTTGAGAATTCTGCCGACACAGCCGCAGCGCTCGCACCCACGAAGGTGCCTGTAGCGCTTTTCACGATGTAGGCGAGCGTCCATCCGGCGATAACGCTGTAATACGAGAGGATCAGGATGCCGGCCAACACGCCCAGGGTGCCGACGATGCGCCACCGGCCAGAGCTGCCCTCCTCTTTTCCCAGTAGCTCCATCGTCGCGACCGGATTGCGCCGTCCGCGCCGACCGATCAGGATCTCGGACATCATGACCGGCATGCCGATAACGACGACGCAGACGAGGTAAACCAGCACGAAGGCGCCGCCACCATTCTGTCCGGCGATGTACGGAAATTTCCAGATATTGCCAAGGCCGACAGCCGATCCGGTGACCGCCAGGATGAACGCCATCCGCGAGGACCAGTGGCCGTGCAACGATGAGCGCTTCGAGGTTTCTGCCTGATTGCTTAGCATTATTATTCTCAAATCGGCACAGAAGCCGGTGATTCTCATACAAATTCCGGGGCCTTACAACGCTTTGTCCGTATAATCCGTTCGCCAGACAGTCAACAGCACCGTTCATGAGCCGAAAGAAATCCAAGAAGACAACCAGCAATGTCATCGCCGTCAACCGGCGGGCCCGCCACGACTATTTTATCGAGGACACCTTCGAGGCCGGCCTGGCGCTCGAAGGCTGGGAGGCTAAAAGTCTGCGGGAAGGCCGGGCGCAACTCGCCGAGGCTTATGTCAACCTGAGGGCCGGGGAAGCGTGGCTCACGGGCGCACACTTCTCGCCGCTGAAAACGACCGCCACACACATCAAAGCCGACCCGACCCGTTCCAGGAAGTTGCTGCTGCACCGGCAGGAACTCGATCGCCTGGTCGGCGCCGTGGAACGTAAGGGTTTCACGCTGGTGCCCCTGGATCTGCATTGGCACAAAGGCCGCGCGAAACTGAATATCGGCCTCGCCAAAGGCAAGAAACAGCATGACAAGCGTGCCGCCGATAAAGACCGCGACTGGCAGCGGCAAAAGGCCCGTATACTGAAGTCATAGTAGCTTTTTCATATACTTATAATACTTCATTAATGTAACTTATTAACTATGTTGCCGTGTCTTTTTGTGGCATTCGGGCGCTGGTCGCATTGTATTCGCCGGATAAGACCCTACACTTGTTGCACACGGGGGTGACATGGCTTCGACGTGGGTCGCGAAACTCCAGGTGCATGCCGAGGAACAGATAACCTCGTAAATCCAGCTGTAAAACTTATAGTTGCCAACGACGACAACTACGCACTAGCTGCTTAAAAACCAGTTTAGTGCCTTCTGCCCGGATCGTGCCTGTGCGTCCGGATCACAGGAGTCACCTACACAGGACCGCGGTGCGGACGTGTTCAGGGTCCTATCCGTTAAAACCTTACTGAGCTGGCTGTGAGTTTTCCCTGCCCGTCGGGTAGCCCGCAGTGAGATTAAAGACGGTATAAGCATGTAGATCCTGAAGCGTAGGGCTTGCGGACGCGAGTTCGATTCTCGCCACCTCCACCAACGACCGACAAAGCCGCCTTTCTGGCGGCTTTGTCTTTTCTTAGGCCGTGTCGCATCGAATCGCGTAGCGGGTTCATCCGAGGCCAACGCAGTTGGCCGACAGACGCACACAGTGCGCCCCGAAGGGCGAGCCGCCGCAGGCGGCGAGTCCATTCTCGCCACCTCCACCAAAATAGAGAAACCGCCGCAAGGCGGTTTTTTTTTGGTGGGCAGTGGCTGGGAATCGAAGCCACGTAGCGACAAATCGGCAGGACAGCCGATTTGGACGGACGCAGTCCGCCCAACGGGCGAGGGCCATGGATGGCCCGAGTCAGTTCACAAAACGCGGCGCAGCCCGTTTTGGACGCACGTAGTGCGCACCCGAAAGGGCATAAACCCGAAGGGCGAGGTGCGAAGCACCGAGTCTATTCTCGCCACCTCCACCAACGACTGACAAGGCCGCCACTTTGGCGGCCCCTGTCTTCACGCCGCGTCATCAGTCCTCGACATAAAACGGCAGGTTGTGCACCACGGCGCCACCTTGCCCGTCATAGGCTGTCACGAATAGCGCGATAGCCGCCCGGGTGGCTCGGGGCATTGAACTTGATACGTGCAGTTCCCTGCCCTTTTTCGATGGCTTCGGGAAAAGACGGCGGCGCGGCCTCCGCGTCACCGCCAATCCGGCGATCGGAACTTTCCGCGCGTATGTCCCAAAGGTAACGAAGTGCATCGCCCTCTCGGTCGACACAGTCGACGACGGCATGGGACGTCTCGCCCGGTCTGACCCGTTTGAAGGCGACCGGCGTCTCCAGCGACAGCAGCTTGGGCGCACGATTATCCGGCCATAGACCGGACCAGGCGTAGGCCATCGCATCAACCCGCGGTAACTTCTCGCCGGTTGGCAAAAACATGCCAAACCAGGTCGCGGTTGCTTCCTGCTTGTGGCCCCAAAAAAAGACGTAGGAGCCGAGAGACCGCCCGACGTTGTCGTCACGATCCATCGTATACGCGGCGTACGTCTCTGCGGCCTTGCTGCTGGGATCCGCTTCGATGGGCGCACCCCAGGGTGTAGCGGCGGCTTCCCACGTTCCCGTCACGCCGAATTCGGCCAGAAGGTAAGGACCGGCCCAGCCCAGACCCGCGAGGTTTCGACCGACCATGGGTGCACCGCCATAACTGTTGACGCCCAGAATATCGATAGCCGGATAGTAGTCCTGGATGTCCCTGATGGTTGCCGGCGTCGCACCGGCAATAACCGTCATCACCGGGTGATTGGGGTCCAGTTCCTTGATGATGCCGGCGAGATGATTCAATTCCTGCCAGACAACGCGGCCCTCGACGTTCGGCTCGAAGGCCTCCATTTCATTGCCGAGGCCCCACAGCAGCAGTGCCGGGTGATCGCGGTATTTCAGAACGGCGTCTCGCAGTTCGTCACGCTGCGCTGTTACTTGCGCCGAGTCGGAATAGTCGAAGCCATGGCGCACATGCCGAACCCAGAATCCAGCGGCGACGGATATACCCAGTTCATGCGCTCGGTCGAGCAGCGGTTTTCCGTCAACAAGCTGCTCGAGCTGACTCAAGCCCCAGGTGCGAATGGAATTGCCACCGGATGCCGCGAGCAACTGCAGATTGCCGCCGCCAAGTCCGACGCCGCTGCCAGTCCCCGCACCCTTGACCTGATACGGCTCGCCATTTCGCAACAAGGTAAAGGTACCCCGGGGTCGTTCCCGCACTTCGACCCTGCTGCTTCCTTTCGCACCTCGGACGATAGGAGCGCACTGTCACTCGTCGGGACGCCGGCGGCGCAGGCAGCCAGTAACCAGGCAACTGGCAATAAAGGCGAGGTTTCGAACCATCAGCGACTCCGTAAGGCAAGAGACGAATTCGTTAGAAATCGATTTTGCGCTTGCTCTCCAGCATGGCGATTTTCGGGTAAGCCGCATCGGACGGCGACCAATGCCAGCCTTTTGGATCCCAGGCTTGTGCGTAATAGAGTTCATCCCTGACAACTTTATAGGCGGTGATCGCCTCGGCTTCGCGTTTCAATTTCATCAAGGCTTCGCCCCTGATGAAATAGCAGGTACCGACATCGTTGAGCGCCCAGTAATCGTTCACGACATCGGTCGACGGCTTTGCGCTCAATGAGGCCTGCATCTTTCTCGCCCTCTCTTCATAGAGCTCCGCGCATTTTGCCGTGTAGCTCACCGCATCGGCATACTGCCCCTCACCCAGGGCCTCCCAGGCTTTGACCATGAGAGTGACGGATGTAAAGTCACCGTAGTCAAGAACTCGGTCAGTCGCCTCCTCTGCTGACGTTGACGCTATCGATACCAAAGCCATGACCGCAAGTAACGACACTATCCTTTTCATGATGAATCCTCCGTAAGACGCGAGATACCGTGCACCGCCATGCCCCGTGTTTTTCGTCCGTTCGGGGACGGCAAAAGCAGGCAGAGACTTTATCAACTATGTTCGCCCATTGCGAAAATCAAGGGCTGCTTCACACGCTGGTCTGGCCGCCGGCATTCCAACGACTTCTTGCGGAAAGCCGCTATCGTCGTACGAAGTGGCAGCCGCTATGCTTGGCGTGTTTCCTCATTCTGGCGATCCGAATGCGCGCTCTGAAAACGACACGCCTTGCCCGTGAACAAGCAACGCTGTCGCGCATGGTCGATATTTACTGCGAGGCGCATCACGCCGAAACCGACACCACCCCGTGCGAGTCCTGCGTCAAGTTCCTCTCGTATGCCGAGCGGCGGCTGCAAAAATGCCCCTACGGTGAGGACAAACCGACCTGCACCAACTGTCCGGTACATTGTTACAAGGCGAAAGAGCGCGCGCTGGCCAAGGACATCATGCGCTATGCCGGACCGAAAATGCTGCTGCGGCACCCGTGGCTGGCGATCGCGCACCTGCTGGATGGTCGGCGCAGAGCGAAGCACCCGCGGGAGCTCACGCGCGAGCTACGATTGCGTCCCCAAAAGCCGCCAGCGGACCAAAGCTGACGGCTGGAACGCGATTGACAGTCAGTCTTCGCTCAATACTTTTCGCACGACCGGCTCGAGCCCGGTGAGACCGCCCTGCCTGCCCAACTGAATCGCTGCCTCGTCATCGGCACCGTCGAGACTGGCGCGCAGCGCCAACAGCGCCCCCACCCGATTGGAACTTCCGCAATGTAACAGCACCGGCGCGTCGTAGCGGCTGATGAGCTCGTCGAGCATGCGGGCGTTCTCGAAACTGATGCCGTCGCTGCCAACGGGTAAGGACACGTAGTCCATTCCCAGCTCCTCGACAACGGCCTGTTCGTCGAGCCCCCGTGACTCACCGGCGGTGCGCAAATCAACGACGGCTGCATAGCCACTGTCGGCGAATACCTTCAGAGCGGCCGCGTCCGGCTGGCCGGCGGCAGAAATGCCATCGACCGGCCGGACGACGCCGGTCTCGACGACCGCTCGCAGATCCACTTTGAGCGGCGCCGTATTGGCGAGGTCTGCGTCACTTGCACACCCCGACAGCAGCACCAGGGCACTGATACCAATCAGCAGGGTTCTGTTCATGTTTTCTCCGAGTATCGATTATCAATCCGGCACCTGGCCGTTGTCCGGCGAGGCGTTAAGAGCGGTAAGGTTAACACCGGCCGCAGGGTGCCTGAAGCCTCTGTACACGGATCGACTTGCGCCATCCATCGCATGGCACGGTACACTCGACGCATGCGAATTATCGATGTAATTCCCGAGGACCTTGACGCGGTGTGGCGGCTCAACGAAGCCTCTGTGCCCCATGTCAGCAGCGTTGAACTCGAGGATATGCAGTGGTTTGCAGACAACGCGCATTATTTCCGGATTGCCTGGCACGACAACGAGCTGGCGGGTTTTCTTATCGGCCTGCGGCCCGGGCTGCCCTATGAAAGCCTGAACTATGGTTGGTTCTGCCGCCGCTATGCGGACTTCGGCTACATTGACCGGGTCGCCGTCGCACCGACGGCGCGACGATTGGGCGTTGCGACCCGCCTTTACCAGGACTTTGCAGCAACGCTTGACGACGCCGTCGAAGTGTTGACGTGCGAGGTTAACCTTCGCCCTGCCAACGTATCCTCGATGCGCTTTCATGAGCGATATGGTTTTACAGAGGTCGGCCGCCAGGAAACGGAAGGTGGCAGCAAAGAGGTTGCGTTACTGGAGTTGAAACGATGAACCATCCAAAAACCACTCGGGATTTCGATCTCGTTGTTTACGGCGCAACCGGATTTACAGGTACCCTGGTCTGTGAATACCTGCTGCGGCGCTACGGCGTCAACCAGTCGCTTCGATGGGCCATCGCCGGGCGCAGCAAGACGAAACTCGATTCATTGCGTGCCTCGCTGGGCGGGGACGCTGCCAAGCTCGAATGCGTCGTAGCGGACAGCTTCGACCCGGACGCCCTGACACAACTCGCGCGCCGCACAACGGTCGTACTCACGACGGTCGGGCCGTACGCACTGTATGGCTCCGCACTGGTCGCGGCCTGCGTCGAGGCAGGCACACACTATTGCGATCTCGCCGGCGAGGTGCAGTGGATCAGGAAGATGATCGACCAGCACCACGAGCGCGCAACACAGTCAGGTGCACGCATCGTGCACTGCTGTGGTTTCGACTCCGTGCCCATGGATATTGGTGTGTGGTTTCTGCAGGACGCGGCGCACGCACGCTACGGCACGTATTGCAGCTCCATAAAGCTGTTTGTGAAGGCCACCAAGGGCACCGCCAGCGGTGGCACCATCGCGAGCATGATGAACATTATCGAAGAGAGCCAGAGGGACCGTGCGATCGCTCGACTGCTGGTGGATCCGTACTCGCTAAATCCCGAAGGCGAACGCGAAGGTCCGGACGGCCGCGATCAACGTTCCGTCGTCTACGACAAGCACGCCAAATCCTGGACGGCGCCCTTCGTCATGGCGGGCGTCAACACCAGGGTCGTGCGACGCAGCCATGCGCTGGCCGGCTATCCGTACGGCAAGGACTTTCGCTACCAGGAAACCGTACTGACCGGCGACGGTGCGCTGGGCTACACGAAGGCCGCAACGATGACGATCGGCCTCGGAGGACTGGTTCTCGGGGCGTCTTTTGCGCCGACCCGCAGCCTGTTACAGAAAACGATATTGCCCGAACCCGGTGAAGGCCCCGATCGGGAATTGCAGCAAAGCGGGTTTTTTAATCTTATGCAGATCGGCTTGTTGCCGGACGGCACCGAGCTGCGCTCGCGCATCACCGGTGATCAGGACCCGGGCTATGGCTCTACGAGCAAAATGCTCAGCGAGTGCGCGGTGTGCCTTGCCAAGGACGATATAGCGGTAGGCGGCGGGGTCTGGACGCCGGCCTCGGCCATGGCAAAACCGCTGCTGTCTCGCTTGACGGAAAACGCCGGACTGACGTTCGAACTGCGGGACCCGTAAACAGCCTCGGCCGCGTAGTGCAGCGCCGGATCGTATTTTTCACCGGCTTCGATCCGGATGGGCAGTCGATTGCGTGGCGAGGCCACCGGACAGGTCGAAAAATCGTTGAACGCACACGGTGGACTGTAGGCCCTGTTGAAGTCCATGACCGTCCGGCCCGTGTCGTCCGGGCGATCGGCATACAGGAATCGGCCCGCGCCATACGTGTCATCCCGATTCGTCTGATCGCCGAACACGAAGAAAAACCGGTCACCCGAGGCATAGGCCTCGAGCGAATAAACTTCGCCGCCGATCTCAAACTCCACGGTACCGGGTGACTCCGGGTGGTAACCCAGACCCTCGATAACGGTCTCGACGTTGGCTACACGCGGTTCGTCGTACGGCCTGAAGACCGCCGGAACCCGCAGGGAGCGGGCAACCGGGTAGTAAGGCAGCGGACCAAAGCTCGCCACAAACGGGTGCGCAAAATCGCGCAGGCGAACGGCAAAACGGCCGTCGCGCTGGATCACGCTCCAGGCGAGGCTGCCATGCCGAACTTGCAGCGGCGCGGCGGTGGTGTCATCAGCGATCAGGATCCGATCGACGGGAGCCTCGTCAAGCAGGACGTCGACACCGTCTCTGACCTGCATCCAGACGCCCTCCACTCCGACTTCGAAGTCACCGATGACGGGAGCAGCCACTGCGGGAAACCGGACATCGGTGGCAGGACCAGAGCCAAAGCTGTAGGTACCCGGCTGCAGCCAGTAAAGGCCGATCTGGTTGAGGTAGCCCGTCGGTTCCTTAAGCCGCTCAAGACGCTCCGCACGCCATTGCTTTATGTCCTGCGCGTAGGCGTTCGCGTCGGGTTCTGGCTCCGCCTGGCCACAGGCGGCCAGGACCAACGCGAGCATCGTCACAGCGGTCAAACGCCGCATAGGCCACCTGTTGGGTATGTCATTGTGCCGTATCAATTCGTTCAACCTATCTCTATAATCCGCGCCTGCTCCAAAGGCCTATCCCCATGTCCGATATATCAAAACTTCGCAATATCGCGATTATTGCCCATGTAGACCATGGCAAGACCACCCTCGTCGATCAGATGCTACAACAATCCGGGACACTGGGTCCGCGCGCGAGCGTGCCTGACCGGGTCATGGATTCGAGCGACCTGGAGCGCGAGCGCGGCATTACCATCCTCGCGAAAAATACCTCCGTCAAATGGAATGATTATCGGATCAACATTGTGGACACCCCGGGTCACGCCGACTTCGGCGGCGAGGTGGAGCGCGTGCTGTCCATGGTCGACAGTGTACTGCTGCTCGTTGACGCCGTAGAAGGTCCGATGCCGCAAACGCGTTTCGTGACGCAGAAGGCGTTCGCGAAGGGCCTGGTGCCAGTTGTCGTGATCAACAAGATCGATCGCGACGGCGCGCGTGCCGACTGGGTCGTCAACCAGACCTTCGACCTGTTCGATCGACTCGGCGCAACCGACGAACAGCTCGATTTTCCGATCATCTATGCCTCAGCGCTCAACGGCTACGCCAGCAAAGACGTCAACGCGCGCAGCGGCGACATGACGCCACTGTTCGAGACGATTGTCGACCATGTCCCGCAGCCGAACGTGGATCCCGACGGTCCGCTGCAACTGCAGGTCTCCAGCCTCGATTACGACACCTACGTGGGCGTGCTCGGCATCGGACGAATAAATCGCGGTACGATTTCAGCCAATGAATCCGTGAGCGTCGTCGCACCTGACGGCGCGGCGCGGCGCGCGCGGGTACTCGAAATATTTGGCTTCGACGGCCTTAAACGTCAACGGGTGCAGTCGGCATCAGCCGGCGAGATAGTCGTTTTCAGCGGTATCGAGAAACTCGGCATCTCCGACACCTTGTGCTCGCCGAAACACGAAGAAGCACTGCCGGCACTGACGGTAGACGAGCCGACGGTCAACATGACGTTTTCGGTCAACAAGTCGCCCTTCGCGGGGCAGGACGGCAAGTTTCTGACCAGTCGCCAGATACGGGAGCGGCTCGAGCAGGAACTCAAGCACAACGTCGCGCTACGCGTCGATGAAACCGATGATCCCGACAAGTTCCGCGTGTCCGGTCGAGGAGAATTGCATCTCTCGGTGCTGGTGGAAACCATGCGCAGAGAAGGCTTCGAACTCGCGGTGTCGCGACCCGAAGTCATCATGCACGATGTCGAGGGCAAGCAGCACGAACCGTGGGAACAACTGACCGTCGATTTCGACGAGGCGTTCCAGGGCTCGGTGATGACACGGCTTGGCTGAACGCAAGGGCGAACTCGTGGACATGCTGCCAGACGGAAAAGGCCGCATGCGCCTCGATTACCGAATTCCGACCCGGGGACTGATCGGATTCAGGACCGAATACCTGACCGCGACATCCGGAACCGGCCTCATGTATCACGTGCTCGACGACTACGCGCCGCGGGTGCCCGGCACGATCGCACAGCGCAGTAACGGCGCACTCGTGTCGATGGTGCAGGGAAAGGCCCTCGCGTATGCGCTGTTCAATTTGCAGGAGCGCGGCCGACTGTTTATCGGCCACGGGGCCCCGGTCTACGAGGGCATGATTATTGGCATCCATCAACGCCAGAATGACCTGGTCGTCAACCCCACGAAAGCCAAGCAGCTGACCAACGTGCGCGCTGCCGGGACGGATGAAAACCTGGTCCTGACCCCACCCACACGGTATTCGCTGGAGCAGTCGCTGGAATTTCTCGACGACGATGAACTGCTCGAGGTGACGCCAAAGAATCTTCGCCTGCGCAAAAAAACACTCAGAGAAAGCGACCGCAAGAGGGACTCTCGCAGGAAAGTCTCATGACAGGAGATCCAGCGGCACTCGCGTTCGCTGACCTCGACCCTAACGACATCCTGACCGCAATCGCCGATATCGGCTTCGACTGCGACGGCCGATTCCTCGCTCTCAACAGCTACGAAAACCGTGTCTACCAGGTCGGCATCGAGGACAGCCCGCCAATCGTCGCGAAATTCTATCGCCCCGAACGGTGGAGCGACGCGGCCATACTCGAGGAACATGAATTCGCTATCGACCTGGCGGAACAGGAAATTCCGGTCATTCCACCCGAGGTACTTGGCGGCAGCACCCTGCACCACAGCGGCCATCACCGGGTCGCTGTGTACGCGTGCCGCGGCGGTCGTGCGCCCGATCTCGACAACTACGATCTGCTGTCGCAACTGGGTCGACTGGTCGCCCGAATTCACCTGGAAGGCGAGACGTCGCGATTCAAGCATCGACCAAGCATCGACATCAACTCCTACGGCGTCGAGTCGTTGGAGTACCTGCTGGACAACGACTTCATACCGGAAGACAACTGCGCGGCCTACGAGAGCGTCGCCGAACTGGTCCTCGACGGCGTCGAAGCCTGTTTCGAACGCTGCGGTCACTGCAGGGAAATTCGTTTGCACGGCGACTTTCATCCCGGCAACGTCCTCGTGGCCCGCGATCAGCTGCATATCGTCGACCTCGATGACGCACGTCACGGGCCGTCGATCCAGGACTTGTGGATGTTCCTGTCCGGCGATCGCGAAGAACAAACCCCGCAACTGGCGGCTCTGCTGGAAGGCTATCAGTCGTTCCGACCGTTCGATGCACGCGAGCTGCATCTCGTCGAAGCCTTACGAAGTCTGCGCATCATGCATTATGCAGCGTGGCTGGCCAGGCGCTGGGAAGATCCCGCGTTCAAGGCGGCATTTCCGTGGTTCGACAGTCGACGCTACTGGGACGATCACGTACTGGCGCTCCGAGAACAGGTCGCGCTGATGCAGGAAGCACCGCTGGAATGGCGGGACTTCTGACTATCTTGACGACAGGCGTTGCCGCCGCGGCCGAATTTCAAACTGCTCAATCCAGCGTGAGAAAGTCTGCCGACTGAGCGTTTGCAGCGCATCGATCGATGCCGCCGTCTGCTGTCGAATAGAATTGATATCCGTCCTGCCACGCTCATCGTCAAGGGTCGACTGATGATCCGGCACGGTCAGCCAGCGCTCGATCAGTGACTCACTCGCCTCGAGATGAAACTGAAAACCGTAGGCGTGCTCACCAAAACGAAAGGCCTGCACCGGACTGGCGTCTGATCGCGCGAGATGAATGGCGCCCGGCGGCAAGTGGATACCGTCTTCGTGCCATTGGAACACCCGCTGTTGCTGCGCGAATGAACGTAACACCCGATCGCGACTGCCCTGTGGTGTCAGCTCCACGTCATGCCAGCCGATTTCTCGCAGCGCATTGCGCTCTACGGATCCGCCGAGTGACTTCGCGAGCAATTGCGCGCCGAGACAAATACCCAGCACCGACATATTGCGATCGACTGCTTCGCGAATGATCGTCATCTCGGTAGCGAGGTTCGGATACGTGTCAATCTCCGACGAACTCATGGGCCCACCCAGCACGATCAATGCCGCGTACTTCTGCAGCGCCGGGCGCGAGTCAGGCTCACGTCCGAAGTTCACGTAGCGGATACGAAATCCGCTTTCGCGAAGCAACGGGTCCAGCGTGCCGAGCGGCTCGAACGGAACGTGCTGAAACACCAGAATTTTTGGTCGCGGCATAACAAACAGTCAGGCAAATGAGGCCAATGATGATGCCAGCCTTCAGACCGGCTGTGCACCCCGCGGTGAATCCGCTGCGGATTTGCTCTGCCTGTGCGCTGAAACTACCGTGAATAGCGCCGGAAACGGTCGAATTTGGCGGAACTCTGTCCAGCCAACAAGCTCTGATATATCATCGATCCTTAACCCGTCGTGTGGACTTTAACCATTTGATCGCCAGGACTCGCGCCCTTCTCCCCTTCAGTTTGCTGCTATTGGCGTTGGCAGGCTGCAGTTCCACGACGACCATGGTCGGGCCGACCATCCCGGCGCCACGCACTGAGAAGATTCCTGTCGTCGTTGCGCTTCGCATCCCCGAACAGTTCGAGAATTTCGTCCACGAGGAGAATGTGCTCGGCAAAGAGTCGTGGACGATCGACCTCGGTCGTGCCAATGCCTCGTTTTTCGAGCAACTGTTTGGCTACCTGTTCGACGATGTCAAACTGCTCGGCCCGGAGGACGATGCGCGGGACGTCCAGTTCGACGCACTCATCGAACCCAGTATCGATGGCTTCGAATTCTCGGTGCCAAACCAGAGCAAGACGGAAGCGTTTGCCGTCTGGATTCGCTATCGACTGCGAATCTTCGACCGGGCGGGCAATAACGCCGCCAACTGGACAGTCAGCGCGTACGGCAAAAACCAAAAGCAGGGTCTCCGCGGTTCGGATTCCCTGAAGCGTGCCGCGGTACTTGCGATGCGCGACGCGGCCGCCCTGATTATTATGCAATTGGACAAGGCGACGAATATCAGCCAGCTCGCAGGCGGTGCGCTGGCGTCGCCGTCCGGGCGAGCCGACACAGGTGGCCAGCGAAACGCAGGGCGGGAGCAGCCCGGACGATGCAGAAATAGACTTTGGCGTTTTCGCCATCGGAGGTATCATTGATGATTCAGAATAACTCGCTGCGGCGCGTCGGCTCATCAACCCTTGTCGCAGCCCTGGCATTTGCTTTGTCCGGCTGCGTGACATCACGAGTCGAAGATGCGCGGGAAAACGTCACCGGATTAAACGCCGGTGAGTCGGTTGTCATCATGGCCAAGAGTTATCACCAGGGCAACGAGACCGAATCCGACTACATTACGTGTATCGAAAACGCGCTAGGCAAGGGTTCCAAAGGCCTCAACGTCATACCCCGCCAGCAATTCGTCGACTCGTTGTTTCCGTGGTTCGAGCCGAGAACCGCACCGGCAGAAACCAAGGGACTGACGAAGTTGATGGATCGCCCCGGCGTGGCCAAGGTTGTCAAAGACCTGGGCGTTCGCTATATCGTGTGGCTGGATGGTGACACGGAAACTGTTGCCCAGGGCGGTAGCCTCTCGTGCGCCGCCGGTCCCGGTGGTGGCGGATGCTTCGGCTTCGCCTGGTGGCAGAAAGATGCGGACTACGAGGCCGCCGTGTGGGACCTGGATGGCTATGAATCGGCGGGTACGGTAACCGCTGACGTCAGCGGCACCTCATTTCTGCCTGCGCTCGTCGTACCCATTCCGCTGATCGCGCGGACCCAGGCCGCCGCATGCAAGGGCCTCGCGCAGCAACTCCGGGCCTTCATCGTTCAGTAATTCCGGAAACGTCGTCCAAACGGTGGCGAATCCAACGCCTCATCGCGGGCGGCCGGCGCGCAGGAACGCTTGCGCATAAAACGGCGAATGCAGGGACTCAACCGAAACGGAGCGTCCGGACGACGGGGCGTGCACAAAACGCTGATCGCCAACGTACAGGCCAACGTGCGACATCTTGCCCTCTACCTCGAAAAACAACAGGTCGCCGGCCCGAATCTCCTGCCGTCTGACCGACTGGGTTGACGACCACATCTGTCGGGTCGTCCTGGGTACCGATTTACCTGCGCGTGCGTACGAATACTGTACCAGGCCGCTGCAATCGAAACCGTCGGGGTCATTACCGCCGTATTGATAAGGCACACCAAGCTGATCCAGCGCTACCGCGACGGCGCGCCGCCCGACACTGTCAACCCTGGCTGCCTTGCTGTGACTTATGTCCGCCGTGCCCCAGGACGCCGGGCTGCTGGCGCATCCGGCCGCAACGAAGATCATGGCGATCGCCAATGCGGGAATCCGAATAAGATGAGCCGGCTGCGTTATCATTTACACCACTTTTCAACGCCTTAACGACCCCAATCATACGCCACGGAGCCTTAATCCAATATGAACTATATCTCATCAACGGCCAGATCGATGGCGGACAAGCGCCGCTGGACAGTGCTTCTCGGCCTGATCGTAGTGACGGCGTGTGGCGTCGAACCCTCGGAATCCGCCGACGGGCCGGCAATCCTCCGCTACGAGGCGCATTACGCAGTCGAGGTCGATCCCGGAACAGCGACAGCGACCGTAACGCTCGCGATTCAGCAGCCGCGAAGACTGCTTCGGGAAATGAGCTTTCCGCTCGACGACGCCGTGATCCGCGACATCTCCGGTGACGGCGAGATACGCAGGGCGAACGGAGCCCTGCAGTGGCTTCTCCCCGACAAAGGCGGAGTCTTGCGCTGGCAGGTGGAGGTTCCCCATCAACGTCGCGACCAGGCCTACGACGCCTGGCTGGGTGCCGAATGGGGAATTTTTCGTGCCGAAGACCTGATTCCTCGAGCGAGAACCCGCGCCGTGAAGGGAGCCTCATCCAGGACGACGCTGTCGTTCGACCTGCCGACCGGCTGGTCGTTGGTCAGTGAGTATTCGGGCGCGCGCGACCCAATCCCCATCAACAGACCCGACCGGCGGTTCGATCAACCGACCGGTTGGCTGGCGGTCGGCGAACTCGGTGTGCGGCGTGAACGAATTGCCGGTGTCAGGGTATCCATCGCCGGCCCCAAAGGACACACCGTGCGGCGCCTGGATATGCTGGCATTGCTGAACTGGACCTTGCCGGAACTCCTTTCGATGCTACCGGAGCCTTTGCCACGACTGACGATTGTCAGCGCCGGTCGCCCGATGTGGCGCGGCGGCCTCTCGGCGCCCGCCTCCCTGTTCGTGCACGCGGAGCTGCCGCTGATCAGTGAAAACGCCACCAGCCCGCTGCTGCACGAGGTCATGCATACGGCACTGTCTACGCATGCCAGCAAGTACGCTGACTGGATTATCGAGGGATTCGCCGAGTACTACAGTCTGGAGCTGCTCAGGCGGGGCGGCGCAATTTCAGATCGCCGCTACGCCGCGGCCATCGCCGCACAGGCGAACTGGTCAAAGCAGGCGGGTGCGCTTTGCGCTGCCTCGTCTACCGGGCCAACTACCGCCCTCGCCGTGACGGTATTGCACGCATTGAACGAAGAAATAGTGACCAAGACGA
This sequence comes from uncultured Gammaproteobacteria bacterium, assembly GCA_963807845.1. Lineage (GTDB taxonomy): Bacteria > Pseudomonadota > Gammaproteobacteria > Steroidobacterales > Woeseiaceae > UBA1847. The sequence goes on from CAWEDS010000037.1 coordinate 53,901, forward strand.
GAGGCGCGAATAGCCTGGACGATGTCCTGCGAAAAGTGGCCTCCAGCCCGAATCCGATCGACCTCGCGACCTTGTCCGGAATCGCCGCGGAGCTTATTGGCACGGCATCTGACGCACTTCACATCGACAAGCTGCCCGGCTGTTCTAAGATAGCGCCAACCGCTCACGACGGCTGAAAGAGACAATGGACGGAAGTCGCGACCTGCAACTGATCATGCGTTCCCGCACGCCGATTGTGGTCATTGAATCGCAGGACGAGGCTCGAATGCTGGAAATGCTGCAAACGATGGTGATCGGTGCAGCCGGCGGGGATTATGCACCGCTGTTTCGCTGGACCATCACCGATGGCTTGCAGCGAATCGATATCCTGTTGCAACCACAAGCCATGAATTCAGCACCGACGGACGTGCTCAAGCATATTCGCGCCGTCAACAAACCCGGCATTTACGTACTACTGGACTTCCACCCGTTTATCGAGGATCCGGTGCATGTACGGCTAATCAAGGACATCTGTATGCAGCACCGCGATGTGCAGCGACAGCTGGTCTTCTTGAGCCACAAGATCGCTATGCCCAGTGAACTCGAACCGTTTTGCGCGCGTTTCGAGATGGACCTGCCCTCCGCCGAAGCCCGTGCACGGATCGTCAAGCGCGCGGTTAATGATTACGCCGATGAACACCCGGGGCAGCTTGTCCAGGTGGACGCCAAGGCGCATGCCCTGTTGATAGAAAATCTCGCCGGCCTTACCTACAAAGACACTGAACGGCTGGCGCGTAATGCCGTGTATGTTGACGGCGCCATCTCGAAGAGCGACCTGCCCGACGTGATGCAAGCGAAGTACGAACTGCTAAATCGCGGCGGCACGCTCCAGTATGAATACGACACCGCGCGTTTCAGCGAGGTCGGCGGTCTTCTAAGACTGAAGAAATGGCTGGCGCAGCGACGCGCCGCGTTCCGGCGCGAGCAGACCGCCGCTCACCTTGACTCGCCAAAGGGCGTGCTCCTTATCGGCGTGCAGGGATGCGGAAAAAGCCTTGCCGCGAAAGCCACGGCAGGCATCTTCGAAGTACCGCTGCTGCGCATGGACTTTGGCGCCCTGTATGACAAATATCACGGCGAAACCGAGCGCAAACTTCGTGAATCGCTGAAGACGACGGACGTCATGGCGCCGTGTGTCTTGTGGATAGACGAAATCGAAAAGGGGATTGCCGGTCGTGGCGGGGAAACGGGAACGACACAACGTGTGCTCGGGACATTCCTCACGTGGATGTCTGAACAACGCAGTGGCGTGTTTGTCGTCGCCACCGCAAACGATATCCAGGCGTTACCTCCGGAGCTGATACGCAAAGGTCGATTCGACGAGGTCTTCTTTGTCGACCTGCCCAAAAAAGCGGTCCGCGAATCAATCCTCGCCATCCATTTAACAAAACGTGGCCAGCGGCTCGGTGATTTTGACATTCCCGGGCTCGCTGACGCCATGGACGGCTACTCTGGCGCCGAGATCGAGCAGGCCATTGTCGCTGCGCTTTACGCGGCACATGCCAAAAACCAGGCGCTCGCCTCAAAGCACATTCTCGGTGAAATAAATCAAACCCGGCCGCTATCCGTCGTCATGCAGGAAAAAATCTCGGCACTGCGACAATGGGCAGCGGGTCGAACCGTCCCGTGCGATTGAGCGACACTTGACGTAATCTTAAAAAATACGACCTTGATCACATCCCGGGGCTCGCCACCCCATGCTAAACTTCCACAATGGCCAACGAAAACAAGCAAATAGAAGACGTTGCTGCCGACGACGACGAACCGACCGCGGAACTCGAAATTCTCGGCGCCCATCACGCCGCCAAGGCTGCTGTCGAGCGCGAAGCCGACGCCGTGACCTACAGGCACGGCAAACACGATGATGATGGCCTCCGATGAAACCACATCGATACCGCATCTCTCGTCGGAATTGAGCGCCCGCGGCGAAACAATCAGCCGACTTCACCACGACGTTGAGCAATTGCGTTCGAAGTGGCTGGGTCTTGAAGCGGAAATGGGCGCGCGCGACGACATCGTCAAGGCAATTGTCAGCGGAAGTTGACGACCTTTCCGGCCAGCTACTTATAAAAGAACGTCAGCTGACGAAAAGCGACGACAAAATTTCGAGCCTGACATCACAGCTCAGGAAACGTGATGACACCGTGGGCACCCTCGAGCAGCGGCTGGCCGACCTCGAACAGCAGCTCACGGAACAGCGAGCAGCCGACGCCGACAGCGCGGCCACGATCGATTCAACGAAACGCGACGCAAAAGACCTGCAAGGGCGACTTGACGCTGCAGAGGAGGAAATCGCCGCGCTGCAGGCCGAGGTCGAGAAGCGCAGCGACGATAACGACAACCTTGACAAATATCGTAACGAGCTCGAACAGCAACTGAGCGAAAGCGCGGCCACTCTGCAGGAGGTTCAAACAAACCTGCAGAGCACGCAGGCCGAACTCGACACAGCGCGACAAGAAATTGACACGCTGAATGCCAGGGTTGAAGAGCGCGGGGAGTCCCTTGCGCAACTTCAACAACAGCATACTGAATTACAGCACCAGTATGATCAGCATGACAATTTGTACCAAAAAACCAATAGCGAGCTGCGAGAAACCCATGCCACGCTGGAAGCGGCAAACAGCACAATTGAGGACCTCAATTCCAAGCTGCACACCCGCGACGCGGCCTATGATGCACTGCAAAAGCAACACGCTGAACGCCAGAGAGAAATCACCGAGCTGGATGAACTGCTGCAGCAGTTAGAGAGCAACCTGCAGAGGCACTCGCACCAGCCTCGATACCGCTGAAAGTGAAATCGGCAAGCTCAATACCGAAGTACAGCTTCGCAACGATGCGAACAGTGCATTGCAACAGCAGTATGCCGACACTCAGACCGAGATTGCCGACAAGATTGCAATCATAGAAACAACGGAGCAGGCGCTGCAGGAAACGCGCTCCGAGCTTGAGTCGGCCAAATCCGAAATAGGCACATTGAACGCTGAAATTGCTGAACGTGACGAGGCTTACCGAACCTCGGAGCAACGTTACGCAGAACTCAGCCAGAAACTCGACGAGTCGCTTGCCGAACTGCAGTCGACTGAAGAGCAGCTCGCATCAACGAGAACGCAGCTTGAAACGACGCGCGAGGACAGTGCCGCGGCACTCGCCAAGTCGAAGCAAGCGAATGACGCGCTCGTAAAGGAGACCAAGGCTCAGCTGGCGGGTGCGGAAAAATACGCCGATACATTGCGTTTCAAGCTGCAAGAATTTACTGACACGCAGATCCAGTGGTCGAAAGAACGCGTTCGCCTGGCGGACGAACTACAGCATCTCAGCGAGCGCAACAAGACGCTGGCGACCGAGCTGGAGTTGTCGACCGAATCCGGATCGAAATTGCAGACGACGATCGAACAACAGCAAGCGGATCACGAGCAGCAAATACGGGCACTGCATGGCGAGTTAAGTCAGGCAGAAGGCAGCGCGCTGGAGACGGACAGCCAGGTGGACCAGCTTGCCGCCGACCTCAGCGACATGCGTGAATCCAAAGCAGAGCTCGAGCACCTGTTGCGCCAGAAAGAGGGCGAAGCGCAGGATCGAGTTGACGAACTGGAAAAGCAGGTACGAAGCCTGTCGCGCACATCCGACGACCTGGAACAACAGCTGGCCACGAAAAGTGCAGCGATCAACGCCCTGCTCGCAGAATTGGCGAAGAAAACCGAGCAGCTTGAGTCGATTGGCGATATGGAACAGGTTATCCAGGACATCGACAGTCGTATGTCTCACCGGATTGATGATCAGGCAGAAGAAGCCGCGCCGAGAGAAGAGGTAGCGGAGAGCGGCGGCGACCGTGACCGCACAACGCGCCTGTTGATCGGCAATTTCGGCGACAAGGAATTACGCTTCCCGCTGTTCAAAAAGCGCCTGACGATCGGCCGGGTCGAAGAAAACGATATTCAGCTCAAGACCTCGTATATCAGCCGGCGCCACGCACATATTCTGACCGAAGGAGACGTCACTCGCGTTATCGACGCGAACAGCAAGAACGGCGTTTTCGTTAACTCCAAACGCGTCAAGGAATGCGCACTGTCGAACGGCGACATCGTCTCAATTGGCAACGTGAAGTTCCGTTACGAAGAGCGACCGAAGCGCGACGTCTGAGCCCTTGACCGGGCGGACGCAAGACCGTTCGCCGTAAGGACCGTTACAGCGATCGTGAGGCGCCAGGCCTGTATCGACACCCAGCGCCTGGTTCCTGACCGATCCGCTGGAATCCCCGCCCCCTGCCCGGTTTTTCCGGTGCCAATATCGGCCTGTCTGCGTAGCGCCGTCGCCCCGCGAACCACTACACATCTGGGCGTCATACCCCACGGGTGGAGCCATAGAGCGAGTCGCGCCCTACCGGCGCCTGGCGGGGAACCCGTCGCAGCCGCGGTGCTTGACGAGCAATCGCCCCTGCGCAACGATAGCGGGATGGCTGACAGCATCCAGGCAACGACATTGAGCGACACTTCGGCGAGCGTCGCCCAAAGCGATTCAGAAGGAAATTGCATTATTTCTCATCCTGCTGTTCCTGGGCTTCGTGATCCTTCCAGTGGCTATCTTTTGGGTCGGACAGAGCATTTTCGGGGACTACGGCGGCGCTGGCTATGGCGACTTTTTTGGCACTATCAGCGAGAAAATTCGCAGCGGAGACCGCGTCGCCTGGTTCCTGGTGCTCTCGCCGTACCTTGCCTGGCAGTGCCTGCGATTGCTGATCCTCGCCTGGCGACGATTGGGCCAGGGGTCCCGAAGCGCCTCGCGTTGACGCCGGATCGCTCGGTGCCAAGTGTGAGCGGCTTCACATTTTGAGCATGTCGGGGCGGCCCCAGGTGCCCACCCATAGAAAAGCGGGGTGCAATGAGGCATGCTCAGTGAAGAACACAGTTGCATACATGGCCGATAGAGCCTGAAAAAACCAACGGAAATCAATAAATTGATGGGAACAATTAAAAACTGGCTCAGGGGCCAGCTCTCACCCGATAAGCCACCGCCGCGACCGAGCGCGCGCGCGACCGGAATTCGGCCGAAGCCGCGTATCGCGAGGCCGAAGCCTGAAAAACCCGAGTACAGCCCCGATTTCGTCGAGCCCGATCCGTCGTTCAAAAACGAGGTCGAGAGTCTCGGACCGGGCAAGAACGTGCTCGTTCGTAATCGCTTCGTGCGCGAAGACACCGGCACGCATGAAACGCTGAAGATCGTGGACGACTCGATCGTCGATTCCGGAGAAGAGTCCGGACTCGACCCGTACAACACGGGCGGCTTCGATCGCTCCAAGAAGTGGGATCAGCGTTTCCGCAAGTAACCCCGGGTCAATCTCGAACCACCGTGATAACCTCTGTTTCTCGCCTGAGACGGAGTGTGGCCAGCCGTGACCTTACGCATATCTTTCGAACTGGATGACAACGATCTAAAGCACTTCAGGCTCATCATGGAAGAGGCCCGTAAAGCCACCGTCCGGATGCCCCCTGAAAATATCGTCGCCGGCGCCGAAAACCTGCTAAAGGATATTGAGGCCACCAGCGCACCCGGCTTCATCGTCGATCGATTGCACAAATTGCGCCTGATGATCGACATGCTGTCCGACATCGACTGGCGTCTGCCACACCAGGAAGCCTCGAGGGTGCTGAACGCTCTCGCCTACTTCTCCGAGCCGGAGGACCTGATCCCCGACAACATCCCGGGTCTCGGCTTTCTCGACGATGCCATTATGATCGAACTGGTCATTCGTGAGCTCAAACACGAGGTCGAGGCGTACCAGGATTTTTGTGATTATCGTGAAAGAATGCGCAAGGAGCAGGGCAAGAAAGCGGATGTCAGTCGCAGCGGCTGGCTGAGCGACCGGCGCAAGTCCCTGCAGTCGCGCATGCGGCGTCGGCGCAAAGGCAGCGCCGGCGTACTCGGCTAAGGTCCAGGCCGGCGGTTCACGGCCAATAAAACCAGCCCGTGCCGACCAGCCCAAGCCACATTGCCGCCTGCGCCAGCGGCCACAGGCGGTGCGATTTGATCAGACTGTAGAAACTTGCGGTCGAGACTGCGGTCATACCGATGAACAGGATCAGGCTTTTCAGCAACGGCCCGAATTCGCTTTGCAACCGCGGGTACTCATCGCCGAGGACAAGGAAGACGATCAGCACAGCACCAAGACTGAAGGCAATGGCGAAACAGGAGCCAAGGATGATGAGGTTTACGGCAGTTAGCGGTCGCATGATTTTATTTCCACGATGGCCTAATATTCTGACGAGGGCCACAACGATAATGACGAACAGGCCCTTGATCCACGGGCGCCGGGCATCTAGCCTAGCCCAATTATCCGCGGCGCTGAACTGCCGCATGCCGTTTTGGAGACTACTTTGAGAATTGCTCAGAAGCGCCCGGTTCAATGGCTTGCCGCAACCTTCCTCACGCTGTTGGTCGCACATGCCTTCGCCAGCAAGACGGCGCTTGATGAGAACACCTTCTTGTTCCCGGAGGAGCGGCACGAGAACATCGGGGAACTCGTTACCCAGTTTATCCAGAAATCACATTACATGCATATCGCTGTCGACGACGAACTGTCGTCTCGCGTTATGGATGTCTACATCGATTCGCTGGACCGCAACAGGATGTACCTGTTGGCCAGCGATATCGAATATTTCGAGAACTACCGTTACAAGCTCGACGATGTCGTAAAAAGCAAACCTCTGGACCCCGTGTTCGAGATGTTCGAGATTTATCAGACGCGGGTCCGAGAGCGCCTGAGTTTCGCGCTGACGCAACTGGAATCTGAGCCCGACTACGAGACGGACGAAGAGTACGTCTTTGATCGCTCGGAATCGCCCTGGGCGGCCAGCGCGAAGGAACTGGACGAAATCTGGCGCCAGCGCGTCGTCAATGATGCACTTAACCTGGCGCTCGAGGACGAAGCCTGGGAAAAGATCCAGAAGGTCCTGACGACTCGTTACGAAGGCTTTATCAAGCGCCTGGACCAGGTGAACAACGACGATGTGTTCGAGCGCTTCATGAACGCGTTCGCGCACACGCTCGATCCCCATTCAAGCTACCTGTCGCCGCGCAATTCCGAGGAATACCGGATTCAGATGAGCCTGTCTTACTTCGGCATCGGCGCATCGCTGCAGACCGACGATGATTTCGTAAAGATCGTCGGCATCATCCCCGGCGGACCCGCCGCCATAGACGGCAAATTGCAGCCGAATGACCGAATAACAGGCGTTGCGCAGGGCGCTGAAGGCGACATGGAAGATGTTATCGGCTGGCGCCTTGATGACGTAGTGGATTTGATCCGCGGGCCTGCCGAGTCGGTCGTGCGCCTGGAGATCATCCCGGCGAATGCACTGCCCGGAAGCCCGAAGAAAATTGTCAATCTGACGCGCGACCAGGTGAAACTCGAAGAGCAAGCGGCGAAAAGCAAAATCGTAACGATCCCTCGCGACGGCCGCGAATGGTCTATCGGCGTTATCGATGTCCCCAGTTTCTATCGGGATTACCGCGCGCTCAGTAATGGCGACAAGAATTACACGAGCACCACAAAGGATGTGAAGCGCCTGATCGGCGAGCTCGAAGAAGAAGGCATCGACGGTCTCGTTATCGATCTTCGCGGCAATGGTGGTGGCCATCTGACGGAAGCAACCGCCCTGTCCGGCCTGTTTATCGATAACGGACCGGTCGTCCAGTTGCGGAACGCGAACGGGCGCATCAGCCGCCTGGACGATCCGGATCCGGTCGCACGCGTCGCCTACAACGGCCCGCTCGCGGTGCTCGTGGATCGTTTCAGTGCCTCGGCATCCGAAATTTTCGCCGCTGCCATTCAGGATTACGAGCGCGGCGTGATCGTCGGCCAGCAGACGTTCGGAAAAGGAACCGTGCAAAATCTCTATTCGCTGGACCAGTACCTGAGATCCAAAGACGACAAGGGATTCGGGCAACTGACCCTTACGATCGGCAAGTATTACCGGGTGACGGGCGAGAGTACGCAGCATCGCGGTGTCGATCCGGACATTGCCTTGCCATCGGGGATTGACACGGAACTTGTCGGTGAAAGCGTTCGCGACACCGCCCTGCCCTGGGATACGGTACAGACGACTCGCTTCCGGCCGGCAAACCCCTGGACAGCACGATACAGTCGCTCACAGTTCGCCACAGCGAACGTGCGAAAGACGATCCGAATTTTCAATATCAAATGGACATGATCCGTGCCGCCGAGAAAGTGCGTCTGCAGAAGACCGTGTCGCTGAACATTGACGCTCGTCGAAACGAGCGCAAGCAGGATCTCGATAATCGACTGAATCGAGAAAACCTCCGCCGCCAGGCACTTAATCTGGCGCCTCTCGAATCGCTTGATGACATTGACGCGGATGAGTTGCCCGATGTGCTCCTTGAGCAGGCAGCAGGCATTGCGACGGACCTTGCAACCCTGCGCCAACTGCCTGTGCAGCCGGAACAAACGGCACGCGTTAAGCCCTGACAAGCGCCTTGCAGCACGCGTCTCGCTTGCTATACTCGAACAATACCGAGTGACGCATGCCGGCAAGATGGTTGAAGTTGTCGGAACGATAGACCGGAAAGTGGAGTCAGGATGGCCGGACGACAGCTAAAGCAGAAGCCGGTTAAGGGTGACGTGACCCTTGCCAGCCTTGGGCTGGTCGCCCTTTGGCACGCAGCGCCGGCCATAGCGTCCTTCGATACGGCATCAGCCTGCAGCGACCTCACCGAGACCCGGCTGCAGCTGTCCACAACCGATCTGGAAAAAGCCGTATTGCCGCCTGACGTTGATGCTATCGACGTTAAATCGTCGGATGATTCGGCGGAGAGGATCGCGCCGACACGTTTCTTGTCTCCCGGCACCGACGTCGCTGTGCCCGGTAAACTCGAGCAGGGCCCGACGCCATTGGCGAATGAGGAAGTGCGCCCGCCGATGAATGCCCGGGTCCCGGGCGTTTCGGACGAAGCGTTATCGCGTTACAAGCGCCAGATGTATAGAAAGGACATCTGATCGTATAGCTAGCGGCTCAGAACCCTGGCAATACCAAAGAAGTTTTCCCCAAGCAGGTTCGCATCAAAGCGCTCGATCTGGTCGTTGGCGCCGAATGCAAACATCGTGGAGACGCTGGAAGGTACCGGCACCGCATCGTCGTCGTGACGAAATTTCGCCCCTTCGGCGATGAGCCTGGAACGCTTCTTGAGAATCTCTGGCAAGTCGTCTGAGAGATCCGCTTCCGCCATTCTTAGCTCCAGCAATTCCAGGATGCTTTCACATTCCTCTTTATCGCCGTATCGAACTGCACCTACGCTCTTTTCTGTAGCCTCTTTCGCCATTCCCGCAAGATCATCTCCTTCGAATTGCATGTAAAGCTGCTGCGCAAACGAAAGTATCATGCAGTTGATGGACCGCTTCGCGGTTATGTCGAGTCCCTGCTGATCAGGCGGTGCCAGTTTCCGGACTTCCTCCAGTTCTTTTTGCGCTTCGTTCTCGCTACTTCGGGTTGACTCTATTTTCGCTGCTATCTCATCCACGTTTGCAGCAAGCGAACGGCCACGGAATAGCCGAATGAAGCTGTTGGTGGTCATCAATTTGTGACGCGCTGTCTGCAGCTGGTCTTCCAGTGTCTGCAGGTTGTTGCGTTGCTCGCTGAGTCGACCTTCAATCGCCACAGTTTTCTGAGCGCGCCGCTCCTGCCAGGATTCAACCACCTTGCTCTGCACACGCCGTTCGTTTTGCTGTTTTAACTGTTCAGCGAAGCGCTCGAGCTGACCTTCGCAGTGCGCCGAGAGGCCGCGCAACTGGTAGAAAACCACCACGTTATGGACCCATTCCGGATCCAGCAATAAATTCTCGATATGTTCCAGCTGTTGCTGGGCCCTGGCGGTCGCACCCTGCTGCTGTTTGATGCGATCCTGCAAGCTGTATTTTTCTTTACGTAAGGCGGCAAATTCCTTCTTCAACTCCACACGATTGCGAAAGAGATCGACAAGCTTGTCCGTCTCTTTGTGCTTTACTGCATCGTTCTTGAAGATTGTCGTCAGACTCGCCACTGGCGCCTCTTTACATAATATTTCACGAGCAAAGGGAATGCGTCTCGTGCAAGGGCGAATAATGACAATAGCGCGGCCGACTTACTCTGACTGAATCGACACTTTCGGAATCCGGCGAGAAATACCGGCTCTAGCGTTCCAGGATCAGGTGGCCCTGATCCGACAGGTATTCGAGCCACTTGTTGAGAACAATGTTTCGCTGCCAGCGTAGCGTCCAGTTCGCGACGATGCTCGTGCACCAGTCCGCGCAAGCAACGCGTGGCGATGTTTGTCACCGATGGCCATCGCTTCGGCCAGCTGGCCGTCCAGATAGACGCGCACCGTCATGTCCGGATCAGTAAGCAGGCCCTTGTCGCGTTTTGAAGTGATACGTCAGAGACAGCGTCACCGTGTAGCGATTGCGCTCCAGAATCTCAATATGCAGATCGCAATCGCCAGCGACGCGCGAGCGAAAGCAGCCATCCAGCCGGTCGATTTCAGGAATCAGTCGCAGCAGCCGCAGATAATTACTTTCATAAAGCGCCATCAGGCCGACGAAAGCTGCGAGGCTTGACGACAGTCTGCGGAACCAGGTAGGAATCGAGCAACATGAGCTTCAATATAGCACGCAGATGCGCGTGCGAATATCAAGGGCGTACTCGACGTTCTACACCGGTACTATCGAGAATCCGGCTGGAAATTTCCTCAATTGAGAACTCCGTCGTGTCCACGTGCGGAATGCCGTAACGCCGGAATAATTTTCTCCGCCTCACGCAGCTCAAACCTGACCTGCTGCGCGGTCGAGTACTTGCCGATCGGCCGGCGCTCTTTGCGAATTTGTCGCAGTCGCTCAGGTGCGATGGTCAGGCCGAAGAGCTTGTGCTTCTGCTCGACCAGGAAGTCCGGCAGCTGTCCACTTTCGAGCTCTTCGTCCGTCAGCGGATAGTTGGCCGCGTAAACACCGTACTGCAGCGCAAGATAAAGACAGGTCGGCGTTTTTCCGGACCGCGAGACGCCGACCAGGATGACATCGGCAACGTCGTAGTTGCGGCTGACGCCACCATCGTCATTGGCCAGCGCAAAATTGGTTGCTTCGATGCGTTTCATGTAGGTATCGATGTCGCTCATACCGTGCGCACCGCCCAGCGCAAAGGTCGGCGATTCGCTCGAGTTCGATCCGACAACGGCTCGAGAAATGCGTCGAAAATATCGAGGTGAACGCCGTGGGCATCCTTCACGATCTCCCGCAGATTCGGCTGCACCAGTGTCGAAAATACGATCGGTTTCGGACCGCCGTCCGCGCTCGCCGCGTTAATCGTCCGCACGGCCGCACGCGCCTTGTCTTCGCTATCTATAAATGGCAAAGTCATTTGCCGAAATTTCTGTCCGAAAACTGCGTGATCAGGCTATGTCCAAGCGCTTCAGCCGTAACGCCGGTTTGATCCGAGAGAAAAAATACAGCACGTTCGACCATTGGTAGGATTCTCCATTTCCTGCCAGGGAACACAAGGGAGTCTGTCTTGGAGCCATACGTCATCAAGCTCGACGAGCTTGGCATGGATGACGTTGAAATCGTCGGTGGGAAGAACGCGTCATTCGGCGAAATGATCCGCAATCTGAGCGAACTGGGGGTCACGGTTCCGGGTGGCTTTGCCACAACGGCAGCGGCCTACCGGGATTTCCTCGCCGAAGGTGGCCTCGACAGGAAAATTTCCGGATTGCTGGAAACGCTGGATGTCGACGACATTTCTGCGCTGACCCAGGCAGGCACCACGATTCGACGCTGGATCATGAAAGCCCCGCTTCCGGATCGCCTGATGCAGGAGGTTCGTGCCGCCTGGGACACGATGCGAGAAGGCAAGGATATCGCCGTAGCCGTACGATCCTCTGCGACCGCCGAGGACCTGCCGGACGCCTCGTTCGCCGGGCAGCAGGAGACGTTCCTGAACGTCCGCGGCCTCGACCACCTCGTCGACGCCATGCACCAGGTGTTCGCGTCCTTGTTCAATGATCGCGCCATCGCCTATCGAGTTCACCAGGGATTCGAGCATGCAGGCGTCGCATTGTCGGCTGGTGTCCAGACGATGGTGCGCAGCGATATCGGTTCATCCGGCGTGCTCTTTACGCTGGATACGGAGACGGGCTTCAAAGAAGCGGTTTTCATCACCTCCTCGTACGGTCTTGGCGAGACAGTCGTTCAGGGCGCGGTGAATCCGGACGAGTTCTACGTCTACAAACCCGCGCTGGCCGCCGGCAAGCACCCCATCCTGCGAAAGAACCTCGGCAGCAAAGCGATCAAGATGATCTACAGCGACGACCCGTCGCCGGGAAAAACGGTCGAGACCGTTGATGTCGACGAACAGGACAGCCTGCGCTTTTCGATAAGCGATGCAGACATTATCGCATTGGCAAAGATGGCGGTGACTATCGAGAAGCACTACGGACGACCGATGGACATCGAGTGGGGCAAGGATGGCAACGACGGCAAGCTGTATATCCTGCAGGCCCGGCCCGAAACGGTGCAGAGTCAGAGCGGCCGCACTATTCAGCGCTACACGCTGAAAGACCACTCCGATATCGTCATCGTCGGCCGTAGCATCGGCCACAAGATCGGCGCCGGTACCGCAAAGGTTATTCGCTCGATCGCCGAAATGGACCGCGTGCAGCAAGGCGACGTGCTGGTCTCCGACATGACGGATCCCGACTGGGAGCCGGTCATGAAACGCGCCGCGGCCATTGTGACCAATCGCGGCGGTCGAACCTGCCACGCCGCCATCATTGCAAGAGAACTGGGCATTCCGGCCGTGGTTGGCTGTGGCGACGCGACCGAAGTGATCACCGATGGTATGGAGGTTACGGTCAGCTGCGCAGAAGGCGACGAAGGCATCGTGTATCGCGGCAATCTTGAGTACGAGGAAACGATTATCGAACTCGACTCGCTGCCTGACATTCCCGTGAAGATCATGATGAATGTAGGCAACCCGGACCGCGCGTTCGACTTCGCCAATATTCCGAATCATGGCGTTGGGCTGGCGCGCCTCGAGTTCATTATTAACCGCATGATTGGCGTGCATCCGCAGGCCCTGCTGGAATACGAAAAACTCGACGCCGAGACACGCGAGGCAGTAAACGACCAGATGGCGGGCTATCCGGACCCGGTCGAGTTTTTTGTCGACAAACTGGCAGAAGGCGTCGCGACTATCGCCGCGGCATTCGCTCCTGAGCCGGTCATCGTGCGACTTTCGGATTTCAAGTCCAACGAATATGCGCACCTGATCGGCGGCGCCAAATACGAGCCGGATGAGGAAAATCCCATGCTCGGGTTTCGCGGTGCCGCACGCTATGTGTCCGACAGCTTTCGGCCCTGTTTCGAACTTGAATGCCGTGCGCTCCTGAAGGTTCGCAACGACATGGGGCTGACCAACGTGCAGATCATGATTCCGTTCGTACGCACGGTACAGCAGGCCAAAGACGTCATCGCATTGATGGCCAAAAATGGACTGCAGCGTGGCAAAGACGGTCTCAAGTTGATCATGATGTCGGAGCTGCCGACCAACGCGTTGCTCGCCGATCAGTACCTCGACCATTTTGACGGCATGTCGATCGGCTCGAACGACATGACGCAGCTCACGCTGGGACTCGATCGCGACTCGGCGTTGATTGCCGATACCTTTGACGAACGCGACGACGCGGTGAAGGCACTACTCGCAATGACTATTTCAGCCTGCAAGAAGCGCGGCAAGTACGTCGGCATCTGCGGCCAGGGCCCGTCGGATCACCCCGACCTCGCACGCTGGCTGCTGGACCAGGGCATCGAGAGCATGTCCCTGAACCCGGACACCGTGATCGAGACGTGGATGTTCCTTGCCGGCGAAACGGTCTGAGACGACAGGTCGCTGTATTCAGAACCGGTCGTAGCGCGAGCGGCGCTGCCAGCGCACGCGAGGCAGCCAGATGCCGAGCAACACGCCAATCAGCAATACCAGCGCGCCGGCCATGAACCAATAGCGGGTTGTCTGGCTGTTCAGCCGGCGGTTCTCCTGCTCCAGCGTGTCCGCTCGTATCTGTGCGGCTGCCAGCTGGTCCATCAGGCTCTGGTTCTGGTTGTTGATCGCAAGTACGTTGGCGGCCGTCCGCTTGATCTCGGACAGCTCTTTCTCCACATTCGCCTTTTCGCGCTCCAGTGTGGCGATCTGTTGGTTCGCAGAATCGTACTGCGCCTTGATCGCCTGCATCTGCCCATCGAGCGAGCTGCCGCGCGATGTCGCACTGGTGAGCTGATCGCTCAGTTTCTCCAGTTGTTCGCGCGCACTGGGCTCGCTCATCAGGTAGCGGCTCAGCACCCAGCCTTCGGTGCCTCCGGGTGTGCGCACGCGCGAATAGCCGCTCGCCGCATCACGTTCCAGGACTTCGAGACGAAGTCCGCTGTTGATCATCAACTGGATGGCATTGCTGGTGCTCGGGCCTGAGCGCAAGGTGATCTCGAACTGATCTGTGACCCACGCGGGCGCCGCTGACGCCAGCGACGCAAGCAGCAGGCTCAATACCAGTGCAACCCGAATTCATTGTCTTCATCCTGTTCTCTTCTGGGCCCATTCACAAAGACGCAACTATAAGCGAAGGGCGGTTCTCTCGCCAGCCCAAAAATCAGTGAAATCAGTCGCTTATCAGAGACAATGTTGAGACATTCTGCTCCCAGTTCTGCCCGTCAAACGGCGTCACCGTGATCGACTCAATGGTATCCGAATCGATGCATCGCGCGTTTACGCTGACATCGTGCGGATGCGAGCGCGGGATGTAGAACGATTTTACGCCGCATTGCCGGCAGAAATAGTGTTTTGCAACGCCTGTGTTGAAGGTATAGGTATGCAGGTCGTCCTCGCCCTGCAACAAGCGAAAGCACTCGGTCGACACCAACAGGTGCAGGTACCCGGACTTTTTACAAATGCTGCAATCACACTCGTCCGCCGCAAGAATCGCCGGCGCGTCGACTTCGAACCGGACGAGGCCGCAATGACAACCGCCGGCGTGTGTAGTCAGTCCGGCTTGCCTGTTTTCTTTTTCCATACCACCACCAGGTTGTTTGCGGGCATGGCGTACAGGCCGTGCCGCCTCAGGCCCTGCTTGTACCCGAGCGCGTCCAGATCCTCAATATCCCGAATGCCCATCGCCGGGTCGCGGTCACGCAGGCTCGAATCGAATTCAGCGTTGCTTGGCGTGTTGAACTGGCCGGCCACTCGAAATGGACCATACAGGCAGAATACACCGCCGGGTCGCAGCGTTTTACCCACCTCAAGGAACAGGCGAATCACCGCCTCAAAGCTCATGATGTGCGCCGTATTACACGAATACACGGCGTCCCACGCGGCCTCGGCCAGATCCGCAGAAGCAATATCGAGCGACAGCGGTTCGAACACGTTGGCTAGGGCCGCCTCAGTGACCCAGGCGCGTATGCCGTCATGATTTTCGTCGAGATCGCTGGTCTGCCATTGCAGGTGGGCGAGCTCCCCGGCAAATCGAACCGCGTGCTGACCGGTGCCTGAGCCGATCTCCAGCACCTCCCTGCAGTGCCGAAACTCGTCGCGCAACACCTCGAGTATCGCCGGTGCGTTGCGCTCGGCAGCTCCGGCATAGGGCTTGTCAGGCATTCCCTCTGTCCAGCTTCAGCACGGACGGGTTTAACAGCTTGTCTCGATACCAGAGCAACTCTTCGATCGAATCGCGTATGTCAGAAAGCGCGAGGTGCGCCGATTCCTTGACGAAGCCCCTCGCCCACCTCCGGCGCCCAGTGCTCGGCGAGGATTTTCAATGTACTGACGTCCAGGTTTCGATAGTGAAAAAAGCGTTCGAGCTCCGGCATCTCGCGGGCGAGGAAACGCCGGTCCTGGCATATGCTGTTGCCGCACATCGGGGACGCGCCCTGTTCAACCCATTTGTTCAGGAAAGCAAGCGTCGCAGCCTCGGCTTTCGCCGCATCGGTGTCGCTGGCTAACACCCGAGCGATCAGCCCGGAACCGCCGTGCTGGCGCGTGTTCCATTCGTCCATTGCATCCAGGGTTGCGATCTCCTGGCGAATCGCGAGCACCGGGCCTTCCGCCAGCTCGTTGAGGTACTTGTCGGTAACGATCGTGGCAATTTCTATGATCGTGTCCGTCTCCGGACAGAGACCGGTCATCTCGAGGTCTATCCAGATCAGGTTCGTGGTGCGATCCGTTTGTAATGCCGACATGCTTCTAAAATCCCGATAGCGATAAACAGCGGTAGTTTACATGGCTTGGCTGTGCAAGGGTGCCCGCTTCATTGCATACTCGACCCGTATGACTCAGGAAAATGCGATCGTTACCGCCACCTACAGCCGCCGCATGCGGCTTTGCCTCGATGGCGGCGGCGAGATCGAGGCACGTATCAAGGGCAAACGCATCAGGCCCGTTTGCGGTGACCGGGTCGTGGCCGAGCCCATCGACAATGAGTCTGACTGGCTGATCACCGCAATCGCGCCACGCCGCAACGAACTGACCCGCCCCAACATGAGAGGCCAGGTGGAGGTCCTTGCGGCGAACCTCGACTTCCTGCTCGTTGTGGCGGCGGCAGAACCCAGGGCAGACTGGTACATCGTCGATCGCTACCTCTGCGCCGCGGAACTCATGGGCATTCCGGCCGGCGTGGTCTATAACAAGACCGACCTCGAAACCGAGGCGCCTGTTGCGAGCGATGAACTCGCCAACTACGCGCGCATCGGCTACGGCGTTGTGCGCTGCAGTGCGTTGCGGGAAACCGGTATCAGCGAAATCGGCGACCTGTT
Source organism: uncultured Gammaproteobacteria bacterium (assembly GCA_963807845.1). Lineage (GTDB taxonomy): Bacteria > Pseudomonadota > Gammaproteobacteria > Steroidobacterales > Woeseiaceae > UBA1847. The sequence goes on from CAWEDS010000037.1 coordinate 70,771, forward strand.
GCACGCCCGGATCGCGATCATCGTCGGTCAGTCCGGCGTCGGCAAATCCAGCATCATCAACCGGCTGGCGGACGAAACGCTGCAGAAAACCTCGGCGGTGTCGGAACGTACCGGCGAGGGCCGCCACACTACCGTGAACTCGGTGATGATCCGGTTGCCAGGCGGCGGCGCGGTCATCGATTCACCCGGCGTGCGCGATTACGCGCCGGCACTGGACTCATCCGCGGTCGCCGCCAGAGGGTTTCGGGAAATCACCGACGCGGCCGGGCATTGCAAGTTTGCCAATTGCCGGCACCTGCGCGAACCCGGCTGCGCGGTCAAAGCCGCGGTCGAGGACGGAACCATCAGTGCGCGTCGTTACGAAAGTTACAAGCGCGTCGTCAACCTGACGAAGCAGCTGGCCGAAGGACGCTATCCCTAGCCCGGCGGCCAGCTCAGCGAACGGCCACCGAGCAGATGCAGGTGGATGTGAAACACGGTCTGCCCCGCCGCCGCATTGCAGTTCATGACCGCGCGATAACCCTGCTCGGAGACACCTTCCTGTCGTGCAATGACCTGTGCCGCGGCGTACAGGCTGCCAACAAGCGAATGGTCATCCTCTTCGATGTCATTGATCGTCGCGATATGTTTGCGGGGTATGATCAGCACGTGCGTCGGTGCCTGCGGATTAATGTCGCGAAACGCGATCGCGCTATCCGATTCGTAAACGATATCGGCGGGAATGTTGCCACTCAGTATCTTGCAAAACAGGCAATCGTCACTGGCCACTCGAATCTCCTCCTAGTCCACCGCACGCCGACCAAAGAAAGCATGAGACAGCGTGCCGCCGTCGACGTATTCGAGCTCGCCGCCCAGCGGGACGCCATGCGCGATGCGGCTGGCCGGCACCGCGTACCGGGTGGCCAGCTCCGCCAGGTAGTGCGCCGTCGCGTCGCCCTCTACCGTCGGGTTGGTGGCGATAATCAGCTCCTTGATCTCGCCTTCGTCGAGCCGCTCCTCCAGCAGGCTGAGTCCCAGTTCATCGGGACCGATGCCATCCAGCGGCGACAGGTGCCCCATCAGCACGAAGTACTGGCCGCGAAACCCGGTTGCATCCTCGATCGCCATGACGTCGGCGGGTGATTCCACCACGCAAAGCTGCGATTTCTCGCGGCCGCTGGCGGAACACATGGCGCACAGCTCATGCTCGGTAAACATACGACAACGACTGCAATGCCCGATACCACTGACGGCATCCGCCAGCGCCGCCGACAGCGCCTTCGCGCCGTCGCGATCGCGCTCCAGCAGGTGAAATGCGATGCGCTGCGCCGACTTTTGCCCGACGCCCGGCATGCAGCGCAGACCGTCGATCAGTCGAACCAGTAGCGGTGAATAGGACATCGGCGCTCAGAAAGGCAGCTTCATACCCGGCGGCAAACCCAGCCCGGACGCCATGCCGGAAAACTTGTCTTTCACCGTTTCCTCAACCTTGCGTATTGCGTCGTTGAATGCGGCGGTGACCAGGTCCTCGAGCATCTCCTTGTCGTCACCCAGCAATGCGTCGTCAATCTGCACGCCCTGCACCTGGTGTTGACAGGTCATCGTGATGCGAACCATGCCGGCACCGGATTCGCCGATCACCGTAATCGAAGCCATCTCTTCCTGCGCTTTCTTCATATCGGCCTGCATCTGCTGCGCCTGCTTCATTAATTGACCGATACCACCTTTCATTCACGTGCTCCTTTTCATCAGTCCGACTGCGCCGGATTGATCAGTTCGATTGTGTCCGCCTTGATTTCGGCGCCAAACATGTTCTTCATCGCTTGCACGTTGGGATCTGCCTCGAGCTCGCGCCGCGCGGCCTGCATGCGCTCGTCAGCAAGGCGCGACTCCTCCTGAACAGGCGTCTCAATGGACGCCTCGTCGGCGGCGACGGCCAGTGCAACATCTACCTTCAGGGACTCGCCGAAGTGTTCGCACAAACGCTCGGCCAACGCGTCCTTGCGCGCAGCAGTGAGCAGCGACTCCGAACGCGGGTCAAGGCCCAGGTGCACCGTATTGCCCTCTCGGCAGAGGTAGGCGCAATTGCTGGCCAGTAGCCGCACAGCCCCGGAAAGACCGAGCTCACCAACCAGGCGGTTCCAGTCCGGTTCCTTCCAGGCCGCCGTGACGGCCCTGCTCGCCTTTTGCGGCGCTTTGGCGGCGGCGACCGCCGCCTTTCCGGACGCCTGCCGAGACTTCGACGCGGCCGGCAGTGCCACCGGCATCGGCGCCTTTTTCAGTCGCCGCCGGCCGAAATGCCAGCATCCGCAAAAGCGTCATTTCCGCACCGCTTCTCGGATCCGGTGCGAGGTGCAAATCGCGCCGGCCGATTACGGCAATCTGGTAGAACAGCTGCACATCCGCCGCTGTCATCGACTCCGCGAAGGCTCGCGAATTCCTGCTCGCTGAGATCGTCATCCGCGTCGCACGTGCCGACGATCTGGTAGACAGCGATACGCTGCAGGTCACGTGCGAGGTCCTCCAGCAAACGCGAGTAGTCCGGGAACTGCTGGTCGATATCGCGGATCGCATCGATGACGCCCCTGGCGTCGTTATCCGCCAGTAGTCCGAGGAGCCGGGCAACGTAGTCGCGATCGATCGTGCCGAGCATCAGCGCAACCAGGTCTTGCTCAATCTTGCCGCCGCAGTAGGCGATCGCCTGGTCGAGCAGACTCAGTCCGTCGCGCATGCTGCCATCGGCGGCCCGCGCCAGTGACGCCAGTGCGGCCGGCTCGAATTCGATCGACTCGGCTTTGCAAATGTGCGCGAGGCGGTCGGAGATCAGTCGCGGCGTCATACGCTTTAAGTTGAATTGCAGGCAGCGAGACAGCACGGTCGCCGGCAACTTCTGCGGATCCGTGGTGGCCAGCAGGAACTTGACGTGCGGCGGCGGCTCTTCGAGCGTCTTCAGCAGCGCATTGAACGAGCTTTTCGACAGCATGTGCACCTCGTCGATCAGGTACACCTTGTAGCGACCGCGAGCCGGCGCGTACTGCACGTTGTCGAGCAGGTCGCGGGTATCGTCGACCTTGGTCTTGGACGCCGCATCAACCTCGATCAGGTCGACAAAGCGGCCTTCGTCGATCTCTCTGCAGGCACTGCATTCGCCGCAAGGCCGGGACGTCACGCCCTTTTCGCAATTGAGCGCTTTGGCGAGGATCCGCGCAATCGTGGTTTTACCGACGCCTCGCGTCCCCGTGAACAGATACGCGTGATGCAGCCGGTCCGAGTCGAGCGCATTGATGAGGGCCTGGAGCACATGCTCCTGGCCGACGGTATCCGAGAAGTCTTTTGGCCGCCATTTGCGGGCCAGGACGAGATAGCTCATTGAACTTCAGCGGCCCTCTGGGCTCGGTGACAATCGCACTAGTGTAACGCAAGTGGCCCGCGCCAGCCGCTTCCCGGCACCCGGCATCACCGCTACCGTTGCTCCCTTCCGGGCCTGGCGGGATTCACGGCTGACCGTCGCGAGAAAGCCGACGCGGGCCGGGCGGGATTATCGCCGCTAGCCAGCCTCAACACAACGAGACTGGCACAAAACCCGTCAACCCCAGAGATGGCGGTCTTTTTCGATGACCTGCGACGACGAACCGACGATCAGCGGATCCGGGCCGTGCAGGACCTTGCGGGTCCTTGCCGGGATAGTCCAGGTGGGAGAGAAAATGCTGCATGCAGTTCAGCCTGGCGCGCTTCTTGTCGTCCGATTTGATGATCGTCCAGGGCGCATCGGCCGTATCGGTATAGAAGAACATGGCTTCTTTGGCGTCGGTGTACTCGGCCCACTTGTCCTGCGACTCCTTGTCGATCGGGCTCAGCTTCCAGTGCTTGAGCGGATCGCCCTCGCGTTGCACAAAGCGACGCTCCTGCTCCTCGTGCGTCACCGAGAACCAGTACTTGAACAGGCGTATGCCGGAGCGCACCAGCATGCGCTCCAGGTCCGGGACCTTGCGCATGAACTCGAGATACTCCTGCGAATCGCAGAAACCCATGACGCGCTCAACGCCGGCGCGGTTGTACCAGGAGCGATCGAAGAACACCATTTCACCCGTCGGTCGGCAGATGTGAGACATAGCGCTGAAAATACCACTGGCCGCGCTCCCGATCGGTCGGTTTCTCGAGGGCCACGACTCGCGCCGCACGAGGATTCAGGTGCTCCATGAATCGTTTGATGGTGCCACCCTTGCCGGCGGCGTCGCGACCTTCGAAAATTACGACGATCTTCTGACCGGACTCTTGACCCAGTTCTGCACCTTCAGCAGCTCGACCTGCAGTTCTTCCTTGTGCTTTTCGTAGACCGCCTTGCGAATCTTGGTCTTGTAGGGGTAGGTGCCGTTTCGAAACAGGTCTTTGACCTTCTCGGGATCGTGACGCATGGAGCTGAAAATATGCGCCGGTGAGTCGTTCTCGGTATCAGCCGCTGGCTCCGCTACGATCTTCACAACCTGCTCTTGCTGGCCTGCTTTTTTGTCCGTCATGAATCCACTCTTCTATTGCGCTCAAAATCATTCGACATTATGCGTCAGGATTTGATGTTGAAAAATACGGAGAACTGCGTATTGGCTTAGAATACAATAGATTGGGCTGGCACTGGGGGCAATAGCCCGGGATGAGGAACCGCGTGGAACGCACCAATTTCTATTACCTGCTTGTGGCGCTGGTCATCTTTTTGGTCGCCATACCGCTGGCCGATGACCTCAGCATTGGTGGCGCCCCCGCTATCCGGGGCCTGGTATTTTCCGGCTTACTGGTAATCGGCGTATGGAGCCTCAGGGGCGGCAAGCGTTTTTTTCGATCGGGCATGACGTTCGTCATCAGCGGCGTGCTGTTGAACATGCTGGCGGCGCAAATGCAATCGCCTTTCTTGCTATGGGGCTCGCTGGCTTCGTTGATCGGCTTTTTGCTGGTCGCAATCCTCTTCACGTTGCGGCAGGTTGCGATCCCCAGTCATATCAACGCCAATCGAATCGCCGGAGCGGTGTGTGTCTACCTCATGCTCGGCGTCATCTGGGCACTCTCCTACGCGATGCTCGAACTCGCAATGCCGGGGTCGTTTGCCGGGTTCACAGCGTGGACAGATCGCGGCTTCGACAGCGAGTGGCTTTACTTCAGCTTTGTGACGATGACAACGCTCGGTTACGGTGACCTTCTACCGGTTTCTGCGACCGCGCGTGCGCTGGCCTACCTGCAGGCCATCTTCGGCCAGTTTTACATCGCCGTGCTGGTGGCCGGCCTCGTCAGCGCCTACATTTCAGAGCGTCACACGAATTAGTCGGGCGTCATGCGTTCCGCCAGGAAATCGTCCGTGCGATCGCGAATGACAGGGTAAAAAGGATTCCACCGTTGCCGCAGCATGTCCCGGGCGGCAATTTCGAGCGCATCTTTTTCGCCCCGAAGCCCCACGTTGCCGATCGCCAGTCCCGGACTTGCCGACGCTTCCGGCCCACCGTACAAGGGATCGTCTGGCGGGAACGGCAGGGCGACATGCGACAGCGAATACGTGCCCTCAGGCCAGCTCAGGTTCAGCGCCATCTCGACGCCAGGATCGGCGCCGCGTTCGTTGCTGCGCGTTCCGACCTCGCTGGTGTCGGGATGCAGATTGCCGATCACCGTGACATCGAATGACAACGACGTCGCATGCAACAGCGATTCGATGTCTTCCCTTGGGTCATCCCGATACAGCTGTTCCATGCCCAGCCTGCGATTCAAATCGAACACGACGAGGTGGTGAGCGTTGGGTTCGAGTTTCATGAAGAATTTTTCGACCACCGAGCGCGTCGATACGGTCGCGTCTACAGCGGAAAGAAAAGCGAGGGTCGAGCGGAAACTCCTGCAAACGGCCTTCCGCCGCACGCCGCGCCAGCAAACGCTGATTTTCAACAGTGAGTTCATGCTGCAAATGCCCGGCATTGATTGCAAAAGACTGGTATTTGTAGGGATCGTATTCCGGGATGACGCTGTACCAGGCCAGCTTATCCAGCCCGAGCAGCTTGCCCAGCCTCGCCTGCCAGATCGCGAATTCAGCGATTGGCGTAATACCAACGGCAGGCGAAATCAACACCATGCCCTGGACGCGTGGCAGGCTCTCCTGATCGATCGCGGTAAGCGCATAGTGAATCGCCAGTGCCGCACCGTTCGAGTAGCCGACGATAAAGAGCGGCTTGTTCCCCAACTTATCGCGCAGATGCAACATGGCCAGGCGAATGGCCGCAGCCATGTCCTGCCAGCGGACCTCGGTCAGCCCCGATGGCGTCGTGCCATGGCCGGGAAGGCGCAAGCCCAGCACCCGCGCCCCTTTTTCGTGCAGGTGGGCGGCAACATGTCGCAGGCTGTAGGGCGAGTCCGATAAGCCGTGCAGTAACAACACGCCGGCGGTCGCGTCCTCGTTCCCCATTTCGTAACTGCGATTCCAGTCTTCCGGCCAGCGACCGGGGTCGGACAGGCTGCCTGAGGTAAATCGATTGATGATCGATTGCCGACTCCGCGGGAGCCTGTCAACGATCCGGTGACGCAACTCATCAAACAGCCGCTCTTCATTCTGCCGATATTCGTCATAGGTCCGAAGATCACTGTGAGTCGTGAACTCGTTGTCGAGAACAATGGTGTGCCAGATTTCGAGGTCCGGCTTGTCGTTGACGTACAGGACAAAACCGATGAGCACGGTAATAACGGCCCCAACAAAGGCCGCGACAACAAAGAAAACTACCCTCTCAGACACGCGCGTCATCTGGGCTCACCCTTGACCTGTTTGTGACAAAATTGAGAACGAATCGCGATAACCGGTACAAAAATATAGACAAATCGCGCCTGTCGATGACGGCCCCCCCCCTCGTAGCCACAACCTCGTCCGCGCCTTTGGAGAGCGTCGAAGAAGGAAATAGTCAGACAGTCAGCCGCGTTGGGTGTGGCGTGCTATTTCGCCGCGTTCTTCTCAGTGTCCCATTTGAAATCCGTTGCCCCGGTTGCAGAGCCGACTTTTCCCACCTGTTCCCTTCACCTGACTTGTGTTGCAATCCACATGATGTCGCTCCTCCTGGATCAAGCGCACCCATCGGCACGACCTTGTAATTTGCTGCCGTCGGCCGCGTGTGCACGCAACGTTCGCCCTCTGCACGGCCGTATTTTTTGTCAGTTCGACTCTTACGATTCTGCGGTCGCGTCGCTGGCGGCGGCAGGCCCCGCATCGACCCCCGTTCGAGTCTGGAAAATCTTCAGCCCGAATTCCGGCACTATGGCCAGCAAGTGATCAAAGACGTCGGACTGAACGCCCTCGTAAACGACCCAGTCTATCGTGTCAACGAAGCAATAAATCTCGATGGGCACGCCGTGCGGGCCCGGCGCCAGCTGCCGCACCATGATCATCATGTCGTCGCGAATTGACGGATGGTTCTTCAGGTAATTGAACGCATAGGCGCGAAACGTACCGATATTGGTCAGGCAGCGTCGATTCACGTTCGCATCCTGAACGTCCTCTTCCAGACCCGCGTTGTATTCCGCCAGCTCCTCTTTCTTCTCCTCGATGTACTCCTTGAGCAGCGCGAACCGGGTAAAGTGCTCGACCTCTTGCTCGGTCTGTCTGCGGATCGACAAAACATCGATCAGAATCGCGCGCTTTATTCGCCGGCCACCCGATTGCCGCATGCCTCGCCAGTTCTTGAACGTCTCGACGATCAGGCGGTCCGTCGGCAGCATCGTGATGGTCTTGTCCCAGTTCTGCACCTTGACCGTGTGCAGCTGCACGTCGACGACCTCGCCGTTGGCATCAAATTGCGGCATCTCGATCCAGTCCCCCACCCGCACCATGTCCTGCGCGGCAAGTTGGATACTGGAAACCAGGGATAAAATCGTGTCTTTGAACAACAGCAGAAGAATAGCTGTCATCGCGCCGAGGCCACTGATCAACAACATCGGCGAGCGGTCGAGCACGGCCGCTATGGTGACGATGCCACCGAAGAGCCAGACAACCATTTGCAGCGTCTGTACAAAGCCGCGGATCGGGCGCTCCCTGGCAACCGGCTGGGCGGCATAGATGGCGTGTGCGGCAGCCAACATGGCGCTCAGCGCCATCGTGATCATCAAGGCGATATAACCCAGCGCGATGTTTCGAAGCAGGTCTGCAACACCCTCCGAGATTCCCGGCACGAAGGGCACGCCGCTGAAGACGATCAGTGCGGGGATCGCCTGCGCGAAACGGCCGAATACGTTGAAACGAATCAGCTCCTTGTCCCAGCTGAGGCTGCTGCGTTCGGCGACGGCGCGAACGGTCCTCATCCAGACATGCTTTACGACGAGGTAGACGAGGATTGCGCCCACGAGCAACGCCAGCAACGCCGCGACCGTCGGCAGTAGAGCGTGAATTGCGGTCAGTTTTTCGATCAAGGCCGCATCAGCCCCGGCCGCCAGCTCGCCCACCGGACACGCCCGGGCCTGCTGCGTCGAACGGGTCGTCCAGACGACGGCGCGAAATTATTTTTGTAAAAATAGTTAATCATATCAATGTTTTATTTTCATTTATTAATGTAGTGTCGATATCCGGGAGTCTCCCAGTATAGCGCCCCCTCTGCCTCCCGCGGACGCGAGCCTGGCCGACAGCTGCGGCAAGATCGAGGGCCACTGATCCGCCCAGCAACACACATGATCAAAGTGTTCGAACTCAATCAGTTCAACGTTTGGCTGCGTTGTCGAATACGCGCGGCTGATCGACGGCGGCACCTTCGTGTCGCGCCGCCCGACCAGTTGCAGGTGCGGGATATCGGGTGCGCGCAACTGTCGAATGGGATTCAGCGAGCTGCCCAGCGCATCGTAGCCATGGAATGTCGTCCACGCATCAATATCGAGATTGGCGGCGATAGTCACGACGCCGGCAACGTCGGCGACCCGCGACTCCAGCAAAGCGGCCAACGCGCCGCCGCCGCTGTAGCCGATCAGAACGATCTGGCGGTGTTCGGGACGCCGCACCCGCTGTATCGCGGCGGCCATACTGCGCACCACCTCCTCGCCATAGCGATGCGACGTCCAGTATCGTGGATCGGCACCGAGTCGCATCAAAAGCGCCGAAATAACAGGGTCTGCCGATGTAGGCCACATCCTCTGTATCCAGGCTTGCCAGGCTTAACGCCAGCGTGGTGCGCGGCGTCGGGTCCGCGCTGGGACGATTGCCCGTCCAGGGAATACCGTCACCTTCGATGTAGACATGCAGTGTTTCGCCCGGGTGGCGAGGCCAGCCGCTGGATGACCAGGTGATCGAAGCCCTCGCCGTGTAGTTCATACGCCGTCATTTGATGACGCGCCGCGTAACCGGCAGCCGAATAGGACGTGCAGCCTGATGCGCCGCTCAGCAACGCCAGGAGGGTGAGCCTGATGAAGGATGGTCCCTGCCCGATTGAACGTCGAGATCGCCGGAGCGCCGGTCTCGCGATTGAGTGCTGGCAGGGCACGCCAGTGATTGCTACGGGCCTCCGAGGACGGCAGCGGATGACAGGTTGATGTCCGGTGGGGTATCGGCTCCTGCTTTTCCGGTCTGCAGGCCGCCTCTCAGCGGCTCCGGTATGAAGAACTCACCGAACTCGTGCCCGGCCGTATCGAGGTAACCAAAAAACGGCGTTTGCTCCTTGCCAGCCATGGCCGACGCCATCTCAACTCGCGGGGCAACGCGCCCCTGCAACTCGTAGGCCGCCAGTATCGTATTGTTGTCCAGCAAGACATTCATGAACTCGCGCGCAAAGACCGAATGCCCGTCACCGCCGTCGTCGAGCACGGGCTCGTTGCCGCCCGATGTGAATACGAAGCGAGAGCGAATCTTGGTTCTCTTGCGTACGTGACGAGCGAACATTGGGGAGTGCTTGGGCTCGTCCAGGTCGAACATGCCATCGCGGCTCGGCAGGTTGCCGGCATAGCAGGAGTCCGCAATCACCATCATCTGCGGAATGGAGCTTTCCTTGAGGTACTTGCTGATCTCTATCGTTTCATACCAGGTTCGCGGGCTGGTTTTGGTCGCATCGACTGGCATCCAGAAATACCGGAGGTTGTCACCGAGAACTCGCGCCGCCAGACCATGGCCAGCGTAGTAAACGATGACCGCATCCTTGTCGTTCTCCGGATCGTCGTCTTTTTGCTCCCGATAGATCACGCGCTCGAGGGCATCGGACATATCGTCAAAACCCGCGTTGATGAGGTATTCGACCTCGAAGCCGTAACGCTCGGCCAGTATCTTGCCGATACCGCGCACATCGGCAACGGGCGTTTTCAAATCCGACGCAAAGTCTTCATTTTCGTAGTCTTCGTTCGCGATCAGCAGCGCGTAATAGCGAAGGTCGCCCAGGATCGATTGCTGGGGCTGCTCCTGGACCACGAACATTGTGTCCTTGGTGACCGTGCCGCCACCGGCCAAAAACTCAAACTCCTTGGTACTCTCTTTGCCCGTGGCATCCCGTGCGACGATCCGGATCGGCGTCTTTTCACCCTGCAGCTCCACGGTTTGCAAGAAATGCACTGTTGCTGTCAAAAGGCACCATCATGCCGTTGACGATCAATGACTCAAGACCGGCCGGTGCGTCAACATAACCGCGAATTGTGCGGGTTTCGCGGGCACTGACCGCAGCGGCGGCGGCGACGCCAATGCCGCGCGACGTCGCACCCCCGAGCCCGCCTTCACTCGGCTCGGCGAGGATGATTTTCGGTCCGACAAACTCAACTTTTTTTGCCTGCGTCCGGGCCTGAAGTTCACTGATCTCAGCAGCGTAACGACTCGACTGCTGGTTAAGCCGTTCGATCTCCTGCTGCAGCGAGGCGACCTGCTGCGTCTGGCTATCGAGCTGTCGCTGCCGTTCCGCGAGCGCCTTTGCGTCGGCCTCACCCTGTACTCGCGCCGCGCGGAGTTCATCCTGCAACGCCGTATAGCGTTGCCGCTCCAGCTGCAGGTCGGCCTCGGCACTCTGGATTTGCTGCGTCGCTGCCGTGAGTCGCGCCTCGAGTTCAGCCCGCTCCGCGCGGCTTGCAGCAACCGCGTCACGGAGATCCTGAATTGCCTGAGACTGTCGCTTGGCCGTATCGGCCATTTGCAGCTGGTACTCCCGAAACTCATCCTTTGACGTTGCAATACCTGCCCGCAAGGCATCGAGCTCATCGCGCGCTGCCTGCAACTCGCTTTCGCGCTGCTGCAGCAACGCCTGGTCACCCGGGCTCTCGGTCGTATTCAGTGTCGCCACTTCCGCCGCGAGCTTCTCGTAGCTGGTACTAACCTCGGCCAGCCGTGCATTCGACTGCGCGTAGCGCTCCTGTGAATCCGTTAGCAGCAGTTGCAATCGATTCGATTGTGCCTGCTCGCGCTCCAGTTCCGCACGCAGCTGTGTCAGCTCTAGCGACTGCTGGCTTAGTCGATCGATATCGCTGCGATGCCTGTCCGTTTCCTGTTCAGCCCGGGCCACGACGGCACGAAGCCTGTTAACCTCCTCGTCCCGCGCTGCGATTTCGGACTCGGATACGGCCGCAGCTCGCTGAGCGCTCGCCAGTTGCTCGTCCATTTTTGCGCGGGTATTGGCGAGCTCGAGCCGGGTTGCTTCAAAGTCGCGCTCCAGACCGCCAGACTGCTGCTCGAGAACGGCAATTCTCGCCGTCAGGGTGGCGACGCGATCTTCATGCGTTGCCGCGTCGCTCGATAAGGCCTGGTACAGGTTTCTCTGGTCTTCTGCCTTCTTCAACGCGGCTTCCAGCACCGCAATTTTCTCGCGCTGCGCTTCCAGCTCCTGGGAGCTCTGCAGCAGCGTTTCGCGTTTGCTGTCACCACTCAGCAACAGGCTGTTAAATTCGGCCTGCTGCCGGTCAAGCGCTTCGGTTTGCTCTGCCAGTTGCCGACGACTGTCCAGGACGTCTGTTTCGGCTGCAGCCAACAGGCTTCGCAGACGGTCCACCTCGATGGTCTGCTCTCTAAGCTGCGTTCGGAGTGACTGCAATTCAGCGTTTTCGGCCCGCATCGCGACGAGGTTCGTCTCAAATGACGATATCTCAGACTGTTGTCGAGCGATCGTTGCCTGCAGCTCGTTAATCTCGGCCGATGGCTGACCGCCGCCGGCCAGTGCACTGTCGAGCGCCAGGCGCGCACTGACCAACTGTTCATTCGCTGCTTGCAGCTCGAGCTCAACGGCAATTTTTTGCCGGCGAACCTCGTCGACCTCGGCGACCAGCGTCTCGACACGCTGGTCGGCGCCCTTCACGGCTGTGGGATCGAGCGGAATGGGGATATCGGAACCGAAGGCCTGAGAATACAACGCCTGCGCCGCCTCGAGATCCAGCGGTACGCCGGCGCCGGTCTTGTAAAGATGAGCCAGGCTGATCATCGCGGTTGTGTTGCCGGCGTCCGCCGCTTTCTGGTACCAGCTTGCCGCCGCACCGAAGTCGGGATCGCGGCCAATACCCTGATGGTAGATCTCGCCAACGTAGAGCATTGCGTCTGCGTCACCGTCACCCGTCTCGGCCTGCGTGATCCAGTGCTTTAGTGATGTTTCGTAATTTGCCCTGTCGTATAACAGGTAGTCGCCGCCCCGGATGTGGCACTCGGACGCGGTCAGGCGCGCCGGGCGTTGCGGTGTCTGGTAGATCTGCCCGCCGATGCGTCTAAGCTGGCCGGGAAGAAGGCAGTCAACAATGCCTTTGGGCGCATCGCTCGCGCCGTCGGCTGTCGCTGACGCGCCAACAATCGGCTGCAGTGAGAGCACCAGCGCAACCGGGACCAGGACAGCAGCGATGCGAGGATTCATAGACTGTCCATATTACGCCTTTTGTCGAACGTCTTCGAGGGTCCTTCTGCCCGCGACCAGCGCGATCTCCTGCTAATCACCATCAGCGTGCTTCAGTTGATACCGGAACGTCAGAATGTGCCGCGCAGCCCGAGGGTCAGCGAGTAGGCGTTCAGGTTTTCATAACCGAGCAGCGACTCAAACATCGCGAATGCCTGCAGCCCGCCCTGAAAAGCGGCAGCGATTCCGGCGCCTACGACAAAATAGTCCGAATCCGGCGCCTCCGAGGTAAGGCTGAAGCAGGAAATGCAGTCGTCGAAACCGGTCCTGAAGTTGTTGGTCGGCAGCGATGTATCGGACGCAAGCACGTCTTCAAGCGCGTACTTCACCTTGATTGACCGCGGATCGTCCTCAAACTCATGGTACCACTCGGCACTGAACGTCGGTCGTATCGAACCGAAGCCCGTATTGATGTTGTTGCTGAACTGAACGCCGATATTGGCGCGCAGCGAGTCGATATCCTGCTCCGCGAAGGCAAGCTGCATAGCCGGAATTGCCCCCGTGCTGTTGGGGTTGGAATTGCCGCTGTCCACTTCGGAGAACTGATCGATCGTTATCCTGTCGACGGACAGGCCAACGTGCGGATCAATAAACCACGAGCCGCGATTGACGGGACGTCCGAGCGTCACGGCACCGGCCAGCGAATTACCATCGGGTGCGGCGGTCAACCCCCGCGTCTGGTTGGTCGTTACCACGGGGTTGGTGGGGTCAGGGGCGAAGTAGACAAATTTCCTTGCCATATCGAAGGTCTGCGAACCGAAACCCGCCACAGCCGAAAAATACAGGTTGTTTTGCGCGCTGTAATCGTAGAAAACAGTACCGCTGATATTGTCCGCTTCGATGCTGCCGCCACTGACGATGTTTGTCGGGACTCCACTGCCCGCACTTCGGCTCGTCATATCAAGGTCGTAGCTCGAATACCCAAGCGCCACTCCCCATACGGATGCCCCTGAACTGCGGTCAATACCAACCGTCACGCCGTACTGGTCAAACTCGAAACCGTCTTCCTGCCCAACGAAGCTATTCGGATCGCTGGGATCCCTCTCGCCTGTCGTAAACGTGCCGCGTACAAACCAGCCCCAGGGACCGAACGGCATGCCGGCATCGTCCGCCGACGCGCCACCACCGGAGCCGAACATAAACTCGGTTCCGGCCGCCGTAAGCGATGCCACCGAAGTCGATGTCGCTCCGCGCAGCGCGCCGAGACGCGCGGCGATGGAAGAAAACTGCTCGTTGGAGGCCGTCTGCGCCATGCTGGCCGAGGCCTGGAGCTCCTCACCATTGACCTGTTGAAATGCGGCGAGCATCTCGGTCGGATTCGTATAGCCGAGCTCAAGACCCGTGGCAGCCGGGTTCGGGGCCGCCGTCAGAGAGTTAGCCGTTGTAACCAGCTCGCTGCAGCGCTGAAACAGTTCCAGCGTGGAGCCCGTCACGCCACCGGTGTTGGTATTGAGATCGATAAGCTCGAAACAGGTGAACTGGATTGCCAACGCGGACCGACCGAGATTCGAGGAGCGCAGTGCCTCCTGCCCTTGCTCGAGAAGAAAGTTGTCAACCGGAGTTTGACCCAGCGCGGCCGATGGACCAAGCGAGATAGCGAGGACAGCGATCACCGCCGAAATAGATAACGACCGCGCAGCGCCGTCGCGGGAGTTGATTGTCATAGCTGCATCCTTTTGTTTTTGTTTTGTCTGTTTTGTTTTGTTGTTTCTGGCTTGTTGTTTATACGACACCGAACGGTCGTACCCTCTATCCTTCGAGCATAGCAGGTTTCGCGACGAGCGGACCGCGCCCACCATCGTGGCGTGTTGAAAAAACCACGCGAAAACCTGCCAACCCGGCCGCATTAGAACTTAATACTGATTCCAGCTATTTACGGCAAGTTATTGTTTTTCCTGTCAACGATAAAAATCCGGTAGCGCCACTCTGCGACACCGAACCGGCGCTCGAGCAAGCCGCTTTGACTAGGGTATTTCAGTCCCCGGTTGACGACCGACAGCTCGAGCGTCATGGCGTACATTTCGCGCTTTCGCGGTGCAACCCGAATCGCGCGTGTTGCGGTGTGCGACAGTGTCGTGAACGCGACATCGATGTTGCCGTTCTCATCGCGTCCGTCGAGGGTTTGCTCATAGAAGTTGATGGGATCTTTGGTCACGAAGGCTGCAACCAGCGTGGGGCCCGCAGGCTCCGAGGCCGGCAGCACGAAGTTCATTTCGTCTGTCGGGATTCCGATCGCGCCCTTTGTTACGAAATTGGTCTCGTTGTAGCGGTTCGGAAAAAGCACCGTGGCGTTGTCTTCTGCATCAACCGTCACGACGTTCAGATAGCCGTCGATGGGGACCTCGAGCGATAGCTCCACCGGGTCACCGAGGACGTACGTCGTCTTCGATGCACGCAGTGTGAATTCGTTGCCTTGATCCGTAACCATCCCGATCAAGCGCTCGCGATTGGGCCTGGCGGCCGACGCACCGGGAATAATCTCGAGCGCACCCGTCGCAAGCCTCGGATTACCGGTCACCTGGGGTGTATGCAGGCGGGATTCGTCCACGTGCCCGCGAATGTACTCGGCCGCGCGGTCACGCAACTGGTTGATCGTGACGGCCTGCCCGCTCCTGGAGATATCGGCTATGGCTTTCGTCAGGCCGATCGTGAACACGCCGCCGCTGTGCGTACCAATGGCCTTCTCGCCGTCGCCCGCGGCGGATGTGGAGACGAAATTGGCCTCGCCACCGGAATCCAGGTCGCGATTAAACGCGGCTTCCCTGCCATCCGGCATGCCGTCGTAGCTAAAGGATTTGACGAAAACCGGATCGGCGCCGAGCGACAGATTGTCCATCACGATGTCGCGCGTGACGGTGCCGGAGTGGCAGGCATCCACGATAATCCAGATGTTATTGCTGGCGATCTCGCCGACAAGTCGCGCGATTTCGTCGTCCGTTACGACACCTGTCAGGGCCGATTTGCCCTTCTTCTTGACCCTGCGCACGTTATGCGTGACCAGGACTTCGTCGACGCCATCCGTCTCATCGCCGTCAAAATCCGGCGTATTACTACCGTGGCCACTAAAATAGAAGACCACGCGATCCTCGGGGCGCACGCCTTTTTTCAGCCAGGTTTTGAATTCGCGGATTACGTTTTTGCTCGTCGCCTCGTTATCGAGCAGTTTGCGGATCTGGGCGTCCTCGAACCCCATCAGGTTCAAAGTGTCCTGCATCCGCTCCAGGTCAAGATCGATACCCGGCAGATCGATACCTGGCACTGAATATTTACCAACCCCCACCAGCAAAGCCCGCTGTTCCGCCATTGCGGTCATCGACGTTAAGCCTGCAAGTGCCAGCACGGCGATTCGCCTAGCAGTTTGAGACATGGTGTACGCTCCTGGTCCGCAACACGCGGAAAATCGATTGAATACTATCGGGTCAACGCGGCATAGAGCCGGTCCCGCTGCGTTCACGGTATAGAACTTTCACCCGTGAGGCCACGGTCTCGCTACTGACGCGCAAATTTTCATGCTAAATTTGACCTCGGCTGTCGACCTGCCCCGGATACCCGGGGTATGGCATGATGTTTCCGGGTTCGACTCCTTAACGTGATATTGCCCGGCAACAAGCGAAGCTCCACTGAACGGAAAAATCCGTGCCAATAAAAATTATAAGTACTGCCATCGCTGTTTTCCTGATCGGCCTGTGCAACCTGCCCGCCAGCGCGGCAGCGGACGATGGCAGACTCTATTCCGCCGAAGAGTTGATCCGTATTCTTTCCGACAAAGCCGCCGCGCGGCAAGAAACAGCGAAGCCACCCGACGCGGAGTTTACGCGCGGGCTGGGCGGCGTTCGCGAGGGGGCTGCTGATCCGGGCCCCTCCTCTCCGGGAAGCGGCGCGCACGATTCCACGACCGCCTCCCTCCTGAACGAGTCGACGCCGGCGCCCTCGCGCGGTGTTGCGACGCAGCAATTTACCGACCTGTTCGCGGCCGATTCGTACAATCTCAAGGCCACTTCCTATCGACAGCTCGATGAAATCGGCAGAGCGCTTCATGCTATTATCGCCAACGATCCGTCAGCGACTTTTACGATAGAGGGCTACACGGATAACACCGGTAGTGAGCAACACGACGTGTTTTTTTCAAGGCAAATGGCCGTTGCCGTCAAAAACTATCTTGTCGGCAAGCTCATGCTCGACGAGCGTCGCATAGCGGTTATCGGCTACGGGTCACAAAGACCGGTTGCTGCCAGTGACTCACAGTCCGGCAGACCAGCCAACAAGCGCATTGAACTCGTGGGGAAATAATGCGCTTTAATCCCATGCAAGGTGGCGAGATGCGACGAACAAGAACGAAAGTCCTGGCTCTATCCCTCGTTTTTCTGGGCGCATGCACTGCCGCGCAGATCGAAATGGTCAAACGCGTATCGAGCGCGGCGCCACGGATCATCGCGCAGATCGCAACCGCCTACGGATCGCCTTATGCGATCGCTATTCAGACTTTTGCCAATGCCGTTGCGCCGGCACGCGGAAAGTGAGTGCAGCCGAGGCAGCGACAAACGACACGTTCGAAAAACCGCCCGTGCTGTCGGCCAGGGAAGATCAACCGAAATCGGGCACGTCGGACCAGTCGGCGACGGCCGCCAAGAAACTCACGGCCGAGATCGATATTGTTCGGGAAGTTGTCAAGAACAAACGACCCATGGCCGTGCCGGTCAGGAACGGTGACGTCCTGACCGGGAAGGACAACTACAAACTGCAGATCGCCTGCAATGCGGATTGCTACGCCTACGTTGCCCAATTGGACTCGACTGGCAAGATGGACCCGATTTTGCCAAGCAAATTCGTTGCAATCGAGAATCCGCTCAGCGGCTAACACGACCTATTCCATACCCGGCGGCAACAAGTGGTTCTTCCTTGACGAAAACCTCGGCGTCGAGCAGGTGTATTTCATCCTGTCAAAGACGCGGCGAACCGATATCGAAGATATTTTTCAGCAGATATCTGCCGCTAACGAGAACCTGATCAGGCAAGCGGCGATCAGTATTGACGAGCCCATGTTGCTGGAGCGAGGAATCGGCGGCATACGGGAGGGACAAGCCCAAACCGTCGAATTCCGAAATGGGCAGGAAGGTCAATATA
Organism: uncultured Gammaproteobacteria bacterium; assembly: GCA_963807845.1. Classification (GTDB taxonomy): domain Bacteria; phylum Pseudomonadota; class Gammaproteobacteria; order Steroidobacterales; family Woeseiaceae; genus UBA1847. Next base: position 88,707 of record CAWEDS010000037.1, read on the forward strand.
TGTCGACGATGCTCGAGTCGATAGAGGCTGAACTGGTGGTGACCCGTTGGTTCCAGCATCGCTGAATTTCGCTGCAGCGCAGACCTGCCGGGGCGGCCGCTTACCCGTGATCAGAAGCGATCGTCGGCGCCGCGGAGCCGGACCGACGGGCAGCCTTAGAAGAGTCGAGCGATTCATCGTGAAGCAATTTAATGCGCTTATCTGCTGATTGAGAGGACGGAACATGGGCAGAAATCAACGAGTTCACCGACGCGCGGGTCGGAATAGCAAGACAGTGTCGCCGCGGTTCTTCTCCGGCTTAAGTGTTCTGATCGTGTCCGCCGGGTGGCTGGGGATAGCGGATGCCCTGGCCCAGGATGCCTCGTTGGTTGACCCCTATCAGCAATTCGCGGCGGCGAGAAAGAGCGGCGAATTTGCGGATGCCGCTGTCTTCGGCCGCCAGGCGCTTGCCCTCATGGAACAACAGCTTGGCACCGACAGTATCGAACTGGTCGGCGTCATCGAGAACCTGGCCGCGGTAGAACAACAGCTCGGGGCAATCGACTCTGCGATTAGCTATTACCAGCGATCCCTCGCGATCAAAGAGCGCGTCTTCGGCAGCGATCATCCCGAACTGGTCTCGACGCTGGATGCACTGGCGTCCGTATACCTGCAGCAAGACGCATTCGCGGACGCAGAGTCGGTCCTGAACCGGATCCTCAGCATAGAACAATCCGTTTACGGCGAACGTCACGAGAACGTGGTGATTACCTGGAATCGTCTTCGGGAGCTGTACCAGCAGTCGCAACGACCAGACCAGGTTGCACGCGTCGATGCGGCACTCGAGGATATCCGATTCCAGACGCGGGATTTTCTCAACCCCGACAACGAGTCGATAGACGGTCGTCGCTACAGTTCAGCGGGCGGATTCGCGACCGTGCGCGTGTTTTACGGCACCAATCGCGCCCGCACCGGCAATGACAAGGCGACGCAATTTTATGGCGGCGACCGCGCCGCGCTGGAAACCGGGTATCTCGATGTCAGCATACCGGCATCACACAAGTACGGCGAACTCGAGACTGAGAGCCGCTGGTCAATATTCACCTATACGCTGGGAGAAAAAGCGAAGAAAAACCGGTACGTCCTGTTGCTTAATGTCGAGCCGCTGGACGAGCAAAACTTCCATGAGCAGTTGAGCGCCCACATACAGGACTCACCGTCGAAGGACGTGTTCGTCTTCGTCCACGGCTACAACTCGACCTTTTCGGACGCGGCAATGCGCGCAGCGCAGCTCGCCTATGACCTCGACTTTGACGGCACGCCCATGTTGTATAGCTGGCCATCGCAAGGATCCACGCGCGCCTACACCGTCGACGAAGCCGCGATACGCGTGAGCGGTAGAAAAATGGCGAAATTTGTGACCGACGTCGTCGATCGCTCGGGCGCCGATCGCATTCACCTCATCGCGCACAGCATGGGCAACCGCGCGTTGATCGAGGCACTCGAATATTACGTCGCGCAACGCGAGCCTGGCGAGACCGGGAAAGTATTCGACCAGGTTGTGTTTACCGCGCCCGACGTTGATCGTGACTATTTCGTGGAGGTGATCGAGACGATCAAACCGGTTGCCAATCGGGTCACCTTGTACGCGTCTGAGAACGACATCGCACTCAAAACTTCGGCATTGATACACGGAGCGCCCCGCGCGGGTCTGGCCGATGCGTCGATTCGATCGCTCCCCGGCATCGACACAATCGATATGTCGGCCGTCAAAGCGGACAGCCTTGGGCACACCTACTTCGCCGCGAATGAAGGCGCCATCTACGACCTGTTCCGCCTGTTCTGGCGCGGGGATTCGCCGGACAAACGATGTGGCATGAGCGAGGATACTGAAAAAGAAGGCAAGATCTGGCGCTTTAACGTGGACGTCTGCAGAGGTGGAGAGGTGCTGGAGGCCGGCGTGCTGCTGAAACGATTTGGTCGCAACGCCCGTGAACGGGTGCGCCGTCGCCTGGACTCCATTACGGGCGACAAGGACGAGGCCGACAAGGAAGAATGGAGACGCATTCTCAACCGCCTCGAACAGCTGATCGACTCTGAGGAACCGTCGGGTTCGCAATAGCGTTTATGCCGTCGACGTCGGCCGCGTTCGCGCGACTTCAACCGCATCTTGCGAGGCGTTGTCCGCTTATTGCCGTTTGTCGGCGCTTTGCTCTCGTATCGCCTTGAATTCCGAGCCCGCCTTCCATTCGGGCCAGCGCGCTGAGTTGCCGAGGTCTTCGATGATGTGGCGGAACAGCTCGATGTCCTCGGCCGCACCCCTTAGGTCCCAGTCCGCGCTCCAACTGTCGCAGGTCTGGTGATAGCAGTTGCCGACGTAATTCGCGATCCACTGATTGCCCGCGTCCCGTCCGCCGTCGACCAGGTCCGCGCCGCCCGCAATGCCCATGATGAGCAACACGGGCACGCCGCGCCGCGCCAGCGAGAAGTGGTCGGCGCGGAAGAACAGTCCGTTCTCGGGCAGGTTCTCGGGCGTGACAGATCGCCCCTGCATCGCCGCCGCGCGTGGCCAGATCGTCCTCCAGTTCACTCTGACCCTCACCCACCAGGATCACGTCACGGGCCGGGCCGGCGGTTTGCAGTATGTCCAGTGTGAAGTTGGCGACCGTCTTTTCGAGAGGATAGATGGGATCATTGGCGTACGCTTCCGAACCGAGCAGACCGCTCTCCTCGGCCGTCCAGGCCGCGAACACCACGCTACGTGCGAGCGGTGGGCCGGCGGCAAGGACCCGGGCAATTTCGAGAACGCCCGCTGTTCCCAGCGCGTCGTCGTTCGCCCCCGGGCGCACCGTTCTGCCCGCCGCATCCGGCTCGCCGAGGCCGTATGCATCCCAGTGCGACGACACCATCAGGGTTTCGTCAGGCCGCGTCGTGCCGGGCAATCTGGCCAGTACATTGCTGCTTTCGATGTTCTCGACGGCTACCGTGAGGTTGGCGCCGAAGGTGACACCGTCAATCTCGAATGCCGCAAACTCCGGGCTGCGGGCGCGCACGCGCAGCTCGTCGAGGTCATGACCTGCCGCAGCGAACAGGCTCGCCGCCGCCTCACCGTGCAGCCATCCCTGCAGCATGACCGGCTCGGCATCAGCGCTTGCACCGACGACCGCGTAATTCTGCCCTGGCGACGATGAGGCGACGCTCCAACCGTATCCCGCCGCTTCGGTCTCGTGAATGACAAGTGCGGCCGCGGCGCCGCGACGCGCGGCTTCGGCAAACTTGTAGGCCCAACGTCCGTAATAGGTCATTCGGCGATTGCCGAAACGACCGGCGACGACCTCATCCGGTCCGGCGGCGAAATCCGGGTCGTTGACGAGATACAGCGCGACCTTGCCGTGCAGGTCGATATCGCCATAGTCATCCCAGTCACGTTCGGGCGCGTAGGCACCGAAACCAACGAACACAACCGGGGCGTCTATGGCCACGGACTCTGACGCACGCACGGTGCTCACCTCGATATCGATCTGCTGCTCGAGCGTTTGCGTCACCTCGCCAATGCCAAAGCGCAGTGTCGCGGGCGTCCCGACCTGGGTGCGAATCAACGGCACGGTCTGCAGGAAGGTGCCGTCCAGGCCGCCCGGTTCGAGGCCGAGACTCTCTGAACTGGTCGCGAAGGTAGCTGACCGTTTTGCGACCACCCGGCGTCCCCGGTGCCCGGCCCTCGAACTCGTCGGATGCCAGGACCTTGACGATTTCGGACAGGCGCGCCGTATCGATCTGCGCCGCCGCGCGGCCCTCGCTCGACTCGGCCGCGACACCAGGTTCCGCAGGCGCTGCAATTTCCTTGTCGCCCGCGCCGCATGCGGCAAGGCCCGCCAGAACGACACCGTTGAGCAGAGCTCGGTAAAGCATGGTTATCCCCAGATTCTGAATCGTAGGTCGCAATTAGACCAAAAAAGGGCTCGCGAGGGGGGCTTTGGTTTTTGTGGCGGAGAGAGAGGGATAGGCGCTTCGCGCCCTCACTTGCCGCTACGCGGCCGCCTGAGTCGAACGGGGTCCAAATCCTCACCTCAACTCGGCGACAAAAACAAAAGGCCCCGCGAGGGGGCCTTCGATTTTTGTGGCGATGGACGCAGTCTTGGGCGGAGGAAGCTTTCGCTGCCCGGACCGGCAGTCCTCTCTTAACTACCAGAGAAGGGCTGCTCTACCCGAGAGCGGTCGTTCATCCGCGCCAAATTTCAGCGAAACGTACAGACGGCAGTCGGCCACTTCCGGACGTTTAGGTGTATCGTTAGGAGGCCAACCCGGCTTTATGAGCAAGAGCAAGGGAAGCCCGAAGGCTTCCCGTTACTTGGGTTGTATTTTGAGCATGGCTAGTGCCATGGCAAAAACATTCTCCCGCCTGCGGCGGGCAAAAAATAGTTAAATAGATAAATAGTTAAAAAGCCCGAACAGCACGCACCCTGTATGTGTTGTTCTTGTTGTCGCCGCTCTGGTCGCCATCGCCGAAGTACTGGTACCACGCGTTGCTGACATTGATCTCCGAGGAACTCCAGTAGTGGTCACTGGCAAAACCGCCCACATTCGGGTTAGCTGCATTTCCCGGCCCGATTTTGCAGTACATCAAGTCCAGCTCGTCTCTGGACGGCAAATACCAGTCGAAGTAACCGCTTGGGGATACGTATCGTCGGCCAGGGCCGCCGCTATCCAGTCTTCTGTCGCAGCCACGAACGATATCGTCTGTATTGCGGGCGCCCTCGCCCAGTCCCCAGGCGCGAGCCCGAACGAGATTCGTACCAGAGCATCCCCAAGATGCCGGCGCTCTGATCCACCGGTGCAGCTTCCAGGCCGTGTAAGCCATCATCCGTCACATGAAACACGAAACCGCCCGCAGGACCGGTCCCGCCAATGACGTAGGGACCTCCTGACACGGCTGACGTTGTCTGCACGCTGCCGTCCGGAAACTTGAAGCCGCCCGCTGTTGATTCCACCAGGCCATCGGCCTTAAAGGCTGACTGCGCGTGGGCGGGCAACACAGTCATCAGGCCAAACAGACACACCAGGACGCCAAGCTTGTTCTTGTAATTCATGATTCAGACCCCGTTCGATTGTTTGTTGGATACGATCGAATATAGCAAGACCCGCAACGCGGCAAACATGCGCTGTATTGACATAATCAGGAAAGCACGTGGTTCGATACGGAGACGAGGTGTTCCGGCTGTCGGACCTCTAAACCAAAGGTCGGCTGTGGGTCAACAGCCGCCGCAGAGTGTATCACCGGCCCAGGGGCTGCTTTCGGTACAAGCGGACTCTCAACTAATCGAAAACCTTAGTTTCACTATGACGCCTTACATGTTTGCAATGGTGCTACCGGGTCGTCCCCCGCTCGATTTCGACAGCACTCGTTATTTCTGGAGATAGTCATTCAACGCAATTCCAAGGCCGTATCGCTCAACACGATGGTCATAGTCGAGCAGACTTTCGCCGTAGCCATTGAAATAACTGGCATAGACTCGCAGAAAGTTACTCACCGGATAGCTCCAGGTGATTTCCATCGCACCTTTATCGGT
>CAWEDS010000038.1:0-26502 GCA_963807845.1 uncultured Gammaproteobacteria bacterium
CGATGGCGCAGCTGCCTTGATCGAGCTCAAGGATTGGGAGGCGGCAACCACCGTTCTGAAAGGATTTCGCGAAAGCTTCCCCGGGCACCCATTGCAGCCCGAGGTAACCAAAAAGATGGCTTACGTTTACAGGGAAAACGGACGGCTCTTTCAGGCGGCCAATGAATTCGAGCGCATCGAAAGGGAATCTCAGGACGATGAGGTCAGACGAGAAGCCCTGCTGATCGCTGCGGAATTGTATGCAGAAGACGGCAGCCAACTGCGTACGCTTGAGGTTTATCGACGTTATGTGGGGTATTTCCAACAACCGGTGGAAGTCAACCTGGAGACACGCAACAAAATCGCCGAAATATTAAAGGAGCAGAACGATCGGGAATCCTATCTGAACGAGCTCAGGCAGATCGTTGCCATCGACGCCGCCGCCGGTAATGCCCGAACCTCGCGGACCCGCTATCTTGCCGCCAAAAGCGCCCTCGCGCTGGCCGAGTCGGGTTTGGATGAGTTCACCGCGGTCAACTGGTACAGCCCTTTGAGTCGAATCTGCTAAAGAAGCGCAACCTGATGAAAACGGCGGTACGGCAGATCTGCGATCGGTTTCGTTTTCGTCATCGTCGGCCTGGGGCTGTTCCTGGAAGGTCTGGAGCAGTCGCTTTTTCCGCTCGGGCGATTGATGGCGCAGCAGTTGACCGATCCGGAGTTCCTCGAGACGACCCGTCTCACCGTGATGGGAGAACTGGGTTGGCAGGACTTCTACTGGGTGTACCTGTTTGCAGCGGCCATCGGCTTCAGCACGACCATCGCCGAGCCGGCGTTGATGGCCGTGTCGATAAAGGCAAACGCCGTGTCGGGTGGCGCGGTCGGTGTCTGGGGTCTGCGGGCCGCGGTGGCGATCGGCGTCGGCGTGGGCGTCGAGCCTCGGTTGCTATCGAATCATAGCGGGACTGCCGCTGCAGTACTTCATTGCGGCCGGTTACGCCGTGGTCATCCTGCAGACCACAGTGGCGCCAAAACTGATCGTGCCACTGGCCTATGATTCCGGTGGCGTGACGACATCCACGGTGACGGTGCCATTAATTACCGCGCTCGGCCTGGGACTGGCCGAAGCGGTTCCCGGGCGCAGCCCGTTGCTGGACGGATTCGGACTGGTGGCTTTTGCCAGCCTGTTTCCGATAATCTCGGTGCTGGCTTACGGACAGCTGGCCGTCTTGCGACATCGAGCGGACAAACCTGCTGCTGAAAAAGCAGTCGTACAAGAGGAAGAAGACCATGCACTTTAAGCTGATAGTCGCCTTCGTTGAGGATTCGAAGACGGATGCCATTATGCACGCTGCACGCGAAGCCGGTGCGACAGGCTGTACGGTGATCAACAATGCGCGCGGCGAAGGCATCGAGGAGAGCAAGACGTTTTTCGGCCTGACGCTCGCAACGCAACGCGATGTCGTGTTGCTGCTGGTTGAGCAGCACCTGAGTCGCCATATCCTGGAACATATCGGCGAGGTAGGGGAGTTCGACAAGAAACCCGGTACCGGTATCGCCGTTTTGATCGATGTTGAGGACGCCGTTGGCATCGTACACCAGGCGCAAGAGCTCGTCGACTTAGTGGAGGAAAACCTATGACCGTTCAAAACTGGGGTCCTGTTCGAGACTGCATGCGGACCAATGTAACGGAGGTCGATGGCCATCTCGATGTACTGTCGGCATTGAAGATAATGAAAAAGGTCGGTGTCACGAGCCTGATTGTCAAACGCCGTGACGAACATGACGAGCATGGCCTGCTGTTGTTTTCGGATATTGCGAAAAAAGTCATCGCGAAAAACCGCGCTCCGGAAAGAGTCAACGTCTACGAGGTTATGGCCAAGCCGATTCTTACGGTGCGGCCCGATATGGAGATTCGGTATTGCGCGCGCCTGTTCGAAAACTTCGGCATCAGTCACGCGCCGGTTGTCGAGAATGACAAGATCATCGGAATGGTGAGTTACTATCTGCTGGTGCTGCACGGCCTGCCCGACCTGGACTGAGTTTGCCGGCAACTGCGCGACCGCAGCTCGGAAGGCCGCGACAGTCAATCAGGCGATACGTAGATTTACGATGCGATGCGGGTCAACTACCAGTTTCTCAAGGCGCGTCAAACCAGGCATAATCGCCGTCTCGGCGTTCGGTTACCCGACGGCGCCGTGATTCTCTGACAAGCAAGAAGATAGGGAGCATGTCTTGTCGAACAGACCGGCGCACGCTACGTGCGGCAATTTCTCTGACCCTGTGCGCCATTATGGTGCACATACCGCAAAGCGACGCGCAATCGCGCGATGCATCGTCCATCGAAGAGATCATTGTTACTTCACGCTATCGGCCGAGAAGCTCTCGGATGTGCCCGATTCGATAACGCCGTTTACGGCTGAGGACATCGAGCGCTACCGCATCGAGACGCATCAATCGCGTCGCGTCGCTGACGCCCAATCTGCGCTTTTCCGACGACCAGGAAGTCGGCGTCAGTACGCTGGTGATTCGCGGCGTCCGGCAAAATCGCGGCACCGGTCAGCCGCCCGTGTCGTTTCGCATCGACGGCGTCAGTGCGACCAACAATCTGCTGACGACGCAGGAGCTGTTCGACATTGAAAGCGTCGACGTTCTGCGCGGACCGCAGGGCGCACTGTACGGCCGCAATGCGATCGGCGGCGCCGTGCTCATCTCGACGCGTCAAGCCGACGGCGAGCCGGAATACGGCTGTTCGTGTCGTCGGCTGCACAAGGTCAGGATTTCACGTTGCCGGCAGCGCTTCGGGTCCGGTCGGCGGATGACGAGCGTCTGCTGTATCGCGCCTCGATTCGCGTGCAGGATCGTGAGGGGCAGCTGAAAAATGCCTATCTCGACAACCAGTATGTCGACTACAAGGAGTCGGCTGCGTTTCGCGGTCGCGCTGCTGTTTACGGCCAGTGACAGACTGACGATCGACATGCGTGGCCAGTATCTCGACCAGGACGGCGGCTCCGGCTACTTCATGCCGGGCAGCGAGGGTTTCCTGCCATTGCCGCCGCCGGCGGCGCCGATGTTATTCGGCAACCCGACCTACGAGATCCAGTCGAACCGCATCGGTCGGTCATTCGTTAAGTCCTGGGAGACGTCCGCCAAGATCGATTATGACCTGGGGTGGGGCACACTGACGTCGATAACGTCCTACACGGATGTGGACTCCGGTAACGACCAGGATTTGGATCAGACCTTGTTCGAGGCCATCGACATTATCGTGATCGACCGCTCCGAGACCCTCGCACAAGAGCTGCGGCTGGCATCGAAAGACGATCGCGCCATGCACTGGGTCGGCGGGATCAGTTTTTTCTCGCAGGAACGTTTCCGCTCACTGGCGACGACCTTCCTGGGGACCCCGGTGCCGCCTGCAGCCCAGGACCTTGAAGCTCCAGGACTTTGCAGCCTTTGGCAGTGTCAGTTACGACGCAACGGACAAGCTCGAGTTGACGCTCGCGTTTCGCTACGACGAGGAGACGCCGAAGGACAAGACGCAAGGCCGCAGCGAGACGTTTACCGAGCTGCAGCCGAAAGCAAGCCTCGCCTATCGATTTCGCGAAGGGCTGCTGGGTTACGTGACCCTCGGCAAAGGATTCCGTGCCGGAGGGTTCAATAACCTTGCGCCGGGCAGCAACTTTCTGCCCGGTTTCGACAAGGAATCGCTGCTGAGCTACGAGGTTGGACTGAAGGGCACGGCGCGCGACGGCCGCTTGCGCGGCGGGCTGTCATTGTTTTTCATCGACTATGACGATCAGCAGTACTTCCTGTTCGATCAGACCGGAACGCAGGCCAACATCAACGTCAGGAAAAGCGAAATCGTTGGCGGTGAGCTCGAATTCTCGGCGTTGCCCTGGGAGGCACTGCAGATCGACTTTGGTTTCGGCTTTACTGACAGCGAGATCAAGAACTACGAAGCGGTCCCGGGCGTGCTCGTGCCGGCAAGCGCCATTGTTGGGCAAAAAGTGCCCGGCGCGCCGGTATGGACGCTGAACCTGGCGGTGCAGCACACGAAAACGCTGGCAAATTCCCTGGACCTTACAAGCCGGATCGACTTCGAGCATCGCGACAAAACCTACTGGACGCTCGACAATGCCGACACGCAACCCGCCTATGACCTCACCAACCTGACCTTAAGCGTCGGCAACGAGCGCTGGTCCACGCGCTTGTTCGTGGACAACCTGTTTGATGAGGACTACATCGAATGGTTTTTCGCGGCCCGCTTTATCGGTTTGCCGGCCGATATCGCCTGGCCGAGCAAGCCACGCCAGGTCGGACTGGAGTATTCCCTCAGCTTTTAGCGTGTCGCGTGAGAAAGCGGTCCAGGTTGTTGGCAAAGTCCTGCCGGTCTCGCTGGCTGAAAGCGGGCGGTCCGCCGGTGTCGACGCCGCTGGCGCGCATCGTATCGAGAAAGTCGCGCATATTGAGTCGCGCGCGGATGTTCTCGGTCGTGTGCAACTCCCCGCGCGGGCTCAACGCGTGACCGCCTTTTTCAATCACCTCGGCGGCAAGGGGTATATCACTCGTAATGACGAGATCGCCTGCGTTCATACGTTTCACGATCTCGTCGTCCGCGACATCAAATCCCTGTCGAACCTGCAACGTCGTGATGAAATCGGAATTGGGCGTGGCAAGCGGCTGGTTGGCCACCAGCGTTAGCTGCACCTCGTGTGCGTTCGGCCGCTCGATAAAGGATCTCCTTTATCACAACGGGGCAGGCGTCGGCGTCCACCCAGATCTTCATGAGTTTGCTTTCTCCAGTGCTTCGCTTGCCTCCAGCCAGTGCCACTCAAGTGTCTGGATTTCGGCCCTGGCGTCGGCTTGTTGCCGGACCAGGTCTTTGAGCTCGTCTTTGCGCTGGTGGTCAGTGTACAGGCCCTCGTCAGCGAGGCGGAGTTCCACGGCATCGATCTGGGCGCGACGCGCCGCCAATTGCGTTTCGATCTTCCGGACCTTGTCCGTCAGCGGCTTAAGGCGCTTTCGGTGCTGCGCCTGCGCTTTACGCTGCTCTTTCTTGGTCGGCTGTCGTGGCACTGACTCATCGGCCGTGGCGTCGGCTGTCGCGTCGCTCCTGGTCAGACTCGCGCGCCTGGAGCCAGGCGGGGTAGTCGTCGATACTCTGCGTGAACCTCTCGACACTACCGTCGTGAACGATCAACAGTTCGTCGCAGACGCTTCGGAGCAGGTGGCGATCGTGCGAGATGACGACCAGGGCGCCGCTGTATTCAATGAGCGCGACGCTCAGGGCCTGGCGCATTTCGAGATCGAGATGATTGGTCGGTTCATCGAGCAAAAGCAAATTGGGTTCCTGACGAATCATGAGGGCCAGCACGAGCCGCGCCTTTTCGCCGCCGGAAAAGGGTGCGACGGGTTCAAAAATACGTTCGCCGCTGAAGCCGAAGCGCCCGAGATAATTACGGTGATCCTGCTCGCGATCTGCCGGCGCATAGACGCGCAGGTGGTCCAGGGGGCTGTCTTCGGGCTTCAGAAGCTCTAGCTGGTGTTGTGCAAAGTAGCCGATCTTCGTGTCCTTGCTGATCACGCGTTCGCCAGCCAGCAAGGTGCTGCCGCGTGCGAGCGCCTTGACGAGTGTCGACTTACCGGCGCCGTTGATGCCAAGCAGCCCGATGCGATCACCCGCGGAGAGGTGCAGGTTGACCTGGCTCAGCACCACGCCATTGGCGCCTTCGTACCCCAGCTCGGCATCCGTCAACCCAAGGAGATGCTGGGGTTGTTTTTTCGGCGCGAAAAAATGAAAACGAAACGGGGAGTCAACGTGTGCGGGGGCGATCGTCTGCATCCTCTCGAGCATCTTGAGGCGACTCTGTGCCTGGCGTGCTTTTGATGCCTTGTAGCGAAAGCGATCGACGTAACTCTGGATGTGCTTGATGTCTTTTTGCTGGCGGGTGTACATGGCCTGCTGCTGTGCCAGCTGTTCGGCACGCTGCTGCTCGAACTGACTGTAGTTGCCGGTGAACAGCCGGATCTCCTGGTGCTCGATGTGCGCGATGCGGGTGCAGATTGCATCAAGGAAGTCGCGATCATGGGAGATGACCAGCAGTATTCCCGCGTAGCGCTGCAACCAGCGTTCGAGCCAGAGGATCGCGGGCAGGTCGAGGTGGTTGGTCGGCTCGTCGAGCAGCAGGATATCGGAGCGACACATGAGTGCGCGTGCAAGGTTCAGTCGCATGCGCCAGCCGCCGGAAAACGCATCGACGGCCTGCTGCAGCTCCCGATCCGCGAAACCGAGGCCGTGCAGCAATCGAGCGGCGCGTGCTTCAGCGGTAAATCCGTCGATAGCCTCCATGCGCTCGTAGAGGACATGCAAGGCCGCGGCGTCGTCGGTCGATTCGGCCTCGGCCAGGGCCGCCTGGACGTCACGCAGTTCGGTATCGCCATCAATGACGTAGTCGATCGCAGAGCCGCTGCCGTGAGGGCTTTCTTGTGCCACGTGCGCGATTTCGTCGCCCGCCTGTTGCGAGAGTTCACCGTCATCGGCCTCGAGCTCGCCAAGCAACATGGCGAACAGCGAGGACTTACCGCTGCCGTTCGCCCCGATCACGCCCATGCGCTGCCCGGCGTGTACCTGGAAGCTGACGTTTTGCAACAGTACTTTGCGCCCGCGCCGCAAGCTGATGTTGGCCAGGCCTAACATCCTGGATACCCCCGTACGACCATCGAAGCGAAAGGCGCGCTACTGCTTCGGCCGAAGTCGCAGTAAACGGCCGTCTCGCCCGTCTTCGAGCAGCCAGATTGCGCCGTCCGGACCCTGTCTGACGGCGCGCAGGCGCTCGCCCATCGGATAGCGCTCGGCTTCCATCGCGTTCTCGCCATCGAACGCAATGCGTATCAACGCGTGGGCGGACAGGCCCGCAATGAATCCGTCGCCCTGCCATTCGGGGAACAGCCCGGCGGAGTAGATCATGAAGTCACCGGGCGAAATGACCGGTGTCCACCAGGCTTTTGGCGCCGCGAATTCCGGCCGCGTATCGTGGTCCGGGATACTCCGGCCGCTATAGTGATCGCCGTTGGAGACGGTGGGGTAGCCGTAGTTTTCGCCGCGAACTACACGATTGAGTTCGTCACCGCCACGCGGGCCCATTTCGACGTTCCAGAGTTGTCCGTCGGCATCAAACGCGATTCCCAGCGGGTTGCGGTGGCCGAGCGACCAGACCTGTGCCGCGACGCCGCCGCGCGAGACAAACGGGTTGTCGTCGGGCACCGAGCCGTCAGCGTGCAGTCGGATAATCTTGCCGAGGTTGCTGTTCATGTCCTGCGCGGGGTCAAATTTTTGTCGTTCGCCGGAGGAGATAAACAAATAGCCGTCTGTGGAGAATAGCAGCCGGTGCCCATAGTGGCCGCGGCCGGAGACTTTGGGTTGTTGCCGCCAGATGACGTCGACATCGCGAAGTGAACCGCCATCAGCGGTGAGGTCGAGTGTCGCCTGTACGACGGCTGCGCCACGGGTGCCCTGTTCCCCGGCTTCGACGTAGCTCAGATAAATCAGCCCGTTCTCGGCAAAATCCGGATGCAATGCAACGTCGCCGAAACCGCCCTGGCCGCCGTAATCGACGTCCGGTACACCGTCGACGGGAGATGATTTGTCGCCGCCCTGTGTCACAACCAGCAGGCGACCATTTTTCTCGGTGACCAGCAATCGTCCGTCGGGCAGGAAGGCCAGCGCCCAGGGCTCGTCGAAGCTCGCCACGATGTCGGTTGCGAACGGCTGGTCCCTGGCATCGCTCGCGCACGCCGACAACAGGTAGAGCAGGATAGTGAGAAAAAGACGATTCATAAACGTTCCCCAGAAAATGACCCGACCTTACGTCGGTTGACTCGTGTCAGGATTGAGTTTCGCGATGGACGCCGCGCTGAAAATTTCCGCGGACTCAAGAGCTGCGCATTCTAACCCGGCTGTCACGCATGCTCCATACAGGCGTCAGGCGTCTGGCCGGCGGCCAGTTCGCGCCGCCTGCTCTTTTTCAGCGGCCGGTGCGTATCGGCAGCCGCACTCGCGCAGAATGTCGCGGATGTGAGGATTTCAGGATTGAGGAGGGTGGTGCCGTATTCCAGCCGAATGTAGACTACACCACCTGCCTACCCGAAAAACGCGTTGCCCGAACGCAGCAAATTCGGCTTTCGAAACGGCAACGAGTGCCGACAGTGGAACGGCGTATGAAAGTCATTGTGATCAGCTTAAAAACCGCGGTCGAGCGCCGCGACGCGATCGCGCAGCAGCTGGATGCGACGGGGCTTGATTATCAAGTTCCTTGACGCCAGGGACGGGCGTGCCGGCGTTGATCAGTTTTTTAAAGCTTATGATGAGGAACAGTTTCTACTGCAAACCGGACGGCAGGCTGTCCCGGGCGAGATCGGCTGCTACGCGAGCCATGTTGCCGCCTGGGAAATGTGCGTGGCGGGTGGCGAACCGGTTGTGGTGCTCGAGGACGATGCGCAACTCGCCGCAAACTTCGTCGCGGCACTGCGGCAATGCGAGCGATTCATCGAGGAATGCGGTTTTATCCGGCTGCAGACGGAATGGAAAGGCCGCAAGAAACTCCTGCTGCAGGCGGGCGACGGCTTTTCGCTGTACCGCTATTCCAAGTATCCGCACAGTGCCGCCGGCTACGTCATCACGCCGCGAGTGGCCAGGGTTTTTTGTCGCGAGAGCGCTGTGTTGTCAGCGCCAGTCGACGTTTTCATGAAGAAGTTCTGGGAACACAAACAACCCATGTACGGCCTGGCACCGTATCCGGTCGATGAATCCGTGCGCAGCCGCAGTTCCATGATAGGCGGCAGGCCAAAAGCAGCAAAAAGTCTCGGCCTGCGTATCCGTCGGCAGATGATGAAGGCACGGTGGTTTGCAGAGCGGGTTCTCCTGTCGCACAAGCCCGGCTTTTACTGGGCGGGACAATCGCCCGGAAGCAAGGCGTGAAAAGGGCTGCACTGATATTGACGCTGGCGTTCGCCGGCGTGCTGGCGCTGATGGCTTTGTTTCCCGAAGGCGCGACACGGACTGCGTTCGCGATCGAGCGATTGCAGAGTGGCCTGGAGCAAAAGTCGGTCAATTTCGACGCGACAACGTGGCATTACCTCGAGGGCGGTCCTGTTGACGGTCCTGTCCTGGTGATGCTGCATGGCTTCGGTGGCGACAAGGACAACTGGACCCGGTTTTCCCGCTCACTGACAAATCGCTACCGCGTCATTGCGCCGGACTTGCCCGGTTTCGGCGATACCGCCCGGCGCCCGGATGGCGACTATTCGGTGCCGGCGCAACGCGACTGGCTCGCCCGCTTCGTCGCAGCACTGGGAGTCGATCGCTTTCATATTGCGGGCAATTCCATGGGTGGTCACATTGCCGCACTGTACGCACACCAATACCCGGACGCCGTGGCGTCGATGCTGCTAATCAGCAACGCGGGTATCGACGCGCCGAACCCATCGGAGATGCAGATGGCCCTCTCGCGCGGCGAGAACCCGCTGCTGGTCACGTCGCCTACGGATTTTGATCGATTGCTGGGCTTCGTATCCTATAAAAAGCCGTTCATCCCGTGGCCTGCGAAACGTGTACTGGCGAGGCGTTCGTTCGAAGATTCGGCTTTCAATCGGCGCATTTTCGATCGCTACAAGGACGAGCGTGGGACAGGCCTCGAGCCGCTGCTGGGTGACATCAGGCAACCGGTCCTGGTTATCTGGGGTGAATTTGACCGCGTCCTCGACGTGAGTTCGGTCGACGTCATGCGACCCTTGTTGCCACAGGCCAGGATTGTCATCATGGACGATACCGGACATATCCCGATGCTCGAGCGCCCTGAAGAGACGGCCGCGCACTATCTCAAGTTCCTTGAGAAAATCTAAGGTGGTCCACGTGATGACGGGTTACGAGTAAACTAGAGCCAAGCGGGTGTAGTTCAACGGTAGAACATCAGCTTCCCAAGCTGAGAATGAGGGTTCGATTCCCTTCACCCGCTCCAAATATCATATCCTGGAAGTCTTTCCCGAACCGCTACGAACAGGCGGTAGGTCAGTTTTTACGACCCAAAGCGTAAAAGTTGCTTCTCGTTACGCTCGTCTGGAGTGTGTCGAACTCAAAGTGTGCGAGCATTTTGGTCATCAAAGGGATGTCGAAGACGTGGTGATGCAAGGTCCGATTGTTGAAGTTGTCCAGGCTGCGTAATTTAAACTCTTCGAAGCTGCCGGCCGGCAGGTCCATCGAAAGGTCGTGCAACGCCAAAATTTCGTCTAAATGAGTTAAGTCGTGCTCTGTTACTTCATTGTTGTAATCGTCAAGTAAGTGCTCAAATGTTGTCACAGGCCGA
This sequence comes from uncultured Gammaproteobacteria bacterium, assembly GCA_963807845.1. Taxonomy (GTDB): domain Bacteria; phylum Pseudomonadota; class Gammaproteobacteria; order Steroidobacterales; family Woeseiaceae; genus UBA1847. The sequence continues at coordinate 10,341 of CAWEDS010000038.1, forward strand.
TTGTGATCAAAATTGCTCTTTTGGTTTGGTAGTACGAGTAGCATGACGCCGTCATTTTTTATGATTCTTTTCCATTCCTGAATCGCCTTGAGCGGATTGGCAATATGCTCCAGGCAGTTTGAGGACAGCAGAAAGTCGTAAGTTGAGGAGTTGATTTGCTCCAGGCTCGTGGCATCCGAGACAAACTGAAATCCTTTCTTGTCTCCGATGTAATTGAACGTTCGCCCCGTCTGTATGGCGCCTTCCCACACGGTATTTTCGGCAAAATTGACGGCGTCCAGACTATCGACGACTTGATAGACAGGGAGCACCGTCCTGAACAGCTCACTCGGGCCTCCGATTTCGATGCCCTTCCCGTTCTCCAGAAACGATTGATAAACACGATAGTGCGGTATCTTTCTGCCAAAACGTTTTAGAGAGACGAGCGATTTAACCAGAGCATTGGGCAGGTTGTCCTCAATGGTCCTTTTAACTTTCGACAAATTCACGTTTTGGCCTCTTCAGGATAGGTTTGCGCGACGCTACTTTGCAAAGCCTCTGGATATTGTAAGGCAATCTCGTAGCCATCGAACAGCCTTCGAATGGCCAAAAAAGACAAACCTGCTGCGGGGAATTTTCGTTTCGTGAAATTTGCGCGATGGCCGGTGCTAATTTGATCGAGTGACGCGCCAGATCGTATTGCCAACGTCGTCCGCAACCAGTACTGCGCCGCGCTGATCGATAGCCACGCCGACCGGTCGGCCGCGCGCCTTGCCGTCTTCATCGAGAAAGCCTGTGAGCACGTCTTCAGGTTGTCCCGATGGTTTGCCGTTGCTGAACGGCACGAAAATGACCTTGTAGCCACTGCGAGGTTTGCGGTTCCATGAGCCATGCTGGCCAACGAAGGCGCCTTCCTGCCATCGTGGCCCGAGCGCCGCTTTGTCGGCAAAGCAGAGCCCGAGCGAGGCGGTATGGGGCCAAGGGCGTAGTCCGGTACCTTCGCTGCGGCGACCAGCTCGGGTTCTTGCACCTCGACACGCGGGTCCTGATTATCGCCGTAGTAGCTGTACGGCCAGCCATAGAAGCTGCCGTCGGTCACCGAGGTCATGTAATCCGGCACGAGGTCGCCGCCGAGATCGTCGCGTTCGTTCACCGTCGTCCAGAGTACGCCGGTCGAAGGCTCGAACGCCATGCCGACCGGGTTTCTCAGTCCGCTCGCAAAAATGCGTGACTCGGCGGTATCGATGTTGATTTCCCAGATTGCAGCGCGACCGGTCTCGTTTTCGAGGCCGCCCTCGGCGTGATCGCTGTTCGAGCCGACTGACGCGTACAGGCGTTGTCCGTCCGCACTGGCGAGCAGGTTTTTTGTCCAGTGGTAATTGGGATCGTTGGCGGGCAGTGGCACAAGCGGCGTCGGAGCGGCGACGATTTTGGTCTGTCCGGTCGAGTAAGGGAAGCTGACGATGCCATCTGTATTGGCGACGTACAGTCGATCTCCCACAAGGCTCATGCCGAAGGGCGATGTCAGGCCCGTAATCAGGGCGTGCGCGGTTTCCGCAATACCGTCGCCGTCTGCATCACGCAGCAATGTGATCCTGTCAGCGCTTTTCCCAACCGCACCGGCGCGCTTCATTACCCATCGCTGCACGCGCTGGTACAAGCCTTTCGGCTTTTTTTCCTGGGCATTCGTTTCGGCAACCAGGATGTCGCCGTTCGGTAAACCGTAGAGCCAGCGGGGGTGATCGAGGCCGGTGGCGAACGCGGCCACGGTGAGGCCAGCGGCGGCGACCGGCGTTTCGCCCCCGACCCAGCCTTGTGCTTTCGCGACATTAACGAGCGGCAGTAAAGAGTCTTTTGGCGGTGGCAGCACCGGCTGCGGGCCGGTTCCGGCTGACACCGGCAGATCGGCATTGCCCGCGCAGGATCCCAGGGCCATAACAACCAGGGCCGTCAGACAGAATGGCAGTTATCGCGTAAATCATTCGCATAAGGCGTTTCCATGACAGTCGTGCCGGTGCACGCTGCCCGAGTGGTGTTCATTCGCGGGATCGCAGACGTAACAGCGGAGGCTTAACGTGCAACGAGACTAGCGAGTTTGCCGGCTGCTTGCATCCTTTCCTGGCGTAATGACAGCTCTGCAAAGGCGCGATCTTGCCAAAGCGGCCGCGGTGGTCGTCCTGACAACCCTGTCGCCGTTTACGGCGCAGGCCGATAGCGGCTTTTACCTCGGAGGCAACTCGCCAAAGAACTAGTGCCCGAGATCATCGAGCACGTCGATCATTGCCTCAAGCTGCGCCGCGGTTTTTGGCGAGCGCTTCAGCAGTACCTGCATCGTATCGTCGACGACACCCGACGCGTCGCTTAGCAGATCCCTGCCGGCGGGCGTCAGCCCGGCGATCGCGAGCCGGGCATCCCGCTTGCTTTTGACGGTCGAGACGATGCCGAGCTTTTCCATCGGGCGCAGCGCACGCGTGACGCCGGAGGGTGTGAGTCCAACGGCGCTTGCGAGATCGACACGGCTGGCCTGGGCGTTGGGCGCGTCGCCCAGCGCCTGCAGCAGGCGGTACTCCGCCAGGCTGATGCCTTTCACGGCCCCCAGGCTGTGGTCGAGGCGTTTTTCGAGGCGGCTCCAGGCGGCCGCGAAGGACAGCGCAAAGGCGTGCCCTTGGGTTCGGTTCGGTGTTCATGAGGGAAGCATAACAAATACGTGACTAATCACGCAATAGGCAAGTTAAAAAAGCCAGTTGCTCGTCGCCAGTCAATGCGCCACAGTACGGTCTCGCACTTATCAGCCCCGCCCCAAGGACTCTACTGTGCTGCCCGAACTCGAAATCAACGAAGCGCGCATCATTGGCTGCCTGATCGAAAAGTCCATCGTCACGCCGGACCAGTATCCGCTGACACTCAATGCCCTGACCAACGCCTGCAACCAGAAGTCGGCCCGCGATCCGGTGATGACGCTGCAGCCGGGTGACGTGAAGCACGCGCTGCGTGTGCTGGAGGCAAAACACCTGGTCCGCATGGACGAAAACTTCAAGAGCCGCACGGAAAAATACGCGCAACGATTTTGCAATACGCGTTACAGCGAGCTGCATCTGGAGCCCTCCGAGCTCGCTATTGTTTGCCTCATGCTGCTGCGCGGTCCGCAGACGCCCGGTGAATTGCGCGCGCGCAGCGGCCGCCTGCACAGTTTCGCCGACAATGCCGAAGTGCTGACCGCGCTGAACGCACTGGCGGACCGGGAGGGCGGGCCGCTCGTGGTCAAGCTGCCGCGGGTCCCGGGTCGCAAGGACTCGGAGTACATGCACCTGTTTTTTGGCACGCCCGACCTTGACGCGTACGCGGCCGAAAGCGAGGCGAGGGTGCCTGCGGTTTCTTCAGACCGAGCGACTGTGGCAGAGTTAAGAGAACGGGTCAGCCAGCTGGAAGCCGATGTGGCCGACCTGAAGAAACGGCTGCCGTAGGCGCAGCCCGCCGCGCCGGAGTTCGCAATGTCACTGTCTGCTGCAACGCGCTGCCCGGTTTTTCGGGTGGCGATTGGCTACGCGCTGCTGCTGTTCACGGCGTCGGTTGCTGGCACAGCAGCAATTTGTTGTGGCGGTCGTCTCCGATGGCCCGTCCGATCGTTTCGCCGCCCAGCACGAAACGTATATAGACGAATTGCTCACGCTGACCGCACGTGAGTTCGACGTACAAATTCGCCGCGCGTCGGGTCAATGGAGTCGGGAATCGATCAACGCGGTGCTCGAGCAAAGTTACTCTGACCCCGACATCGACATGGTGCTGGTAACGGGCTTCGTGGCGAACCAGATCGCCGCGATTCGGCCGGAATTCCCGAAGCCGACTTTTCTTCCGCAGATCATCGACACCGGCCTTATTGCAGGCGATGCGACGATCGGACGCTCCGGCGTGCGCAACCTCAATTACCTGAGCGCTTACGCCAACTTTGCCGAGGACCTCGACACGCTGTCGAGATTCATATCGTATCGCGACCTCGTACTGTTCGTGGATGCCGGTTTGTCCTCGGCGATTCCCGCATTGCGCGAAGCCGCCTACGCCGCCAGCGAGGAGCGGGGCATCAAGCTGCTTGAGGTGACGCATGACGGAATCGATCATCGACTGATGGATCGGGTACCGGCGGAAACGGATGCAGTCTTTATCGCCGGGTTGCCACGCATGCCCGAGGCGGATTTCGATCGCCTGATCGATGAGATCAACGCCGCCGGGCTCGCCAGCTACAGTTTTGCCGGCGTCTCCGACGTCGAGCGCGGGCTGCTGGTCACTGATTCAGAACCTCGCGACGTCGAACGCCAGGCGCGACTGAACGCGCTGAACATGCAGGCCGTGATGCTCGGCGAGCGCGCGGAGGATCAACCGACCGCGTCGCTGCGTAAGGAACAGCTGACCATCAACATGGCAACGGCGAGGGCCATTGCGCTGTCGCCGAGCTTCGATCTCCTGAGCGATGCGGTGCTGCTCAACCAGGATGTCGAGGCGAGCGGCGAGCAATACGGCCTTGTTGAGATCGCTTCCCTTGCATTGCGGGAGAATCTCGATCTTCGGGCCGAAGAATTCGGCGTGCAGGCAGGTCTCGAGGAGATCGCCAGGGCAAGAGCGAGTTTGCTCCCGCAGGTCGGCACATCGCTGGGGCAAACCTTGCGCAAGGATTCGCCGGCGGTGTCGGCAGGACTGTTTGCGGAACGCTCGAGCGATGCGGCGATCAATGTTGACCAGCTCCTGTACTCGGATGCGGCCAGCGCGAATCTCACGATCCAGAAAGAAGTGCAGCGTACGCGGCTCGCCAGCCTCGAGGAGTTCAGGCTGGATGTTGTTCAGGCCGCCGCCGTGGCGTACTACTCGGTGCTGAATGCGCGCTCCCAGCTGGCAGTGCAGGACAACAACTTCAGAATCAGCCGCGCTAACCTCGAGCTGGCAGAGGACCGTGTGCGCCTCGGCACGTCGACCCGCGCCGATACCTATCGTTGGGAGGCGGAGGTTGCGCGGGCGCAAATAGCCGTACTCAACGCACGTGCCGGGTTAAACCAGTCCTGGGAAACGCTCAATCGTATTCTGCACAGGCCGCAAGGCGAACGCTTCGCCCTTCAAGAGGCGAGCTTCGATGACCCCTTCGTCATGACGCGCGGCGAGTTCGACCAGATGGTGCAAAGTGCCGCGGACTACGCGCGCTTCTCACGTTTCTCCATCGAGCGGGCCATGCAGCAGGCGCCCGAGCTGGCGCAACTGGATGCCCGGATCGCCGCCAAACGCCGCGAACTGACCAGCCAGCGCCGCGCTTACTGGCTGCCGGATTTCTCGCTCGGTGGTCGCTACACGAGCAATCTCAACCAGTCTGGCCTCGGTGCCGGGCCTTCGGCCGGGCAGGATCAGAACGACTGGAGCGTGGGCCTTCAGGCGACGTTGCCGCTGTTCTCAGGCGGACTCAAAAAGGCCAATGTGTCACGAGCCGGCTTCGAGTTGCGCCAGCTTGAAGCATTGCGCACCTCGACAATGGAACGCATCGAGGAAGCCGTGCGCAACCAGCTACACGCGGCCCAGGCCGCCTATGTGCAGATCGATCTTGCGGCAACTGCGGCCGAGGCGTCGCGCAAGAACTTCGAGCTCGTCAGCGACGCGTATGCGCGCGGCACGGTCAACGTCATCGAGTTGCTCGATGCGCAGGATACGAGCCTGACCGCATCGGCCGCGGCGGCCGAATCACTGTATAGCTTTCTGATTACGATCATGTCAGTGCAGCGTGCGATAGGGAGCTATGACTACCTGCTGCCGCCTGCGGAAAGAGACGCGCTGGCCGTCGAATATCGCCTGACACTTACGGGAACACGATGATGAAAAACACCGTTTTTGCCCTGCTGTTGGCCGCATTGTTCCTGGGCGCTTGCGGGCAGTCGGATGAGTCTGTGGAGGAGCGGCTGCGGCCGGTACGCTTCTTGACGGTCAGTGACGGCAGCGAATTTCGCGATCGCAGTTTTTCCGGTATCTCGAAGTCAAGCCGTCAATCCCGTTTGAGCTTCAAGGTGTCCGGCACGGTGACGAACGTGCCGGTGCAGATCGGCCAGCGACTGAAAACCGGCGAGCTGATTGCCGAGCTCGACCCGGCGAGCTACGTGTTGCAGGCGCAGCAGGCGCAGGCCTCGTTGGTGGAGGCGCAGGCCAATGATCGGCGTGCGGCGGCCAACTACGAGCGCACCAAGGGGCTCTATGCCAACAGCAACGCCTCGCTTGAAGATCTCGAGTCGGCGCGCGCGCAGGCAGAGTCTGCCAGCGCTGTGGTACGCGCCGCCGGCAAGGCGCTGGAGATCGCGCGCCTGAATGTGTCGTATACCAGGCTGACGGCGGGTACTGAATGTTCGATCGCGTCAATCGATGTCGAGGTCAATGAAAACGTCGCCTCCGGTCAGCAGGTGGCCTCCGTAAGCTGCGGTGACGCGTTCGAGGTGACGCTCGAATTGCCGGAGAGCCTCATCGGCAGTATCGATGAATGGACGCCGGTCACCCTGAAGTTCGGTGCCTTGCCCAAGGAAGAGTTCAGCGGGGAAATATCGGAGATCGCCGTTGCGTCGGCGGCGGGCTCGGCGGCGTTCCCGGTTGTTATCAAGATCATCGGCAGCCACCCTTCGCTGCGCTCTGGCCTGGCAGCGGATGTAACTTTCCAGTTTGATTCGTCCTCGTCGGAGGGCGTCTTCGTGCTGCCCGTCGATGCCGTCGTCAAGGATCCCAACGGCACCTTCGTCCTTATCGCCGAAGCGAGTGAGGCGGATGACGAGGCCCTGGTCCGACGACGCGCCGTGACGCTGGGCGAGCTGACGCAGTCCGGTATCGAGGTAGTCGAGGGGCTGGCCGTTGGCGACCGGGTGATCACCGCCGGCATTTCAGTTATCCGTGAAGGCCAGCGGGTACTGATTCCCGAAACGAACTAGTCGCGACGTTTCTTTCGTGAACCTGACCGCCGCAGCCATTGACCGAAACCGCGTTACGATGACGATCGTCGCGCTGGTGGTGATCGCCGGCCTGCTCGCGTTCCAGAGTCTCCCCAAAGCGCAGGATCCCGGCTTCATCGTGCGCACCGCGGTAATTACGACGCGCTTCCCCGGTGCGAGCCCCGAGCGTGTGGAGCTGCTGGTCACGGACAAGATCGAGAAGAAAATCCAGGAAATGCCGGAGATCGATTCCATCACCAGCGAGTCCAGAACCGGTATCTCCCTGATCTACGCGAACTTCAAGGAAAGCTACAAGGTCATGCGGCCGATCTTCGACGATCTGCGTCGTAAAGTCGATGTCGTGTCCGCCGACCTGCCCCAGGGTGCGCTCATACCGGAGGTCAATGACGAGTTTGGCGACGTGTTTGGCAGTGTCTACACGTTGTCCGGTGACGGTTTTTCCTACGCGGAGCTGAAGAACGTCGCTGACGAGTTACGTGATGAGTTGCTGAAGGAACCCGACATAGCAAAGGTAACAATTCACGGCGCGCAGCAGGAAGTTATCTTCGTCGAATACAACAACGCACGTCTGTCAGAGTTGGGCCTGTCACCGCAACAACTCTCGGCATCGCTGACGAGTGTCAACATTGTTTCCGCCGGCGGTGACATTGTCAGCGGCCGGGAAAGAATCACGCTGGAACCCAGCGGCAACTTCGAGTCCGTCGAGGACCTGCGGCGGACCGTCATCCAGCTTCCGGGCGGGGCGCTCGTTTATCTCGAAGATATTGTCGATATCTATCGCAGCTACAAAGACCCGCCCAAAAGCATGAGTCGTGTCAACGGTGAACCGACGCTGGCTATCGCCGTGTCGATGCGCGAGGGTGGCGACATCCTGAAGCTGGGCGAGCGACTTGACACGCTCATGCCCGAACTCGTCTCCCGCTATCCGTGGGGGATCAACATAGACAAAGTCTGGTTCCAGGCCGACCTTGTTGACGACGTCGTCAAGACGTTTTCATCGAGCCTCGCGCAGGCCATCGTCATTGTCATTGTTGTCATGATCGCGTTTCTCGGCCTGCGAACCGGCCTGGTGGTCAGCGCACTGATTCCGGCGACGATGATAGCGTCGGTCTTCGCGATGCAGATCTTCGATATTACGATCAACCAGATCTCGCTGACGGCGCTGATCATTGCGCTGGGCCTGCTCGTCGACAACGCTATCGTCATTGTCGAGTCGATACTGGTGCGGCGTGACGCCGGCCAGGACCCCGTGACGGCTGCCGTCGAGTCCGGCAAGGAGTTCAGCACGCCACTGCTGATCTCATCGCTGACCACGGCCGCCGCGTTCATGCCGATAGCGATGGCCAAAGTCGGCCGTCGGTGAATATACGTCGGACATATTTTACGTCGTCAGTATTGCGCTGCTTTCGTCTTGGGTGCTGGCGATGACGTTTGTCCCGATGCTCACGACGGTGGCGCTAAAATCGACACCTGTGAAAGACAACGGCGAGGAGCCATTTGCAGGCCGCTGGTACGCGTTCTACCGCAACCTCCTGTCCGTCGCGTTGCGCTGCCGATACCGGTTCTTCGCTGTCGTCATCGGCCTGTTCGTGCTGGCGATTGCGGGCCTTGGCTTCGTGCGGCAGGAATTCATTGCGCCATCGGAAGATCCGGTGTTCTCTGCCAAGCTCGAGCTGCCGCTCGGCACGTCGATCGAGACCAGCCAACAGGTTATAGCGGAGGTCGATACGTTTATTCACGAAAACTACTATCAACCGGCGTCCGGCGAACCTCGCGTTCGCAACTGGCTGACGTTTATCGGCGAGGGTGGGCCGCGCTTCCAGCTCAGCCTCAATCCGCCTAATCCGAATCCGGCCAATACTTTCCTGATCGCCAACACGTTCAGTGATGACGATGTGGATGACGTTATGGCCGGCATCGAACGTTACGTGCACGAGAATCATCCGGACCTTGCCGCGCAGGTCAAACGCCTGGAGAACGGGCCGCCCGTGGACTACCCGATCATCGTGCGCATTGCCGGTCGCGATTTCGATGCGTTGTACTCAATTGCCGATGAGGTTACCGATTTTCTATACGACCAGCCCCAGGTGTCGGTTGTGAAAAACTCCTGGGGTCTGCAGACGAAAAAACTGATGGTCGATGTCGACCAGGAACTTGCACGGCGATCGGGCGTGACCAGTGAGGACGTCGCCTACTCGTTGCAGGCCGGTCTGACCGGCATCGACCTGACCCAGTATCGTGAGGGGGACGAAATCATTCCGGTGACGCTGCGCACGATCGCCGCTGACCGCCAGGACTTCAGCAAGCTGGATGGCTTGACGGTGTATTCGCAAAGCACCGGCAGTGCCGTGCCGTTGAAACAGGTCGCCAATGTTGAGCTGACGTTCGAGCCGGGCATCATCGAGCGCCGCGACAGGGACCGAACACTGTCACTCAACGTGCAGCTTGAACCGGGCGCAACGGCCGCGGAGGTGGTTACCGTTTTGCGTCCGTGGTTGCAGCAGGCAGAGGCCGATTGGCCCGATGGCCACCGCTTCGAAATCGGCGGCGAGACCGAGGAGTCTGGCGACGCGAACGCGTCCATCGCCGCCGAGCTGCCGATAGCCGGCATGTTCATCGTGCTGCTGCTGGTCTGGCAGTTCAATTCGCTGCGGCGACCCTTGATCATCCTGGCGACGATTCCGTTGGGGCTTATCGGCGTTACCTTCGGCCTGCTGGTAGCCAACTCGACCTTCGGTTTTTTTACGATCCTGGGCCTGATCTCACTGTCCGGCATCATCATCAACAATGCGATCGTGCTGCTCGATCGCATCGCGATCGAGATCCGGGACTTTGGGCGAACGGAGGCGGAGGCCATCATGGTTGCCTGCCAACAGCGCATGCGGCCTATTCTCCTGACGACGGCAACCACGGTGCTGGGTATGACGCCGTTGCTGTGGGGTGGGACGGCGATGTTCAAGACAATGGCCATTACGATTATTTTCGGCCTGGCGTTCGCCACCGCGCTGACGTTACTCGTGGTGCCCGTGCTGTATTCGTTGCTTTTTCGCGTCTCGTTCGCGAAGGCGACGTGACCGACCGACAGGGCTCTACCAGTGCCCGGTCCCGGGCTCGCCTTTAAAGGGGCCAACCACAGCGGATGTTATCCAGCCGCCGTAAAACTGGCCCGGCTGCGGCTTCACACGCTCGCCATCGACAAAGCAATCGATGCGTCCGGGATAAAACGAGACATAGTCCTTCAGGCGCTCGTACCGGGCACGCGGTCGCGGGTAGTCCCACGCAACCGGCACCGAAGCCTCTGTGGCGAGCGCCCAGTAGCGTGCCGCACCCTTCCACTCGCAGACTGAGCTTCCCGGGAATTCGACGAGGATGTTCCAATCGACATCGTTTGCGGGTAAATAGAAGGTCGGCGGGCTTGCCGTTTCCAGCAGGCGGCAGCTCTGAGACGTGCTGGCAATGACGGTCGATCCGTCTTTGACTTCAACGCGCTGCGTGCACGGCTTCAGTACCGGGGGGCGAGGGTAGTCCCAGACGGATTCCTGTCCGGTGCCCGGTTCGATGGCGAAGTCGGGTCGTTCCCGGCCCTGGTAGTTCCACATCGGTTGGACGTTAACACCTTGTCAGGCAATGTCCAGCCAGCGCGGCCCTGCCGCGGGGCCGGCTTGTGGTCCTGGTTCTAGTGTCCGGGAAGCAGCTGGCTCATGGCGACTTTGAACTGCAGGAAAAAGATCCCGCTGACCGTGCCATCCATCATGCGCGCGTTGGTCATGCGCTCGACCGCTTTCACCGGCAGGTAGGTCAGGTTCATGCCAACATGGCGGTTGCCAAACGAGAGGCTGGGCAACGCGCCAGGAAACGGCCGGTTGTCGTTAATGTCCTTGCGCGTCATGAAGAAGGCGTTGAGCCCGGCGTCGACGTAGAAGCCATTGAGGCGATCGGTCGCAAACAGCGTGCGGTGCAAGCCGGCGCCGGCCATGAACGACATTTCCTCGCTACTGTCGAGGAAGCCGTTGATCATGAGCTGCTTCTTCCAGCGCGAGTTGCTCGCAAGCTGGTATTCGAGCCCGAGGCCGAGATTGTTCTCGTTCCAGTCTTCGCTTGCATCGACGTGATAGGACTTGCCATTAAAGACCGCACTCAGGTCGCCTGCGAGCGCGCTCGAGAAGGGTGCAGTAATAAGTAAAGAAACCAGGGTGAGTTTTGCGGCATTGAATATAGTCATGCAAATGAAAATGCAATAGCCATGCCGAAATGAAAAGGTACATTAATATCAGCGGCTTAGAGAATATGCCTCAAAGCACTGTAAAGAGATCCGACAGCAGGGCAAGCGGCGATAACGGGATCTGGCAGCGAATCGGGCGATTTTGTGCGTTGGTTCCGGCGCCGCGTGTGACCTCAGCCAATCCGTCGAATTCTCGCTGCGGCACTGTGCGGCGGCCGGAAATTCCCCTCTCGGCATCGCGCTGTCGCGGCGTCTATATGGGCTTACCGGAGCTGGCTGTCCTTGCTGCCCCGTCGGTTGTAGCCGCCGGTTGCCTGCGCGTGCTTATCGTGTTCGGCCTGGCAGCTAATGCAAAACCGCACCCCCGGAACCGCCGCTCGGCGCGCCTGTGGAATCCTGGCATCGCACTCCGCGCAATGCGTCAGGCTGTCGCCGCGTGGCAGCTGACCCCGTGCAAATTCCACGGCGTCCTCGATCGTCGCATCGATCTGGTCCTGCACGGCACCGTCTTTGGCAAAGCCGCCTGCCATCGCTCTCTCCGCTAGTGTCCGATAGTGTCGTCACCAGTGTAGCGCGGAACAAGGGCGGCGACACTGCACAACAGTCCCGCCACGACGACAGTTGACTGCAGTCCAAATACCGACGCCGCCGCGCCGACGATGAGCCCGCCGAATGCGACCCCGCCAAAAGCGATCATGCCCCAGAGACTGCTGACGCGGCCGCGCACGCCCTCGTCGACGAGCCCCTGCAGCAGGATTTGCGAGCCCACGCCGCCCAAAGACAATGTCACGCCCAATGCCGTTGCGATCGGCACCGCGAGCCAGAAAAGTGTATTGGCACCGAACGCCGCGATCAGCAAGCCCGCCAGAACAACGGACCCGCGTATAACGCCAATGTTGAGCCATTGCGTGCTGCGGGTGAGGATCAGGCCTGTCGCGACGGCGCCGACGCCAACGACCGAGGTGAGTATTGCGAGCCCGGAGCTGCCGCGTTCGAAAACGGCATCGGCAAACGCCGGCAGCATTTCCATCGCGCCACGCCCGAATACCGAGCCCACCGCGATCATCAGTAGCAGGCCGCGAATCGTCTCGTGCGTTCGAACGTAGTTAACGCCGTCCTGCAGTTCCGACCACACGTCGCCGGGACCCTTGTTTCGCGGCGGCATTGGCCGCAGCTTGATGTTAAGAACGGCGGCGACGATCGCGAGATAAGACAGGCCATTCAGGGCAAAGGCGGCACTCACTCCCATCGTGGCGATGACAATCCCGGCAATCGCAGGGCCGACGAATCGTGACACGTTAAACGATATCGACGTGCTGGCGATCGCGCTCTGCAGTTGCTCCCTGGCGACGAGGTTCGGTACCAGGGTCATGCGCACCGGTGTGTGCGCGCCGTCAAGCGCGCCTTGAACCAGCGACACGGCGGTAAGCACCGCGATGTCGACAGTGCCGGTCGCGGCGAGGCCACCCAGCAACAGCATGTTCAGGGCGCTGCACGAGTTGATGACGATAGATGCCTTCCGCCGGTCAACGCGATCTGCGAGAACGCCGAACACGGGCCCGAACAGGACGGCGGGCGCGAACTGGGAAAAAGAAACAATACCGACCCACAGCTCCGAACCGGTCAGTTGCCAGGCAAACCAGCCGAGCGCCACCCGATAAACCCACAGCCCGTGAAGCGACACGGTGCTGCCGGTAAGGTAAATAAGGAAATTGCGGCTCGAAAGCGCGGAGCGGTTGCTCACGGGAGCATTGGCCTTTCTGGAACAGGGTGAGATGGTAGACTCGCTCGCAGCTTTCCGCCACCGGAGTTCGGGATGGACGTGCTGTCACTCGCCATCATCGCCGGCGGGCTATTGCTTTACTCGCTGATTTCCGGCCGGCTGCAGGGAACGGTCATAACCGCGCCGCTGGTTTTCGTTGCTTTCGGCTTTGCGGTCGGCTACAGGCGGGCTGGATATCGCCGACATCGATCCCGGCCATTCGGCGATCCACGTCATCGCCGAACTCACGTTGATCCTTGTGCTTTTTGCGGATGCCTCGCGCATCGACCTCAGAGCCTTGGGACGCAAGATCATAATCTTCCCGCTCGCATGCTGCTGATCGGCTCTGCCACTCACCGTCGTCGCCGGCGCTGCCATCGCTCTGCAGATGTTTCCCGCATTTTCACTGTGGGAGGCGGCGCTTGCTCGCGGCATTGCTGGCGCCTACCGACGCGGCGCTGGGTCAGTCGGTTGTCTCCAACACCTGCCGTGCCGGTGCGTATTCGTCAGGCCATCAACGTCGAAAGCGGTCTCAACGACGGTATCGCGCTGCCGCTGGTGTTCCTGTTTGCATCGCTGGTCGCGGTGTCAGACGGAGCAATGACGGCGGTCGAGTGGGTTCGTTTCGGGCTCCTGCAGGTCGTACTTGGTCCGCTGGTGGGCATCGCTGTCGGTTACGCTCGGGGCAAGGGCGCTGGATGCCTCCATCGAGCGCGGCTGGGCGGGGGCCGTCATTTCAGGGTATCGGTATCCTGGCGCTTGCGATCTTCACGTACGTCGCCGCCGAACTGGTGGGTGGCAATGGCTTCATAGCCGCGTTTGTCGGCGGCATGGTGTTTGGTAACAGCATTCGCCATCCATGCACCTTCCTGTTCGAGTTCATGGAGACCGAGGGGCAGCTCCTGATGCTGCTAACGTTCCTGGTGTTTGGTGCGGCGTTGCTGCCGGAGGCGCTCGTTCACCTGACGGCAATGAACATGCTGTATGCTGTTTTGAGCCTGACCGTGATACGCATGATGCCCATAGCGGTTTCATTGTTCGCCTCCGGCGTCAGCGCGGCGACTCGTGTTGTTTCTCGGCTGGTTCGGGCCCCGCGGACTCGCATCGATTCTATTTGTGCTGCTGATTCTCGAGGAATCCGCGATACCGCATCGCGACGAGCTGCTGTCAGTTACGGTAATGACGGTCGCGCTGAGCGCTCTGTTGCACGGCGTGACCGCCTCACCGCTGGCTCGACGCTTCGGGCGACATGCAGCGGAAATGGGCACGTGTGAGGAAAACAAAACAGTATCAGAAATGCCCTTGCGAGTCGGGCACAGGAACGAGCAATAACCTACAGAAAGGAACAATCGGTCGATGAAAAAAATTGCAATAAAGAAATGGCAGGAACTCGAAGATCGGGCGCCTGCCTACGCCCTGGTGGCCGACGTGGATCTCGTCGTGATTCGCTACGATGACTCCGTCAGCGTGTTGTACGGGCGCTGCGCGCATCGCGGCGCCTTGATGTCCGACGGGCACGTCGATGGCGACAACCTCATCTGCGGCGTGCACGGCTGGGACTATCGGCTGGATACCGGCGTCAGCGAGTACAACAACAGCGAGACCTTGCCGAGATTCAGCTCGTGGGTGGAAGAGGGTGAGGTGCGCGTGGACTTCGATGAGATCGCCGCGTGGGCGAAAAAGCATCCGCAGCCCTACGATCGCGACGCCTACCAGGGGCTCTACCAGGACCCGGATGGCATCCCGATAGAGCCGCACGTGAAGTTCATTCGCAAGCTGGCCGACGAGGGCCTCACTAAGCTTGGACACCACGGTCCGTCGGCGGCGATGGGTGTGCCGCGCGACAGCCTGCCGCATTGGGATGACCTGCAGTTCGTTGTCGGCCAATTGCACAAGCTGCCGTTGCTGGACGATGAGGACGTCGGTACCGATCTCGTGATCGGGCCGCGAGCCGACAAACCGTTGCGGCTCGATATCCCGCTGTTCGTCTCCGACATGAGTTTTGGCGCGCTGTCGGAAGAGGCGAAGGTTGCGTTGGCGAAAGGGGCGGAGCTCGCCGGCACCGGCATATGCTCCGGTGAAGGCGGTATGCTGCCCGAAGAGCAGGCCGCCAACTCGCGCTATTTCTATGAGCTGGCCTCGGCACGCTTTGGCTTTTCCTGGGACAAGGTGCAAAAGACGCAGGCGTTTCATTTCAAAGGCGGGCAGGGTGCCAAGACCGGCACCGGCGGGCATCTGCCCGGCAACAAGGTCCAGGGAAAAATCGCCGAGGTGCGGCAACTGGACGAGGGCGAGCCAGCGATCTCGCCGGCGCGCTTTCCCGAATGGACATCGCTGGCTCAATTCCGCGACTTCGCTGCTGAAGTCCGTGAAAAAACGGGCGGCATCCCGGTCGGCTTCAAGCTCTCGGCGCAGCACATCGAGAAAGACATCGACGCGGCGCTCGAGATCGGCGTGGACTACATCATTCTCGACGGTCGCGGCGGCGGCACGGGTGCCGCGCCGTTGATTTTCAGGGACAACATCTCGGTACCGACGATTCCGGCGCTGGCACGGGCGCGGCGCCACCTCGATGTCAGTCATGCCTCAAACGTCACGTTGATCGCGACCGGCGGGCTGCGACACCCGGCCGATTTTGCCAAGGCGATGGCGCTCGGCGCTGACGGTGTTGCGGTTTCCAACGCGGCGATTCAGGCGATCGGTTGTCTCGGCATGCGCGCCTGTCATACCAACAACTGTCCTGTCGGAATCGCGACGCAGAAGCCCGAGCTGCGCGCGCGCCTGCCGGTGGATATCGCGGCTGAAAGACTCGCACGATTCTTTTCGGCGTCGGTCGAGTTGATGACCGTGTTGGCACGCGCGGCCGGTCATCGTCATCTCAGCGAGTTCTGCAGCGACGACCTGACGACGTTCAAGGCCGACATGGCGCAACTGACCGGCGTTGCCTATGGCGGCGTGTCACTGAATACCAGGGGGTAAGGTGAGCAACGAAGCAACTGTTTCCGAAACTGGAGCTCGAATTCGGGTCGCCGACACGCAACGCGGTCCATGCTTACGCGCGTGTTCTTGGTGACTATCTGAAGGCGTGCAGATCACGACGCAAGCACTGGTGGCACGCGAGCCTGCGCCCATCGTTGCAGGGGCTGACCACGGGCGTCGTCCATGCCGAGATTGATTTCGAACTGCTGCTCGACCTGCACGACAGCTCGCTGCTGGCCAACACGGCAAAAGGCGCGCAGA
>CAWEDS010000039.1:0-7976 GCA_963807845.1 uncultured Gammaproteobacteria bacterium
GCTTTTTCCTCTGCGTGAACTGTGTGGGTTGGCAAGAGAAAAAAATTAAGGCCCTCGTTTCGCGTCTATGACTCGCGAATAAACCTCCCCAGTACAGCGGCAAGCTCCGGCCCCTTGTCCTCCTGCAGGAAATGACCTGCATTCCTGATTTTCACATGCTCCTGGCGTTTCGCGCCGGGGACCGTCTGCTGCCAGCGCACTTCGCCGCCACGCGTGATCGGGTCGCGGTTGCTGAAGGTCGTCAGAAACGGCTTCTGCCAGTCGCTGAACACTTTCCAGGCCGCGCGATTGGCGTTGCTGGCCGGATCGTCGGGCCGGGTCGGTACCAGCAGGGGAAACGCGCGCGCGCCCGCTTTGTAGCCGGCGGCAGGAAAGGGCGCGTCGTAGGCCGCGACCACCTCGTGAGAAAGCTCGGTAACCGTGCCCTTCTGGATGATCTTGCCGATAGGAAACCACGGGCTGTAGCGCGCAAACGCGCGCCAGATTGCAAAGGCTTTCGGCATGTCTTCATCGCCGCTCGGCAGCCCGCCGTTGCCGAGCGCAATGCGCGCGAAACGTTGCGGGTTCTCCGCGGCGACGCGCAGACCAATCAGCGAGCCCCAGTCCTGGCAGAACAGCGTGATTTCGCTGAGATCCAGTGACTCTATAAACTGCCGCATCCATGCAACATGGCCTGCATAACTGTAATCGCTCTTCCGGGCGGGTTTGTCGGATTTGCCGAAGCCGATGAGGTCGGGTGCGATAACGCGCAGCCCGGCGTCGCGTAACGGCGGGATCATGAAGCGGTAGAGGTAGCGACCAGCTCGGCTCGCCGTGCAGCAGCAGGACGACATTGCCGTCACGCGGGCCTTCGTCGACGTAATGCAGGCGTAATCCCTCGATGTCCACGTAGTGCGGAGCGTAATCGTAGTCCGGGAGGCCTTTGAACCGGGACTCCGGCGTTCTCAGTACCTTCATCGATTACTCCTGTGCGCCAATACCGCCTATGATATCGGTAAACGCCAGCGAGAGATCGACGATTCATGAGCAGTTTGCGCGCGAGAATAATCCGCTGGATCACGTCCCGTTACGTCAAGAGCCTGAACGCGTCTGAGGCGAACATGCACGACGTAGCGCGTGTGCGCCGGCGCCTGGACGGCATCAGCCGCCTGCTAAAAAGAGCGTTCTTCGTCTCGGTCAAGGCAACAGAGGTGGCCGGGCTGAAGGCCGAATGGCTGCGTCCGTGGCGAGCACCGCAAGAAAAAGTGCTCCTGTATCTGCACGGTGGCGCCTACCTGGTGGGTAGCTGCCGTACCCATCGACAGCTCGTCAGTCACGTGGCGCGCGCCGCTGGGCTGAACGCGCTGGTGCCGGAGTATCGCCTTGCGCCCGAGCATCCGTTTCCCGCCGCTATTGAGGATGCGGTTCGCGTCTATCGCGCGCTGCTGGCGGACGGCTTTCGTCCCGACGATATTGTCGTAGCGGGCGACTCCGCCGGCGGCGGACTGAGCGTTGCGATGCTGCTGTCACTGCGTGATGCCGGCGATCCGATGCCGGCGGCGGCCGTGCTGTTATCCCCGTTTCTGGACGTTACGGCGAGCGGCGACTCCGCGACGACACGCGCGGCAATCGACCCGTGGTTCGACGCCAAAGACATGGTCATCGTGGCCCGCAATTATTGCGGCGCTGAGACAGACCCGCGAAATCCGCTGGTGTCGCCGGTGTTCGCCGACGTGGCGGCTTTGCCGCCCATGCTGATCCAGGTGGGTGACGACGAGATACTGCTCAGTGATTCAACGCGTTTCGCGGAAAAACTGAAGGCGGCAGGCCGCGACGTGGAGCTCGAGATATGGCCGGAGATGTGGCACGTATTCCAGCTCTTTATCGGCAAGATGCCGGAAAGTCGCCGGGCGATAAAGCGCATCGGCCAGTACCTTCGAGGGCGCCTCGCGCCGCCCGCGGCCTAGAATCGCGCCTGCCTTTGTGCGTCGTCATGCATCTTCGTCAGGAACGCACGAATGGCGGGCTCGGCTTCTTCTTTACTCATCAGCCCTTTTGCCTCGAGGACGGTGGCCATGTCCCTGATCGAGCGCTTGCCATCAATTAACGACATGATGAACGCGTAGATCCGGGTCGTCATCGCCTGGGTCCTGAACGACGGCGACTGCGGCACCGGCTCTTTGCCGGTCACAAGCCATTCGGGCAATGCCCTGTGGCGCCCGGTTTCTTAACGTCGTCGTTTTAGAGGCCGCAAACGAAAACACGGTTTCCTGCCGCCCGTGCCGGCTGGCCGGCGAGCACATGTAGGGAATCGTCTCCTCGTGTACGCGTGGTTCCGCGAAACCGTTTTCGGCGACGATGGCGCGAGTCTCCTCGGCGCTGTAGCGACGGGCGCGCCCGGCACCGGCGAAGGCGAGGGAACCGAAGTTCAGCCAGCGGCCGTCTGCCGACAGCAGGTTATTGATGCGCGCCGCAAGCACGGGCAAGTCGGCGTTGATGATGTCGATCAGCCACGGCGTGACGACGGTATCGATGGACTTCGACTGGAACGGCGGTCGCAGCGCGTCGCCCAGCACCAGGTGAAAATTGTTCGTCGGCGGGCGCCGGTGCGCTCAACTTTCGCAGCACCGCGTCGTCCCCGGGGTCTTTTGGCGAGATCGGAAATTCGTACAGCTCGAGGGTGTCGCCGCCGCTTACCCTTTCGGCAACCAGCATGAGCAACGGGTTGAAGTCCATGGCGACGGTCGTCGCGCAATCGAGGTGCGTGTGAATGTCATACGCGAGGCGCCCGGCGCCGGCGCCGAGCACCAGCACGTTGCCAAGCTTATGGTCTGTCGCCCAGCACCGTCTGAATCTGCCGAAGCGAGGCGGTGTTCTCGGCTTCGCCCCAGGACCAGTCGCGATGGATGTTGGCGTAGTAGGTGTTCAATCCCTGGTCAACCGGCAGTCGGGTTCTCAAGGCCAGGTAGCTCTCGACGCTGCCGCTCTGCGCCTGGACGTCGAGCGGCTTTAGCAGATCGATAAGGGCACGGCGATGGTCTTCCAGCGCCGTCCGGTAGCGCAAAACGCGTTCCCGCGTCAGTGCCCGCAGGTCATCTTGCTGCAACTCAACTTCGAGCCCGGCGATCTCGTCGGCCAGCTGTTGCAATGCGAAATGCAGGCGGCCGCGCCACTCGCCGAAGGTGGCCGGCGGGCTCCGCAAACAGCCACGGCATGCCGCTCAGCGTCGGGAACTCGACCTTGCAGGCACCGCAATAGTGGTGGCCGTTCTCCTGCGACGCCAGGTTCTTGTCGCAGCGCGGGCACGCAAGAAGAGCAGTGATATCGACCATGGCGGGATTATGCACGAAAAAAAGGCCGGTCGAATTGCAGCGACCGGCCATGAAGAAGCCGTGCACCGTGGAAGCGCGCGGCGGTTTTACACGCGGGTTACACCGGGTTCGTAATCTTGCCGCTGACGATCGGTGTAAATGCGGTGAGGCTATCCTGCGCGGCGGCGTTGCCAAGACCATGATTCGGGAACAGGCTGGCAAAGTTGCCTTGTTCACCGTGCAGCGCCATGTAGTTCAGTAGCACGGTATTGACCAGCAGGTTGACGTTATTCGCCGCCGGCGTCGCGCTGCGCTGTACCGAGCCGCCCGCATCCATGTAGCCGATTTGCTGGTGTCTTGCCTGTTCGTCGACCGAGCCGCCGATGAGCGTGGCTCGGCGCGTCGGGTTGTAAACGAGAAAAAACGAGGCGGCCGTCGAGGAATTGTCGCTTACCCATTCGCCTTTGCCGCGCCCTTCGGGGGTGTCGTCGATCGCACCGTTGGATGACACGGAGCCATCACTGAACACGTACAGCATCAGCGGCACCTGTCGGCGCGCGGCATACTCGAGACAGGCGCCGATGCAGCGACCGGCACGAAAATCCTTGTCCTCGCCCTCGGCGCGCCGCCCGCCGTGGTAGTCGTAGCCGCCCATTTCAATGCAGCCGGCACCGGCGAAGCCGTTCATGACGAGTTTCATGACCGCGGCCGTTTTCTGGAATTCGCGCGCATCAGGTCCGCCGCCCGTAAATTCATCGACCGAGAAAATACCGCTGCCATCGGCTGCGACAATTTCCGGGTCCAGGCCAGGGTCGATCTCCATGTCGCCAAACACATCCGCAATGTTGGCCGCCTTCAGGTAGCCGCAGCGCACCGCCTGCTTGATGGCAGCATCGCGGTTGATTTCAGTTTCGACGTTCGCCATCTTGCGGTCACTGATACGGTAGATTGATTCCATAACGGCCGTGGCATCCTGCTTGCTCAAGATGCTGACGAGATCGCCCGTGTCCACGAGGTTGACCACGTCCTCCGGTCGGTCAACCTTGGTGGGCCGCAGCTCGGGATCGAACAGCGCGGCTGGCAGCATGGAATTGCCGCCGGAATCCGTGTTCTCCGATCCCGCGAGTGTGAGGATGGAACCGTTTGCCCCGGCGCGTGCAATGCCGTACATCGGATTGTGCGGATTGTTGCCCGTGTCGTTGTCCGAGCGCGCGGGAATGACGGCGCCGTTGATGTTCGCCTCGCGACCCGGTGTCAGGCTAGTGTTGATGCCGCGACGAAAAGCGCTGTCGAGGTGGAAGCCGAGGCCCAGATCGAAATTGGCATAGGCCTCGCCCGAATCCGGGTCGTTCAGTCCGGGGACCATGTCGCCCGGCAGCCCCATTTTGCGGTAACCGGCGGTACTCAGAAAATCGCTTTGTCCGCCTTCTTTGCCAACCAGCACGTTGGAGCCGGCAATATTGGCACCACCGGCAAGGTCGAAACAGATAAACGGGATCTTCTGTGCGCCTTCGGTCGCGATCTCGCAGGGATTGATCAACAGGCTGGAAAGGTCGTTCGACAGCGCGCCGTACGCCTGTCGCGGGTCCGCGAACACGCTCAACAAACCGCCGCCGACCGTGTAGGCGCTGCCCGCCTTCAGGCCTTGCGCGACAAACTGGCGTCGCGTGACAGGACGTGGATGATCTCCGTGAAGCTGCGGCGCATCGAAATGCCGTGCCATGCGTTTCTTGCTCATCGTTCGGTTGTCCTCAAAAAGCGGTCATTACTGAATCAGCGTGGCGGCGCTTCCCAGCAGGGAGGCACAGACGCTTTTCGCGATCGCTCGCGTGTCACTGGGGCCGGCCAGCAGCCGGTCAATCAAATTATCGGGTCGTCCGTTCGCGGCCTGGAACGAGGCGAGCTCTTCGTAAATCTCGGCGTAGCTCGGCTGCGTAGCGATTGCGGGTCCGGCCGGCGTTTGTCCAGTCGCTCGCGCGATGAGCGGGTCAACGAATGTCGCGCGGTTGGCCGTGCTGAATGCCTGGCTTGCCGATTGATCAAAGTCGAATCCGGGCCAGATGACGTTCGCATCAGGATTCGGGTCCGTATTCGTGCCGATAGCCGCATCGCAGTACTGAATAGCCAGCTGCGCGATTGCAACCTGGTGCGAGGACAGCAGCGTATTCACGTCTTCGACTGCAGGCAGCGACTGACGCAACTCCTGGAAGGTCTCATCGACGGGAAAGTATCCGCCAGGTCGCTCAGGCGTTATTCGTTCATAGCTTGCGCGGTTGATACCGGTAATCGCGGCATAGGTCGCATCGATCTCGTCGAAGGTCCGTACACCGATTCGTGCAGCGCGCTCCTCGTCGCTTGCATCGGTCGGCGTGATGACGAGCGTCGGATCGTCAGGGCGATCGTAGGTGAAATCGGCGAGCTCATCGAAGGTCAGGAAAAACTCGTCGTCTTCAGCGCCCTTCTCCAGCGGGATGACGGCGCCCAGTACCGACAACGGTTGCCCGAGCTCCTCGAATAGGGCGGCGTCCAACTCGTCCTCGAGTGTCGCGTAGGTCTGGCCGACCGGTGCTTCCTGGCCGTTCATTGCCACGCGAACGCCGCGAATGGGAATGCCGGAGGGCTCCGAGCCATCCAGGGTTACGAAGTGCGGTTTGTCGAACAGGTAGGCGTAACTGTCGAACTGCTGCGCTTCGAACAGGATGTACGATGATTCCTCGGCCGCCTCGATACGCTCCGAGATGTCGAACATCAAATAGAATTTCTCGCCGACACCGGCATCGAAGTTCTGCGTAATTTGTGCCTCGGTCATTGCCCGCCGGTGCACGGCAACGAGCCGGAAGGTTCCCTCCCACACGCCATTGGAGGAGGCCTCGTTGCCGAGGATGAAGGCCATGTTGTCGCGCCAGTCAATGAAGGTGCCGCCGGGTACCGGGTCGGTGTTCGAAACGAGGTTACCGTTGACGTAGATCTTGCGGCCGTCTACCGGGCTGTAGGTCGCAACGACGTGTTGCAAGGTGGCCTGCAGCACCTCGTCCATGTCGGGCGTTGACAGCGCCGGTTCACCGTTTGGATCGAAGAACGGCTGGTCGTTCTGGTCCGCGGCATCGGTCAGCAACAGAAAGTCGTAGTTGTACAGCGTCTGTTGCAACGCGAAGTTGCGGTCTGCGCTCGACGATGAGTAGGAGACAATTTGCGACATCTCCTGCGTCACGTTGGCCGGCACGACCCAGGCTTCGATCGAAAACTCGCCGGCCTCGGCAAGGATGTCGTAGAGCTTCTTGCTGGCCGTGGTCGAACCTCGGGCTTTGCCAGGCCCCGGTATCTCACTGTTGCCGATCGAGATGCCCCAGCCGCCGTACCAGCTAACGTCGCCGGAAAACGTCAGATCGATAGCCGGGTCCACGCCGCTGGTGTCGTACGCGATGAGGCCATCGCCGGTCTTGAATTCCCACAACGCGATCTGCGTGTCCTCGTAACGGTTACCGCCCGAGGCCGGCGTGCCGTCCACGAGGCGCACCGCTTTGCTGTAAACGAGGTCCGGGTTAACGGCGGTCGGCACGATGCCCGCGGCGAAGCCGGCGATGCCGGCCGGCGGCTGTTCCGTGCCGAGCATATCGGCCGACGACGCACTGCAGTCGTTGTTGAACCAGCAGTTGTGCGATTCGCCGAAGGGAACCGGGCTGACTTTGCCGACAAAGCGGGAGTCAGCCGGTGCATCGAGGTTGATCTTGGATTTCGCGGCCTCGTAGGCGACGTTGATATCGGGATCGGCAAAGTACGGTTGTTGCGCATTCGGCGACTCGGAGCTGTGACAATCGCTGCAATACTCCCGAAGTATCGGCTCGTGAACCAGCTGTGCGAACAGCGTCGGGTCGGTTGGGAAGTTCTTGCTTTCTGACGGGTCACGCGACTCGGGTGCGGTGAGAACGATCTGGCGGCCGCCATCCGGCGGTTCGCCCACCCAGTTTTCGATCCAGTTGGTCACGATGGATCCGCACGTCTCGGGATCGTCCACCCAGCAGTTGTGGCCGATGGGCGGCGCGCTGACTTTCGACACAAACTCCGACAACGAAGGCTGCTCGCGATCGATCTTCGACACGGCCTCGTCGTAGGCCAGATTGACATCGTCGGAGCGCGCAAACAGCGGCGGCTGCCCAAACGATTCGTTATGGCAGGAACCGCAGCGGTCGCTCGTTCGGGTTTTCTCCCAGAAGGCGACTTTGAAATTTTGTACGTCTGCGTCTCGTGGCGCGGGACCCGCATACGGTGTCGCGCCCGTATCCTCGACAGGCGGCGCCTGCGGGTTGATGGCCGTCGTAGCGCCACCGCCACAAGCGGCGAGCAGGAGGCTCGACAGCACGGCGAGGAGGGCAACGCGCGGCGTCGGGCAGGCGAGATTCGGGGCAGCAATTCCAATTGCTTTTTTCATGTTCTAGAGTCTCCCTACTCGCCCATGCAGTAAACGGCCGCATCAGCAAATACCTGCTTCATACGGTAACCAGTGGAGCGAAACGCTGCGGTGATTGATTCGAGCGTGTCACGGTCGCCCTGGTCTTCCGGATCGCGGAGGCAAACGGTGCGAAATGCCTTTTTTACCTGGCAGGCGGCGAACGCGTAGCTGTTGCCCAGCTCCTCGCCCAATGTCTTGGCCCCCTCGCCGCTGCCCGGCCGGGCGGTGTCGAAGCC
>CAWEDS010000040.1:0-45367 GCA_963807845.1 uncultured Gammaproteobacteria bacterium
AACGCGTTGATCGTCGCAAGCGCATTTGGGATGGCCCGCACGTTTTGCTTTAGCGAGCGGTCGGAATAGGTCCTGTATTCCAGCGGCGACGAGGCATAGAACTCGCGGCTGTACACACGCCAGAATGGGCCGGAGCTCGAGCCGACCAGTGCCTCTTCGAAGGCAGTCGGCTCCAGTAAGGCATTGGTCGGATTCGAATTGGTAGCTGTTATGCGCATTCCACTGTTTCCACCGTTGTCGAAGTGAGACACGGCCGCGAATTTCGAGTGAATCGTGTTCTCGCGAACCGCCGCTGTTAATCCTGACCTCGCCGCCCTCTGCATTCAGTGCCAGAACCGCGACCGCGCCGTTACTGCGCGCCATGATCTCGTTGCTGTCGACCGCGATGTTGGCGCCGGTGATGCCGCCGATCGTCAGGTAACCACCCCCGGTCGGTGCGACGTCGGTGCCGCCGCCCAGATGCAAACGCGTGAGCGGATCGGTGACACCGATGCCGATGTCCTTGTTGCTGTCGATGACCAGCGCCGAATTGGTCGAGGAGTCGGACGGGCTGATGACAAACTTGCCGCCGCCGATCGCCCAGCCGGTGGCACTCGAACCGACAAACCAGTCGTCACCACCTGTATCGGGGTTGTCCAGGGCCGCCTGCCAGAGAGTATCGGTGACGGTCAGTCTGGCGGCAGATGAACCCACTCCGATCCGCGCATCGCCACAGACGAACAGTCCATTGTCGGGCCCCGCGCTGCTGGTGCCGACCGATACGCTGCCGTTCTGGTGCACTCTGAGCTTGGTCGAGCACTGCACGCGCGCACGAAACGGATCGACCCCAGCGGCGCGTCGATCTGGATGGCGGCGGCGGGCGCGGTGGTGCCGACGCCGATGCTGCCGGTCGTGTAATACAGGTTGCTGTTGAATACGCACCACAGACTCGCGTCGTCGGTTTCACACAATACGGACCCGTCTGACGACACCAACCTGATCGCAGAACCTGAGGCGCAGCTGCCTGCAACACGCGTCTGCACTTCAGTAGGATTAATCTCGGTCAAGCCAATCGACCCAGGCTGAACCGGGTCACCAGCGGGTCCTTCTGGACCCTCTGGACCTTCTGGACCCTGAGGGCCTTCTGGACCAATAGGTCCCTGCACACCTTGTGGCCCCGGATCGCCCTGCGGACCTTGCGGCGGTGGTGAACAGACCCACGCCAGAGTGCCTATATCTCCGTTCCAGGTCGCTACCTGGCCGTCAGCGCAATCGAGGTTGAACAAGACATCGGCGGCGGCAGATTCCTGCTCGGTGCCGTCTGGGAATCTGAAGCCACCTTGTTTGGATTCGATTACGCCATCGGTCGAGATCGTGGTCTCAGTCTGCGCGTGGGCATTGGACACGCTTACCAGCGATACGACGAGCAGGCCAACGCCTGCCATAACAATTAAGGAAAAGTTCCAGATCGATGATGAATTCATGCTAACCCCCCCCGAATAGACGCATTATTGTCTTGGCGATACCGACAGTCTCGGAAACCCTTGCGCTACCAGGGAAATAGGAGTTTGTCGGCCCGTGATGCCGCTATTGTTTTTGGCAAGGCATCGTTGGTGCAGGAATCACAGTACCGCAACGACGACTTCTCGTCCCGTCGCTTTACGCAATTTCAAGCCGATTCGATGTTTGGGAACGTCCTTTAAAGGTCATCAGCCGCCATCCACGGCCCTCTTACTATAACGCCTGCAATCGTTTGCCGGTGTCATTTGACTGGGTCCGGGTCGGACCACTGGTCCGCCGGGTACGGTCGGACCACTGATTGTAAGAATAGAGCAGGCTCAGAAAGCTTAAACCGTCGATTTTTGAGGCTTAAATCGCGTTTCCGGCAGCAAAAACGCAGTCTAAGCGGCTGCGTCGCCAGTGCCGGTGCTGGTTCACGGTTGATCGCGCCAGGATGCGAAAAGGCGCGGCCTCCTTAGATCGCGAATTGAGGGCCGAAAATCAAACCTAAGGCCTGAAAATCGCGCATCTAAGATTTTTTGATCGGATATAGACGCGTATTTCATGGTCCGACCCCATCCACTCCATCCACTAGATCACCTGTTCGATTTCGGGAAGCCATGCGCGCCAATAGTCGAGCTTGGCACGCAGCTCACTGTGCGCGGCGCATTGCTCGCGCTTCAGGAGACGCACGTGATCGCCGGGGCGAAGCTGACCAAGCAGATGCCGGTCGGCGCGCAATACCTGCGCGACACGCGGATAACCGCCGACCGTGCCAGCATCAACCGACAAGAACGTACGGCGAACCGCTCTCCGGGCATTGCACCGTTCCGGGAAACACGGCCGCACTCGGCATGCGCCCATCCGATGACGACCTCGAGCCACGCGACCGTCGAGCTGCAGGCCCATGCGATCCGCACGGCGACCGACCGTCCAGTTGCTGTCGAACAGCTGCTCGCGGCTCTCGCCGTCAGCTGGTCGGCCTCGAAGGATTCGCAAGCTCGCAGCGCCCAGCTCGACGACATCGGCAGCCGGTATTCGGCCGGTGTCTGCAATCCCTGCAGCGGTTGCCAGCGTGAAATTGAAGCTCGTCGCCCTTCTTCGAGCGCCCTGCCCTGGTAAAGCCGCCGAAGCTCGCCGGCAAGTAGGTGGACGGACGAACCCAGCAGTTCATCCGCTTCGAATCCGCCGGCAACCGCGATGTAGAACCGGGCACCCTTTTCCGCAGCACCGGCAACGAGCTCGTCACCGGCCTCGGCGAGGATTGTCTCGTGTGCTCGATCCGCGTCGCCGTTCAGCGTGGCCTGCGATGCGCCCCGGTAATCGCGAACGCACACGCCTGCTCAAAGCGAGCGTCGGGCCCAGCAGCGTTGCCTCGAGCGCCGCGCGTCCCAAGCATTACCGACCAGGCGATTGGCCAGCGCCAGCGACAGCGGATCGGCCGCACCGCTTGCCGGCACACCGAGGTGGCGCAGACCTGTCCGCGGTCGCGACTGAATCGTCGTCTGCAGGCCCGGTTTCAGAACGGTAATGCTCAATCTGTCAAACTCCTCGGCTGCGATCTGGCTTGAAGCGAACACGCATGCCGGCACGGATGCGAAATGGCTCGGTCCGCCTTTGCGTCGAACAGCGACGCCGGTGTCCTGCCCACCAGCGTCCAGCCACCGGGACTCGGCACCGAGTAGATGCCGGTACGACCGTCCGCGATGCCGATGGATCCTGCCTCGACGCGTTGCCGTGGTTGTTGGCGTCGCGGCACGCTAAGACGTTCATCGAGTCCGCCGATAAACGCGAATCCGGGCGTAAAGCCGATCATGTCGACGCGGTATTCGCTGCCAGCGTATGCAACGCGACGAACTCGTCGCTCGACAACCCAAGCTCGCGGCAAAGATCGTCGAGATCGGGGCCGTAGTCGCCGCCGTAGACGACCGGAATTTCCAGTAGCTCATCGGCGAGTTGCAGCGGCGGAACGCCGTCGCGAGCGTTTCTTCGATCTGGCTTTGTGCCGTCGCGGCATCGATTGCGCCGCATCGAAACGCACGACGACCGAGTCAATACCGGCGACAACTTCAAGCCATCGCCGATTGCTGCCGCAGATACGCGGCGAGGGCCTCTGCATCCGGCGGGCCCGCTACCGGCAGCGAGAGCAGATCATCAGCGCAGTTGAATAACGCACGTATTTCTATTCCGTGACTTTCGAGCACATCGCGTACGGCGCGCGCCGCCTCGGCCGCGCCCGGCGTGTCGCCATGAATGCACAGCGTGTCGGCCTGCACCCGGATCACGTCGCCGTTGCGTGCCGTCACCCGACCCGACGTGGCGAGGCCCACAGCTTGCGTCGTTGCGACGGCCAGGTCCGCGTGCACTGCGCCCGGCTCGGCGCGGGAAACGAGCGTGCCGTCCGGCTCGTAGGCACGATCAACGAAGGCTTCGGCGATAAAGTCCAGGCCGTGTCGCTCCGCGGCCCACTGCAGCTCACTGTCCGCCATCCCCATCAGCGCCGGCGCGCCCGGTGCCTCGGACGTCACCCTCGCAATGACATCGGCGAGTTCGCGATTTGCAAGCGCGTCGTTGTACAACGCACCGTGCGGCTTGACGTGACCGAGCTTCGCCCCCAGCGCGGCGGCGATATCCGCGAGCGCCGTCACCTGCTCTGTGAGCGATTCGTACAGCGCACCAGCCGCGAGAAACCCGCTCACACGACCGAAGCCCTCCGGGTCCGGGTACGCCGGATGTGCACCGACGGTTACGCCATTGACGATGGCGGTGCGCACGGCCGCGGCCATCGACGCGTTGTCGCCGGCATGACCGCCGCAGGCAATGCTGCAGCTCGACACGATCTCCAGGAGCGCATCGTCGTGCGGATCGCCCTCGCCCAGATCGGCATTTAGATCTATCGTCGTCATTTACTGCTTGCCGCCGTTTTCCCTGCTGCTTGTCGGCCAGGATGGATTTGTACAGCTTGCCAAAGTGCTTGTCGCGCGAACGCCGCTCCGCCAGCGTCTCGGCATTGCGGCGCTCCTCGGATTGCAGCTTCCGGAAACGGCAGCAGCCGCGCGGCATCGAGCTCGCCCTGCTCGATCGCGCCGTGCGACCGCGGCAACCGGGCTCGGCCTCGTGCGCAACAGTCGGCAAACCGACACTGGCCCGCAAGACCCGCCACGTCGCTGAACACTTCGTCCAGCGCGTCGGCCACGTCGACAAGCTGTAGTTCGCGCATGCCGGGCGTGTCGATGAGCCAGCCGCCCTGCGGCAAACGATGCATCGAGCGGCTGGTCGTCGTGTGACGGCCGCGCTGATCGTCCTCGCGCACTGTCCGGGTCTCCTGCACGGCGTTGGTGAGCGTGTTGATCAGTGTCGACTTGCCGACGCCTGACGAGCCCAGTAACGCAACCGACTGGCCGGTTTCGCACCACGGCCGTAATACCGCGACGTCCTCCAGCTGCCGGGCGTCGAGCGCCTCGACCAGCAGTCCCGGGGACAGTTTCGCGGCGCTCGCGACGAACGCCTTCGCCGATTCCACCTGGTCCGCTTTCGTAATCACCACGACCGGAAACGCACCGGCATCATGAGCAATCGCAAGGTAACGCTCCAGGCGAGCGACGTTGAAGTCCCGATTCGCCGACGTAACGATAAACAGCGTATCGACGTTGGCCGCAATGAGCTGCACTTCGCCTGCCGTGCCCGCCGCTTTTCTTTGGAAAACACCGAAGCGCTCAAGGCGAGCGCGCAGCTTTACGGACCGTCCGGATCGACCATCACCCAGTCGCCGACGGTCACATCGATTGCCGCGCTTTTGCCTGAGCAGCGTAAGCATCACCTCGCCCTTCTCGTGCGCCACGTGCATACGGCCACGATGCACACTCAGTACGCGCGCCGGATAGCCCTGCACTTCGGCCGCGAGCTGCGCCTGGAAGAATGGGCGCCAGCCGAGGCTTTGTAACGATTGACCAGGTGTCATGATATACACTGGATACCACGTATACGCTGCCAGGGAAAACATCATGAGCGTCGTGCTTGTCACCGGGGCCAGTTCCGGCATTGGCGCTGCCATAGCCATCGCCTTTGCAGAAGACGGTTGGGACGTTCTGGCCGCCGGCCGGGACGAGGGCCGCCTCGAAGAAGTGGCGGATGTTTCGGAGAAAATCGTCACCTGGGCCGGCGAACTGGCGGAGTCGGGGGATTGCGACGATCTCGTTGCCGATACGATCGATGAATTCGGGCACCTCGATTGCCTCGTCAACAATGCCGGCGTGCTGGTTCGCGGCGACATCGCCCACACGAGTGATGAAGACTGGCGGTACACGATGGCGATCAACCTCGATGTGCCGTTTTTTCTGAGTCGCGCGGCGCTGCCCTACTTGTTGCAGGCCGAGGGCAGCATTATCAACATAGCCTCGGACTGGGGCCTGCAGGGCGGCGAGCGTGCCGCCGCGTACTGCGCCAGCAAGGGCGGCATCGTACTGTTAACGAAAGCTATGGCAAAAGACCACGGCCGCGACGGGCTGCGCGTGAATGCCGTCTGTCCGGGCGATGTCGATACGCCGATGCTGGCGACCGAGGCCGAAGCACAGGGCGTCGAGCTCGAACGGTATCTTGAAGACGCGGCCGCCGAGAGTCCGAACGGCCGCGTGGCCACACCCGAGGAAGTGGCGTCACTGGTGTTGTTCCTCGCCAGCGATACCGCGACGCACATCAACGGCGCCGCCATACCCATCGACGGTGGCAACACGGCCTGACGGGCAATGGGGACATTCTGCTTTTCTTGCCGCCGCCAACCACCGGCAGGCGAGAAAAGCAGAATGTCCCTGCTTATTACCTGATTGCGGCGCTTACCGGCGACGCGCGCTGCGGCGCCAGTATTGAATCAGGATGAACCCGAACAGCATGCCGCCCAGGTGCGCGAAATTGGCCACGCCCGGCGCGCCGCCGCTGACGCCGAGGTAAAGCTCAAAAAGTCCGTAGATGAACACGAACGTGATCGCCCGCATGGGGATGGGCGGAAACAGTGGCACGATAATACGGTTCGGAAACGTCAATCCGTAAGCAAGCAGGATCCCGAAAACGCCCCCGGAGGCGCCGACCGTCGGATACAGCCCGCCCTGCAGGGCCGGCAACGACAAGCTGCACGATGCCGGCGCCGACGACGCAGACCAGGAAATAGGTCAGGAAGCGCTGCGAGCCCATGAAGCCCTCGATGTCCCGGCCGAACATCCACAAACCGAACATATTGAAGAAAATGTGCATAGTATTGCCGTGCAGAAAGCCGTAGGTCAGGAGCTGCCATGGCATGAACGGCGAGCGCGGATCCGTGGCCGGCCACAGCGCAAAATTGATGAACATGAAATTGGCATTCATCTGTTGCAACGCGAACACCAGGCCGTTGGCGATGAGCAGCGCAAAAATAACGTTGGGTATCGAGCTGCCGGTTCGGCGGCTAAAAGTATTCTGGTTCATTCGTAGACGGTCCTGCCATCGAAAATGGTCATGGTTACCTTCGCTTCGTTGATTTCAGACGACGGAAGTTCAAAAAGATTGCGATCGAGGACGACAAGGTCGGCCCGTTTGCCGACTTCGATGGAGCCCTGCTCCTGCTCCAGCCCCATCTGGTAGGCACCGTTGATCGTGTACGCGTCGATCATCGTCTCGAGATCGACGCGCTCGTCCTCGTTCAGCACCGGACCGTCATTGCTGTACGGATCCTGCCGCGTTATCGCGACCTCGATCGCGTGCAGCGGATTCAGGTCCGTAACGAAATAGTCACTGCCACCGACGATGCGGCCACCGGCTTGCTGGACGCTCGGCGATCGGGTACATCTGCCAGGTGCGCTCTTCGCCGAGCATCGGAACATCGAGTTCCAGCGCGGCCGGGTCCGGATACGCCCACAGCGACTGGAATACCGCCGCAACGTCGAGCTCGCCGAATCGCGGCCGGTCGTCCTCGTGGATCAGCTGCAGATGGACGATCTGGTGGCGATTGTCGGACATGCCGTTGGCTTCGCGCATCGCCTCGAAGCCATCCAGCGCACGACGAATCGCCGCGTCGCCGATCGCGTGCACATGCACCTGCAGGCCCATCGCGTCGAAGCGCGTCATGTACCGGTCGACGTCCTCCTGGGTGTAGAAGAACTCGCCCGATCCGTAATGCTTCGTCTGCATACGGCTCGAGCAACGGACTCGTGCCGTACTCGATCACGCCGTCCATGTAGATCTTTACGGAATCGACGTCGAGATTCTCGCGGCGCCATTGCTCGCGCCCCTCGAGGAACTCGAAGACACCGTCGTCGAATACGCCGGGCTGCCAGTTGATGGGAGACAGCGACGCGCGCACGCGCAGGTCGAGCTCGCCTGCATCGGCGAGCTTGAGGATCGGCTGGAGCAGTTCGCCATCGAGCGCCCGGTTCGATGACGGCCGTGATGCCGACCGAGTGCGCCAACGCCATGCCGGCGCGAACCCGATCAGCACGCTGTTGCAGCGTCATCGGCGGCAGTTTGTTCTTGACCAGCAGCATCGCCGCGTCTCGCAACGTGCCGCTCGGCTCCCCGGTTTCCGGATCGCGCTCGATGACGCCGGCCGGCGGATTCGCGGTATCGGCATCGATGCCCGCGATCGCCATCGCCTTGCTGTTGACCCAGGCGGCGTGCCCGAAACTCGATTCGAGGTAGACGGGCTGATCGGGAAACAGCAGGTCGAGCAGGCCCTTTCTGCGGATTGGCCTCCGGCCACAGCCACTCGCCCCAGCCGCCGCCGAGGATCCAGCCGTCGTCGCCGATGCCCTGGAGGTGCGGTGCATTCCTTGAGCCGCGCCGCAACGTCCTCGACCGTCTCGAGTCGCAGCAGGCTGCATTCGAGTTCGGCCATCACCCCGATCATGATGTGGATGTGCGAGTCGTGAAAGCCCGGCAACATCATCTGCTGCCTGAGATCGGTGACCTCGTGGCATCGCCGATATACCGCGCCGCGCCGGCGTTGTCGCCAACGTAAACGATCCGGCCGTCTCTGATCGCCACCGCCTCGGCCCAGCTACGTTCGGCGTCGACCGTGTAGATCGCCCCGTTGAGAAACACGCGATCGGCGGCTAGCCACGGCGACGCTCGTCGGCGGATTGACTGCATGCGGCCAAACAAAGCACCGCACTCCACAAAAGCACATCGCCAGGCCATTGCCATCACCATCCTCCTCCACCGCCGCCGCCACCGCCGCCGCCGGACGAACCACCGCCCCCGCCGCCCGACGACGAGCCGGGCGGGCTGACGGAGGAACTGATGGCGGAATTCAGGCCGCTCGACAGTTTACTGGTGGTCTTGCGCAGGCTTGCGTTGTTCCAGGATCCCTCGTACCACGACGGATGATAGGCGCCGCCGTCGCGATCGCGGATAGCGGAAAGCACGCTGGCAAAGCGCTCGGACCACTGCTGGTCGACGCCCAGCGCCAGCGCGAACGGCAGCAGGGTTTCGAAGAGCTGCGGCGTTTTCTCCGGCGGGTTCCGGAGATTGAGTTCGTCTTTCTCGGCGATTTCGAGGAACTCCTTGAAGCCCAGCATTTCATCCAGCAATTTGCGGCCGCGTATCGTCGGGCGCTTCATGATGATGGCGAAAAACGCCATCGTCACAAACGTTAGCACGACCGTCGCGATCACCGGCAGGGTCGGGCCGCGCCCGATGTTCACGGCGATAAGCAGCGTAGCCATGGCGATGATTATTGCCGGCACGTTGAGCGAAAAATTGGTTTTGAAGTAGTGTTGCTTGTAGTCCTCGAGCAGCGACTTTCGGTGTGCCTTGCGCGCTTTGCCCAGTACGGCGTGGTTCTTGTCGTCCAGCTCGATTTCGCTTTGCGTCTTGAACAGTCCGACGTACAGCGCGTTCTCGCCGGGCGCGAGGTCCGGCTTCGGCTCGTCCGGCGTTTGCATCACCAGCCAGTGGGAGCCGCCGCTTTTCCTGATGTTCAGATAGCCCTTCACCGCCAGGTTGACGACAGCGGCGGTCATCACCTTGTCGTCGTAGTACATCTGCCGGATGTAGCGCAGCGACGCGGGCGAAAATCCTTCGGGCGGCTCGTAGCGTGTGACGATGACGCCTTCTTCCGGATCCTTGCCGTATTTCCGCCAGACCGGCATGTAGTAGGCGAGCAGCAGGACGTACCCGAACACCGCGATCAGCAGGTTCCTGTTGTCCTGCAGCAGCCAGCCCACCCGCTCGACCTTCGTGGGTTCGCTGACAAAGCCTTTCGGCCAGCCGACGACGATCGTCAGGCCGTTGACGGCGGACAAGGGCCCGGTCGCCTCGAAGTAGACCTTCCGTGCCGAATCGATGCGTGAGCGATAGTCGCGTCCGGTCGCACCCAGCGGCCCGGTGTACGCCTCCGCGGTAATACCGGACAGCGGCGCATCGAACTCGAGCGTCACCGTGGCGCTCGCTTTGTCGATCGGAAACGCCCAGTCGAAGCCGGTGACGTTCCAGTACAGCTCGTCGTGCTCGTCGAAGAAACCGAGCATGCGGCTCGCCCGGTAGCGAAACTGGTAGGTGTGCTCACCAGTCTCGATAAACTTGTCGGCACGTCCGAAATAGGTTCGGAGTCCCCGCCGGACCTCCTGCGTGTGAAACGCCTCAAGCCGGTCGTTTCTCATGACGGCCAGCGGCTCGAAGGCGATCTTGTATTCGTTGCCGAGCTTGTCTTCGTATTCGGTCGGAAAATCACGATAGATACCGCGTCTAATGCGCTTGCCCTCGGCGCGCACCCGGATCGTCTCCGTGACCTCGATCATGCCGTCGCTCATGACGCGAATGTCGCTGTGAAAACTCAGGATGCGTTCGTCTGCCAGGCCGCACAGCGGCAGCAACAGCAGTACCGCCAGGACGCGCTTTCTCATTCGACAGAGCCGAGCTTGACGAGCGGCACGTTGGCCGCATCGTCGGATGTTTTCTGGAAAAACTCCCGCGCCGCGAACTTGAACCGGGCGGCGATGATGTTGCTCGGCACCGTCTCGATCATCGTGTTGTAGTCGCGCACCGAACCGTTGTAATAGCGACGCGCGAACTGCAGGTAGTTCTCGGTTTCTACGAGTTCGCTCTGCAGCTTGAGAAAATTTTCATTCGCCTTGAGGTCCGGGTAGTTTTCGGCAATCGCGATGATTTTTTCGATGCCGGCACTGAGCTTTTCCTCGGCCCGGCCTTTTGCCTGCACCTCGGCGGCCCGCATCGCTTCTGCCCGCAGCTCGGTGACCGCCTCGAGGGTCGCGCGCTCGTAGTTTGCGTACTGGTCGACGGCGGCGACCAGCGTCGGAATAAGGTCGTGCCGCCGCTGCAGCTGCACGTCGATATCGCTCCACGCGGAGTCGACTCGGTTGCGGCTGCGAATCAGGCGGTTGTAGAGAACGACGCCGGCCGCGACGAGCAGCGCCAGCACCACAACAAAGACGTCATTAGACCCGCACCCATGATCGATCGAAGGCCTATCCTACCATTGAGGTCAAATCGGGGACATTCTGCTTTGAGTTGCGCGGGACATTCCCAATTAGGGTCGACTTCGAGCGCAGTCGGGTAGAGGATGTCCCGATTAAGCGGCGCATCTCGAAAAAGACACGCTGTTTGGGAATGTCCCGGCGACTTTAGTACCAGAAGGAGAAGTACAGCTGGATGATCTCGGCGTCGAGGAAATACAGCGGCTCGTTGCCGATCGGCCTGCCGGGCCTCAAGTCCCTGAAGTCGGAATAATTGACGTTCAGGATGTCGTAGGACGCCGTGACCGTGCCTTTCTTGATAAAGCCCCAGCGGCGCCTGTCGTTCAGGAATTCGTACGCGACTTTCAGCGACATCGTCTGGCTGTCGAGCGGACTCAGCTCCTTGTCACGCGCACGGAAGTTGGTGGCCTGCGGCGCGCGGGAACAGGTCCCTGTAAAAACTGGCACCGGTCTGCTCGTAGTACCGGTACTTGGCGGTAAACGTAAGGTCCCGCCACGGATGGATGTAAGTGAAGGCCGCCGTGTGTGCCTCGATATCCCAGGTGTCCCGAAAATAGCGGTACTCGCCCTCGATCGCCGCGCGATACGGCAGGAAGTAGCGCGCCCGGATACCGGTGGCATTGCTGGTGCGGGTGTTCGGATAGAGCTCACCCTCGAACTTGTAACCCCGCGTGTCGCTGGCGTCGAGATAGCGCACCGAACGATACGGATTGTTGAGGTATCCCTCGTCGGTCATGGTCTCGATATTCAGTGTGGCAATCAGGTTCTTGGTGAGAATTTGCGTCACGCCGATACCGTAAACCTGCTTGTCCAGGTTTCTCTCGAAGGTCAGGTCATCGGCCTTGCGCACAAGATCGTCACCCAGCGCATAGCTGAGTGTCAGCGTCGTCAGGTCACCGAACATGTCCTGGCTGACCGAGAAGCTGAACGTCTCGGCATCGTAGTCGGATTCTTCGCTGCTGGTATAGCCGACGCTCATGGTCGTGTTGCCCCGCAGGTAATCCATGCCGAGCGACCACTGCGTGCGTTCCTCGGTATAGGGGCTCGCGGTCGTAACGACATCGACCGACGCGGAGCTCACCATGTCGACGTAGTAGTTGCCAACGACCGAGACGTTGTTCGTGACCTTTTTTCGAACCAGGATAGACGGGCCATCAATGTCGACACCATCGCCCTTGTAAAGATGGTAGAGCACGTCCGCCCGGTCGTCGGGCAGCACGCCGGCTTCGGCTGCGCCAAATGCCAGCAGCAGTGCGCCGATCATCGAGAGGTGTCGGGACAGGGTCATCATCCGGTCACTCAGTTACAGCCACAGCCGCCGCCGGCCGCGCCTTCGCCGCCGCGTGCGCCTTCGCGCGATTCGTAAACGTGCTGCAGGTAGGCACTCGACACCGGATCGGCATCCAGCGCCATGATCGGGTCGGCAAGCCGGTCACGCTCGTACGGCTTCACCCAGGGTTCGATGCCGCCACAGCCGCTGAGCCAGCCGATCGCCGACAGCGCCAGCACAAGCCGTGCAATGGTGAAAGATGTTCTTCTCATAACGCTACCTTAGCTCCGAAAAACGCTTCCTGACCGTGATGCCGTCCTCAGAAGAACACCGTCATGCCAAGATGCGCTTCCAGGTTATGGACCGTCTTCTCCTCGCCCAACAGATCGATATCGAACAGGTGGTCCCGAAAATCGAGATGCAGGGCGATCGAGTCGGTCAGCAGAAAACGATAGCCTGCGCCGAAATTGACGGTGAAGCGGTCGTCGCCGGCGAAACGCGTCGAACCGAGACCCGCGCTTAAATACAGGTTGGTGTTGTAGGCGCGCGCCTCGCCGATAAACACTTCGCCCGGCAGGATGTTGTAGCCGACGTTCAGGTTGTAATACGTCAGCGTGCGCTCGCTGTCGCTTATCAGTCGCGCGCCGCCGGACAAGTGACTCGAAACTCGTCAGCCCGGCCTCTGTCTGCCCGACCGTGCCCTCGACAAAAAAGCCGTTGGTAATGTGGTAGGCCAGCCGCGCGCCGTAGACGATGTCGCTACCGAAGTCTTCGATGCTCATGATGCCGACGAAACCGCCGACCTCGAAGTCTTCCTGGTCGATCGCCGGCTCCTTGATCTCACGACGTTCGACGCGTGGATCGATCACCTGGCCGGGCGCCTCCGACGTCGGCGGCGGCGCTTCACCCCTGCCGAAATCGAACAGGTTCCGGGTTGCCGCACAGCCGGACAGGCTGGCCAGGGCAAGCACTAGAAAAAGAACGCGAAACCGACTTTCCATTCTTCTACTTCCTCGTTGTCGTTGCGGCTAGTGAACACCACGTAGCTCTTGTATTCGGCGCGCACTAGCAGGCGTCGCGACGCGTATATCCGGAACCCGGCGCCGACGTGTCCAATCTGGTCCGTGCGGTCGTCGCCCTGAATAATGGTGGATTTCGGCTTGGTGTGAATCAGTCCGGTGCCAAGCGTAAAAAACGGCGATACGCGCCAGTCCGGCCAGGCCTCATGTACGACGTTGATACTGCCCATCCAGCCGTTCGAAAAATTTCCCAGGATCTGTGAACCCCATAGTTCGAGCGACACCTGCGGATTCAATGAATAACCGCCGTAGATCGAAACAATATTGGCGCCGCCGAAATCGCCGGCCAGCAGCCCGGCCTCCCATTTCGCATTCGTGAAGTCGTTGATGTCCGGCTGCTCGAAGCTTACGCGATCGCCGTCGCGCTGCAACGTCAGCTGCATCTGCTCGCTGTCTACCCAGCCCTGCTTGCCGTTGGCCGCCCGCACCAGGAACCAGTCAGTGCGCTGCATAATGACATCGACAGATTCGCCACGATCAACCACATGGAAGATCGGGTAGCCGCTGCCCGGCCCCGTTCGCAATTCGAGGTAGGGATCGGCAACACCAACGGAGCGATAGTCATCGGCAGCAAGCAGCGGCGCCGACAGGAAAACCTGCAGCAAGACGACAGCAAGGTATGCGGGGACTGCAACGCTAGTTGGTCGGCGCGTCGAAAGGATTGTTGTAATACTGGGCTCCGATATCCAGCCATTCGGCCACAAGGCGCTGCTCCGCCGCGGATAAAATATTGAAGTGCAGATCCTGAGGATCGTTGAATACGTCAAAGAAAGTGCTCGATGCCCGTGCGCCTGCAATCCGCGCGGGTGATGGGGTCTCGTTGCATACCGTGGTTTCGTTGCCATCGGCGTCAACGACGATCATGCAATCATCCACCAGCGCGCCATCGCCGTCCAGAATTTGAAGATTATCAGTAACTAACAGTTCGCGGTAGGCATGAAAATGGTCGGGCTCGTCAGGCGACGGGCCGTCCTGGAGTTCCAGCTGACCCGCCGGGACACGCGCAGCGCCGTTTGCAGGATCGGTTGGCGTATGGCAATTGAGGCAATTGTTGTCGACCTGCAGGCCCGTCGCGGGATCCAGCACCGGCACTTCGGGCGTGGCAGGGTCGTTGTCGTCATCCTCGGTCAGGAGGCGTGGCAGGCTCCAGAGCGGGTGAATGACGGTTTCATAGTTAATGACGCTCCGGCAGTTCGACGTCCAGGCCTGCATGCAGGCCTGGGTGGTCGGCGACCGGGTCGAGAGATCGGCGTAGCGGTAGTCGATGTCGGCATTGCCGTCCCTGATGACAGGGTCCGCCGTCCAGACATCGCGATAGACGAGGTCCATGGACGGCTGGATCGACGAGCAGGCGTCATCACGGCAGGTCACGCGCGCGCGCACTTCCGCCATCGTCTCGCCGAGCTGCTCCACGGCCCAGCGCGGATCGGTGCCGGGAAACACGCCATTGTTGACGATGGTGGCGCTGGCACCCGCGTAGGCGGTTTCAAACGCATCGCTGCGCCCGTGAGACTGGCTGGCATCGGCATCGTGGCAGCCGTTGCATTTCAATTCCTGTCCCGGGCCCAGCGATAGCCAGTTCTGGTGGCGCTGCGTGATGCGCCGCCCCTTGTCGTCCAGCACGCTGACCATCAGTGCCGTGTTGGCGGGCACTTTGACCAGCGCGGAGCCATCGGGCTCAACCATTGTGTAAGCGACGATCTCCCGCATGCCCTGCCGGCGGCTGATACCGAACGCGGTGTTGTCGATGTCACGAACATCGTCGTCGGGAATGGAAACCGCTTTCTCGATCCGCACAAAGCGCGCCACGCGATCGTCCGCGGGTGTTTGCGTCGGATCCGCGTACGCCGCGATATCGACGACGGCAGCTACCGTCAAAGTCATAGACATTGCGAATGTTGAGCAGCGCCTCGCCCTTGTCGGCAAGCGACGCGTCCAGCAGAAAATCCTGCCCGCCATCGGCAACCACCGGCGGCACAGGCCGGGGATCGGCCGATACCACCTCGGTAAACATGAAGCCTTCCTCACCCGCAACCACCGGCAGCTGCGTGTCATCGCGCGGATCGTAAATCCAGATGCCGTACAGCGGCGGCGCCACCGTAAACTCGCCCACTGCGGGCGTGACGGGATTATCCGGATCGCTGACGATCACGTTGGCGAGTCGCGCTTCGGTGCACGGCACGATCTGCGTGTCATCGGTCGCCGGGTCCCCGTCATCGGCCAGCGTCTCGACGAGCCGACACTGACTCCAGCTCACCATGACCCGATCGGTGCCGTCCTGAATCGGGTAGACCGAATAGTAGCGACCACCGATCGACGGTGTGCCCGGAATCGTCGACACCTCGTTGATCGGTGCCATCTTCCTGCGCCGGACCGGCCAGCATGCCGATGTTGTCTTTGGTCGGCTGCGTGTTTTCGACGTACTGCACGGTATCGACAATGACGCAGCTCACCGCCGCCGTCGGTGTCGGTAAACGGCCGCGCCACGACCATGATGCGTCCATCGGCAACCTGCCGCGGCTGCATGAACTGGATCGTGCTGCCGTTGGTGCCGGTGTCATGGCTGTGCTGGCCATACAGCAGCTCCAGCGCCGAGCCGTCGGGATTCATGCGGTACAGGTTGACCCGATCATTGCCCGCATTGTTGTCCCAGCGGCTGAACACGATGCGACCGTCATCGAGGACCGACGGATCGAGGTCATGACTCTGGTTGAACGTCACCTGCCGGATAGCCGTACCGTCGTCGTTCATGATGTGCAGGTTGAACGCCGGCTCGTTGCGGTCTTCATCCAGCGCCGGAAAACCCTGCTTGTCTTCATCCAGCAGCACTGCCTGTGACTGCGTCTGCCGCGTGGACGAAAAAATAATGCGGCCGTCGGGAAGGTACTTCGGCATGATGTCGTGGCCGAACTCCGCGGTCAGGTCCGTCGGTATGACGCGCAGCAGTTCGCCGGTGTCAAAGGTGTACTGCCAGATATTCCAGGTCGGCAGGTCGTCCTCGTCGAGATCCGGGTCGAACGGCACGCGCATTGCGAACAACAGGCGACTGCCGTCGAAATCTATTTCAACATCGCGAATCGCTGCCAGTCCCTGCGATACCTCGGCCGTAATGTTGATCGCCTCCGAGCTCGGTGAAGCGCGATCACGAAAGTACAGGTCGGCGCCGAAGTCGAAGGTGATTTGCTCGCGAAGGTCGCGCTGCTGGAATTCGCCGTTGCCGTCGAGAGGAAGCGGTGACTTGATGTAGGCAATGGGAAAATCGATAACGACGGGATCAGGATCCTGGCCGGTGCCGATACTGACGCCGTCGCCGCTACCGCCGCAAGCTGCAAGCGACACTGCGAGTATCGACAACGCAACCATCCTGGTCGCTGCTTTCTCTAGTCCATTACAAAACTGTCGGGATCGACTGAGCATCTCGTTCACCTCGGGCATCATGGCAGGGTACGCTGCGCCGCAGCCGTCCAACCGTTAACGCAGTCACAATCCGGGACTAACTGTGCGCGTAAAGCGCTCCGCGAAGGGGAGCAAACTGCCAAATAGTATGGCGCCGAATTGCAGCGGATGTAATGTCTCAAAAGCACGACAAGAAACATTGTAAAACCAAATGCCTTGTCTGAATTTGCGACCGAGACGCGCGCCGCTGTTCGCGGCTGAGCCACGCTCAGCGCTGCCGAGAGACGTTTCCCGAGTGTGCTTTTCGCACAACGTTATGGCAGTCGCTCGCCTCGAAATATTTTTTATTGGTCACTCTACAGACAGGCAAGCTGGCACGACCTGTCGCGCTTCAACGACAGGGGTGCCGGCGTTGCCAATCAGCGTCTTAGCGGCGTTGGCCAAAAAAGTGTTACAAACCAACGACAAACGTTTGACATAGTGCTACCCGTTCGCGATCGCTGGAAACGCCTGTAACTTAATGATTTGTATTTTATTTTTTTACCACATCGGCGCCACCGGGAGGACTGGCACAGCACTTGCTTTGTCTTTCGCGGGGCCACTCGAAAATCCAATCAGCCAATAGTGGAGAATCGTGAATACCCTCACTGTGAAGGCGACGCGGCTCTGTCACAGTGACTGACTGGATCAGGTACATCCCTGCCGCAGACACTACTCCACGGCCTGCGGGAAACCGCCAGGTCAATCACGCACGTTAAGAGTTGCAGAATATGAAGCACGAATCGCGACAGGAATCGAAGCACGCTCGGCACGGAAAGCTGCGACAGAGGCTCTTGGCAATGGCGCTGTTCGTTCTGGTCGTCGCGCCGGTGCATGCGGACTATCGAGAGCAGGCCAAGCGCCTGCACGACCGTCTTGCAGGCGTACCGCCGACCCAGACCGTGCTGCAGGCGATGCAGGACGCGATCGACCCCGGCCTGCCCGGCACCGCGAACGACGCAGCCTACATTGCGATGGACGATGCAAACTTTTACAACGCGACGCTGAAGAATTTTGCAGCACCCTGGACCAACCGCGACCAGTCCGTCTTTGTACCGCTGAACGACTACATCGCGACCGTGATCGGCATGATACGCGAGGACCGGCCGTTCAATACCCTGCTTTCCGAGGACATTACCTACGTCGCTGGCGACGGCGTTGTGAGTGCCGCGCCGTCAGCCGCTAACAACGATCACTACGAGCAGCTCGAAGCCAGTAACGTCAATCTCACGGACGTGCTCGAATTCAGGCCGCAGTCCGCAGGTGCTGGGTATTCCCGCGTCGGCGACGGCCGGTGTCATGACGTCGCGCGCCGCCTCTGAAGCGTTCTTTATCGCCGGCACGAACCGCGCAATGTTTCGCTTCACGTTGATTAATCATCTTTGCAACGACCTGGAACAGGTCCACGACCCCAGCCTGCCTCCCGATCGAATTCGACAGGATGTAAGCCGCAGCCCGGGCGGCGACAGCCGGCTGTTTCTCAACAACTGCGTCGGCTGCCACACGGGCATGGACCCGATGGCGCAGGCATTCGCTTACTACAACTTCGACGAAGCAAGCGGCAGGCTCGAATACACCGACGGCGTCGTGCAGCCGAAGTACTTCAACAACGACCTCAACTTTCCGCACGGTTTTCGCACACCGGACGATCGCTGGGACAACTATTGGCGCAAAGGGCAAAACGCCTACCTCGGTTTCGACCCGCGCCCTGCCCGGCAGCGGCAAGGGTGCCAAGGAACTGGGCGAAGAGCTGGGCAACAGCTACGCGTTCGCCGCGTGCCAGGTAAAGAAGGCGTTTCGCGCCGTTTGTCTCCGCGACCCGGAAGACCAGGGCGACCGTGACACGCTCGAATCGATCACCGCAGCGTTTCGCTCCACCGGTTACCGTATGAAGCAGGTATTTGCTGATGCGGCCGTTTACTGCATGGGCGAGTAGGGAGACTCTAGAACATGAAAAAAGCAATTGGAATTGCTGCCCCGAATCTCGCCTGCCCGACGCCGCGCGTTGCAATCCTCGCCGTGCTGTCGAGCCTCGCTGCTCGCGGCTTGTGGCGGCGGCGCTGACGACGGCCGACAACCCGCAGGCACCGCCTGTCGAGGACACGGGCGTCGCACCGTATGCCGGTCCCGCGCCGCGCGATGCCGACGTACAGAACTTCAAGGTCGAGTTCTGGGAGAAAACGCGGTCGACCGACCGCTGCGGCTCCTGTCACAACGAGTCGTTCGGCCAGCCGCCGATGTTCGTCGCGCACCGACGACGTCAATCTCGCCTACGACGCGGCCGTGGCGAAGATCGACCGCGACCAGCCTTCGCTTGTCGCGAATTCGTGTCCAAGGTCAGCGCGCCTCCGATCGGCCACAACTGCTGGGTCGACGACCCGGAAACCTGCGGCGAAATCGTGACCAACTGGATCGAGAAATGGGTCGGGTGAACCGGAGGGCGGCGGGCGACAGATCGTGCTGACCGCCGCCGAATCGACTGACCCGACGTCGAGCAAGAACTTCCCGACCGACCCGACCCTGTTCGAGCAGCTGGTTCACGAGCCCGATACTCCGGGAGTATTGCAGCGACTGCCACAGCTCCGAGTCGCCCAACGCGCAGCAGCCGTACTTCGCGGATCCGGACATCAATGTCGCCTACGAGGCCGCGAAATCCAAGATCAACCTCGACACGCCCGGCGACTCCCGATTCGTCACCAAGGTCAGCCCGGTACCGTTCGGCGAATCGCACAACTGCTGGTTCAACAACGACTGCAGCGCATCGTCGGCCGAGATGCTCGGCACG
This sequence comes from uncultured Gammaproteobacteria bacterium, assembly GCA_963807845.1. GTDB lineage: Bacteria > Pseudomonadota > Gammaproteobacteria > Steroidobacterales > Woeseiaceae > UBA1847. The sequence continues at coordinate 19,510 of CAWEDS010000040.1, forward strand.
GCAACCCGCCGGCCGGCATCGCCGGCTTTGCCGCGGGCATCGTTCCGACCGACCGTCAACCCGGACCTCGTCTACAGCAAGGCGGTGCGGCTCGTCGACGGCACGCCGGCTTCCGGCGGCAACCGTTACGAGGACGCGCAGATCGCGTTGTGGGAATTCAAGACCGGCAACGGCCTGATCGCGTACGACACCAGCGGCGTCGACCCCGCGATCGACCTGACGTTTTCCGGTGACGTTAGCTGGTACGGCGGCTGGGGCATCACGATCGGCAACAACGAGGCGCAGGGGCCCGGCAAGGCCCGAGGCTCGACGACGGCCAGCAAGAAGCTCTACGACATCCTGCAGGCCGCCGGCGAGTTTTCGATCGAAGCCTGGGTCGTGCCGGCCAACGTGACGCAGGAAATGGCGCAGATCGTCAGCTACTCGTCGAGCGCCGGACAGAAACTTCGCGCTGCAGCAAACGCTGTACAACTACGACTTCCTGCTGCTGACCGACGCGCAGGACTCGAACGACGCACCGTTCTTCGAGCCGAACGGCGAACCGGCGCTTTCGACGCCCGACATGGATGAGGTGCTGCAGGCCACGTTGCAGCACGTCGTTGCGACCTACAGCCCGGTCGAGGGTCGCAAGATCTTCGTCAACGGCGAGCTCGTCTCGAACGTCGACCCGGTCGCAGGCGGCACCTTCGTCGACTGGCGGGACAACATGGCCTTCATACTCGGCAACGAAGCGTCCAACGACGGTCTCTGGGAAGGCACGTTCCGGCTGGTCGCCATCCATCGCCGCGCGATGACGCGAGGAACAGATAACGCAGAACTTCGATGCCGGCGTCGGCGAGAAGTTCTTCCTGCTGTTCGATATCTCCGAGCGTATCCAGGCCGCCGAGCAGTCGTCGTATATCCTGTTCGAAGCACAGCAGTTCGACATCTTACGCGTACCTGTTCGACAAGCCGCACTTCGTAACGCTGGATGACTCGAGGCCGTCCGGCATTCCGATTCGCGGCGTTCGTGTCGCGATGAACGGCCAGGAAGCACCGGTTGGACAGACGTACGCAACGCTCGACGGACGCGCTTGGACGCTCGCCGAGTTCGGGGAACTCGGACAGCCGTTGTCGACGCTCGGCGCCGTCATGCCGCTCGAAAAGGGCCCGGAAGACGACGAGTTCTTCCTGACCTTCGATACGCTGGCCGATCTCTCCTACGACCGTCCGGACGATCCGATGCTCGTCATCACGCCAACCGATGACCCCGGCGAGGGCGCGCCGCGTATCGGCGTGCGGACCTTCGATGAAATCGACGCGACCTATGCCGAAATCACCGGCGTGAATCGGGCAAGCTACGAACGACCGGCCGACACGTTCCCCGTCGATGCGACCTTCCAGGAGCTGCGCCAGTCGCTGCCCGCCGTCGCAGAGGTCGATACGCTGTTGTCGTCGCACCAGGTCGCCATCGCGCAGCTGGCTATCCAGTATTGCGATGCGGCTATCGGTCGCAACGCATTCCGAACCCGGATGCGGCAACGCATCTGGCCCGTTCGACTTCGATCAGGCCGCCGAGCCAGGCATTCAGCGCTGCCAACCGCAGCGACGTTCGTGGATCCGCTGATCGCCCGGGCGATCGGCCAAACGCCGACGGGACCCGAGATCGCGACGCAGCCGAGCTACGCCGATCATTTACGAAGAGCTGGCTACGTTCCAGGCCGCGGACGGCCGCCCGGACAACCTGATTGATCGACTGCTGGCCGGCCCCAGTGATACGCGAGCGATCGCGAAAAGCGTTTGTGCCGCCGTGCTGGGAAGTGCCGCGACGCTGGTTCAGTAATGACCAGCTTTTTGAGGACAACATCCAGATGAGCAAGAAACGCAACGCACGGCATTGGGATGCGCCGCAGCTTCACGGGGATCATCCGCGACCGGTGACCCGACGCCAGTTCGTCGCGCAGGGCCTGATGGCGGGCAGCGCCTACACGACGGCGGCGGATTGCTGAGCCTGCTCGCCGGACACGCGCCAGGCACACGGCGCGCTGTCGGACGATCTTTCCAACCTGTTGCTCGATCCCTGCCAGATCGCGACCGACGGCGCTCAGAAGATCCCGTTCATCTGCTTCGACCTGGCCGGCGGCGCCAACATCGCCGGCTCCAACGTGCTGGTCGGCAAAGAAGGCGGGCAAAGCGATTTCCTGAGTACGGCCGGCTACCGCAAGATGGGTCTGCCGGGCGACATGGTCCCGGGACTGAACGACCCGGATACGGGCGAGGCCTATGCCAATTTCGATCTGGGCCTGGGCTTTCACCTCGACAGCGCGTTTCGGCGCGGCATCATGGCGAGCCTGACACCGGGTCGCGAAGCGAACATCAACGGCGCCGTCATTCCCGCACGTTCCGACAACGACACGGGCAACAATCCGCACAACCCGATGTATGGCATCGCGCGCGCCGGCGCGAACGGCTCCATCCTGACACTCGCCGGCTCGGAGAACACGGATTCCGGCGGCAACTCGATGCTGCCCGCCGCGCTGTTCGATCCGGAACTGCGGCCCACCAAGGTCGACCGACCGGCGGACGTCGTCAACCTCGTGGACACCGGCGACCTCGTCAGCATCCTGAGCAAGGACGACGCAACGGCCGTCATGGAGTCGATTTACCGTATCAGCGACCGCAAAATGGCGAAGGTCGAAACGGAGATCAACCGCGATGCCGCCATCAAGCAGGCGGTGCGCTGCGGTTACCTGAAAGCGGCCAACATCGCGGATGTGTTTGGCGATATGGAGATCGATCCGGGCCTGGACCCTGAAATTGTCGCCGCCGATGGCAGCGGTATCTTCTCCGTCGATGAGTTCACAGGCGGCGATCGTGATGCACGCGAGTTCCAGAAAACGGCCGCGGTCATGAAACTCGTAATGAACGGCTTCGCCGGCGCCGGCTGCATCGAGATGGGCGGCTACGACTACCACGGCGGGCGCCGCGCCGAGGGCGAGGTCAAGGACTTTCGGGCCGGCCGCTGCATCGGCGCCTGTCTCGAGTACGCCGCTCGCCGACAGGTGCCGCTGATGCTGTACGTGTTCAGCGACGGTTCCGTCTCGTCGAACGGTGCCATCGACGACACCACCGACGGACGCGGAAAAGGCGAATGGTCGAGCGATAATTCCTCGACGGCGGGCTCGTTCTTCCTCGTTTACAACCCGACGCGCCGAGCCACGCTGATCGGCGGCACCGGTCGACGAACAGGCACGACACCAGCAGATCGGCTACATGGATGCGGGCGGCTCGGTACAGCGCAGCGCGACGCCAGCGGCGAACAACGTCAACCTGCTGGTCAATACCGTGCTGCTCAACTACATGGCGCTGCACGGTGAACAAGGCAATTTTGCCAGCCTGTTCCCGAATCACGGCCTGGGCAACGCGGCGCACAGGACAGCCTCACCGCGTTCACGCCGATCGTCAACGGCATGATTACGAACCCGGTGTAACCCGCGTGTAAAACCGCCGCGTGCTTCCCCGCTGCGCGGCCTGTTCCCGGCCGGTCACTGAATTCGACCGGCCTTTTTTTCGTGCATAATCTCGCCATGACCGACGTCACCGCTCTTCTGGCGTGCCCGCGCTGCGACAAGACACCGCGTCGCAGGAGAACGGCGACCAGTTGTACTGCACCGCCTGCAAGGTCGAGTTTCCCGCCTTAAGCGGCATGCCGTGGCTGTTCGCGGAGCCCGCGGCCACCCTCGGCGAGTGGCGCGGCCGCCTGCATTTCGCGTTGCAACAACTGGCCGACGAGATCGCCGGTCTCGAAGTGGAGTTGCAGCACGATGACCTGCGGGCACTGACGCGGGAACGCGTGCTGCGCTACCGAATGGCGCTCGAAGACCATCGCCGTGCGCTGGTCGATCTGCTGGAGCCGCTCGACGTGCAGGCGCTTAAGCGGCAGCGTCGAGAGCTATCTCGCCTTGCGGACGCGACTGCCAGTCGACCAGGGATTGAACGACCTACTACGCCAACGTCCATCGCGACTGGTCGTGGGGCGAAGCCGAAAACAGCGCCTCGCTAGGGCAAATCGAGTCCGTGTTCGGGCGACCAGTCCGAACTCGGCAACGTGCTGGTGCTAGGCGCCGGCGCCGGTCGCCTCGCGTATGACATTCACACGCATCTTGACTGCGCGACGACCGTCGCCATGGACTTCAATCCGTTGCTCATGCTGGTTGCCGAAAGGGTTACTCGCGGCGACACGCTCGAGCTCTACGAATTTCCGATCTCGCCAAAAGGCCCCGGGGACGATGCCGTCTTGCGAAAGCTGCGGCACCGGCGCCCGCCGACGAAAATTTCCACCTGGTGCTGGGCGACGCGCTGCGACCGCCGTTCCAGTCGAAGTCCATCGATACCGTCGTTACGCCGTGGCTGATCGACATCATCAACGCCGACTTGCCCGAGCTTGCGGCTCGCATCAATAACCTGCTGTCGGCAGACGGCCGCTGGCTGAACTTCGGGTCCCTCGCCTACGCCGGCCCGGAGCGCGCCCGTCGTTACAGCGCCGAGGAGACTCGCGCGATCGTCGCAGACAACGGTTTCGCGGAACCACGGGTACACGAGGAGACCATTCCCTACATGTGCTCACCGGCCAGCCGGCACGGGCGACAGGAAACCGTGTTTTCGTTTGCCGCCTCGAAAACGGCTGACCAAAGAAAACCTGGGCGCCACAGGGCATTGCCCGAGTGGCTTGTGACCGGCAAAGAGCCGGTGCCGCAGTCGCCGTCGTTCAGGACCCAGGCCATGACGACCCAGATCTACGCGTTCATCATGTCGTTAATCGATGGCAAGCGCTCGATCAGGGACATGGCCACCGTCCTCGAGGCAAAAAGGCTGATGAGTAAAGAAGAGGCCGAGCCCGCCATTCGTGCGTTCCTGACGAAGATGCATGACGACGCAGAAAGGCAGGCGCGATTCTAGGCCGCGGGCGACGCGAGGCGCCCTCGAAGGTACTGGCCGATGCGCTTTATCGCCCGGCGACTTTCCGGCATCTTGCCGATAAAGAGCTGGAATACGTGCCACATCTCCGGCCATATCTCGAGCTCCACGTCGCGGCCCGCCGCTTTAAGTTTTTCCGCGAATCGCGTTGAGTCACTGAGCAGGATTTCGTCGTCACCCACCTGGATCAGCATGGGCGGCAATGCCGCCACGTTCGCGAACACCGGCGACACCAGCGGATTTCGCGGGTCGGTCTCAGCACCGCAATAGTTGCTGGCCACGATGACCATGTCTTTGGCGTCGAACCACGGGTCCTTTGCAGCGCGCGTCGTTGCGGATTCGCCGCTCGCCGTAACGTCCAGAAACGGTGACAACAACACGGCCGCCGCCGGCATCGGATCGCCGGCGTCACGCAGTGACAGCAGCATCGCAACGCTCAGTCCGCCGCCGGCGGAATCGCCGGCAACGACAATATCGGCGGGACTAAAGCCGTCCGCCAGCAGCGCGCGATAGACGCGAACCGCATCCTAATAGCGGCGGGAAACGGATGCTCGGGCGCAAGGCGATACTCCGGCACCAGCGCGTTCAGCCCAGCGGCGCGCGCCACGTGACTGACGAGCTGTCGATGTGTACGGCAGCTGCCCACCAGGTAGGCACCACCGTGCAGATACAGGAGCACTTTTTCTTGCGGTGCTCGCCTCGGACGCAGCCATTCGGCCGTCAGCCCGGCCACCTCTGTTGCCTCGACCGATACGAAGAACGCTCTTTTCAACAGGCGGCTGATGCTGTCCAGGCGCCGGCGCACTCGCTCTACGTCGTGCGTGTGCGCCTCGGACGCGTTCAGGCTCTTGACGTAACGGGACGTGATCCAGCGGATTATTCTCGCACGCAAACTGCTCATGAATCGTCGATCTCTCGCTGGCGTATACCGATATCATAGGCGGTATTGGCACACAGGAGTAATCGATGAAAGTACTGAGAACGCCGGAGTCCCGGTTCGAAGGCCTCCCGGACTACGATTTCGCTCCGCACTACGTCGACATCGAGGGATTACGCCTGCATTACGTCGACGAAGGCCCGCGTGACGGCGATGTCGTGCTGCTGCTGCACGGCGAGCCGAGCTGGTCCTACCTGTACCGCCTCATGATCCCGCCGTTACGCGACGCCGGGCTGCGCGTTATCGCACCCGACCTGATCGGCTTCGGCAAATCCGACAAACCCGCCCGCAAGAGCGACTACAGTTATGCGGGCCATGTTGCATGGATGCGGCAGTTTATCGAGTCACTGGATCTCAGCGAAATTACGCTGTTCTGCCAGGACTGGGGCTCGCTGATTGGTCTGCGCGTCGCCGCGGAGAACCCGCAGCGTTTCGCGCGCATTGCGCTCGGCAATGGCGGGCTGCCGAGCGGTGATGAAGAGATGCCGAAAGCCTTTGCAATCTGGCGCGCGTTTGCGCGCTACAGCCCGTGGTTTCCGATCGGCAAGATCATCCAGAAGGGCACGGTTACCGAGCTGCCTGACGAGGTGGTCGCCGCCTACGACGCGCCCTTTCCTGCCGCCGGCTACAAAGCGGGCGCGCGCGCGTTCCCGATGCTGGTGCCAACCCGGCCCGATGATCCGGCCAGCAACGCCAATCGCGCGGCCTGGAAAGTGTTCAGCGACTGGCAGAAGCCGTTTCTGACGACCTTCAGCAACCGCGACCCGATCACGCGCGGCGGCGAAGTGCGCTGGCAGCAGACGGTCCCCGGCGCGAAACGCCAGGAGCATGTGAAAATCAGGAATGCAGGTCATTTCCTGCAGGAGGACAAGGGGCCGGAGCTTGCCGCTGTACTGGTGAGGTTTATTCGCGAGTCGTAGAAGCGAAACAGGGACATTCTGCTTTTTTCCATGCAAGCTGTATGGGCTGGCAAGAGAAAAAAGCAGAATGTCCCCGCTAGTACCGTTATGCGAGAGTCACTTTTCGAGGAATTGCAGCTTGTCCTTCACCTCGCGCCATTCGTCCGCGTCCGCGGGTGCGTCCTTCATTTCCGTGATGACCGGCCAGTCGCGTGACAGCTCCGTGTTGAGCGCCAGGAAATGCTCCTGTCCCGCCGGCAACTCGTCTTCTGAATAAATCGCCTCGACCGGGCATTCCGGTTCGCACAGCGTGCAGTCGATGCACTCGTCGGGATCGATGACCAGAAAATTCGGGCCTTCATGAAAACAATCCACCGGGCAAACCTCGACGCAATCCGTCAGTTTGCACTTGATACAGGCTTCGGTGACAACGAATGTCATGCTTGCTACCTCGGGTTCGGGAGCCAGTAACCTATGCGAAGTCAGCCGGCTAATCAAGCCGGGAAAATGCGGACGAAAAACCGGCGCTACTGCCCTCAGGCAGCCGTCCACCGCTCGGCCGCGCGCTTTGCCGCACCGTCATCCTCGAGCTTCAGGAGATGCGCGAGCAGTGAGCGCTCCGCCAGTGCATAGAGCGTCTCGTCCACATCCTCGTAAACGTGCGGCACCAGTTCGCGCGCGCTGACGTTCGCGTGGGCTTTCAGCGCCGCCAGCACGCGCGCTTCTCTTTGCAGGCGGTGCTCGATGATCCAGTCGATCGCACGCGCCGGATCACGAATGAGTTCGCCATGGCCCGGGGCAAGCGCCGCACACGCCAATGCGTTGATCCGCCGCAGGGCTTTGAGATAAGCCGTCATATTGCCGTCGGGCGGGTCGATGACGACGGTTGATCCATCGATGACGTGATCGCCGGTGAACAGCCAGTCTTTGCCGATGTGGTGGTAGCACAGGTGATTCGACGCATGCCCCGGCGTGTGCACGGCGCGCAGCACAAACTCATCGGTCGCCAGCTCATCGCCATCGTCGAGGACTCGATCGGCCGAAAACGTCTTGTCCTGGTGCCGCCCGGCCGGCGCCGGCATGCCCAGCAGCGTCGCACCTGTAGCGGCCGCAAGCGACGCCGCCGCGGGCGAATGATCGGGGTGGGTGTGCGTCACCAGTACCCATCGAATCGGCGCATTCGCTACCTGCTGGATCGTCTCGATGTGACTTGCGATTCGCGGACCCGGGTCGAGCACCGCTACTTCCTTCTTGCCAAACAGGTAGGTGTTGGTTCCGGGTCCGGTCATCATCGACGGATTCGGCGCCACGAGCCGACGTATGCCGTCCGCGAGCTCGCTGAACGCCGGCATCGCCGGTCCAAAACCGCTCATGATTTCGCCCCGGGGTAATCCTTGTCGCCGGGCAGGACTATCTCCGGCTGTCCGTCGCGCTTGATGATCGCCGGCTGCATACTGGTCACGCCCCATTCAACGCACGACCGCCCCCACTCCAGTAGCGCATCGAGGGCTTTGTGCCGGGCAATCATTTCCAGCGTTTTTACCGTCGGAAAATGCAGTTCGACCTCGCCCGCCCTGCCGGCTTCGAGTACGTCGTGTGCCGTTGCCCAGCGCGAATCGGTCAGCTCACCGCCGCAGTGCCGAGCCGCCTGGCGCGCGGGCAGCGCCGCAAGAAAAAAGCGTGTCGAATAACGCTTTGCCTGCGTCACGGGCGTCAACCAGTGACTGATGTAGTGCAGTTGATCGCAGTGCAGCAGACAGCTGGTTGCGCTCGACAAACTGCGCCCAACTTTCGAGGCCGCTGTTCAGTCCGTCACGAACGGTGCCGAGATCCTCGTCCACCGCCGCCGCATCGGCAAGCAATACACCCGTCTCTTCAAACAACTCGCGAATAGCGGCGCTGTAAAAATCCAGCCCGTCGGCCCGCACGCCGAGGCGCGCGTTGGCGTCCGCCATACCGAGTCCGGCACAGAAGTCGTGAACGGCCGCATCATCGGCGTCAACAACGCCACCGGGAAACGCATAGGCCGCACCGAACGAGAGCCGCGCGTGTCGTTGCACCATAAAGACCTCGGGCGCCTCTGCCGCTTCGCGGACCAGGACCACGGTAGACGAGGGACGCGCCGGCGCTATTTCATTCAAGACCGATGCGCTCCGCGTCGCCGGTTTCGACGTAGGCCTTAAGTCGCAGCAGCGCCTCGCCAATCACTGCGTCCACGACCTCGGCCAGCGCATCCAGCCCGCCCGGGCGGTAGCCGCCGACAGCGTAGGTAAACCGGACCACGGTTTTGTTCTCGGCCGCGGCGAATTCCCAGGTCATATTGCCGTTCACGCCCATCAGTCCCAGAGGCCCGAGACCCCCGGTCAGGCGCAGCAGGGTGTCGGGGATTATCGTGGTGACCGTCATGTGCACGACGCCTGCGTCCGGGCCGAGTCGTTCGCAAAAACAGCCCTGTGGGGTCGCATCGATACGCAGGCGGCCGGCCTCGCCGGAAACGGTGTGATCGGCGCTCCACCAGCGATCGATTTCATCGATGGCCGCTCGCCACGCATCCCTGGCGTTCGGCGTCGAGCGTTACCTCGTTGACGCTTGTGAAGCCCGCCGCCTCGGCCTGTGTGACCTCGGCGCCTGCGGTCTCGAACAAGACGAGCGGCAGCGAACAGCAATACCAGGATCGTGGTTCTCATCGGGGCTCCCGAACGGGCAGCCTCAAGCTTACCGCAATCCTCGTGCGGACTCAGAACAGGGAAATTGCAAGAAACACGGCGCCAACGAGGGCGACCGCAAAATACATTTTTTTCCAGAAGGTCATTGAAACACCCGGCCAAAGTGACAAGATCAAAGTTGAGCGTATTGTTGCGCCGCCTCGATGAACCCTGGCTGAAGCCGCTTCAGGCGTCATAACCTATTGTAATTTATTATTATTTTTGGCCTACAGAAAGGACTCAAAAGGCATGCACGATGACCTGCGCGTCGTTTTCGAAAGCCGCAACCGGCAAAGTTGCAGTGATCGGGCGCTGGTGCTCGCCGCGTCGCAAATCCCGCACCAGATGATTGACGATGGCGTCACGGCCGCGCTGGTCGTGCCCGCGGAATTCTCCGTCCGCGCCGTCGAGGAATTGCAGCTGTATGACGACGAAAACCCGCCGGTCCGTCCGAAGCCGCGGCGCAAAATCGACTACCAGGACGCAGTGCCCGGTGTGGTCGGGTATGTGCTTGTCATCAGCGCCATTGCCTGGCTGGCGGCCGGGGGAGCGTTCGGATACGACTGGTTCGATGCGGGGCGCGTCGACGGGGTGCTCATACGCGGCGGTGAGTGGTGGCGCACGATTACGGCGCTGACACTGCATTCCGGCGTCAGGCATTTCGTCGGCAACGTCGTTTTTGGCGTCCTCTTCGGCCTGTTTGCCGGGCGCCTGCTGGGCTCCGGCGTCGCCTGGCTCGCTATTGTCGCGGCCGCGGCGGTTGGCAACGCGGCCAACACACTGCTGCTTGACTCCGCGCATCGGTCGATCGGCGCCTCGACGGCCGTGTTTGCCGCGCTCGGCCTGGTGGCAGGGTTCGTCTGGCACGGCCGCTTCATGGCGCAGGACCGCTGGTCCTACCGCTATGGACCCGTCGTTGGCGGCCTCGCACTGCTGATGTTCACGGGCACCGGCGGGCCCGATACCGATATCGGCGCGCACCTGTTCGGCTTCGTCAGTGGATTCCTGACTGGAATGTTGCTGGTCGCCCTCGGCCCGGTACCGACCGACCGACGCGCACAAAGGGTCGCCGGCGGCCTCGCCATCGCGCTCGTGGCCACGAGCTGGTTCGTGGCACTCGGGGCCTGACAACGCAGTGCAATGATGTAGAATCCGCCGCCGGGACGGATAGCCGGCTGAGAGCGGCGCCAACCCCGTAACATCCGGTACTCGGGGTGCCTTGTGGCCTCTCCACCGGAGCTGTCCGCAGTACCGAAGCCAGATTCGAAAAACCGCAGGCAGCCGGACGTCGTGCGCGACGCCCGACACAGACAAACAAGGACTTAAGCAATGGACGAACTCAACAAAGCAGCCGCAGGCTTCGACTGGCAGAGCCTGCGTCACACTTCTTGATGACAACGGCGTCAACGCCGGCACCGTTGTGGCGCTGGCCAAGAACGTGATCATCGCGCTGGTGATTTTTTACGTTGGCCGTTTGGTTATCAGCCTCGTCGTGCGCGGCCTGCGCAAGTTGATGCAAAAGCAGGGCATCGACAAGACGCTTGAGACATTTGTCTGCAACCTCGTTCGCGTCGCACTGCTGATCGTGGTCATCATCGCGGCAATCAGCGCACTGGGCATCCAGACGACCTCTTTCATCGCGATCTTCGGCGCCGCCGGCCTTGCCGTCGGCCTTGCGCTGCAGGGATCGCTGTCCAATTTTGCGGCCGGCGTGCTGATCGTTCTGTTTCGCCCCTACAGAGTCGGCGACTACATTGAAGGCGCCGGCATCAGCGGCACCGTGGAACAGGTGCAGATTCTGACCACGGTCCTGAAAACGCCGGACAACAAGCAGGTTATCGTGCCCAACAGCCAGATCATGGAAAGCGTCATCACGAATTATTCGGCCAAGGATACGCGTCGTGTCGACATGGTGATCGGCGTCAGTTACAGCGACGATCTCGACAAGGTGCGCAGCATACTCGAGGAAATAGTGGCCGCGGACGACCGCGTACTCGACGAACCCGCCTGCCTTATCGCGGTTTCGGAGCTTGCCGACAGCAGCGTCAATTTCGTCGTTCGCCCCTGGGCGAAGACCGCGGATTACTGGGGCGTCAAGTTCGATCTGACGGAGACCATCAAGAAGCGCTTTGACAAGGAAGGTATTTCGATTCCGTTCCCGCAACAGGACGTGCATTTACACAAGGCGTACGCGGACTAACCGACGGACGCTTAGCGGCTGGCACGCACTGACGGCAATGCGCCTGGATACAGCGCAGGCGTTTGCCCGGGACCGTTCCGGCAGCGCATCGCCGATCGGATTGAGACCTCTGCCTGCGGAGCCGGGCCTGTGCAACGAATTGTCGCGGTAGTGGGGCACGCGCCTGCGGCACCGGCCCGTTCGATTCCCCTCCCGCGACGACACTACGCGTGACCCCAGTACAAAGCGCCGACGATTGAGCCGCCTGTCAACCGGTCGCCGGCTTCGTGCGTTAAACCTGTGATGCCGCTTTACAGAAGGAAAGCGGAACACAGCGGCATGACCGGCGGTCTATAAGAATGATGAGGAGCAAACCCCTACGATGAAAGCGACAAACAGAGCCCTTCTGGCCGCAACCCTGCTCGCCCTGGCGGCTTGCGCCGCACACCCTGACCCCATCATCGACAGGAAAGGGGTCGATCCCAACGCGCTCGCCAGGGATTGGAGCGAGTGCGAAGCCTACACCGAGGAAATTCTTATCAGCCAGGGCGTTTTGAAAGGTGGCGCGACAGGCGCCGTGGTCGGCGCGCTCGGCGGCGCGATTGACGGCGATGCGGGCCGGGGCGCGGCGGGCGGTGCGCTGTACGGTGGCACCCGCTCCGGTCTCGACGCGGATCGCGAAAAACAAAAGGTTTTCAAGCGCTGCCTGCGCGGCCGCGGTTACCGCGTGCTCAACTGACGCCGCCAGCTTGACCCTGATCCGGGTTGACTATACTGTGTTTATATACAGTATCGGGCAACCCCATGCCAACCAGGGCGCACAAGAGCCGCGGCGCGATCTCGTCACCTGACGGCCGCTTCAACACCCGACAGGTGCGCCTCGATGACGAGGAGGCACATGCGCGCGGAGCCCGTGCGCCGAAAACCGTGCTGCGCGCGATGCCAGCCGGCCAGATCGTCAGCCACAATAACTCGCCGGACGTGCCGTTCGACCGGTCCATCAATCCCTACCAGGGTTGCGAGCATGGCTGCATCTATTGCTACGCGCGGCCCAGTCACAGCTACCTCGACCTGTCGCCCGGTCTCGATTTCGAAACGCAGATTTTTTACAAACCGAACGCGGCGGCGCGACTGCTTGAGACATGGGAGAAACCGGGCTACGAGTGCCAAGCCGATAACGATTGGTGCCAACACCGACCCGTATCAGCCGGCTGAAAAGTCGCTCGAAATCACGCGCCAGTTGCTCACGCTGTTTCTCAAGCACCGGCACCCGGTCACTATCATTACGAAGGGCAGCCTGGTCTGCCGGGACATCGACCTGCTGTCGGAACTCGCCGGTGCAGGGCTTTGCTCGGTTGCCATCAGCCTGCCAACCCTGGACGCGGGACTAAAGCGCATCATGGAACCGCGCGTGCCGTCCGCAGAATCGCGGCTCAGGGCGATGGCGGAGCTTGTCGCCGCCAAGGTGCCCTGCAGCGTGCTCGTGGCCCCGGTGATACCGGCGATCAATGACGACGAGATCGAGCGCGTACTGGAAGCCGCCGCGACCGCGGGCGCGCGCCGGGCACGCTATATCCTGGTGCGGCTGCCGCACGAGCTGAAGGGCCTGTTCGCAGAATGGTTGCGAGACGCATTTTCCCGATCGGGCCAGGCACGTGACGAGCCTTATTCGCCAGTGCAGCGGCGGCCGTGACTATGACAACCGATTCGGCCTCCGGCAGACCGGGCGGGGGCCGTACGCCGAGATGATCAGAAAGCGCTTCAAAGCGGCCAGCCGGCGGCTCGGCCTGGATTCAAGGGCGGGCCAGCACGTTCTTGATTGCAAACAATTTTTTCGCCCCGGGCAACAGCAGCTGGATCTCGACTTGTAGTGCGTCGTGGCCGGCTACCGCGGCAACGCGCCAGCCGGTATAGTTGTTGCAGGGTTCGGCGCCGATCCGGCACGAACCAATCGGGTTCAACAAGGTCTGACTACATGAGTCCGTCTGCCACGGATCAAAGACCCTCAACAAGTCGTTATTGAAATGTTCTACAAAATAAATTACTGCCTGTTTTTTCTTTTCTGCCTCGCTGTTTGTCCGGCTTTCGCCCAGGATGACGACGACCGTTACGACGACTACGACGACGCCTTCATTTTTGACCAGGTCGTGCCGGTTGCCGAGGAAGAGCCGGCCTACGTCGAAGAAGCCGCTCCTGTCGACGACACTCTGACCCCGGACGAGCGGCTGTCGCGAGAATTCGAGCGCTACCGGCGGCTGGTCGACGAAGGCGCGATGGACGCGGCCGACGTATCGGCCAAGCGCATCGTCGAGCTGGTCATCCGAATCCACGGCCCGATTTCCCTGGAGACCTCCAAAGCGCTCAACAACCTGGCGCTCGTGCAACACCGCAATGGCCAGTATGATGCGGCGATCCAGAATTTCGAATCGGCGGTCGAGATCATCGAAGACCGTTGAGGACCGCCTGAACGAAAAGCTCGTCAATCCGCTGAAAGGCCTGGGCGCGGCGCAACTCGGCAACGGCCGGCCGGACCTGGCGCGCGATACCTTCAACCGGGCGACCCACATTACCCACGTCAATGAAGGTCCGCACAACATTGAGCAGGTCGAGATGCTCGAATCGATGGCGCAATCGAGTCTTGTGATGGGAGACACCCGGGCGGCACGCGATTTCCTCGACCGGATCCACGTCTTGAACGTTCGCCATTTCAATGACAACCCGATGGCCTTGTTGCCTTCGCTCATGCGGCGAGCCAACTGGCAACATACCGCGCGCTACTACAACGACGAGCGCGCGACGTATCGGCGCGCAATCCGGATCCTCGAATCAAAGCTCGGCAAGGACGACCCACAGCTTATCGAGCCGCTTATCGAAGCTGGGTGAATCGTATTACTTCGTCGACCTGACAAACTCAGCATCGCAGCAACAATCGCTCATATCCACCGGCGAGCTGTATTTCAAGCGTGCGTCGCGCATCGCAGATGAGTCACCCACTCTCGATTGGCGGCAAGTCGTGAAGGCGAAGCTGGCGCTGGCCGATCATTATGTTTTCGTTGAAGCGCACAGTCGCGCGCGAAAGCTCTACAGTGAAATGTGGCAGGTGTTGTCCACCGATGACGAACGGCTGGCCGCCCGCGGCGGAGCTTCTCGAGCAGCCGGTCGTGCTGGTGCAGGGGCCGCTGCCTGAGTATGTCGGCGAGGGAGACAACGGCGGCAAGTCGGCGGAAAACCTTCTGACGGGGAACGGTGCGCGTCGACTACACGGTCTCCGAACGCGGCAGGGTCAAGAACGTTCACAGCGAAGTGACGCCGGCGGAATTCTCGGACATGCAACGGATCGTGCACCGTGAGATACGTCGGCGCGTCTTTCGACCGCAAATGACCGGGGACGGCCGAGATCGGAATCTGACAACCTGGTTTTGAATCACACCTTCTTTTACCGCCAGTCTGATCTGGATGCATTGACGACACCGGCACAACCCGCGTCCGGAAGACGCCGCGGCCGAGAATTCGATTACCTGACCAGGCAGGGACTACGCATGAAAAAACTGACTCTCCCATCACGGAGCGAGGCGCTTGTCGGTCGAGATACGCCGGTAC
Organism: uncultured Gammaproteobacteria bacterium; assembly: GCA_963807845.1. Classification (GTDB taxonomy): domain Bacteria; phylum Pseudomonadota; class Gammaproteobacteria; order Steroidobacterales; family Woeseiaceae; genus UBA1847. The sequence continues at coordinate 34,786 of CAWEDS010000040.1, forward strand.
GCGTTCCGGAACAGCATTTCGTCAATGGCGCCGCTTTGCAGGGCCCGTTTGACAGACCAATACAGGAAAGCCGTTTTCGCACTCGGCTGTTTCTGGGGGGCGGAGCGGCGATTCTGGGAACTCGACGGCGTGGTACAGCACGTCCGTTGGCTACGCGGGCGGCATTACTCGCAATCCCGACGTACGAGGAGGTTTGCTCGGGCAATACCGGGCATACCGAAGTCGTGCAGGTCGTCTTCGACCCGGCAACGATCAGCTATGCAGAATTGCTGACGGTGTTCTGGGAAAGTCACGACCCGACACAGGGAATGCGCCAGGGAAACGATATCGGTACGCAGTACCGATCGGCTATTTATACCGTTGACGACTCGCAGCAGACGGCAGCGAAGCAGTCGCTTGCGGCGTATCAACGAGAACTGAAGACCGCCGGGCTGGGCGCTATTACGACCGAGATCCTGCCGCTCGACACGTATTACTTCGCCGAGGATTACCACCAGCAGTATCTCGCCAAGAATCCCGGCGGCTATTGCGGCCTCGGCGGAACCGGAGTGAGTTGTCCGGTCGGGCTCGACCTCGACAAGAAGTCTGCGTAGCATTCGCTCGAATCTCAAAAAAGGAACACGTCATTGGCCGCCACAAAAAACAAGCAAGCGAAGCCGCGCAAACCCAGCCGCAAGCAGGCCGAGGAAGCCGTCAGGACACTGCTGCTCTGGGCGGGTGAAGATACGCGTCGTGAGGGCCTGCTCGATACGCCGAAGCGCGTTGCAAGAGCGTACGAGGACTGGTTTAGCGGCTACAAGAGCAACCCGGTCGAATACCTGGAACGGACCTTTGAAGAAGTCGAAGGCTACGACGAGATGATCGTGCTGCGCGATATCGCGTTCGAATCGCATTGCGAACATCACATGGCGCCGATTATCGGCAAAGCGCATGTCGGCTATCTGCCGAACAACAAGGTTGTCGGCATCAGCAAGCTGGCGCGCGTCGTCGAGGCTTTCGCACGTCGCTTCCAGGTCCAGGAAAAGATGACTGCGCAGATTGCCAATTGCATTCAGGACGTGCTGCAGCCCAAAGGCGTCGGCGTCGTCATTGAAGCCGTGCATCAGTGCATGACGACACGCGGCGTGCACAAGTCCGATGTCTCCATGGTAACCAGCCAGATGGTCGGCACGTTTCGCAAGGATGCGCGAACGCGCGTCGAGTTCCTGCGCATGATTGACGCCAAACGCTAAGCGTGAGCAACGCGGGCGATGAAGCGGTCTTTCACGATTGCCGGCGCGCTGCTGGGATTCGTCGTTCTGTATTTGCTGGCCTGGCCGGTCCCCATCCAACCCGTTCGCTGGCAGGCGCCTGTCGACAGGGGCCTGACGGACCCCTTCGAGGCAAACGATCAGCTGCAGGCCGCCGTCGGCATCAAACTGGACGAGTTCCGCGGACCGGAAGATGCCACGCTCGGGATTGACGGCAAGCTCTACGTAACGCACCGAGAGCGGTCATATCCTGCAAATCGACGCACGAAACGTGCAAAGTTTTGCCTTTGCGGGCGGCAGGCCGCTCGGCATCGAAACGGCGCCTGACGGATCGCTGATTGTTGCCAATGCGTATATCGGGCTGCAAAAGATTTCCCGCAGCGGATCGGTATCCACGTTGCTTGACGAGGTCGGTGGACAGGCGCTCCGGTATGCCAACAACCTGGCCATAGCAACCGACGGGACGATTTACTTCAGTGAATCCAGCAGCAAGTTCGGTGCGATGTCCTCTGAGGGCACCTACGAGGCCAGCCTGCTGGACATCATGGAGCACGGTGGGCACGGCCGCGTATTTGCTTTCGACCCGGTCAGCGGCAAGGTGGAGGTGCTGCTGGACGGGCTGAACTTCGCCAACGGCGTTGCCGTCAGTGCCGACAAGCAGTTTCTCCTCGTTAGCGAGACCGGCAGCTACCGTGTCCTGAAACACTGGCTGGCAGGCGAGCGGCGGGGCAAGACCGAGGTACTGCTCGAAAACCTCCCGGGCTTCCCGGACAACCTCAAGAGTGGGGCTCGAGGCCGCTTCTGGCTCGGGTTGGCCGCGCCGCGCAATGCCATACTCGACCGGCTGGCCGATAAACCGTGGGTACGCAAGGTGGTACAACGCCTGCCCGCCTTCCTTCGACCAAAAGCGAGTCCTTCATCCCACGTGATCGCATTTAACGGCGACGGCGACATCCTGATGAACCTGCAGGACCCGGATGCGCGGTTTCCGACGCTGACAGGCGTTCTGGAAACCCTCGAGTCCCTGTATCTCACGACGCTCTTCGGGCACGAACTGCCGCGGCTGGGCAAAAACCTTCTTCACTAGCTGGCACGGCCTGTGCGCCACGCCAGCGCATATCGTCACACGCGCAATTGTGAACTATTGATGAAATTGGCCGGTTCCACCTTTCTATTGAGAACATACTGTCGCTGTGACTCTCGACTACTCGATTACCTGCGAGCCCCCACTGATCGTCGTTAAAACTGCGGGACATATTTGATTTTCGCGCAGACTTTCGACATGTGGAAAGCCATCGTGGCTGCCTGCAGGGCTAACGGCTGCACGCGCATTCTCGGCACCTCCAACCTGCGAGCAACGATGCCGTCGCCGGACGCCTACGAATCTTTCGGTATTTTTGAAGCGGTCGGCATCAGCGATGACTATCGCATTGCCTGGGTGGCTGGCAATCCGGATGTCCTGGAACAGCTACGCGTCGTCGAAGCCGTATTGAAGAATCGCGGCTTTATCAACCACTGCGTATTTGATTCGCCCGATAAGGCCCGGGACTGGCTCCTGAATACCGAATAGCGACGAGCCAGGCGACGCTAGTTGAGGCCGAGCGCGGCGACACCCTGCTTGAACGTAATATCGACCGGCACGCTGGCGCGCGACAATCGGTCCAGATCGCCTTGCAGCTCTGCCGAGATTACGCCCTTGCTATTGGTCAGTTCGGCAGCACCTTCGTAGTCGCCATCGCCCTGCAGGGTCAGCAGCAGGCGCGACAGCTTGGTCATCGCCGTCTCCATCTTGTCAAACTCCACCCGGTACTTGCCGGTTTGTGCATTGCGGACAAACGCACCTTCATCGAGAAAGAAGTTGAAGCGCACCATGTTGGCTTTGCCATGTGCGCTACTGGCGCCGAAACGGATGGAACGGAATACGCTGGTCATGAACGTCGTGTAGTAGTCGCGCAAGTCAACGTCGCCCAGCTCGCCTGCTTTGTGCAGCTCGGTGATCATGTACAGACCCAGAATGTCGGCCTTGCCCTCCTCCATGCTCGAGGCGAGATCGAGCATCGCTTGTCGCACGAGCCCGTTGCCATTGATCGTGTTCTTGATCCCGAGCCCGTGCGCCACTTCGTGGAACATCGTATTCGCGAAGAACGCATCGAAGGTGATGTGCTGGCGCTGCGACGCGTCGATCAGCTCATCGGCGATCGGCTCGAGAATTTTTTCAAACTTCGCGCGCATCGCGTTTTTTAGCTGCAGGCGACGCGTGCCTTTGTCGAGTTGCACGTCCTCGTCGTTCGGCAGGTTGATCGCTATGGTCTTGCTGCCGGCGTTGCTGTGCCCGGCGTAGTAGACGACGTCGTACGCGTTCAGGTCGGAATCCGTCCCCGGTGTTTCCCACTTGTACTCATCGTCAACCGGCAGCCCCGCCTGCAGGTCGGGCAGGAACGCGGCAAAGCGGCTGAGACGATCGCTCCACTCAAGATCCTTGATCAGCACATAGGACTCGTAGGCGTTGCGAAATCCGAACAGGCGGTCCTCGTAGGTTTCAATGGGACCGATGACGACGTCTATGTCGTTGTCTTTTACATCCATCCAGTAGCGGTCGCTGATCTGGAACTCATCGCTGATTAATGCGGCCGCGCGCAGCTTCAGGTAGTTGGCGAAGTCGCTGCTTTCGGCGAGTTTTGCTGCCTCCCGAAGCAAATCCGCGGCGCGAGCAAGTTGACCGGCGTACGCCACATGGTAGGGAACGAGCGTCAGCTCACCCGCCTCATTGCGGCGTACCAGCGAATAACTACCGTTCTTGCCGGGCAGGTAGGCAGCCTCAAATTCATCCTTGCTCATGTCCGGGGGATAGAAACCGGCGCCAAGCGGCTTGGCACCGAAGCCTTTTATGAAGGGTCGTTCGTCATCCAGCCGGTCCCACGGCCCGTAGTTTTGCCGCGCGAACAGACGGGCATCGGCATCGTCGATCGAATCCAGCCATTCCTCAAAGCCTTCGCGAAAGCTCTGCTTCCAGAACAGGTCGTCCATGATCTCTGACGCCTCGATGAGTATCCGGATCATCTGCACCTGGTTTTCACTCAGGTGGCCGAGGTCGGCCGTCAATGTGAATTCCGCGTAGATCTCCGGCCGCGGTTTGGCATAAGTCTGGGGCGTTACGGCGACATCAGGCGCCGCTGAATTACCGCAGGCCGCGATAAAAGTTGCTAAAAAAAGAACGCCCAGCGGACGCAATTGTGCAGGCAGGTTCACAGTGTTCCCCGAAGCTTCGTTAATGGATGAAGTATCGCACAAGCCGCGCGCCACGGGCCTACAGATCGCAGAGCTCGATGTCGTCTGCCGTTAGCGACTTGCCGAGAAACCGCCCACCGACCAGCGCAAAGCGCTGCGCGCCATCGGTTGCCAGCAAACTGAGGCGTCCGTCTCCATGTGCCTCCTGCAGCAGGCCTCTCGCCTGCAGGGCGTCGGCAACCACCGCTGCCGTCGTGGTCGCCGAGTCGATAATCAACACGTCGTCCGGGACCACCGAGCGGATAGCACTTTTGAGCAGCGGAAAGTGGGTGCAGCCGAGAATGATGCTGTCGGCACGCAACTCCTGCTCACCCGCCTCATGGAGGTAACGCCGAATCGACGCGCAGGCGATCTCGCCCGTGGTCCAACCCTCCTCGGCCAGCGCGACCAGCAGCTCGCACGCCTGTTCACGCACCGTGGCCGCGGGATCGAGCGCGGCAATCGCCTTTCTGTAAGCGCCCAGCCGCACGGTTGCCTCGGTGGCAAGAACGAGATGCGACCCGCCCGGCTTCGCGCTCACCGCCGCTCGGGCACCCGGCTCGATGACGCCGATCACCGGCAATGGCCGCATTTGTTCGCGCAGCGCGTTGAGCGCCACCGCCGAGGCCGTGTTGCAGGCCACAACCAGCATCTTCATGCCCCGCTCCCTGAGCTTCTCTGTCGCTTGCGTCGCGTAGCGCTCAATCGACCTCGGGCTCTTGGTGCCATAGGGCAGTCGCGCCGTGTCGCCAAGATAGATGAGATTTTCTGCCGGCAGCTCGGCACGAATCGCCTTGAGAACCGTGAGGCCGCCGACGCCGGAGTCGAATATGCCGACCGGCAAATCAATGTCTGAAGTAGCATTCATCACTGCATTGTGCCGAAGGATGGTCAACTGTGGAATAATCGCGTCCGAATTCGTTGGCCAACGGGCATCCGGACCGTGCAGAAACTGCTTTACGCTGTCGTCGCTTTAATCGTTCTTCTGATCGTTGTTGGCCTTGCGCTGCCGCGTACGCACAGCGTCCAGGTGTCAACTGAAATCGACGCCCACCCGGCCACGGTATTTGCCCTTTTGAACGATTTCCGGCGACACGCACTGTGGTGGACGTTGCAGGAGACCGATCCGGACGCGCGCATCGGCTATTCAGGGAGTGAGCGGGGTGTCGGTGCGACCGTGACGTGGAATGGCGCTCTGGCTGGCAGTGGCGCGCAAACGATCGTCGAGAGCGAGCCGTATACGAGGGTCAGCCTGCTGCTGAATCCGGGCGAACCCGGGGAGACACGGTCGCAGTTCGACCTTAGCCGCGGCGCCGGCACGACGCTTGTTACCCAGCACTTCGAAACGGACTACGGCATGAACATCGTGGGCCGATATTTCGCCGGCTTGCTCGGCAGCGTCATCGCGCGGGACCTGGCGAGCAGCCTTCTGAATCTCAAAGCGCTGGCGGAGAGCCTGCCGACGGCGGACTTCAGCGAGCTGAAGATTGAACACGTCGACGTCCTGGCCCGCGAGATAGCCTACCTTGCCGTCACGGCGCGGCGCGAGCCGGCGGCGCTGGCCGACGCAATGAGTGACGCCTATTTTCAAGTCCTGAAATTTATCGATGCACAAAAACTCAGCGTGGCCGGCGCGCCGCTGTCGATCCTGGCGACATTCGGCGGCGCCACGCTGGTATTTGACGCGGCGATCCCGGTAACCGGGACGACCGAGTCAACGCCGGGAAACGGGCCAACGGTCAAACTCCGGGTCATGGCGGCCGGGCCTGCGATTCGCGTTGAGCACAGGGGGTCCTATCGCACGCTCGCCACGACGCATCGAAAAATAGCCGCCTATCTTGCGGCTACTGGAATCGAGCGCAATGGCTCAGCCTGGGAGTCTTATGAAAGCGATGCGGCGAAAGTAGCCGAAGACGACCTGCTGACGTACGTTTATTACCCGATCAAGCCGTCACGGGCGCCGGTGCGCTAGACGGATTTGATGAGGAATGGCGGCACGCGGGAGGCGTCATCGTCGGAGCGACCCAAAACGACCGAGCCATCGTCGCGCACTCTCGAGAGCTCCCTGAACAATTCCACCACCTGTGACGCGCAGTCGCTGGCATCGGTCGGCGACATCTTGCGAACGGACGCGCTGATCGGACTTTCGCCCTTGAGTGGCGCTACGCGGTACATGGATTGGCGCAGATCAGAGTAGGCCTGTCGCACGGATACCGGCAACTCATCTTCGTCTATTGCGTCCAGGTTTTCTTCGTACGCTCGTATAAGTCTTTGTTTTATATGGCCATGGCCGGCGAGTACCGCGATTGCCGCGTAAAAGCGATTGACGGGGTCTGTCATTTTGGCTCCAGCGTTTAGTATTTTCGCCGCAATTCCTTGTCGGCGGTTTTCGTACGCTCTTCTTGTTATTGGGAGCGGCCTGCCTGGCTTCTGCAGTCCCCAGACGCCGTAGTTGGCGTCCGGCAAATCCTTTTGGCCCCTGATGTTTCAGAATGTTGCGCTGTTTTGTTATAGCAGAGTTGGCAAACCACACGCAAGTAGCCACGTCACAAGCCAATCACTTGTCGAATTCGATCGTCCATTGCTCGTCACCGAGCGTGCGGCTGCCCGAATACAAGGGCTTTGGCTGCTGCACTTGCCAGTGCGTCGCAAGCGTCTCATTCATAACATAATCCCGGTGTTTTTCGACGGCCGCCTCGATGCCTGGCGAGCCCGAGATCCCCAGTGTGATGCGGTCCGAGACCTCGAGACCGGCCTGTTTGCGTGCGTCCTGTACTGAGCGCACCACTTCCCGCGCCAGACCCTCGCTGACGAGCTCATCCGTCAGCGATGTGTCGATTGCGGTCAGGAATCCTGCATCCGTCTCACACGAATAACCTTCCGCTGAATGGGTTTCGATCAGCACATCCTCTGAGGACAGGCTCAGCTCACCGCTCGGCAGGCTGATGATGATCGGCTCGTTGCGTGCCGCAGCACCCGCTATCACGCCGCCATCGGCCTCTGCGAGGGCCTTCCTGATCTCGGGCACCCGCTTGCCGTACTGTTTGCCGAGCTTCGGCAGGTTCGGCTTGATGTTGTAACGAACCAGGCCCGCATCTCTGGCAATAAACTCGATCGTCTTGACGTTCAGTTCTTCGAGAATCTGGTCCTGGTGGTCTGCGAGCGCTTGCGCCGCTCGCTCGTCCGGCGCGCGCACCAGCAGCCTGCCAAGCGGCTGCCGCGTCCGGACACCGGACTGGCCGCGTGCAGCACGCGCGAGCCCGACGACTTTCTGCACCACGCCGATATCGAACAACAGTGCATCGTTTTGCCACGACGGATCGGCGGCAGGCCAGTTGCCCATGTGCACGGACACCGGCGCATTCTCATCGACGCTGCGCACCAGGTTCTGGTACACGTTCTCAGCCAGGAACGGCACGAAAGGTGCCATCAGTTCGTGGGCACTCTTGAGACACTCGTACAAGGTCAGGTAGGCCGCCTGGGTGTCCTCCGGGTCCGAGGACTTCCAGAAACGACGCCGATTGCGGCGGACATACCAGTTGCTCAGTTGGTCGACAAATGACTCGATCGCTTCGCCCGCGGTCTTGGCGTCGAAATGATCGAGCGCATCGGTAACGGTGGTGATGGTGTTGTGCAGGAGTGCCAGTGCCCAGCGATCGATCTCGGGGCGTTTCTCCAGAGGAATATCCCGGGAAAGGTCGACCTCGTCGAGCCTCGCGTAAAGCACGAAGAAACCGTAGGTATTCCAGAACGTGTTGATAAACGAACTCGCCACGTCGGCGACGATCTCGACGGAAATACGTTTCGGCACGTCGGGTGACAGTCGTGCCAGGAAATACCAGCGCAGCGCATCGGCGCCGACCGTGTCGAAGACAGCGTACGGGTCAATAATATTGCCCACGGACTTCGACATTTTCTTGCCGTCCTTGTCAACGATATGGTTCAGGCAAATGCAGTTCCTGTAGGCAACGTTGTCGGACACCAGTGTCGCGATTGCATGCAGCGTGTAGAACCAGCCGCGCGTCTGGTCGATCGCCTCGCAAATGTAGTCGGCGGGAAAGTGCTTCTCGAATTTCTCCTGCGTTCTCGAACGGGTAGTGCCACTGGGCATAGGACATGGCACCGGAATCAAACCAGCAGTCGATGACTTCCGGCACCCGCTGCCAGGTCTTGCCGTCTTTCTCGAAGGTGATCTCGTCGACGGCCGGTCGATGCAGGTCGAGCGCCGTCAGGTCACGGCCAGTCAGCGACTCGAGTTCCGCGACAGAGCCGATACAGACAAAGCCGTCATCGCCATCGGTCCAGACCGGCAGCGGCGTCCCCCAGAAACGTTCCCTGGACAACGCCCAGTCGACGTTGTTCTCCAGCCATTTGCCGAACCGGCCGTCGCGAATATGCTCGGGCACCCAGTTGATCGTCTGGTTGAGCTCGGCCATGCGGTCGCGAAACTTCGAGGTGCGGATGTACCAGGCGTTCTTCGCGTAGTAGAGAATCGGGTCGCCGGTGCGCCAGCCAAACGGGTAGTTGTGCTTGAAACGCTCCGAGCGAAACATGAGGCCGCGCTCTTTGAGCAGGCGAATGATCGGCTTGTCGGCGTCCTTGAAAAACTGGCCGGCGACCGGCTCGACCTCGTCAACGAAATGGCCGTCCAGCCCGACACCGTGTACGACCGGCAGGCCGTTCGCCTGGCCCAGCGCGAGGTCATCGACACCGTACGCCGGCGCCGTGTGCACGATGCCGGTGCCATCCTCGGTGCTGACGAAATCGGCGGCGAGCACGGTAAATGCTTTCGCCGCGTCGACAGGCAGATAATCGAACAGGCGCTCGTAGCGCACGCCGACCAGCTCGCTGCCTTTCACGGTTTTTACGACAGCGTGTTCGATATCGCGGAAAACCGCCTCGCGCAGGGCTTCGGCGACAATCAACGTTTGCCCGTCGGCGCTGCAGTAGCTGTAGTCGATGTCTTCGCCGACCGCGAGCGCCAGGTTCGAGGGCAAGGTCCAGGGCGTTGTTGTCCAGACCAGGAAATAGGTATCGTCCGCGCCGGCAACCTTGAAGCGCACGGTAATCGACGGGTCTTCGACTTCTTTGTAGCCCAGCGCAAGCTCGTGAGATGACAGCGTTGCGCCGATACGCGGATCGTAGGGCACGACCTTGTAGCCGCGGTAGATAAGGTCTTTGTCCCAGATCTTGTTGAGCAGATTCCAGACCGACTCGATGTAGCCGTTGTCGAGCGTGTAATAGGCCTCGTCGAGGTTGACCCAGAAGCCCATGCGCTCGGTCATCTTCTCCCAGTCACCGATATAGCGCATGACGGACTCGCGGCAGCGGCGTGTGAACTCGGCGATGCCGACTTTTTCCTCAATCTCCTGCTTGTCGAAAATGCCGAGTTCTTTCTCGACCTCGTGCTCTACCGGCAGTCCGTGCGTATCCCAGCCGGCCTTCCGCGGCACGTGATAGCCGCGCATGGTCTTGTAGCGCGGAAAGACGTCTTTGAAACTGCGCGCCAGTACGTGATGAATGCCGGGCTTGCCATTCGCCGTCGGCGGACCCTCGTTAAAACTGAACTGCGGGCCGTCTTTGGTGGCTTCCAGCGTTTTCGCGAAAACGTCGTGCTCGCGCCAGAACGCCAGCACCTCTTTTTCAAGGTCAGGTCCGTTGTAACGGCTCTGCACTTCTTCAAACTTCGCTTTGCTGTTTGCCAACACTTTATCCTCGAATACAAAAACGCCCCGGGGCGCATTACCTGCACCCCGGGGCGAACGTGTTCGTCGCGGTACCACCCGGTTTCGCGGCCTCGTCGTGCAGACGAAAGGCCACCTCATGAGCCATCGCCATCGGCAACGGTTCGGCGCTCGTTTCGTGAGCCAGCCGGCCAGGCCTACTCAGGCCGGTGCAGAAAGGCAGCCTTTTCGGTTGGCGACTCCGGGGTGATAGTCGGCAGGCTCAAACCCGGAGCTCTCACCGTCCTCCGGTCGCTGTGCTTTGAGTGGGCTGCCTGTTTGTCCCCTTCAGCGTCTTGCGGGGGAAATTACGTTCCGCTGACCTAAAAGACAAGCGATTCC
>CAWEDS010000041.1:0-12450 GCA_963807845.1 uncultured Gammaproteobacteria bacterium
TGACAGTCCGTACAGGAAATCAAGCGCAGCGCAGCGAGCCATTCCAGTGGGGGGCGGCGTCTGCCTGCTGGGCGACGACAGTACCTAGACCGGCCTAGCTGGACTGGTCCGTCACGTCGACGTACATGGTCAGTTTTTGCCCCGGTCGAAGGATCTTGTTCTTGTCGAGATTGTTCCAGCGCGACAGCTCCGAGATGCTGACGCGAAACCGGTTGGCAATGAGATACAGCGAATCGCCGCGGCGTACTGTGTATCGCAATTTGCGGGTCGTGTTGGCCGGCGAATCGGTCGGCGAACTGTGCGCGGCGAGTTTGTCGTTTCTCGCCCAAACCACAAGTTTTCGGCCGACGGACAGCGTGTCGCCCGGCGCCATGCCGTTCCAGGCCGCCAGCTCGCGGTGCGTAACGTTGTAGCGTCGGGAGATCGTCCAGAAGCTCTCGCCAGGGGCGACGACGTGCTCGAGCTTGTTGCCCGCGCGCGCCCTGTTCTGCGTTTTCTGAAGTCGGCATCGGCGCTTTTGCTGTAGGCGTGGAGCGGTTTCGTGGCAACCGGGATCATCAGGTAATGACCGGCGCGAATCGTATTGCCCTTGAGATTATTCGCAGACCGTATTGTCGATACGGTCGTGTTGTAGCGCTCGGCGATCTGCGAGATCGCCTCGCCGCTCTTCACCTTGTGCCGTTTCCAGCGCACGCGCTCCTCAGGCGGAACTTCGTTGACCGCGGCGACGAACTGGTCAGCGACCGCTATCGGCATCACCAGTCTGTGCGGGCCCGCCGGGTCGGTCGACCAGCGGTTATTTCCCGGGTTGTACTGGTAAACCGTATCGATATCGACGCCGGCCAGTTCAGCGGCAAGCGCGAGGTCGATCTGGCTGCCGACCTCGGTAATCCTGAACTGCGGGGTGTCGGGGACCTCGGGAAGCGCCAGGCCGTGTTTCGTCGGATCCAGAACGATCTCGACGAGTGCCAGCAATTTCGGCACGTACATGCTGGTTTCCCTCGGCAGCTTCAGGTTCCAGAAATCGATCGGCTTGCCGGCGTTACGATTGCGTCGGGCGGCACGCAGCACATTGCCCTCGCCGGAATTGTAAGAGGCGATGGCGTTCAGCCAGTCGCCGTCGTTGAGTTTGTGAAGGTGCTCGAGGTAGTCGAGCGCGGCACGCGTGGAGTCGACTACATCGCGTCGGCCGTCGTACCACCAGTTCTGTTTGATACCAAAACGCCGGGCGGTTCCCGGGATCATCTGCCAGAGGCCGGCTGCTCGCCCGTGCGAGTAGGCAAACGGGTCGTAAGCGCTTTCGACGATCGGCAAGAGAGCAAGCTCCAGTGGCATGTCGCGGCGCTTGAGCTCGGCCACGATGTAGGGCAAATAGCGTTTGGCGCGCGTGAACACGCGCTCGAGGTAGTCAGGATGCCGGACGAACCAGTTGCGTTCCGCCGCCGTGCGCTGGTTGTCCTCATAGCGCAGTGCAAAACCCGAGCGCAGCGTCGTAAGGATGTCGGGGTCGGTGGGCGCCTCGACCGGCAACGGCGCGCGGTCCAGGAAGGCCGGCAATGCCGCGGCCGTTGGGCCCGCGAGCAGCCATGCCAGGCACAAAAAAGTGAAACCAGTGACCGCCAGAGCTTTGAATCTCTGCAATAATTGCGGTATTGATGCATTGCGGGCGTTGGGCATCGCACTATCCTACTAAGGAAAAGAGCACGTGCAAGGAGTTCGTTCACAATTGCAGCGAGACTGGCTGGCCACGCCGCTGGGCCAGGCGCTGCTGCTGCGGGAATCGCGTGTGGTCGAGGAAGCCCTGGACGGCATTTTCGGCGAACAGTGCCTGCAGCTTGGCCTGTGGGGTGATAATCGCAACTTTCTGCGATTTTCCCGCGCGCAGCGGTCCAACCTGATCGCGGAAACGGCTGACGGCGAGCCCTCGGCGGTCGCTGATCTGCACCGGCTGCCCGTTGAGAGCGACTCTATTGACGCTGTGCTGTTGCCGCACACGCTGGACTACAGTGACCGTCCGCACGCCATCCTGCGCGAATTAGACCGGGTGCTGCGCTCGGATGGCCAGGTAGTGATACTGGGCTTCAAGCCCGGTGGCCTGTGGGGCCTTCGTCGGCTGGTGCCGGGTGCCGGTTTGCCGCCGGGTGCAGATCACCTGCTTCCGGAGCGACGCCTGAAGGACTGGCTGCAATTGCTCGACATGCGAATCCAGCGTTCCTCGCGTTATTTCTTTCATTGGCCGCTGCCGGGAAACAAGGCGCGCGGGTCCGGCAAATGGGAACGGGTCGGGCAGGCCTGGTGGCCCGAACTCGCGGCGTGTTATATGCTCACCGCGCAAAAACGCGTCAGCGCGCTGACACCCGTGCGGCCACTGTGGCGGCGCAACGCCCAGGTGGTGCCGGGTCTGGCCGAACCCTCCAGACGAGTATCACGAATCCGTTTTGACCGAAGTTAGACCTCATTGCACGATGCAGCATAGCCTCCGTTGCGGGTTTCCGCGCAATCTCGGTGCGTGAGGAGTCGGGACGTGGCGACTGTTGAGATCTACACCGACGGTGCGTGCCGGGGCAACCCGGGGCCGGGTGGCTGGGGTGCCTTGTTGATCGCCGGTTGCCGTCGCAAGACAATGCACGGCGGTGAGCCGGATACCACCAACAATCGTATGGAATTGACGGCGGCGATCGAAGCGCTGAAGGTACTGAAAGGACGTTGCAGCGTAATTCTGTACACGGATTCGAAGTACGTCATGGACGGTATCAATCAATGGATGCCGAACTGGAAAAAACGCGGCTGGAAAACGGCTGCGAGAAAGCCTGTGAAAAACGTCGATCTTTGGAAGGCGCTCGACGAGGCCGTCTCGCGTCACGACGTGGCGTGGCAGTGGGTCAAAGGTCACGACGGCAATATTGGCAACGAAGAGGCCGATGCCCTGGCCAACCGCGGGATCGACGAGCTCAACGGGTAGCGGCTTGCGACCGGGCTAACGCAGGGCTTAATGAGCGCAGGAATGCGGGAGCGGCGTGCCGCTGTAATGCCGTATGATGTGTGCGAGTCGCCGGAACGTTAAGGAATCACTATGAGACAAGTTGTCCTCGACACGGAAACCACCGGTCTGTCGACGTCGAGTGGCCACCGCATCATCGAGATAGGATGCCTGGAACTCGTTGACCGGCGTTTGACGGGGCGTGATTTTCACCGCTTTCTGAACCCCGATCGCGATATCGACCAGGGTGCCGAGGCCGTTCACGGTATCAGTCGTGCTTCGCTGCAAGACGAGCCGCGCTTCCCGGAGATCGTGGACGATTTGCTCGCGTTTCTAAAGGATGCCGAGCTGATCATTCACAACGCGGCCTTTGATATTGGTTTCCTGGAACACGAACTTGCGCTGATGAAGCACGCACAGCCGAAGATCGAGCAGCACGCGACCGTCCTCGATACGCTGACGCTCGCGCGGAAAATCCATCCGGGCCAGCGCAACAGTCTCGACGCGCTCTGCAAACGCTACGAGGTTGATGCCTCGAAGCGCGATGTTCATGGCGCATTGATCGACTCCGAGCTCCTAGCGAGAGTCTACCTGGCGATGACGGGCGGGCAGGCCGCGCTACTGCTCGATGCCGCGCCCGGTGACTCCAGAACCGGCCGCTCGTCGCGGCCAGGCGAAAGGAGCGGCCGATGATCGCGCCAGCGGCGGCGTTGGCAAGAAAGAAAGCAGCGAACTTGATCTCGTCGTTATCAAAGCGGACCGCGCCGAGCTTGCCGCGCACGAGGCAATGCTCAAGAAAATCCGCAAATCCGGTGCGTGTGTCTGGGATTTTGACTAGAATCAAGCCTCGGCCCCAAGTCGACCACGAATAATAAGGATAAACCACGCATGGTCCACACGATGGCAGAAGCCCTCCGACAGAACTTCCTTGGCAACTCGCCGAGCTGGTACAAGCAGACGATTGTCGCGTTTCTGATTGTCAATCCGGTCATTGCGATCTATGACCCCTTTGTTGCGGGCTGGGTGCTGGTCCTCGAGTTTATTTTTACGCTGGCGATGGCGCTGAAATGCTATCCGCTGCAGCCCGGCGGTTTACTTGCCGTCCAGGCCATCGTTCTCGGGCTGGCATCGCCCGAGATGGTGTTTCACGAAGCCGAAACCAATTTCCCCGTCATCATGCTGCTGATGTTCATGGTGGCGGGCATTTATTTTCTTCGCGAGATGCTGCTGTTCGTGTTTACGAAGATCCTGCTCGGGGTGCGCTCCAAGGTTCTGCTGTCGCTGATGTTTTCGTTCGCCGCCGCATTCCTTTCGGCGTTTCTCGATGCGCTGACCGTCACGGCGGTCATCATTACCGTGGCCGTGGGTTTTTACGGCGTCTATCACAAGGTGGCTTCAGGCAAGAAGTTCCAGGACACCCACGACCATGGCACCGATGACGAGGTGCAAGAGCTGCAGCGCGAGGACCTTGAACATTTTCGTGCCTTCCTGCGCAGCCTGATGATGCACGGCGCCGTCGGCACGGCGCTGGGTGGCGTTACCACCCTGGTCGGTGAGCCGCAAAACCTGTTGATTGCCGAGGTCATGGACTGGGAGTTCGTCGAGTTTTTCATGCGTATGGCGCATATTTCGATGCCGGTCCTGGTCGTCGGCCTGATCACCTGTGCGGCGCTTGAAGTGACCCGAGTCGTTTGGCTATGGCGCACAGTTGTCGCCGAAAGTGCGTGAGGTCCTCGAGGACTATGATCGTGCCATGACCCAAAAGCGCACGAAGCACGAGAGCATGGCGATTGCTGTGCAGGCGGTCGTCGCCATCATTCTCATCATGGTGCTCGGTTTGCACCTCGCCGAGCCGGGTGTTGTCGGCCTGCTCGTTATCGTCCTCGCCACGGCATTTAACGGCATCACCGAAGAGCATCGAATCGGTCACGCCTTCGAGGAAGCGCTGCCGTTTACAGCGCTCCTGGTCGTGTTTTTTGCGGTGGTCGCGGTGATTCATCAGCAGGGCCTGTTTTCGCCCGTGATTCACTGGGTAATGACGTACGACGGCAAGACGCAGCAGGCGCTGTTCTATATCGCCAACGGCGTGCTGTCGATGATCAGCGACAACGTCTTCGTGGCAACCGTCTACATTGGCGAGGTCGAGGAAATGTACAAGGCCGGCGCCCTGACGCGCGAACAGTTCGACGGACTCGCGGTGGCGATCAATACCGGTACCAACATTCCGAGTGTTGCGACGCCGAACGGCCAGGCCGCCTTCCTGTTCTTGCTGACCTCGGCGCTGGCACCGCTGATTCGCCTGTCGTACGGGCGCATGGTGGTGATGGCGATACCCTATACGATCACGATGAGTATCACCGGCCTGCTGGCGCTCTGGTACCTCGGCTAGCAATCGTCAGACCGTACAGGGCCGGACCTGCGCCGCGCGACCGGGGCCGGCCAGTAGAGCCCGATACGGCGAGGCGATCGTCGGACTCCCGCACCCACCTGCGAACCATGCCCGCGATTTTCCCCATGAAGTGTGGTATTTAAGGCATCCCTCCAAGAAGCTGAACTCGAAGAAATGTCACTGAATATCAATACGCTGCGCATCGGCATCGTCGGTCTGGGCTATGTTGGCCTGCCGCTCGCCGTGGAATTTGGAAAGATTTACCCCACCGTAGGCTTCGACATCAACGCCGCGCGCGTGGCGGAGCTGCGAGCCGGGTCGGACTCGACGCTGGAGTGCTCGAGTGAGGAGTTGGCCGAGGCGACGCACCTCGAGTACGCGTCTGCCACGGCTGCGATCGCCGACTGCAACTTCTATATCGTCACCGTGCCGACGCCGATCGGGGACAGCAATCGACCCCTGCTGACGCCACTGCGTGCCGCCAGCGAGACGCTTGGCCAGGTGCTGAAGAAGGGCGACATCGTCGTTTACGAGTCGACCGTGTATCCGGGTGCCACCGAGGAATTCTGCGTGCCGCTCCTGGAAAGTGGTTCGGGCCTCAAGATGAACAAGGATTTCTTCGTCGGCTACAGCCCCGAGCGCATCAATCCGGGCGACAAGGAACATCGCCTGCCGTCGATCCTCAAGGTGACCTCGGGCTCGACACCCGAGGTGGCGGAGTTCGTCGATGCGGTTTACGGCTCGATCATCACGGCCGGTACGCACAAGGCGTCCAGCATCAAGGTCGCCGAGGCGGCCAAGGTGATCGAGAACACGCAGCGCGACGTCAACATTGCGCTGGTCAACGAGCTGGCGATGATTTTCGAACGCGTCGGCATCGACACCGAGGAGGTGCTCGAGGCCGCCGGCACCAAGTGGAACTTCCTGCCGTTCCGGCCCGGGCTCGTCGGTGGACATTGCATCGGCGTCGATCCTTACTACCTGACGTACAAGGCGCAGCAGCTCGGCTATCACCCGCAAATGATTCTTGCCGGGCGCCGCATCAACGACAACATGTCGCTGTACGTCGCCTCGCAGGTCGTCAAACTGATGTTGAAGAAGGGCATGCAGCCGATGCGCTCGCGTGTGCTGATTCTCGGCCTGACGTTCAAGGAAAACTGCCCGGATATTCGCAACACCAAGGTCGTCGATATCCGCAGCGAACTGCAGTCTTACGGGGCAGAGGTCGACGTGTATGATCCCTGGGTCGATGCCGGCGAGGCGAAGGACGAATACGGCATTGACGTGGTCGCTGACCCGCAGAAAGGCGCGTATGATGGCATCATCATCGCAGTCGCCCACGATGAATTTCGCGCTCTCGGGCCGGAAGGCATCCGCAGCTTTGGCAAGGCGAATTCCGTGCTGTACGACATCAAGTACGTGTTGTCCCCCGACGAAGTCGATGATCGTTTGTAACGTTTGAGAGAGCAGCAATGAAAGTACTGGTCACAGGCGCCGCCGGCTTTATCGGTTTCACCACGGCCAAGAAACTGCTCGAGCGCGGCGAGACGGTCGTCGGTCTGGATAACTTCAACGATTACTACGATGTTACCCTGAAAGAAGCGCGCGCGGCGATACTCGACCAGTACGACAATTTTTCCATGCATCGAATCGACCTTGCGGATCGCGAGGCGATCGAAGCGCTGTTCGCGAGCAACAAGTTTGACAAGGTAGTGCACCTGGCAGCGCAGGCCGGTGTGCGTTACTCGATAGAGAATCCGCACGCCTACATCGACAGCAATATCGTCGGCACCCTGCACATTCTCGAGGGCTGCCGCCACCACGAGGTCGAGCATCTCGTGTACGCGTCGTCGAGCTCGGTGTATGGCGCCAACACCACCATGCCGTTTTCCATTCATCAGAACGTCGATCACCCGCTGGCACTCTACGGCGCCACCAAGAAAGCCAATGAGCTGATGGCGCATACGTACTCCAATCTCTACGGCCTGCCGACGACCGGTCTGCGGTTTTTCACGGTGTACGGCCCCTGGGGCCGTCCCGATATGGCGCTGTTTCTCTTTACCCGGAACATCATCGCGGGCAAGCCGATTGACGTGTTTAACTACGGCAAGCACAAGCGCGATTTCACCTACATCGACGACATTGTCGAAGGCGTGGTCCGCACCATGGACCATACGGCAACCGCAAACGAGCAGTGGGATGCCGCCAATCCGGACCCCGGCACCAGCCGCGTGCCGTATCGCATCTACAATATCGGCAATCAGCAGCCGGTCGAGCTCATGGACTACATCGGCGCCATTGAGGAATACCTCGGCAAAACGGCCGAGAAAAACCTGTTGCCGCTGCAACCGGGTGACGTGCCCGACACCTGGGCCGATACCAAAGACCTCGCCGCCGATGTCGGTTACCAGCCCAGCACGCCGATCACGGTGGGCGTCAGGAAATTCGTCGAGTGGTATCTTGAGTTTTACAAGGACGATGCCAAGCAAACGGCCTGAGAGCGACCCGCGTGCCTGACCCCTACACCGACCGGGTGCTGTCTGCCCGTTACCCGACCGATCTGCCGGCCTGGAAAAACCTGGCCCGGCACTATCGTGATGACATGCGTTCGCGCACGCTCTCCGAGCTGTTCTCCCGGGATGCAAAGCGCGCCAAGCGTTTCGCGCTCGAAGCCAACGACCTGACTCTCGACTACTCGAAAAATCACGTCAACAGCACGACGCGAAAACTGCTCGTGCAGCTTGCGAGGCAGGCAAAGGTGCCGGCCGCGATCAAGGCCATGTTCGCCGGCGAGCCGATCAACATGACGGAAGATCGCTCGGTATTGCACGTGGCGCTGCGTGCGAAGATCTCGGATACGGTCGCGCTCGATACCCCGGGCGTGCCCGAGGTGTGGGAAGTGCTGACGCGCATGGAGGCGTTCGTCGATGCGGTGCACAGCGGCAAGATCAAGGGCAGCACCGGCAAGCGGCTGACCGATATCGTCAATATTGGTATCGGCGGCTCGGATCTCGGGCCGGTCATGGCCAGTCGTGCACTGAAGCCCTACTGGCAAAGCGGCCTGCGTTTTCACAGCGTGTCGAATATCGACGGTACCCAGCTCGCCGACCTGACAAAGGAACTGGATGCGGAAACCACTTTGTTCGTTGTCTGCTCGAAGACGTTCACGACACAAGAGACGATGACGAATGCCCGCGCTGCACGGCAGTGGGTGGTGCAGCAGCTTGACGAAGTGGCGGTGCAGTATCACTTCGTCGCGGCGTCGACCAATCACGCGGCGATGGACGAGTTCGGCATCCGCTCCGATTTTCGCTTCGGCTTCTGGGACTGGGTCGGCGGGCGCTACTCGCTGTGGTCAGCGGTTGGCCTGTCGTTGGCACTGGTCGTTGGCATGGACGTGTTCAAACGCCTGTTGTCCGGCGGTCGCCGCATGGATTTGCATTTTCGGCAGGCGCCGCTGGATGAAAACATGCCGGTGCTGCTGGCGCTGCTCGGCATCTGGTACAACAACTTTTTCGGTGCCGAGAGCCAGGCCATCCTGCCCTACGACAATCGGCTGGAACGTTTTCCGGCCTACCTGCAGCAGCTGCAAATGGAATCGAGTGGCAAGCGGGTGCGCATGGACGGCAAGCCCGTGCGCTGTGACACCGGCATGGTCATCTGGGGCGAGGCCGGTAACAACGCGCAACACTCGTTTTACCAGCTGCTGCACCAGGGGACGCGACTCGTGCCGGTGGACTTCCTGTTGCCGGCGCATTCGTCCGGTGCCCCACAGGCACAGCACAATCTGGCCATCGACAATTGCCTGGCGCAGGCGGAAGCGCTGATGGACGGCTTTGACGAGCCGGGCCTCGCGCCGTACCGGGTGCATCCGGGCAACAACCCGAGCAACCTGATCCTGTTCAACGAGCTGACGCCCGAGGTGCTCGGTCAGCTGATCGCGCTGTATGAGCACAAGGTGTTCGTCGAGGGCGTGATCTGGGGCATCGATTCCTTCGACCAGTGGGGCGTGGAGCTCGGCAAACGCCTGGCCTCGGACCCGGGCAGCGAAAACCCGTCCACCATCGCGCTGCGACAGCGCATCCGGACGCTTCGATAACAGCGCCGCGCGCGACTGACGGGCTCATCTGCTAACATTCTCCGGCGCCGGCCCCTCTGCGGGCCGAATCGGCGACACCGCCGGCTAACCCCTTCGAAACGGTCGCAATCGCGTGCTATGGCAAAGCTACTTCTAATCCTGCTTTTCTCGGGGTCGCTGACGGCATTGGCCGAGCCGCTGGCGGCGCCCGGCGATCTGCGCTTGCGCCATGACCTGCAGCTGCTCAATGACAGCGGCGTGATCGACGTGCCGCTGGCCGCCTGGCCGCTGGCGCTGGGCGATATTTTCGGGGCCCTGGAAGACGCGGACACGACGGCGGTGACGGGGCCACAGAGAGCGGCTTTCGAGCGGGTGCGGGAGTATCTCAGCTGGGAGCTCGAGACCGACATCCTGACGTTTCGAACCGGCCTCGCCGCCGCGGAGAACCCGCGCGTCGTCCGGGGCTTCGAACGCACACCGAGAGAGCAGGGCGAAGTTTCTGCCGGGGTCAGCTGGCTCGGGGAGCGATTCACCGTGAATCTCGCGGCGAGTTACGTCGGTGATCCGCTCGATGGCAGGTCGTTCCGGCCCGACGGCAGCTATGTCGGCGTCGCCCTCGGCAACTGGATGGTGACGGCCGGCTGGCAGGAGCGCTGGTGGGGGCACGGCCGCGACGGCAGCATGATCCTGTCGACCAACGCAAGACCCATGCCCGGGGTCATGATCCAGCGAAATCGCAGCACGCCGTTCGAATCGAAGTGGCTGCGCTGGATCGGTCCCTGGACCTTTACGAGCTTCATGACCGAGCTGGACGACGATCGGGCGGTCAAAAACGCCCTGCTGTTCGGCATTCGCGGCAGCTTCAGGCCGCCGCACACGGGCCTCGAGATCGGCATTATCCGCGCGGCGCAGTGGTGCGGTGACGGGCGGCCCTGCGATCTCGACACCTTCGGCAAGCTCCTGCTGGGCAAGGACAATCGTGGCGTCAACGTGGACCCGGTCAACGAACCGGGCAACCAGCTCGCGGGCTACGATGGCCGCTGGACGCTGCCAAAACAGGTGCCTGTCGCGCTGTACATGCAGTGGATCGGCGAAGATGGCCGGGCCGGCAACGGCTTTATCGGCTCGTGGATCCGGCAGTTCGGTCTCGAGCACTGGGGCACTATTGGCTCGCTGAGCCATCGCACGCATATCGAGGTCTCGGATTCGCTGTGCCGGGAGGGTGGCTTCGGCTTCAGCGACAAGAAGCCCGACTGCGCCTACCGGCACCCTGTCTACGAGTCGGGTTATCGTTATCGGGGCAAGGTTCTGGGGCTTTCGGCCGGCGGCGACAGCTTGTCCTACTCGATCGGGTCAACATTGGTACAATCCGGCGGTCATTTGTGGAATATCGCGTTGCGTCACATGCAAATAAACCGGCAAGGCTTGCCCGATTTCTCGCACTCGCTGTCGACCACCCCGCAAGAGCTGAGCGATGTCCAGGTATCGCACGAGCGCCTGACGGCGTACGGCCGTTTCTACGCCGGGCTGGGATACCGGCGTCTCGAGGATCAGGCGACCGCGTCGTCAGAATCGGACGTCGCCGCGTTCGTCCAGTGGAGCTCAAATTGACCGGGATACTGAACCAGCTCCGGCAGAACGTGGCCGTATGCGCCGGTCTCATGCTGCTGGCCGGGCTGCTGGTTTCTTACAGCACGAGCGCCCGGGCCCAGGAGCTGCAGCTGTCTCCGGCACAGCAGCAGATGCTCAACCAGTTGCCAGCGGCGCAGCGCCAGCAGGCGATGGACGCGATTCGTCAGCTCAAGGCGCAGCAGTCCTCGGCAACACAGCAGTCGCTTAACGAAGCCGTTCCAGAAGACGGTGTCGCGTCACCCACCGCTGACGTTTTGCCCGCGCCCGTCGAAGAGGAGCCGCAGGCCGAGGGCGGCAGCCGGCTGGTGGTGACCTTCAGTCCGTCTGAATTCGTTTCCGCTGCAGAACTCGCGGCCTTCCGCGAAGACGCCGTTTTGCAAAAACTGGTGGGCAGTCATTTTTACGTACTCGATGAGACCGGTGCCTTGTCGCTGCAAGGGCTCGAGCCCATCGCGCTGCTTGGCCTTAATGAGGCGGATATCAATCGACGACTTGCGGCCGAACCGTATTTGTCGGTGTTTGACATCGACGCTCGCATTCTCGGCCAGACGCTAACGGGCGTGGAAGCGCTCGAGCCTTTCGGCTACGACGTATTTGAACCGGGCGAGACGACCTTCGCCGCGCCGGCGAGCGGGCCGGTGCCGCCGGACTATGTGCTGGGCCCCGGTGATTCCGTTCGCGTGCAGCTGTTCGGCAACGTTAACGGCATATACGAGTACGAGGTGTCGCGCGACGGCGTTCTGAACCTTCCCGAGATCGGGCCGGTTACGGTGGCCGGGCT
This sequence comes from uncultured Gammaproteobacteria bacterium, assembly GCA_963807845.1. Classification (GTDB taxonomy): domain Bacteria; phylum Pseudomonadota; class Gammaproteobacteria; order Steroidobacterales; family Woeseiaceae; genus UBA1847. Next base: position 11,861 of record CAWEDS010000041.1, read on the forward strand.
GCCGTTCTCGGAGTTCCGCAAGGACATCGACAACCGTGTTAAGGAAATGCTCATCGGCACGCAGGTCAGCGTGACGATGGGGCAGCTTCGTACCATTCGTGTTTTCGTGCTGGGCGATGTCAACAAGCCGGGGTCCTATGTGGTCAGTGGGCTTGCGACGGTAAGCGGCGCGCTTTACGAGGGCGGCGGCATCAGCGAGGTCGGTTCACTGCGCAATGTCCAGTTAAAGCGCAGTGGCCGCGTCGTCGCGACGCTCGACTTGTATGACCTGCTGTTGCAGGGCGACAACTCATCCGACCGGCGCCTGCAACCGGGCGACGTTATCTTCGTGCCGCCGATCGGTGACACGGTGGGCGTTAGCGGCGCCGTGAAGCGGCCGGCGATCTACGAAACGCAGGGCAAGGCAACGGCCGCGGACGCTATACGGCTGGCGGGCGGACTGAGTGCCGGTGCCTATGCAGCCGGCGCTCGCATCGAACGCGTGGCGGGAGAGCGGACAACCATCGCCGTTGACCTGTCGAGCGTGCAGTCGTCAGGGCAGGCCGTCCGCGGCGGCGATACGCTGATCGTGCCGGAAGTGTTGCCGAGTC
>CAWEDS010000042.1:0-47439 GCA_963807845.1 uncultured Gammaproteobacteria bacterium
TTGTCCAAGACCTTCTCTCTCGCGAGATTTGCACTAACATTAGCGCCAAACAAGAGCTCATCATCTCCAAGCTGAAGGCAAGCAAACTGTGCGTCTGGGAAGAAGTCGAAACGGCTATGATGGACCGCGCGCAAATGCTGCGGAACGCCAAAGACAAGTCGGTCCATGTGGCGGCACAGTCTCTCATCGAGAAGGCAGCCACAACGGTGCAGGACTCGGACGATTCCCCGTCGCGCATGGAGATCGTCCAACAAATTCTGACTGCCGTTCGCGAACTGCCGATGCCGAACGACAGCATGGCTCCAAAAGCCGAGGCCCAAGGAGGCCAAGGACGCGACGGACGCCGAGGCGCTTTCCCAGCTTTCGTGCGGCAGGAGATCCCGACAGTTACGAATATTGTCACGCGCCATCTTTATCGAATAGGCGAGCGAAACAGCGCTGGCCGAGTCGGCCAGCAGGAAGTTGAGAATCTCGGTTTCTGTCTGCCCGAGACCCGCCGCATCGAACGAGTCCGTTGCGCCGAAGATAGCCACGAGATCGACCCAGTCCACGCCGACTTCGGGCGGCAGGTCCAGTAACAATTGTGAATACTGCTGCACGATGCGCGCCGTGTTCTGGGCGCGTTCGAGATAGCGGCCGGTCCAGTAAATGCGCTCCGCAGCCCGTGACAGCATCAGTCCGCATCCTCGATGATCCACGTGTCTTTGCTGCCACCGCCCTGCGAGGAATTCACCACCAGGGAGCCCTTCCGCATCGCAACGCGCGTCAGCCCGCCCGCCGTCACCGAGGTAGTCGCGCCCTGCAGGATAAACGGCCGCAGGTCGAGATGGCGCGGCTCGAGCTTGTCACCGCACAGTGTCGGGGCGGTCGACAGGGCCAGCGTCGGCTGGGCAATGTAGTTGCGGGGATCGGCTTTCAGCAGGCGACGGAATTGTTCATGCTCGGTGCGCGACGCATGCGGTCCGACCAGCATGCCGTAGCCACCCGACTCATTGGCAGGCTTGACGACCAGGTCCGCGATATTGGCGATGACGTGATCCAGGTGCTGCTTTTCAGAGCAGCGCCACGTCGGAACGTTGGGGATGATCGCGTCTTCATCCAGGTAGTAGCGGATAATGTCAGGCACGTAGGAATAGATTACCTTGTCGTCCGCCACCCCGGAGCCTGGCGCATTCGCCAGCGCGACATTGCCGGCCCGCCACGCGCGCATGATGCCCGGAACGCCCAGCATCGAATCCGGCCGGAAGGCCTGCGGATCGATAAACGTATCGTCGACTCTGCGGTAAATCGTATCGACGCGCTTCAACCCATCGATCGTGCGCATGTAGACACAATCATCGTCATCGACGATCAGGTCGCTGCCCTCGACGAGTTCGACGCCCATCGTGCGAGCCAGGTAGCTGTGCTCGAAATACGCCGAGTTGAAAATGCCGGGCGTCAGGACGACGACCTCGGGTTTGCCGGCAACGTTTTCAGGAGCGATGGATCTCAGCATGGCGCTCAGTGCCGACGGATACTCGCTGACCGGCCGTATTCGGTGATTGCGAAAGATCGACGGGAATATGCGTTTTATGACGTTGCGATTTTCGAGCATGTACGACACGCCGGAGGGCACACGCAGGTTGTCCTCGAGTACGTAGATCGTGCCGTCACCGTCGCGCACAAGATCGGAGCCGCAGATGTGCGCCCAGACGCCGTGTCTCGGCCGTGCCCCGCGACAGGGTGCCAGGTAGTTCTGCGAACTGTCGATCAGTTCGGCGGGCACGACCTTGTCCTTCAGAATCCGCCGTTCGTTGTAAAGGTCGTCGATGAACAGGTTCAGCGCCGTCAAGCGCTGCATGAGACCCTGCTCTCACCCGGTCCCATTCGGAGCCCGCTATGGCTCGCGGAATAATGTCCAGCGGCCAGGCCCTGTCGATGTTGTCGCCTTCCGAGTAGATCGTAAAGCTGATGCCCATATCGACAATGGTGCTGTCGACGGCATGCTGTCGCTCCACGAGCTCTGCCGGCTGCATGGCACTGAAGTACTCGGCCAGTAGCCGCGCATGTCGCCGCGGTGAGCCACCTGCCTCGACCAGCTCGTCGTAGAAGCCCTCGGCGGCGTAGGTTGTGGTTCCAAATTGCATGAGAGCCACTCTATCAGCAATCCCAAACTCTCACGAGACGTTGCAAGCTCTGCCGGTCAGTGCTCGCAGGGTGCGGATAGTCAGCCCGGGCAGGCAGTACACGTCGGGCATCGACGGCATGACGGCCCGGGTCGCCGCTTTCGGCGTTGTGACGCGTTTGGAATTCCAGGTGGGTCGGATTATCGGATTCGCCTATATACTCTGCCGCATGCACATCGACCCCGCCCTGCCCGTCATCGTCGGCGCAATTCTCGCGATCCTGCTGATCGGCCTCGCGCTGCGCGCGCTGCGCCAGCCGCAGATCGTCGGCTACATCATCGCCGGGATCGTCATCGGCCCGTACGGCATCGGGCTGCTCGACGATCCCGACTTGATCGGCCGCATCGGTGGCATCGGCCTGATCGTGCTGCTGTTTTTCGTTGGCATGGAGGCCTCGCCGGGCAGCCTGCTAAGCCGCTGGCAGCTCGCAATTTTCGGCGTTATGTTGCAGGTTGCCGCGACCGTAGCCATCGTCTGGGCGATCGGCTCGATGTTCGACTGGCGCTGGTCGCAGGTCCTGATCTTCGGCTTCGTCATCAGCCTGAGCAGCACCGCCGTCGTCCTGAAGCTCCTGAAGGACTGGAACGAACTGGGCACGCAGACCGGCCAGAACGTGCTCGTGGTGCTGCTGGCACAGGACATGGCGCTGGTGCCGATGATCATCGCCGTCAACGTGATGGGCGGCGAACAGGTGGCCACCGGCGAACTGCTGGCGCAGCTGGTCGGCGCGGTCGTGCTGGTCGGCATCGCTGCGTGGGTGTTTACTCGCGATCACGTGCGCCTGCCGTTTGCCGCGAAACTGCAGAGCCGATCACGAGCTGCAGGTATTCGCGGCGCTGATGCTGTGCTTTGGCCTGGCACTGATTTCGGGCGAACTCGGCTTGTCGACGGCGCTGGGCGCGTTCGTTGCCGGTCTGGTCGTCAGCTCGGCGCGCGAAACGGACTGGGTGCACGAAAGTCTCGAGCCGTTTCGCATCGTTTTCGTGGCCGTGTTTTTTGTCTCGGTCGGCATGCTGATCGACGTCGATTACGTTCGCGACAATATTGTCATCTTGGCCTGCTGGTAGCCGCGGTCGTGCTTGTCAACACGGTGCTTAACACGGCGATTCTGCGCCTGCTCGGCTCGTCTTGGCGTCGCGCCGGTTACGCCGGTGCACTGCTGTCGCAGATCGGCGAGTTCAGTTTTATTCTGGCGGCTCTCGCGCACACCGAGCAGATGCTGACGGACGACGACTATCGCCTGATCGTCGCCGTCATCGCGATCAGCCTGATGCTGAGCCCGGCCTGGATCGGCTTGTGCAAACTCATCCTCGGACATCCGGAGGGCAAGCCGGACCGGCCCCGAGTTGCATGACAACAAGTATTGCCGGCGCTTTTGCGCGCTTACCCCGCGTACGCCGTTAGCCGTTTTCGACTTGCATGCGTGCAAATTCTCGCGTAACAATGCTGTACGGGTCGTCGTTCGATCCAGCTGACAATCAATCGCGCTCAACGATCGAAAACGCGAGCGCACGCCGGGGGGCATCATCATGACGTTTCAATTGCGCAGTTCGTACGCTTTATTTATTCCCGTCATTCTCAGTGCAACTTTCCTCGCGAGCGCATTGCACGCGCCGCTGGCCAAGGCCCAGGAAAGACGTGGCAGCGCCTCTATTCTGCTCGAGGAAATCGTTGTCACCGCGCGCAAGCGCGAGGAGAGCGCCCAGGACGTGCCGCTCGCGATTACGGCCTTCAGCTCCGACCAGGTCGAAGCACTGAAAGTGCGCGACCTGACGAACCTGGCGGTCGGCATGCCCAACGTCGCGCTCGACGATATCGGCACCACGCGCGGCAGCGCCAACTTCTCGATTCGCGGCCTCGGTATCAACAGCTCCATCGCCTCGATCGACCCGACCGTCGGCCTGTTCGTGGACGGCGTCTATCTCGGCAACAACGTCGGCGTCATCTTCGACATGTTCGACGTTGAGAGCGTCACGGTGCTGCGCGGCCCGCAGGGCATCCTGTTCGGACGCAACGTGACCGGCGGCGCGATCCTGCTGAACACCAAAAAGCCGGGCGACGAGTTTGAGGCCAAGGTACGGGTCGCGGCCGACGCCGGCGGCGACGGCGGCATGAACCAGTACCTCATGGGCAGCATCGGCGGCCCGCTTTCCGATACGTTTTCAGCAAAACTGAGCGCGTACTACAACGACGACGAGGGCTGGTTCAAGAATCAGTTCGACGGCAGCGACATCGGCGCCGTCGAACAGACGATGATACGGCCGGTCGTCGTCTGGACGCCTACCGACAACACGGAGCTCGTATCTGCGCTACGAGTACACCGACATCGAGGGCGATGGCCCGGTATCCCAGACGCACACCAACGGCAGTGGCGTGCCCGGTACTTTTGTCAACTTCGACCGCAACAGCTCACGACTTTTCGATCGATGAGCGGGGCTTCCAGAAAGTCAAAACCGACTTTGTCAGCGCTGAACTGAACATCGATGTCGACTTCGGCGGCGGCACCATTACCAATATTTTCGGCTGGCGCGAGTCGGAATCCTCCAGCAACGCCGACATCGACGCGCAGCCGCGTGTGGCTGTTCCATGCGCCCGCCTGGCTGAACACGGAGCAGGTCAGCAACGAGCTGCGCTACAACGGCCAGTTCGCGGATCGCGCCAACGTCACGGTCGGCACCTACTACTTCAAGAACGAGCTCAACTACCACGAGCGGCGCGAGCTGCTGGGTATCGCAACCGGTGGCGTTGCGCCGGCGTCGACTTTCGACGGCGGCGGTGACTACGACGTCGAAACGCTGGGGCTGTTCGTCGCCGTGGACTACGACCTGTCGGATCAGTGGACGCTGAATACCGGCGTGCGCTACACGCCGCGAAGAAAAAGACGCGAACATCGCGTCGCTCAGCGCAGAACATCAATTCGCCCTGCAATATCGTGCTTACGACGCGCGACTGTGCGTTCGACTTTGTCGAGCAGCGACGACTGGAGCAACGTGTCGCCCAAGATCGGCGTGACCTACGAAGTGAATGACGACAGCCGCTACTATGGCGCACTGGAGCCGGGGCGTTCGCTCCGGCGGCTACAACCTGCGCAACACGTCGTTTAATCCGGCCGATACGCCCGGGACCGTTCGACGAGGAGACCGTCGACAGTTTCGAGCTCGGCTACAAGTCGACGCACGACTGGGGCCGACTGAATGCCGCGGTGTTCTACAACACGATCGATGACATGCAGCGCGAGATCAACCTGCCGGGTCCGATCGGCGTCATCCAGCTGATTCGCAACACGGCCGACGCCACCATTACCGGCCTCGAGCTTGACGGCACCTTCAGTCTGTCGGATAACCTGGTCATGCTCGCTTCGGTGGGCGTGATCGATGCGGAATACGACAAGGTCAAGCTCGACCTGAACCAGGACAGGTGGTGGATGGCGCTGACAAGGCACTGGACCTGCCGCGCGCGGCGGACCTGACCTACAGCATCGGCTTTACCCACGACCTCAATATCGGCAACTGGGGCTACATGGCCTCGCGCATCAATTACGCCTACCGGGACAAGTCAGCCTACACCGACAACAACCTGGGCTTCATCAATGAGCAACAAATCCTCGATGCCGGCCTGGATTTCCACTCCAACGACGGTCGCTGGGTCTTTTCGCTCTATGGCCGCAACCTGCTGGACGAGGTCAAGCACGGTGGCGATACGCAGTTGCCGGACGTACTGGGCCCTATCCCCACGGGCGGCACTTTCTCACCGCTCGCCAAGGGACGCGTCTATGGCGCGGAGGTCACCTACACCTTCGTCAACAACTAGCGGGGTAAGGGCGCGCACGTTCGGGGTTGGCATCGGTTTTGGTTTAACGATTGGCGCGAGCGTCTTCGTGGCGCCGGAACCACGCTCTACGCGCCGACGATGCGCCGCACGCGCCGCTGCAGCCACGGGCGAATGATCAGGAAACCGCGATACATCCGCTCGAGCACCCACAGCACCGGCCGCAATCGGGCCAGCAGCCCGAGCGGCCTTAAGCCCGGAATGGCCCGCCACATTGCGGCGAAGGCAGCCGCACCGGAGACGATGGACTCACCGCGTTCCCGGGCGTGAAACCGCTTCATCAGCTCGTCGGTACCGATCGGGCAACCGGTGGCCTCCTGGATACTGACGAAGTCGATGGCCTGGCGACGATCCAGCCGCCGCATCATGCGGATCTCCCGGACGCACAATGGACAGTCACTGTCGTACCAGACGGTAACCTCGGGCTGTTCGACGGCGACGTTGGTCGTCATCAGTCGTAGCTCAGCTCACGCGTCTTGCCCCAGAACACCCGGTAGGCAAACACGGTGTAGCCGAGGATGGCTGGCAGCGTAATCACGACACCCCACAGTATGAACTGCAGGGAATTGGTTGCACTCGCTGCTTCCCAGATCGTGATTTCATCGATGATGAGATACGGGAAGAGGCTGTAGGCAAGTCCTGCGAACGCCAGCAGGAAAATCGACACCGCGAATGCAAAAGGTTGCCATTCGCGGCTGTCAATTTTCCTCGCGAGCTTTTTCAGGCGAAAATGGCAGGCCAGTATCAGCGCGATCGAAACGGCCGGTATCTGCGACAGCAGCAGGAACTGCGGAAACGAGAACCACTTGTCGAATACGCGGGCACTGATCAGCGGTGTCGCTATGGAGACCGCCGCGATGCCCAGTGCGGTTAGCCACAGCGCGCCCTGCGCCCAGCGCACGGCTTTCTTTTGCAGCTCGTGCTCGCTCTTCATGATCAACCACGTAGCGCCCAGCAGGCCGTAGCCGGCAACCACGCTAACGGCGATCAGGGCCGAAAACGCGTACGCACCGACGCTGTGCTCGAAGCCTGAGATGTAGCGGCCGAGCATGAAACCCTGCGCCAGTGAAGCGAGCAACGAGCCGCCGAAAAATGCCGCGTTCCAGAGCGGCTTGTGCGGCTCGCGCGCTTTCACGCGAAAATCGAACGCGACGCCGCGCAAGGTCAGGCCGACCAGCATCACGGCCACCTCCAGGTACAGGGACGACAGGATCGTGCCGTGCGCCATGGGGAAGGCGATCAGCAGGATGCCGACACCCAGCACCAGCCAGGTTTCGTTGGCATCCCAGAACGGACCGATCGAGGCGATCATCATGTCCTTTTCCTTATCGTCGCCGCCGTTCAGCAGCACGCCGACGCCGAGGTCGTAGCCGTCGAGCACGACGTAGATGAGCATGGCCAGCGCCATGAGCCCTGCGAAAACTACCGGAAGCCAGAAGTCCATGCTTACGCTCCTGCCGGCTGCTGCAGCGGGTTGTCGAGCCGCTCGCGCTCGCGCGGTATGTGGCCTGCCGCGGCCTGGGAGGCCAAGTAGAACACCACGGAGATATAGGCCGTCAACAAGCCGACGTACAGCAACAGGTAGGTGGTCAACGACACCGCGATGGGGCCGGCCGTAACCGGTCCGAGTGCGTCCGCCGTCTTCAGTACGCCCTGCACCAGCCAGGGCTGGCGACCGATCTCACTGACGTACCAGCCGGAGACGGTCGCTACCCAGCCCGAGAACGTCATGCCCACCAGCGCACGCGTGAGCCAGGTGGGCGCATCCTTGCCATTGCGCATTTGCCAGGCGGCGCTCCAGGAAACCAGCAGCATCAGCAAGCCGACGCCAACCATAATGCGGAAAGCGAAGAACACGGGCGCCACTTTCGGATGCTCGCCCTTGAAACTGTTGAGGCCCTTCACGAGCCCGTCGGGATCGTGAGTCAGAATAAGGCTCGCGCCTTTCGGTATGGCGATTTCGTAGCGGTTCTCGCGTTTCTCCTCATCGGGCCACGCGAACAGCAGCAGCGGTGCACCTTCCTTGTCCTCCCAGAGCCCCTCCATCGCCGCTACTTTGGCCGGCTGATGTTCCAGCGTGTTCAGGCCATGCAGGTCGCCCGCAAAAATCTGTATCGGGATGAGTATTGCCGCCAGCCAGACGGACACGCGCAGTGCCGCGCGGTTGGCCTGGGTGCGTGTCACCACGTAGCTGGCGAAACGCCGACAGGCCCGCGACGACGAAGGCTGCGGTCAGTCCTGTCGCCAACATCATGTGTGCGATGCGATACGGCATGGACGGATTGAAGATGACCTCGGTCCAGCTCAGCACGAAAGCCTGCCCGTCGCGCATTTCGAAACCGGCCGGCGTCTGCATCCAGGAGTTCAGTGCAAGAATCCAGAAGGCGGACATCGAGGTACCGATGGCAACCATCCAGGTCGCCAGGGTGTGCACACGGTTGCTGACGCGTTTGCGGCCGAACAGCATGACGCCGAGAAAGGTGGCTTCGAGGAAGAAGGCTGTCAGCACCTCGTAACCGAGTAGCGGGCCGGCAACGTTGCCGACCGTTTCCATGAAGCCCGGCCAGTTGGTGCCGAACTGGAAGCTCATTGTGATGCCGCTGACAACGCCGAGCGCAAACGTAAGCGCGAACACTTTCACCCAGAAGCGATACGCCTCACCCCAGTGGGCTTCACCGCTCCGGTTCTGCTTCGTCTTGAAATAGACAAGCAGCCAGGCCAGCCCCATCGTGATGGCCGGGAACAGGATGTGAAAGGTTATGTTGGCGGCAAACTGCACTCTCGCCAGAGCCAAGGCGTCCATGTCGGTATTCCTTTACGTGAGGTTGGTTTCGGTTCTGTCTTTCTTGTTGCCGCGAGGATCAAGCAGCTGCTTGATTTTGCGGCCGAGCTTCAACAGGCGCATGAGCGTTTTTGGTGGCAGGCCGTTCATCTCATCCACCCAGTTGTTCAGCAACTCGATCAGGTCGTGCATCTCCCGGAGGCGCTCCTCTGCATAGCGATCGCCCTCGGAGGCGGGTTCCGCGAGCAGGGTGTCGCGCAGCATCGACAGCGTCGGGTCAATCTCGCGGCGACGACGCTCCTCGGCGAGCACACGAAACACGGCCCAGACATCTTTTGGCGTGGTCCAGTATTCGCGCCGGTCGCCGGGCACGCTCGCCGGCTGCACCAGCCGCCAGGCCTTCAGCTCCTTCAGGCCCATGCTCACGTTCGAGCGCGAGATGTTGAGTGTTTCGGCAATTTCGTCCGCGTTCATGGGCAGGGGCACCACATAGAGCAGGCCGCACATCTGCCCGAGGGTGCGATTCAGCCCCCAGCGGGAACCCATCTCGCCGATGTGCAGAACAAAACGCTGTACGTAAGGTGACATCATTCAGACTTTTCAGGAATTCTTGAAATTAGACTCATTCTAATGCACAAGTTCCGGAAGTTGAAGCCCCCCCGGGCCCTCGATTCCTCAATCGTTGTCGAGCGGCTTACAGACGGGCGGTGCGTCCCTTTGATTTAACATAACGTCAAATCCTTCCCGCTCCGTGGCAGCTCGGGTAGCGGCGCGCGTCGACAGCTGCCCGGTCAGCGTCACGCGGCTGTCCCGGGTGTCCAACCCGCGGGCCGGACCCGGGCAGTGGCGACTGATCGGCCGCAAAGATTTACGGTAGTATTGCAGCGCATCAAGGCTCACCGAAGCTACGGCGGAGGCTCGAGTTTCGCACCCGATGAGATCCGGTTTCAGAAAGTCGGAAGCCTCGGTGGCGCCATTCATACGTCGGTCAGAACACCCCGGGGTCCAAGCCGCTGGAAACATCGTTCTTAAGTAATCTTGCATCGCCGCCGCTGCTGTTTTTTTTCCTCGGCGTGGCCGCCGCGTTGTTGCGCTCGGATCTCCAGATTCCGGGACAGGTGGCCCGCTTTCTGTCGCTCTACCTGCTGTTTGCCATTGGCTTCAAAGGCGGCGTGGCGCTTGCGGAGAATCCTTTCGACCTTGTTGCTTTGCGTGGGCTGCTGGCGGCCATAGCACTCTCCATTGCGGTGCCGATTTACACGTTTTATTTCCTGCGCAAGCGTATCGAACTGGCGAATGCTGCAGCGATCGCGGCGACCTACGGTTCGATCAGCGCCGTCACGTTTGTAACGGCGACCAGTTACCTCGATATCAACGGTATTGCGTGGAACGGGTATCTCGTTGCCGCCATGGCGCTGATGGAGTCACCGGCGATTATTCTCGGCCTGCTGCTGTACCGGGTTTATCGCGCCAGGGAACTCGGCGCCTCATCGTCGGAGGCGATCGAGATTCGCTGGGGCGACATGCTGAGGGAAGCGTTTCTTAACGGCTCGGTGTTCCTTGTGCTGGGCAGCCTCGTGATCGGCTGGATAACCGGCCCTGCCGGCATGCAGCAGGTAGCGCCACTGGTCAAAGACCTGTTTATCGGCGTCCTTTGCCTGTTCCTGCTGGACATGGGCATCGTTGCGGCAAAACGTCTCGAAGACCTGGTGGGTATTCGCGGCAGCGGCAACAACCCGGCACTCCTTATCGGCACCGCGATCGGGCTGCCGCTTGTGAACGCGGCGTTATCGACATTGCTGGCCGTTGTCCTTGGGCTGTCAGAGGGGGATGCGGTGCTGTTGATCGTGCTGGGCGCGAGTGCTTCGTATATCGCCGTACCGGCGGCGATGCGACTGGCCCTGCCGGAGGCCAATCCCAGCATTTACCTGCCGATGTCGCTGACCATCACTTTTCCGTTCAATATCCTGATTGGCATTCCTCTCTATCACGCCGTCGTGCGCTTCCTGCTTTAAGCGCGCCGTATGAGTAGCTCACTATGAAGCCCTGCAAACGAATAGAAATCGTCATCGAACAACCGTTGGCTTCGCGCCTGAAAAAAGAACTCGATGAGATCGGCGTGTCCGGTTACACGTTGATTACGGGCGCGAGCGGTCGGGGAGACCGCGGCAAACGGCGCAAAGACGACCCGACCGGTACGTTCGTGAACTGCGTGTTTATCGTTGCCTGCGAGGACAGTGCCGAAGCAGAGCGCGTCGTTGCAGCGGTGCGTCCTTTGCTGTCTCGCTCAGGGGGCATCTGCCTCGTGTCTGACGCAGAATGGGTCAAGCACTAGCGTCGCGTTAGCAGGGTCACAAGCCGCCAGTTCCTGCCCCTGCCGTCATGAGCACGGCGACCTGACCCGGGTTGGGCGGACCAGGAGCCAGTGACGGGCTTCAAAGACAATTGCAGCACCGCTCGCTGCACACGCCAGCAGAGCCGGGTAGTGACTCGCCGGCGGCGACTTACTTGTTACAGCTATCCGGCAACGTCAGCAACGGATCCGTCGCGTTCGATACGCTCGTCACTACCGCCTCATTCATGTAGAGCTCCTGCGGCTCTTGGCTTGCCGCTGCGTCCTTTTTCTTCTTCAACAAGGCGCCGCCGAGCTTCGCGCCGAGTCCGCCGAGACTGGTCGGAATGTCCTCGCCGCCGGAGCTCCTGTCGGCTTCTGCCCGTTCCTGCACGCGCGGATCAGGAACGGTTGAAAGCCTCATGCTCATTCGCAACATCGTGCCGTCAAGTTCTGATTCTTTCGAACGCAATTCGGTCATTACCTTCTGCAGCGCCGGACTGCTCGCCAGACAGTTTGGTGAGATTGTCACCCATGCCGGTCATGTCACCGATGACTTCCGCCCATTTCCTGTTCCAGGCCTGCATTTCGTTCCATGCATCGGTTTTTTCGCCGACAACAAAGGTGGTCTCCAACACTCCGCCGCCCTCTGTCCACCGGCAGACCGGGACGATGCGCGATCGCTTCGAACCGAAACACGTCACCCGTCATGCCCGGCATGCGTTTCCTGCTCCCGGTTTCCTCGAAATTCAGCGTCACTTCGTACTGCAGCGGCTGTTCGCCATCGCGGAGCCGTCGTCGGGTGCGCTGTCGTGTTCGCACCATCGCCGAAAAACGGCAGGTCCTGCATCGCCGCAAGCTGCTCCCGGAACTCGTCGAAGGTCGTCACCTTGCACTTTTTGGCTTTGCCCTTGCGGTTTACCGCGTAGCGCCAGATCATCTGTTCGTCGAGATCGATGACCTCGACGTTTTTCCCGGTTTTTGTCGCTTGCCGATTGCCGCCAACGGCGGTCCGGATTTCGAGGCCCTCGCGCGCCGCCTTGCCGCCGAAGACATTGACGATTTTCGCGTTACCGCTGAATTTCGATTTCACGAGCTGGTCAACGGTCGCGTCCGCGAAAGCGGGAGAACCGATCACCACCATTACCAGGCACAGTGCTGCTGAACGCTTGAGAATCATATTACCCTCCGGACCCGTTGCGCGAGATTGGCAACACGGAATAGCTGTCAAGGATACCTTACGTACGCCACCAAACGCAGAAAGGAAACCGTGGATTGTACGGCTTGCCGCTGACGTTGCGAGTAATCACCACGCGCACGCTTCTGCAACTGGTCGATGGTCGCGTTGATCAGTTTTTCGGCTCGGGGAATCCGCGATCCCGCATCAGCGCCGCAATCTCCGCATCCCGACCGCGGAACGCACGATAAGCCTCTTCCGGGTCGAGGGCATTGCGCACGGAAAACAGGTGATCGACGAGTCGCCGGGCAAGGTCCTTGTCATAGAAGCCACCCGGCGCCGCAGCGAACGCCTCGGCCGCGTCCGCGGTCAGCACGTCCGCCCACAGGTAACCATAGTATCCGGCCGAGTAGCCCTCGCTCGAAAAAATATGACCAAAGTGTGGACTGCGGTGTCGCATCACGATTTCTTTCGGCATGCCAAGATCAGCGAGCGTTGCTTTTTCGAACGCATCAGGGTCAAGCCCTTCGGGATCCGTCATGTGATAGCGCAGATCCACCAGCGCCGAAGCGAGGTATTCAGTTGTGGAGAAGCCCTGATTGAAGGTCGCGGCATTCTTGATCTTTTCTATGAGCTCGGCCGGCATGGGTTCGCCCGTCTCGTAATGCACCAGGTAGTTATTGATCACCTCGTCGGTCATCAGCCAGCGCTCGAGCAGCTGCGACTGGAATTCAGTGTAGTCGCGCACGCCGCCGTTGAGTCTCGGGTAGGCAACGTTTGACGACAGGGTGTGCAACGCATGGCCGAACTCGTGGAAAAACGTCGTCGCGTCGTCCCACGAAACCAGCACCGGCTCGCCTGCCTGGCCCTTGACGAAATTGGAATTGTTCGAAGCGAGCGGCGTCTGCCGGCCGGTATAGGTTGTGTGACTGCGGTAGCTGGTCGCCCAGGCGCCCGAGCGTTTGCCGGGCCGCGCATAGGGGTCGAGGTACCAGAGTCCGACATGCTCGCCGGATTTTTTATCGGTAACCTCCCACACGCTGACGTCCGCGTGCCAAACCGGCACCGAACCGGCCGCGACCGGCGCAAATTCGAAGCCGAAAAGCTCGCCCGCCACATAAAACATCGCGTCTCGCAGCTTGTCGAGCTGCAGGTACTGCTTCACTTCGCCGGAATCCAGCGCATAGCGGTCCTTGCGCAACTTCTCCATGTAATAGCGGTAATCCCACGGCTCGATGCGGATGCCGGCACCTTCCGCATCGGCGATCTTCTGCATGTCGGCCACTTCCTCCTGCACCCGGCCGATCGCTGCCGGCCAGACAGCCTCCATTAACGCCAGCGCCCGCTCGGGCGTTTTTGCCATGCGGTTCTGCAGGCGCCACGCGGCATAGTTGTCGTAGCCAAGCAGTGCTACGCGTTCATCGCGCAGTTTTACGATCTCGGTGATGAGCGCATTGTTATCGTGCTCGTCACCGTTGTCGCCGCGGCTGTAAAAGGTACGCCAGACTTTTTCCCGAAGGTCTCGCTCGTCGGAGAACTTCAGAAAAGGATCCGCCGACGATCGCGTGTTCAGGATCGCGTATTCGCCGGGACGGCCACGTTCTGCGGCCGCGGCTTTGGCCGAGGCCACGAAACTGTCCGGCAGGCCGCTGAGTTGTTCACCGCCAAGGTAGGTGACGTAGCCCTCCTCGTCGGCGAGCACGTTGTTGCCGAAGCGGGTGTGCAATTCAGCAAGGCGCTCGTCGATGGCCGCGTAGCGTTTCTTCGCTTCCCCGTCGAGCGTCGCGCCGTCACTGGCGAAGCGATCATAGGTCAGCCAGACGAGGCGCTGTTCGTGCGGCGGCAGCGCCTTCATCTCCGCGCTTTCGTAGACGCGCTTGATGCGCTCGAAGAGCTTGTGATTCTGGGTCACCTTCGAGTCGAAGGCCGAGAGTTTCGGCGCCATTTCCTGCTGGATTTCGCGGAACTGCGGCGACGACAGGTTGGAACGCCAGATACCCCAGTAGGTATAGACGCGATTCAGGTCTTCGCCGTAGCGCTCGAACGGGATAATGGTATTGGCGAAGGTGGCCGGTTCCGGATTGTTTGCGATCGCATCGACCTCGGCAAGCGCCCTCGTGATGCCCGCTTCGAGAGCGGCCTTCAAGCCGTCAACGTCCATGCGGTCGAAGTGCGGTACCCCGCCGTAAGGGCCGGCGTACTCGGACAGCAACACGTTGCCCTCGACACTGCCCGCGTCGGCTGGCTGAAGTGCGGCGAACAGCGCGCCCGCTGTTGTGCCGATATCCGCGGGGACGGCAACGGGCGACGGTTCGGGTGCGGCGGTTTGCATGGCTTTCTCCCCTGACTTTCCGCAGGCGGGAAGGACAGTGATTATTACGAGCAGTAAGACGGCGATAATCGCGCGCATGCGTCAACTCCTGGTTTCGCTGGGTATTCGTTCCGGGCAGCATAGTGTGCTGTGGCCGCACGACACAATAGTACGAAGACGGTAGGTGGCAAACTGAAAAAACTCATTTCGAGCGCAGTGTGCTCGAGGCGATTCAGGCCGTGCCGGGTCCGGCGCTCGCGTTTAGCGCCGGCTGTTCGCGGCCAGTGAATAGACAATCGTCCCGCGAATCGGCACCGCTTCGCCGCCAAACGTCGCCCCGATAGAGAACGACTCGGGTGCTGGAACGTCGATGTCGGTACCCGCCGGCCGCTGTCGGCCTTCGACAATGGCTGACGGCGTGAAATTCAGGCCAATCAGAACGTCCTCGATGCCCGGAAGTCGCTGCCATTGGCGCTCGTCGCTCGTGCCGCCCGACGGCGCCGATTCGATGAACACTTGCCGGCCGACAATCTTCTGCCGCCGGATCACCTTGCCCTCGAGATCGGTGGTAATGATGACAAACGGAATGTCAGTCGGGTTGCCAATCCACGTCTGCAGCTGATCCGTGCCCGGCACCCGTCGTTCGCGCGCGGTAACGCCCTCCGGCAGGGACGCCGAATCCACTTTCAAATGGTATTGCAGACTCGACGGGGGCAGTATTTTTTTCATATCACTACCTTGCAGGCGCGTACCGCAGCTGCACAAGCCAACGGCGGCTAGCAGTGCCAGTAAGCCAAAGCCTGCGCTTGTCGACATGAAAAATCCTTTCAGGGCTAACCGGCCAACGCGTCGCACCGCCGCTGGTAGGTAACGTGCCACCGATACGAAAAATACGTGACCGATGAGCGGCGCAAAGCAGCATGACGTCGCTTCATGCACGCAATAGTGTACCGCTTATGTCAAATTATTGACATTATGTGAGATCAGGTCAGATAGTATATTTGCAATAAAAAAAAACGATCATTGGGGAAAAATCATGAAACGTCGCACGAGTGTTTTTCGAAGAGCTTTGGGTTTTAGTCTTGTCTCGATCGCGGCGTTTACAGCAACGGGATTCGAGCCGGCGCTCGCAGCAGCGACCTCGCCATGGCTCGACGTACCACAGGCACAGGCACGGTCGCTGTCGTCCGGCGAGCGGCTGATCGAGCCGCTCAGATACCGCACCGTCCGGCTGGACTGGACCGGTCTCGACGCAATCCTGGAGAATGCACCGCTGGAATCGCTGCAGCGAACGACAGTTAGCGGACCGACGCTGAGCCTGCCGCTCGCGGACGGCAGCTTCGGGCGCTTCCGGGTTGAAGAATCGCCGATCATGGATGCGGCTATGGCCGCCAGCTTGCCGGACGTCAAAACCTATCGCGGCGTCGGCATCGATGATCCAACCGCCGTCGTACGCTTCGACACGACGCCGGCCGGCTTTCACGCGATGATCCGATCCGACAAGGGTATCGTCTTCATTGACCCTTACGCACGTGGCGAAACAAACCTGTACGTCGTCTACGACAAGCGCAACTACACCTTGCCGGAAGCCGAACTTCCTGTCTGCCGGGTTGGCGATCCGGACTACGACACCTCGGCGCGGGATGCTTCCCGCGCTGGACTACGGAAAAGTGACCGAGGCCGATACGCGAATCGTTCAGAACGGCGCAACCTTCAAGACCATCCGCCTGGCGGTAGCCGCGACGGGCGAGTACACACAGTTTGTCGGCGGAACGGTAGCGGCCGCCCAGGCGGCTATCACCACGACCATCAACCGCGTCAACGCGGTCTACGAGCATGATCTCGCCATCCGCATGATCCTGGTCAATGCGCCCAACATCATCTTCACGGATGGCACTACCGATCCGTATAACAACGATTGCGACGGCGCAGAACTCGACATCAACCAGGCTACCCTCGACGACCCCGCCCGGTTGGGCGCGGCGAACTACGATCTCGGACACGTTATGGGCCGACCGGCCGGTACCGGCGGTGTGGCGGGCCCGGGACCCTGCGCTCTGGGCGTCGACTTCGGCAACGGGCCACAAAACAACCACGCTCAGGGCTGTACCGGCAGCGCGAATCCCGTCGGCGACCCGTTCGACATCGACTTCGTCGCCCACGAAATCGGTCACCAATGGGGGGCGCCACACACGTATAACGGTGCCACGCCAGGCAATTGCGGCCCAAACCGGGAATCAACAGCCGCCTACGAGCCGGGCGGTGGTTCGACGATCATGAGTTATGCCGGCATTTGCGGCACCGATAACATCCAGCAAAACAGCGACGCCTACTTCCACGGCTCGAGTCTCGAGACGATATCCGGCTACAATCCGACCACCCGGTTTGGCGTTGCCAATTGCATAGTGGAAATAGCCTCGAACAACACGCCGCCGACCGTGGAGGCCGGTGCGCCCCGCACAATACCCCGTGGCACACCGTTTGAGCTCTGCGGTGTCGGTAACGACGGTGATGCCAACAACAACGTCACTTTTCTCTGGGAGGAGTTCGACCTCGGCCCCGACCCGGGAGGACCACCCAACAATCCCAACAGTCCACCGTTTTTTCGTTCGTTTACCCCAACCGCGAACAACTGCCGCACGTTTCCGCAGCTCAACGATATCCTGACCAACACCCCGACGATCGGCGAGATCCTGCCCCAGGTCGCCATACCGATGACGTTTCGCCTGACCGTGTTCGACAACAACCCGGGCAACGTGGGCGGCGGCTTCAACCAGGACGAGGTGGTGGTCACGGTTGACGGCAACTCCGGGCCCTTCCAGGTCACCTCGCAAAACGCGGCGACCAACTGGAACGCCGGGGAAAACCAGGTCGTCACCTGGGACGTGGCCAACACGAATGCCGCACCGGTGAGCTGCCCGACCGTCGACGTAAGCTTCTCGACCGACGGCGGCCAGACCTTCCCCACGGTACTCGCGGCCGCGACAGCAAACGATGGCACCGAGCAGATCGTGGTACCGGTCGGCGACACGACGACGGGACGCGTCAAGGTGCAGTGTTCCAACAACGTCTTCTTTGACATCAACAACGCGACTATTACGATCGGTGGCGGTGGCGGCGTGTGTATCGACGATAACTTCGAGACACCGCAGGAAAACGGCGCGGGCGGCACTGACGACGCCTGTTTCGGCACAGGGCTCGGCGCCATTCCGGCCGTGCAGACGCATGCACACTGCGACGAGGACTGGGTGTACTTTAATGCAACGGGTGGTACTACCTACCTCATCGAGACCAGGAACCTCACTGGCGGAGCCGACACGTTAATCTCGGTGCACGACAATTGCGGCGCACCGCTTGCCACCGACGACAACAGCGGCACGGGCCAGGGGTCCCTGCTTCAATATACGCCGCCCGCCGATACCGCACTCGATATACGGATCGTTGATCCCGGCAACAACTATGGCCCCGGCAAGGGTTACGACATCAGTGTCACCGAGGCGGGTGCCTGTCCGCAGGACCTGAACCTTGCCAATCAGACGGTCACGGCACCGCAGGTGTTCATCGCCAACAACCAGATCACGACGGGGCCCACGTTCCTGGTCGATGTCAACGGCAACGCCACGCTCCGGGCTGGCAACTCGATCATCCTGAGAGACGGCACCACGGTCAGGGGCGCGCTCACGGCCAACCTGACGCCGAATCGCCTGCGGCGCCGGTAACTAGGCGGCGGTTGCAGCTTGAAACGGGCGGCGACGAGTGTCGCCGCCCTTCCCGGCTAGCGGGTTTTCTGCGGACGGTTCAATTCGGCTGCCGCGATCAATGCGCGCAGCTCTCCAAGAAAGCTTTTCATCACCGCGGCGTGTTCGCTGCCCATGCGCAACAGCAGTTTCCGGCCACTCGACAGCGCCTCGAGGTCGGGGTCAGCAAATTCGTACAGGACGTGCGGACGCAATGAGACGAATCGGCTCGTCCGGTTGCGGTGTCGTCAACAGGTGATCGATCACCTCGACAACGCGGTCGTTGAAGTAGGCGTCCGGGTAACCAAGACGCTCATAGGACTGCTGTAACAGAGGATAAAAGCGACGGTAGGTAGCGATAACGGTTTCGATATCGGCTGACGCGATCTGGCTGACAAGAAAGTCGTAGCGCTTGAAATTCTCCTGGCTCAAGAAAATCGGGCCGTCGGTTTCGTCTGCGACAACAATAAATGAATCTTTCAGCCGTCCGACCGGCCGGATTTTCTCCGCCACGTGGTCACGAGGCAGGTTGTCAATCGTCGCCACGAGACGATCGATGATGGCCTCCTTGACCAGCAGCGGCTCGATGGCTGAACCGAAAACGTCGATAAGTGCCAGGATGAAATAGCCGTCGCTGTCGTCCAGTGGCGGCAGCGGCACGAGCGTTGCCGCCCCGCTTTGTGCCGTCTCAAACGGCAGGACCGGGTACTTTGGACCCTCGCTGGCGCGATCGTCGACAGTCGCCGGCGCCGGAATTAGCGGCACCTGCACTTCTGGACCCGGCAGGAGTTCGTCACGGAAGAACCAGCCGGCGCCAGCCAGCGCCACGAGCAGCAGGATAGCGAGCAACAGTTTGACGTCCGGGTCGTCCATGCCGGGTATTGTAGACTACTGGCGTTGTCCCACCGGCAGATATCCGCTTGAGTAAGCTGGCCTCGACGTTCTATACACGCCGCGACGTTGTCGTCGTTGCCCGGGACCTGCTCGGCAAGGTGCTCTGCTCAAAAACAGGCGGCCGTTTGACCACGGCCGTTATCACGGAAACCGAAGCCTATGCGGGCATCGACGATCGGGCCAGCCATGCCTACGGTGGTCGGCGAACCCAACGAACCGAACCGATGTTCGCCACAGGCGGCATCGCCTACATCTACCTTTGCTACGGTATCCACCACCTGTTCAACGTCGTTACCGGGCAGCGCGATGAGCCGCACGCGGTACTGGTCCGGGCCGGGCTGCCGCTGACGGGTGTCGACACCATGCTCTTGCGCCGCGGTAAAACCGGAGTGGACAACAAGCTGCTGGCCGGGCCCGGATCGCTGGCCAGCGCGCTCGGCATTCGCACCAATCTCAGCGGCACGAGCCTCACGGGAGACCAGCTCTGGATCGAGGATCGGGCACTACGCTGTGTCCGACGATGCGATCGCGACAGGCCCGAGGATTGGTGTTGATTACGCCGGCGACGATGCGGCCAGGCCGTATCGTTTCGTCATTGATGCAGAATCCATAACGGGAGGCCTGCCGGGAAGGCCCCGCAGATGAACTGAACAGCGACTAACGGGATAGCGGATTAGGGGACCAGTAAACCCACAGGGAGATTTCGTTGGAGTCCTCGTTGTTGATATCGTCAGCCGAGGGTCGTCTTGGTGTGCGTAAACGCATACTGCAGCTGCAACGTTACCGAGCGACGCACTCGCCAGCTGGCCGACGCACTCACCTGCGAGAAGTCGATCTCCTGGATGTTGGCTTCGAGGGGATCCGAAGTATACGCGTTGGCGCCTACACCCAGGCTGAGCTTCGGGCTCAGTTCACGACTGAGATACAGGTTCAACGTGTCGTACACGGCCTGGTTGCCGGCACCACTGCCGGTCACGGTCTGCCGGTAAGAGGCGTAGGCGTTCGTCAACAGGGCTCTGTGAACGATGGAAATCTCGCCGGTCGGATTTGATTGTGTCTTGCCGTTCCTGTCCTCGGTGTTATTGGTCGCCAGCAGCATACCGAGCCGCGTTCTTTCCGTCAGTTGGCGATCATAGCCAATGCCGAACTGGCTGCCCCGGGCATCTTGCCCCTGCGTATCGGCCTCGTAGTTGCTGGCGCGCGCGTCCAGGCGAATCACGTCTTTCTCTGTCCAGTCAAAAAGCAGCGCTCCACCGACTGAGTATTGTTTAAACGCCGTAAGGAATGTTTCGGCGCCTTTATCGTAGCTGGTGTCCTGATAGGTGCCGTTCAGGGCGACGGAATAACGCGGCGACATTCTGTAGACAAATCGCGGACTGAGAACCACGCGCTCCCGTTCTCCCGTACCGACAATCACACCCGAGCTATCGGTATCGATATCCTCCAGTTCCTGCACATCGAAATCGACCAGCAGCCGCTCGGCGGTACGCACCGCCTCCCGGGAGATATCGCCGCGGAATCCGAAATTCGACTTGGTTGCGGCTTGCCTGAAATCGAAGAACAGGTACAGATCGTCGGAATTCAGTTCGCTGTTGTCCGCAAACCGCTTCGACGACAGCGCCGGCGTAATTTCGACTTTGGTACGCGGTGCGGCGTAGGAGAAGGTCGCCGACGCATTGATCCCGTAGTAGGTTTCAGAATCCGGCGACCCGGCGGTATTGCCGAGGTCGACATTGTCATCGTGGCCTATGCCGGCACCCAGTTCCTGGGAAACCTCCCAGTTTGCATTTGCGGCAGGAACGGCCCACAGACAGGCGCCCATCCACGTGCAAAGACAGGTTGCTTTCAGGAATGTCGAAAATTTGAGCCGCTTATTTTTGGAATTCATTGTAATGCCCCTGATCAAATTACTGCCTGCAGCGCGGGGGGTCCCCTCAGGATTCTTCGATATTCCCGTTAGTTGCAGCCATTTCATTATACAGCCTGCCCAATGGCTTTGAAGCCGCCAAAGCGAGGAGCCGCGATCATCGCCCGGGGTTTGGCGGGGAATCCGCCAGCCCTTTGCAGCAAAGGCCGGGGCCGTCAACCAATCACCAACGTTATGTCATTGGACGCTGCGCGGCCTGTTGCCGCGCGGCGCTTGCCTTGCAACAGCTTTTGGATCATTGTCTGCCTCCGGTCATGACTCGCTACGAAGGCCTGTGGTGCACTCGCCCGTTTGCGCCCCGCAGACCCTACACAGAGCAGTGAAAGTAAAATAGAGTGCCTGCGCCAATCCGTCTGAAGATCGCTGTTATCGGCCAGGGAAAAATGGCCTACGACTGTCTGAGCAGGCTCTCCAGACGGCCGGAGACCGATTCCCTGATCGCCATCTCCGAAACGGGACTGAGCCACTCCGGGGCAAGGCTCGGCGGCCTTTGCAGGGCAAGGGGTATCGAACTGATCGACACCCGGGACCCGAATCGCAGCGATGTTCTCGACAGGCTGTCCTGCAGTCCGCCCGACGTCATATTCAACATCAACAGCTTTTCGATACTCCGTCAGACGATTCGGGCCGTTCCTTCAATGGGTATCGTCAACTTTCACAATGGGCCGCTGCCGCGGTATGCGGGCCTGAATATCCCGACGTGGGCTATCTGGAATGCCGAGACCACGCACGGCGTCGCCTGGCACTTCGTTGACGAGAGCATCGACGGCGGCAACCTGCTGTGCGGGGCATCGTTTCCGCTAAAGAACGATGAGACAGCAGCCAGCCTGATGTTCAAGTGCATTATCGAAGGCATCCGCTTGTTCGACCAGGCATTTGATCTGCTGGTTGCCGGAGAGCGGGTCGGGCAACCCCAAACCGGCCCTCGTAGCTATTTCAGTCGCCACAACATTCCCAACGACGGTTACCTCGACCCCGGCTGGGACAATGAGACGATACTGCGTTTTCTTCGGGCCTTCGATCACCGACCGTTTGCAAGCATGGGTCCGCGGCCTCGCGTCCGGACGGCAAAGGACGACTTTCAGTTCTGCAAAGCTCGACTATGGCCGATGACGAGCGCCCGTCGTGAGGCGATTGGCGCGGTGCTGGTGGCGAACGAGGATATTGTCCGGATTCAGACCGCGTCGGGGATATTGGCGATCGAATCGTTGGTAGACGAAGCAGGGAACGTCGTTCCGTTCGACGCGGTCACGAGGCAGAAGGGCATTGCGCCCAACAACAGCCTTCCGGCCACAGGCTAGCCTTGTTGCGAGGCCGCCATGTCCCGAAGCCGGGGCCGGTCTACTTTGCCGTTGAGGTTGAGCGGCAGTGCCTCAATGTAGTGCACGCTTTTCGGAACCATGTAGTCGGGCACGCGATCGTAAAGCTGCTTCCTGAGGTCGGCCCAGTCTTCCTCCGGCTTTTCGAGAAACAGCACCAGTTGGCGCTGCTTCCGCACGGCGGCGTCCACGACCGCGAGATTGGAGCGTCCGAGCAGCTCCCTGCAGATGATGCTCGATCTCGCCGAGTTCGACCCGGTTGCCGTCGATCTTGGTCTGCGAGTCCAGCCGTCCTGAATAGATGAAATCGCCGTCGTCATTGACGAAACAAAGGTCGCCGCTGCGGTAGGCCCTGACACGACCCGATCCGAGGTCAACATCAACGAACGCTTCGCTGGTCTTTTGCGGGTCTCGCCAGTATCCCTCGGTCACCTGCGATCCCATCAACAGCAGCTCACCTTTTTGCCCTTCTTTCGACAATCAACTGTCCGTCTTCTCCGATGAGCGCCGCCTGGGTCCCGGGAAAAGGCACGCCGATCGGCACGATCCCGTTGACCGCCTTCGTCGGGGATTCCTCGGGCGACCAGGGGTAGCGAAGGCAAAAGATGGTCGCCTCTGTCGGCCCGTAGACGTTTTCGATGTGCGATGCCGGCGCGACGGCGTGCCACTTTTCGGTCAGCGCCTCCGGCAGGGCTTCGCCGCAGAACATCGAAAGCCTCAGCTTTTCCAGTTTGAGCTTGTCGAGATACGGCTCGAGGTACACCAGCAGCGAGGGCACCATGAGCGCCACGCTGATTTCCTGGTCCCGCAGTACCTTCAGCGTGGCGACATAGCCGATACGCGCATCCGGAACAACATAAACAGCACGCACCCACCGCCAGCGGCAGGAACAGCGACATGACCGACAGATCGAAGGTCAGCTCGAACATTTGCAGGAAGCGGTCCTCGGGTTGAAAGTCGATACAAGCCCGAATCGAGCATCACCGACATGAACTGGTTGAGGTTGCCGTGCGTGATCGGCACACCCTTCGGTGTGCCGGTGCTGCCGGATGTGAAGAAGATATAGGCCAGTGACTCATCGGGGACGCTGCGGTCCAGCAGCAGTTCGCCAGGCTGAATGCGCATCCATCGCATCGATCCACGGCAGGTCGCTGCCATGCTCGTGATGCACGGCTGCCCGAAGTTCGCCTCCCGAGGTGGAGACAACGGCGGCGAGTTCCGCTTCTCTGGCAACCGCCAGGTTGCGGGCGACGGGATTGTGATTATTGAGCGGCACGTAAGCCGAGCCGTTGGCAAGAATAGCCAGTATGGCGGCATAGGTGTGAAAGTCGTCGCCGGTGACAATACCGATCCTCGTCTGCATCGCCGAGACCGGCCGCCTGCAACTGCGCCAGTATGGCGGCGGCAACGCGGCTCGTCGTGAGGTAATTGCGCGCCTCGCCGTGGGCCCACAGCGCTGGCCGCTCGGGGAAACGCCTTACGTTTTCAACAAAGCGTTGAACGACTGAGGGACAGTTCTTACTCATCGTATTTGGCAATGTGCCCGTTTCCTGCAGCGGTGGGCCTAGCGGCGCATGAAGATTTTTTTGGCCGGGTTGCCCTGGACGATCGCGTTCGGCGCTACCCGGCCCGACACCACAGAGTTCGGCGTGACGATGACACCGTCGCCTATCTGTGCGCCATCGACAACGACAACGCCGGAGCCCAGCCAGACACCGCTACCAATGACGATACCTTTGGAGATCTGCGGCTGTTCGGAGATCGGAATGTCCAGCCGATCGTAGCGGTAGTTGTTGCCCATAATGTAAACAGCCGGGCTGATCATGGAATCGTCGCCTATTGATATTCCGGCCGCACCGGAGGCAATGCAGCACTGGGTGCCAATCTGAACCCGACGCCCGAACGTTAACGGCCCATCCGCCGACTTCACCTTGCTAAACGAGCCGACCACGCAGCCTTCACCCATCTCGAGGTTGGCACTCAGCTCCAACTCGGCGCGAGGACTGACCTGGGCCCGATACTTGAACCAGCAGATCAGCGACACCACCGACGGCGGTATCCCGAAGCGACGCAGCACCTTGCCGATATTCAACTGGCCTTACCCGCCCGTGAGCACGGCATTTTTCAGAGCGCCGTAGCAGTCGATATCGAGCACCTGGTCCATGCTCAGACTGATGCCGAAGCGCTCTTCGATGCTCGTTATCAGGCGCATATGGCCAAACGAGTCCCAGCTGTCCAGGGTCTCGGGGCTCGCGGCATCCGCTACCGACTCCGGTGCGACTTCGAACACTTCCGCAAACAGCTCGCGCAATTCCGGCTCCGTTACCTGTTTTTCAACGGCAGTCACCAATGCATTCCCTCGCGATTTTCACTATTTCTCATTTTTTCCTCAAAATTCCTGCGTCTGCGCACGATGCTGCGGCAAATTCCGTTCGATAGTTCTGGCGGGCGGGGCCGGCGGTGCCAGCATGCTAACAAAAACTTCAGGCCGCCATAAGGTGGCTGGTCAGTTCGCGCATCTCATCCACGGTCTGGCCTTCGATATACATTCTGTACCAATACTCCGTATTGATGAGAATCCACAACCTGAAGTTGTGATCGGCCTTGCCGTCCAGGTGCTCGTGCATTAATTTGTCAATATAGTCACCTTCGAAAATACCGGCATCGACGAGGTGTGAGTCCCCCAGCAGGCGCTGCATAAAATCCCTGAGATCGGAGCGCAACCAGCGCCCGATCGGAAAGCCAAAGCCCTGCTTCGGACGATCGACAAGTTCCTTCGGCAAATAGCGACGCGAGACCTCGCGCAGGATGTATTTCAGCCGGGCGCCGCGCAATTTCGATCGGCCCGGCAGGCTCGCCGTAAATTCCACCAGTTTGTGATCGAGCAATGGCGCGCGCGTCTCAAGCGAATGCGCCATGGACATCCTGTCGGCAATCATCAGCAGGTGATCCGGTATGCGTGTCATTAAATCCGTGTACAACATCCGGTCAATCAGTTCATCGACATTGTCCGAATCGAAAAATCGAGTAATTTTCTCCGCTGAGTTCCAGTCACCGATCGCCGCGATGGCGTTTTGACTAAAGAGCGACTGTTTTGCTTCATGAGTGAATCTCAGGAAACTCAAACTGTGATAGTAGCGATCGCTGCTCTGGTGAAACGACATTTCATTGAGCCAGCGCGCCTTCTGCGCGAAGCTCTTGTAAGCGAAGGACTCGGGATATACGCTCTGCGACACGGCCGACCACCTGCCGTCGGACCCATGCGGGCAACCAGCTGTAGTACTCGGCGAAACGCTGCCCCGCGTAGCGGTCGTAGCCACCGAAGTTTTCGTCGCCACCGTCGCCACCGAGCACCACTTTGACGTGGTCTGACGCCAGGTCGGACACCAGGAACACGCCGACACCGAAGGGGTCGGACGGCTCATCCATGTGGTAAATCATTTCAGGGATCAGGTGCACCAGGTCCGCCTTGACGACCCGCGCATGCCGGCTCATTTTGTAGCGTTCGTTGACCATGTCGGCATACGGCAACTCGTTGAAGCCCTGCTCCTCCACGCCGATCGAAAACGTCGGCACCGGGTTATCGTTCATGGTCGCCATCATCGCCGCGATCACGCTGGAGTCGATACCACCGCTCAGGAATGCGCCTACCTCGACATCACTCAGGAGATGGCTCTGCACCGTGGCGCGCAGGATCTCGTCGAGCTCCTGCGTGAGCGTCTGCATCCGAGCCCTGGCGCTTGGCAGTGAACTCAGGACGCCAGTACTTGTGGAAGTCGAGTTTGCCGTCGTGCCAGGTGCAGGCGGTGGCGGCGGGCAACTTCTGCACGCCCCGAAACAGGGTGTAATGATCCGGCAAGATACCGCAGCGTGACGTAGTGCCAAAGCCCCTCGAGGTCCAGCTCCGGTGCAACCAGGTTTGACTTGAGAATGGCTTTCACTTCGGATGCAAACGCTATGTCCCCGTCGCGGATACAAAAATACAACGGCTTCTGGCCGAGGTGATCCCGCGCCATGAACAGGCGACGCTGACTCGCATCCCAGATCGCGAAAGCAAACATTCCCTGCAGGTGTTCGACGCAACGCGGGCCATGTTCTTCGTAGAGGTGCACGATCACCTCGACATCGGTCAGCGTTTTGAATCGATGACCGCGCTGCTGCAGTTCGCGGCGAAGTTCAGGACTGTTGTAGATTTCGCCGTTGCAGACAAGCTGAAGATTGCCGTCTTCGTTGGAGATGGGCTGTTGACCGCCTTCGAGGTCGATAATGCTGAGGCGACGATGCCCGAGAGAAAGGATGTCGTCACTGAAATAGCCGTCGCCGTCGGGTCCACGATGCACCATCGTGTCCGTCATCGCACGAATAACAGACTCGTGGCTGGGGGCAATTATTCCGGCTATTCCACACATGATGGCTAAAACTCGTTTGCGATCCTGTAGCGTGCGGGCCCAGTGATGAACAGACCTGCGGAACCGACAACGATTTCTTTGTTTATTCCCGCAAAATCAGCCTTGCAAGCCCTGAAAATACAGCATAACCGGTCGTCTGCAGCCGACAAAGGACTTGGTTCACAGGGGTACCCGGTACGGCCCGTGCGGTCAGCCAGCTTCAGAGGTAGCCCTCGGATTTGTACCACTCGAAAGTGCGCCTCAAGCCCTCGTCGAGATTTACCCGTGGGGTTATAGCCTAGCAGTTTGCGGGCTTTTGTTATGTCAAATGCCCGGTTTTGCCGGTACCAGTCCACGCGCCGCGGAAAAATGGGCGGGGTTATTTTGAACGGCTTGCAGACCGTTTCGAAAACGTGACCGGCGGCAATGAGCGGCCAGATAGGATAATGAGCGATGTTCGGCTCAGCACCCATGGAGACGACGACCTTCCGGACCAGTTCTTCAATCGACAGGTAATCCTCGTCCGCGATCAAAAATGCCTCACCGTCGCCCGCGCCCGGCTCCATCGCCAGCATCAGTGCATCAACGAGATTGTCGATATACAGCGGATGGTAAAGCGTCTTGCCCGAGCCGAACATCGGAAACTGCCCTTTGGCCGCCCGCCGATAGATCATGTAGAAACGCTCCGGGTCTCCCGGGCCGTAGATCGCCGCCGGACGCAGAATCGTGCACGGCAGGCCTTTGCGGTTGAATTCCTCGACGAAAGGTTCGGCTTCGTATTTGGTCTGCTGGTAGTAGTCGGCGGCGTTGATCGGTGCATTTTCGTCCGCCGGCGGGTTCTCCACATTGCCGTGCACCCCGCAGGTGCTGCAATAGACGAACTTCTTCACATTGGCCTTCTTCGCCGCCTCGAGAACCACTCGGGTACCGCCAACATTGACCTCTTCGTAGTAGCTGTTCGGCACATTCAGCTCTCGAAATGCGGCCGCCAGGTGCTGTACGTAGTCGACGCCCGCGATCGCCTGGGCGACCACGCGCTCATCGGTAACGCTCCCAATGATGACCTCGGCACCCCATTGGCGCAGTTCTTCGGTTTTGTGGCCTTCCTTGTAATCGAGCGCGACGACGGCGTGGCCCTCGTCGAGCAGTCTGCGTACCAGCGCCTTACCGGTAAAGCCCGTGCCGCCGGTGACCAAAACTTTCATCCAGTTTCCTTTTCTTCCTGATCGTCGTGCCGGGACTGTGTACCCGGATTCTGCGACGAGGCATAGCCCTTCATGATCGCTTCTGCGCCCGCACGCCAGCTAAAGCGGGCGGCTGCCCGTTCCTTTCCGGCCAGGCCGCGTTCGCGCGCATCGGCCGGTTGGGACAAGGCCTGTTCAAGCTGCATCGACGAACGCGGCAGGGCGTATCGGACGTCAGCAAAATAGCCGTAAGCACCGAGCATTTCCCTGTTATTTGACGTGTCGAAGCAGACCACCGGCAAACCGATCGCCATGTAATTCACGACCTTGCCGCTCGCCTCGCCGGACCCCGCGGCTTTCGGCTCCAGAGCAACATCGGCCAGCTCAAGATACTGCTTGAGCTGCTCGTAGGGCACCTGGCCGGTCAGGACACATCGATCCTGAAGCTCGTTTTCGACAACGTAGTCCTTCAGATCCTCGTTCGGGTAGCCGACGATGACGAACTTGACCGGGAGGTTGCGACGGGCCGCCTCTACCAGCACCTCTTTCAGGACGCCGATACCTTTGCTCTCGGTAAGTCCGCCGGTGTAGATCGCCGTGGCAATGTCATCGCTGGCGGTCGGCGGCTCGATCGCCTCGGGTATGGCCGCATCGATAACGTCAACGCCGTCGCGCACCAGGATCACCCGCGCCGGATCGACGTCAAACACAGTCCCGAGCAGTGTCTCGCTGGCTTCCGAGGAACAAAAGTAGAAATCGGCGAGCGCCACGATTCTCCGCTCCAGGAATTCGAACACCTTTTTAAAGCGGTGCCGACCGGCGAAGTAGCCGTGGGCCGTCAACTCGCCGGTCAAACTGCCCTGCATGTCGAAGACCAGCGGGACGCGCCACTTGAACACGAGCAGCCTCGCGACCCAGCCGATCAGCAGCCCTTCGTGAAGGTGGCAATGCAGGATATCCGGGCGATATTTCCAGAGTTGCCGGGCCACGGTAAACATGAGCAGCACATCGGCGACGATATTTGTAGGCAGACGGGCCGGACGCCGTCTTGCGAGTAGCCGGGAATACCCATTGTCCGTTTCGTTTGCACGCCCTTGACGTCCCTGCCGATCGGATAGGTGCAAACCAGGCTATCGACACCCAACTCCTCGAGGGCGAGCGCGATACCGCGTATGCGGATGTGGCAGCCACGATCCGCGAAAAACGGCGTTGGCGCGATGTGCAGTACCTTTTTGACGCTGTTTGCCATCGATATCAGGCCGCGTGTGCTTCCGCATGCCCAACCGTGAATCGGGAGAGCGTCTGCTCGACTTCGAGCGTGGTTCTCGATGGTGACCAGCCGAGTTCGGCGGCTAACAGTTTGGCGGCGCGCTCGAGCACCGGGCGCCCCGGGTTGCCCAGCGTACCCAGCCCGGTCCGACGAAAAACGAAATCGTCGAGGCAGCGCACGTGCTCAAAACGTGCGCAATACGCCACCTCCGCTTCGATAACGTCCTGGTTTTCACCCAGCGCCTGCAGCAGATCCGGCTGGTCGCCAACCAGGGCCAGGACATCCGTCGCATGTGCGCCATAGTGAGTAACGAGATGCTCCAGGGTCGCATCGCTCAAGCCCGCTACACGCAGCCCGCGGCATTGTTCGCGCAGCGCATCGAATCCCGGAAAACGACCCCGACGGTGTCGGCTCGTAGCGGGTCGCGCAGGCATCGAATCCGCCGCCCAGAGCCGCCGCAATTCGGTCACAGGCTTTTTCGGCCAGGATTCGGCCGGTCGTGAATTTGGCGCCAAAAACGGAAAAGAAACCGGACAGGCCGCCTTTTCGGGAATGATCGACAATCTCGTATTCGCCGGTACCCTGGTAGACGTCCGAATCGATTTTACTGTCGGTTAACGGATAGATGCCGGCGAACGCGTGCACGATGTTGTCCTCTGACAGGATTTTTTCACCCAGTGCGCTGTTGATACCGTCGATCAGCTGTGCGATGTCCTTAGCGGTCGGCGCTACGTCATCGAGTGGATCGCGGTGCTCGGCATAACTGGTGCCAACCAGGGCGTGCCCTCGCCACGGAATGAGGAACATGTGCCGGCCGCCCCGGTCCGCAAGACCCTGTATTTTCTGATTCGTCGGTAACGCGAGGGCACAGGGCAAATCGAGGCCGCGGACAACGGCGTGAGCGCCGCGCGAATAGCCGGTGATCGGGTTGGAATTATTGCCGAGCTCCCGTTCGTTAAGTTCCCGGATCCAGGGACCGGCGCAATTGGCAACGAGCTTCGCCTGAACATCAACCGATGCGTCGGTCTCGACATCCCTGACCTCTACGCCGGTGACCTTTCCCCCGTCGCGGAGAAGCCGTGTTGCCTCGGCATAATTGAACACCCTGGCGCCGTGCGACTTCGCGCCGTTGACCAGTGCCAGAGTCACTCGCTCGGAATTCACCATGTGACACTCGGGCAGGCAAATTCCACCGTTGATGTTGCCGACGTGTTGCAGCAGCGGCGCCATCGACTGCACCTCCGCCATCGGCAACCGGCGCGCACGCGGCATCTTGCTGCTCGGAAGGCGCGCGTAGCGATTCTGTCCCGCCGTCGCGGCGCCATACAAAAGCAGCGCGGCCGCGAGCGCCGCCCGACCTTTACGCAGGTCCCGGTACGCAGGAATAACGAACGGCACGGTCGTGCACAGGTGTGGAACGAGGTTCTGAAAATAGATTCGTTCTAAAGCCGATTCCCTGACTTTGTCGAGGCGCCCCTGTTGCAGGTAGCGTATGCCGCCGTGCAGGAGCTTCGAGGAGGCTGACGATGTCGCGGCACCGAAATCGCCTTTTTCGACCAGGACAACCCGCATGCCCCTTTTCGCCGCGTCATACGCGAGGCAGGCGCCCGTAATGCCGCCGCCGATTACGACCAGGTCGAACGTCGTGGTGCCGATAGCCTGCAGTTGATCCTGATTCGGGCGGTCAAGCTGCATCGACGTGATATCCCGTTATCTTGCCCAAGTTTACGGCAGTCCCAGTATGAAAAATGCGGGCCGCAGCGAGGGAGTCCGTCAGATCCCCGCCCGTACCACGTTGTCGTGCTGACCAAGCAACGGGAAATGCGCTTAAGTATGCGAGCCGCCCATGCTGAAAAGCCACAATAGTCTAATCGATTTCCGGCGGGAAAAACGTGACTTTATGACGTATTCGCGAAGACCCGGGCTCAGGTGGCCGACGCGCACCGGACAAGGAAGCCTGCACCCCATGAACCGTACTCGAACAATGGTTCTACGGTCAGGTCGCCGCGGCGCTCACGCAATTCGCGAAATGCCTTGCGCTGGCCTTTATCGTCATCTTTGTTAAAACAATTCCAATCGTCGAAATATCAGAATCGACTCGGCCGCCAGCAGCGGCTCGATGAACTGCAGTACGTCCCGGGTGGAGGAGTACAGGTCACAGTCGATCAACGCGATGGCGATCGGTTTCATCGCATGCTGCTCGCGTAACTCGGGCGTCAGGGATTGATCGAAAAAACCGCGAACCAGGGTCGTGCGATCCCAGTCGACACCTTTCTTATCGAGTGCGCCGTAAACCGCATCGTAGGAACAGGAATACTGTCCTTCGTAAAAGTCGTCGGTACTGGTATCCGGACCCTCCGTTACTTCGGGAAGACCTTCAAACGAGTCAAAGCCAAAGAAGCGCATTGCCTTCGCCCCGGCCTCGTTCGCTTTTTGCTGCGCGGCCCAGAACGAGTAGCCTTTAAAAATGCCGAACTCGTAATAGTCGCCACGACTCAACAGGTCCAGTTCTTCGGCCTTCGCAAACGCCTTGTCCAGACCCTCCAGGGTCGAGCGTGTCGCCGAATTGAAACCATGGACGTGCCGATAATAAATAACATGTGCAATCCGGTTGAGACCCGTGGCTTTCAACACGGACACTGCTGCTTTCCTGAGCGTCATACTTCTGGCCTTTCTCTGTTTGATGCGGTGTTCGCATCGGTAAACGACAGGGCAGCCTCGGCAATGCCCTCACTATTTCCGACACTGGGTTCAAAACCAAGTAGTCGCGTCATTTTGGATGCATCGAACGCGCGATCATTGGTAAAGAACGCCACGCGTCGTGGGTACAACGGCGGGCTGATCCCGAACGGCCGGCAGACCCATTCGCACAATTTCGCGGCGCTCATGACCGGATAAGCCGGAATTTTAATGAAACGGTTCTTCACCTTGTAGACCTCGCCTGCCTGGCGAATGATCTCGACCACGGGAATCGGGTCGCGACTCGCACAGATGAAATCCTCACCCACGGCGGAGGGGTGGGTTGCCGCCAGCACCAGGAAGGCGGTCAGATCCCGCACGTGCACGAGGTGGTAAAGCCCGCGGCCCGATCCGATGATCGGCACAAATCGACTGGCACCCATGCGAAACAGCTTTCTCAGCCGCAGGTCGCCCGGCCCGTAAATTGCGGCGGGTCGAACGATGACATACGGCAGGCCATTGGTTTCCCCGATGCAGCGTATGCACCGTTCGCCCTGCAGCTTGGTTGACTGGTAGGAGTCACCCGGAGCAAAGCGATAGGTTTCGGTTGCTGGCGGGTGTTCGATATGGCCATGGACGCCAATGGTCGAAACGTGCACGAAGCGTCGGAAATCGGGCTGTTTCGACGCGGCGATAGCCAGCATTCGCGTCGCGGTAACGTGAATCTCGTAATGGTGATCGTTGGAGGCGTGTGCGACCCGGTACGGCGACGCCATGTGAATAATATAGTTCACATTCCGCGTGGCCTTGTCGACGACGCCCTGCTCGGTGAGTTCACCGACGAAACACTCGACACCGTGTTGCTCCAGGGCGCGAGCGCGGGATTCCGAGCGCACGATCGCACGAACCCGAACGTCCTGGCGGGCGAGTTTCTTAACGAGGTGCAGGCCGGTAAAACCCGTGGCCCCGGTGACCAGCACCGTGCTCCCCGTGGGCAGAACGTATTGGCTGTTGTTGTTTTTATTAGGCGTATTCATCCGCGGATAGTACCAGCTTTTCCCGTATAACCCAGCCAGATAAACATAAATTATTCATAGACTTTGACGTGGTTCATCAATTTCGTCTTATGTCAATTTGGCGCCGCAGCAAACGCCCGGCGTGCCACCCGGCTCGCGCCGACTTCGCCGCTCTTTCGGGAACCGGTCGAGTGACAAGCGCCACGGTTTAGTATCCAATGATGCGCTCGATCGCTGCACGCACGTTGCCCCGCTGTACGGCGGCGGCTCATCGCGATTGCCCTGACACCGGCGAGGCGGATTACTTTAAAACAATGAAGCTCCTGTCCCCCGCTATCAAGGTTGCGACCGTATTCACGATGGGCGGTGCGAGCTCGGCGGTTGCCAACCTGCTGCTGGCGCGGCACCTGACAAAAATCGAGTACGGCGAATTCTCACTGGTGCTTGCCATCGCGACCTTCAGTCTCATTCTCGGACCGGTAAGCCTCGATGAGATGGTGCTGCGTGATCGGCCGGGGCCGCACCGGTCGCTGCTTCGCCACTCTGCGATAACCGGCCTGATATTCGCGGCGCTGATCGTTGCGCTGACCTGGCTGGTCTATTCTCTCGACCCGCACTTCCTGCCGTTCATCGCGATGACCATTGCCGCGGCCAGCGTTGCCCGGGTCGGCGCCTCCGTTTACCAGTCCGAGCAGCGGTTCAAGTGGTCGTTGTGGCTGGTGCAGAGCCAGAACCTGACCCTGATCCTCGCGGCGGTGGCTTCCGGTATTTTTGTCAGCGTAACGGCAACGACGATCTTTTCCGTGTACGCCTGGCACTGGCTGATCGCCGCGATAGTGGCCTGGATCGGGCTGCGGCTGTATTCCGGCATTGCGGTCCGTGATGGATGGAAAGCCTCGTGGCGCGAACGGGCCCCTATTTTCGGCACCATGATCGCTTTTCAGCTGTTCGCCTCCGCCGACAGGCTCCTGATTCCGAAGCTGCTGGACATCGAAAGCCTCGCAACCTTTGGCGTGTTGATGGTGCTGGTGATCTCGCCGTTTAAAATGTTCGAACTCAGCGTGAGCTATACGCTGATACCGGGACTGCGCAACGCCTCGTCGATAACAGAACGCGACGCCATACTGCGGCACGAAGCGAAAACGGCGGCTGCGGTAACCGGACTGGCCATTGCCAGCGGCTTTCTCGTCGCGCCGTGGGCGAAGCAACTTATCCTTGGAGACAAGTACGAACTGAGTACCGCGCTGATCGCGGCCGCCGTCTTCTCCGGGACGGTCAAGGTCGCCGCCATTTTCCTGTCGTCTATCGTTACGGCGCTGGGTGAGGAGCGGCGCCTGAACCAGTTGAATATCGGGTCGTGGGTGTCGCTGGCCGCGGCCGTGCTCGGCGCGTGGCTGGGTTCCTTCTGGGGCCTGCCCGGCCTCGTTGTCGGATTCACCTGCGGTAGCCTCGTGCGCGTCGCCGCGGGCGCGATTGTCGCGCAGCGAGTGCTGTAACTCGACGGCGCTGCGGGGCCGTGGAGTGTTGCCGGCCCGGAATGCGTACCCGCAACTGCGGAGACGCCGGGAGTTAGGACCTGGGTCACGAAATTGCCAAACAATGGTATTTTTTTAGCGGGCCGAACGCTAGAGTAAGACGGATTTTCGCCGCCACGAGTCCTGAGAGGTTTGCGCCTTCACAGCCGGTTGCACCGGCTACTGCCGAATTGCCCGCTTTGCTGGTGGCAGAGTTTTCACGAAGAGCCCGTGTGTGGTCACTTCTCAAGTCGCGGATACAAAAAAGACCGACCTCCAGATGCCAAGCGCTACCTTCATAAGATTCTTACTCGTCGGTGTCGTGAACACGATTACCGGTCTCGGTATTATTTATGCGTGCAAGTGGTTCCTCGGGTTCGATGATATCAGTGCCAACGTGTGCGGCTATCTCGTCGGCCTGACCGTAAGCTTTACACTCAACTCACGCTGGACTTTTCAGTACCAAGGCCGTGTGTGGCCGGCCGTTGCCCGGTTCCTCTGCGTATTTCTTATTGCCTACGCGACGAACCTGGCAGTCGTTTTGCTGCTGATAGAAAATTTCGGGGTGAACAGTTACCTGGCCCAGGCCATCGGTGTCCCGCCCTATACCTTGATGTTTTATGCGGGAAGCCGCTGGCTCGCTTTTCGCGAGCCAGAGAATCTCGACGCGTCATGATGAGTGCTGCTGCCGGAGGCTGCGGAATTGACTGACCTTGCCAATGCGATGAAAAACGGCCTGCTTGATTCGAGCGGCCCGGGTGCCCGGCGCGCAACGCTGCTCCTCGGCATTGCAATCGTGTTGTATGCCGTCCTGCGATTGATCGCATGGCACAACACCGTGCTGCTGGATGACACCGATAGCATCGTTTACCTCGGCAGCATCGACACGTACTACTACGCTGGACTGGGACGCGATCAACAGTATCGACGCCGATTCGACCCCGTTTCTACCCGGCCATGGGTGCGCTGCAAAACTGTTTACCGGCGAGACCGAGACCGCCGCGCGGCTCGTGTCATTTGTTCTTCAGCCTTCTGCCTGGTGAGCCGCCGTGCGCTGCTGACGCGAAGACTGGACGGCAATGTTGCGGCGGCCTTCGCGGTGTTAATCCTCGCCGTCAACGCCCCGATGATTTCTCTGTCGGTCAGCGTTCTGACCGAGGTGAGCTATTCGGGAACGTCTACCTCGGCTTCTATTTATTGTGGCGGCAAGTTGCGAACGGAGACGTTCAGCCTGGGCGCGGCCGCCGCCCTCGGTCTCGTGTTCGGTCTCGCCTTCCTCAATCGTACCGAGGGCATCCTCTACGTCGTCGCGATTCCGATTGCCGTGTTGGCCTCGGCTGGCTCCTTCGCGAACGCCAGAAAAGACCGCCCATTCCCAGGGTTGCCGGCTATAGCACCGTGTATGTCCTGCTGTTTCCTGGCGCTCGCCGTGCCGCAGATTCTGCAGGTCAGCAGCAAGATGGGTGCGCCGGCACTTAACGGCCGTGTTGCATGGCAAGCGCTCGTTACCGCCTCACCCGGCCGCAAGCTTGAATGAGGCGATGTTCGGCCTCGATTTCGCCGATGACCAGATAGACATTCTTTATATTCGTGAAAACTACGCAAGGTCATCGCGAAGGTCGAGTCCGGCGGCGGTTCGCGCGCGGAATATCGGCAGCCGCGTCCGGCAGTCCATCGACAATATCGACACGATTTACCGCGACTATATCAGTCACCAGATACGCCCTTCGGCTTTGCCCTCGCGGTCATCGGGCTGGTGACCCTGTACGTGAGCGGCGCCGTTTACGGGCTGCTGTATTGCCTGTTCATACTGGCGCTGCTGCTCATCGGGCCGGTCGCTCACACCAGCATCATTCCACGTCATCTGTCGGCGGCCATTCCCATGCTGAGCCTGCTGCAGGGCATCGGTCTTTTCAGCCGTGCTGCGGTGCTGACGCGCCGCGTGGGCCGCTTTTCGCTGCCCAGATGGCTGGTCGTGCCCGGGCTCTTCCTGGTGTTGCTGGCGGGTCTTGTTTTTCCGCTCAACTGGCGCTTCGCCCGCCAACGTCAAGCGTAGAGTACGATCCGGCTTCTCTGGCCGCACCCGTTCGACCTGATCGAGGCGGACGACAACGCCTCCGCCGTCAGCGCACAGCGCGCCTATCATCGGGTTTCTCGCCGACAAGCCATTCTTTTATGCGCCTTACACGACCTACGAGAAGTTGCTCCATTACCTCGATGCGAATAACGTGAGCCATTTCTACGTGGACTTCGAGCATATGGCCGACTATCCGTATATCAGCGTTTCGACACGCCGGACGGCTACCAGGATGACTTTGAACAGACTGTGGGTTGGCACGAGGGCGGGAAAACCGCCGGCGGCGCTGTTTCGGCGGCGCACACAGTGACGGTGGATCTTCATCGAAAGACCGTCGCAGCCGATCGAATGTGCGCACTACCGACGAATTGGACCGCCACGAATCTCGCGTGTACGATGGGCGGAATCGACACTTTGCAGTCGGGCTGAAGAAGAAATGTCCTGATGGGAAACGCCAACATCACCCTGTCGGTCGTCGTACCGGCGTTTAACGAAGCCGGAAATATCCCCGCAACTCTATGCGGCCCTGTCGACGGTTCTGGAGTCCCTGGACTTCGACTGGGAAGTGGTTTTTTCGGATGACGGCAGCCACGACGGCACCTGGGACTCGATCCTTGCACTGCACGAAGCATGACGATCGCGTGACGAGGTGTGCGCCTGTCACGAAACTTCGGTCATCAGAACGCGTTGCTCGCCGGGCTGCACCATTCGCGCGGCACGGCCATTATCTGATGGATGCCGACCTGCAGCATCCGCCCGAGGTCATCCCGCTCCTGGTTGACGCGTGGCAGGCGGGCAACCAGATCGTCAAGACAAAAAGAGAAGACCCGGCCAACCTGCCGAAACTCAAGAAGCTCACTTCGCTACCTGTTCTACAAAATCTTCTCGTTCATGAGCGGCGTGCGACTCGAAAACGGCATGGCCGATTTCCGGCTGGTTGATCGCCAGGTGCTGGAAGAAATTCTGCGCTTCCAGGAAGAAGGGCTGTTCCTGAGAGGCATCGTCGAGTGGGTCGGGTTTCCCGACAACGACGATTCCGTATCGCTCGGCCGACCGACTCAGCGGCGAAACCAAGTACACGCCGCGCAAGATGCTGAAGTTTGCGTGGCACGGCGTCAGCTCCTTTTCCCTGGTGCCGCTGCGTATTGGTGTCGTCATCGGGTTTGCCGCGAGCGCGTTCTCGTTTGTGGCGAGTTTTTATGCCGTCATCTCGAAGCTGGTGACCGGCAGCGTGGTACCCGGCTGGGCGTCGTCCCTGGCCATCACGTCCTTTCTGTTCGGCACGCTGTTTTTCTACCTCGGGTTGCTCGGCGAATACCTCGGCCGCGTATTGATCGAGGTCCGCGGACGGCCGCGATTCCTGGTGAGAGATCGCATCGGCGAGAGCGCCGACAACTGAGCGATGCGCGCGACCGTCGCGGTCACGCACGGTGATGCGGACAAGGCCCGCCTCAGATATCCCGATAGGAAATCAGCTGGATACGCTTTGCCTCGAGCCGTTCCGGCAGCGTATCGTCCACCAGCGCGTCCAGCTCATCCGTCCAGTCGTATTGCCAGTCGGCGTACTTGTCGCTTTCTGCGGCGGCCCCCGGATGGCACATGAGCTCGCAGGTGCCCTCGTCCGGCAGCGCGTCGAGCAGCGTCGCGAGATTGCCGACAGACAGCCGGCCACCGAAGTAGAACCCGGCGAACGCCCCGGGGTGACAGCATATCCTGCCAGTCCCCGGCGCGACAGTAGGTGTTCAGGACGAGCATCTGTGCAATCCGGCCGAGCCCACCCGGGTTGCCGAACATGTAGCGCCGCAGCCGTTCGGCCGGCCGGCGGATGCGGAGGATGCCGTATTGCTTCGCGATGGACGTCACCTCGCGGAGCACCGGCGGCAGCGCGTGCAGGTGCTGATGCGTGTCAAGGTGTGAGACGTCGAGGCCGGACTCCAGCACCTTCTGTACCTGCGCCTCGAGTTCCGCGTGCACCTCGTGCCGGTCGATCTTGCCCAGCAAAAAGCGGCGCATGAACACCGTCGCGTGTGCGTGAAACCGGCCGTTCTCATCCACCAGCGTGGGAATCCTGTCGGCCGGCAGCAGCGGGCGCTCGCCCACCAGCGTCAGGTGGATGCCGATGTCGAGCTCGGGCAGCGTGGCGGACAGTGCGACGGCCTCGGCGAAGGACTCACCGACGGGCATGATGGATGTCGATGTCAGCACCCCGTTGAGGTGCGCCAGACGAATACCCTCGTTGACCTCGCCGGAGATGCCGAAGTCGTCGGCGTTGACGATGAGCTTCAGGCCCATGATCGCCTGCTGCCGCTCGACGCCGTGCCCCGCACACTTTGCTGCCCGGCAAAATTCGCTTCGTTCACCGCCGCGGCGGCTGCACCCGGTTGCCGTCATTTCACCACCCCGCCGTCGCATTGTCGCTGCTGCTCCATCGTTCGGCCCTCACCTTTCTCGAACAGCGGCGCGAAAGCCGAATACCCAGGGGGTGTCCGGCTCCACGCTGACCCTGACGGCGCGAACGCTGGGCGCACCGTCGACAACCAGCCGCGTGACGTTCATGTGATCCTGGTGCGACGGGTCCAGGAACGGCTTGTCGATCAGGAAGTCGTGACTGTCGCCATTGACCATCAGCACCTGCCCGTCAAAGTTCGCCGTCTGGGCGCGCAGCACTTTCTTGAAACTGCTATAGCCCGGCGAGTGCGCGGCGACCGGCCAGTCCATGTCCGCGTGGAATACCAGCACCACCGCGGGCGCACCCTCAGCCCGCGCAAGCTGAAAGGTCCGCTCTATCCAGGCCACGTTCGCCGCATTGCGCGCATGGTACTCGAGCAGCGCGGCTTCCGTGTTGTTGCGGAGCCCGTTGTGCGACCCGACCACGTGCACGGTCGCGAAAAGAACGCCCTCCCGTGACCAGCGGAGATTCTCCACCATCGTTTTATGGTCCGACTCGTCGCTCTGCCGAACGACCGGCATCGGTTTCGCGCCAAGACTCTTGGGCGCGGAGAAAAATCGTTCGCGCAAACGCTGCAGTCGCTCGAGCGGCTCGGCGTCCGGCGCACAATCCGTCCATTCGTTGTCGCCCGGCGTGTAGATCAGCGGATGATCGAAGCGCGCAAACTGTGCGGCGATGTTCGCCTGCGCGTCCTCGGTACAGATGCCGGTACGGCGCAAGCCGGTATCGCCGACGTGCACGCTGAAGGCCGGCCCTGCCGCGTTGATCGTGTCGATCAGGCGGGCGTACCGCGGGTAATCGACCCCGGGGCAGTAAGCCGTGTCGCCCAGGGCAACGAACGTGAACGACGCGGCCGCAACGGACGCCGACCACGCCATTGCGCAGCCGATGACGAGGCAGCGAAACGCGGCGTTCGGAAACAGGCTTCTCTCAGGCGGCATCGAATCTTCCATGAAGGGCCATTATAGGCAAAGGACAGCGGCTGGCGAGGCCGGCAGCCGCCGGGCTCAGTGTGGCGCGTCCGGCCTCGCGCCTTTCTGGTCGATGAACAGGCGTGCCCACAGCTCGGTGCACAGCGCCGTCCATATCCGCATGCCGTGCTCCGGCGAGTACGCCTTGCCGCCCGCCCGGTTCAGCAGGCGCGCAATCTCGCCCGGCACAAACAGGCCGCGGCTCTGGACCCGCAGAGGCGTCAGGATGCGGCCGGCGTAATCCTGCAGCACCTCACTGAAACGATCGTCGTAGGTCATGCGCTGCGCGTATTTTGGTCGCTCTGAAAACGCCTTCGGCAGTAACGGCGCCAGCGCCTGGCGAAGGATGTGTTTGTCGCGAAAGCGGCGAATCTTCAGCGATGCCGGAATCTGGAAGGCCTGGTCGATGAGCTGCCGGTCGATGAACGGTGAGAACACGGCGAGTCCGTGCGCGAAATTGGGTCGGTCGACTTTCGCAAACCACTGCGGTATTGCCGTCATGACGTTTTCGAGGAGCATAACGTTCAGCGCCTCGCGCCCTTTGGGGAGTTGCTGCAGCGCCGCATGGCCCGCGGCACCAATGACGGACGGTACCGCGGGAATGGAATCCCCGAAGTAGGTTTTTTGCAGCAGGGAACCGATGGGGCGTGGTCGCCTCCTGGCCGGTTTGCGTGTACGCGTAAAACTCGCTCATGGGTTTGCGCAGGAACGGCGCGAGCCGCAGCGGTTTGAAGATCTTGTGCCGCGGCATGCCCGCGTACAGGCTGTCGGCGATCTGGCCGGTCAGCAATACGCTGACGAATTCGCGCGCGGCTTTGGCGACGAGGTAATACTGCAGCGTCTCGCTCCTCGCTATCGGGTCCTCCAGGTGCCAGACGACCGTCGGCAAGGTGGGCTCGATTTCCTCGGGGCCGAACAGTATCTCGTGATGCAGCGTGCCGTAGCGTTCGGCAACGTCCCGTGAGGCGCGTACGTCTCCGTCGTCAACGGACGAGCCGGCCGTAAACGTGTGCAACGGTTTGTCGGGATAGAGCTCGCGGAACGCGGAGACGAGGCAGGTGGAGTCAACGCCACCGCTCAAGCGAAACGCCGGCCTCCTGGCCGGCGGTCTGCTCGCTCATCGCCCGCAGGAAATTTTTTCGCAGGTCCTCTGCATGCTGTGCTTCGCCGACGTAGCGGATGTCCAGCCGGGGCTTGAACCATCGTTGGCTACTGAGCTTTTCGCCCTGGAACTCGAACACCGAGCCCGGCAGGACGCTCTTGATGCCCGCGAGCAGCGATTGCCCGGCCGGCACGTTTTTTTGGCTTTGCAGGAAGCGGATCGCCTCGAGGTTCGGCGTCGCGTCGATGCCGGGTACGCACAGCAGGGCCTTGTATTCACTGGCGAACGCGATCGCGTCGCCGTCTTGCCAGTAGTAGATCGGCCGAGTGCCGAGCATGTCTCTCGCCAGCAGCAGGGTCTTGGTACTCTTCTCCCAGTGCGCCAGCGCAAAGTAGCCGTGCAGCTCTGGCAGGCAGTCAGCGCCCTGCTCATCGAAGTAGCGCTGTATCGTGCGCGCCGCAAGCGGCGGCGGCGTGTTCGCCTGCCGCGAAACGGCTGGGAAGATATCGCCGTCGCAGGCAAAGCGGAGGTCCGCGGCATCGCCCTCGGGCACCGCGTTCACGGCGTGTTCGATACAGCCGAGCCAGACGGTGTCATCTGCCTGCCATTCCCATCGTGCCTGGCCGCGATGCGCCAGGCGATCGCCCATCGCTTTGAGCACCGTGTCGTTGCCGAGGTTGACCAGCCCGTAGATCGCGCCCATGCAGACTAGCCTCCCGGCGCCTGCGGCGAGCCGACATCGCTGGTGCGGAAAAAGCCGTCGATGGCCCACTTGACCGCGCGCGCCACGGAAAGCGTCGCCGCGATGTTGCCGTCTCGTTCAGGTGCCGGCACGGCGACTTCC
Organism: uncultured Gammaproteobacteria bacterium; assembly: GCA_963807845.1. Taxonomy (GTDB): domain Bacteria; phylum Pseudomonadota; class Gammaproteobacteria; order Steroidobacterales; family Woeseiaceae; genus UBA1847. The sequence goes on from CAWEDS010000042.1 coordinate 41,967, forward strand.
GATTCGACGCCGCTGAAATTGACCATGAACGGCCGGCTGTCCTCGACGATCCCCACCGGCACGGACTCCGGCATCGCATACTGGCTGACGACGCGATTGGCCGACAGGAACTCGACGCCGAGCGGTGAAATGATCGCGTGCGTGCGTATCTTGTACAGCCGTCGATCATCGAGCCGATGTGATGCGATGAACGGCTGGTACTCGCCGCCGCTTTGGCTCGCGCGGCGGACCAGTCGCGTCTTGAGATCCGAGTGCCGCCAGTCGCGCGACTCGTCCTCGATGAGTTGTTGTGCATGCTGCAAGGAGTCGGCCCTGATAAAAATGACGCCGGCGCCGCCGTCGACGTCGTTCAGTTTGTACACAAAATTGGGTAACGCGTTGCTTTTTGCGGCAGTGCGTCTGACTGTTCGTCCGTAACGCGCGGTGGAATTCGAAACAGCAGCGTCATGACCCGGCGGCGCGGTAGCGTCGCATCGCGCGCAGCAACGCCGTCTTGTCGCCCATAAGGTAGTCGACCGCCACCGGGTGCCTCACGATGCGTGCCGCGAGTGTATCGTTTTCGAGGTCGTCCGGGAACGCGCTGCGGCGCTCGAGGCGATTGCGCGGGCAGGAAGCGCGGTCGATGATGCGAATGACCAGTCCCGCCGACCGCGCGCTGGCCTCGTACTGCTGCTCGCAGTGCCTGCCGAGATGCCGGCCGTCTCGTTGTTGACGACGACAGATGCGCTTAAGTCCGTGCTGTCTCGCGTAGCCGGCGATGCCGTCGGCGAACCGGTCCGCGTCGAACAAGCGGATCCAGCCCCGCGCCGATGTTGCATTCGATCAGCCAGAAGCCCTGCTCGTTCACAATGAAGTCGATGCCGACGATCGAGGCGTAGGCGATATTGCGCGCCGTGTCGTGCCAGGCAGCGTACAGATTGGGATGCTGCTCGAGCGCTGTCGCATAACAGACCGCAAAGTCCCGGCTGTCGACGCCGGCTTTCAGCAGCACGGCGGCCAGGTCCCAGCGGCCGCTCTGCCGGGCGCGGCGGAGATAGCGATAATCCCGCCATTTGACCGCCAGGCGCTCGCCGCTTTTGCGAAACCCGAAGCCGAGAATGCCGAACAGCGCGGCCAGCGGCCCCGAGAGCGGCAGCGCGTCGTTCTCCTTGAAATAGAAATGCACGGCGAGCAGTCGGCGCGTGATGAAAAGATAGAGGCCACCGAGATCGACCGCGGCCGCGTGGTGCGCGTCGAAGCGGGCAACGGCCGCCCGGATCGCCGCCTGCGCCTGCGGGGACAGCCGCTCGAACTGACCGAGGTAGTGCTCCGGGTCTTCCAGTACGGCCTGTCGCTGCGACACGCTCGTAGTCCCGAGCACGTCATCGAGCAGCGACAAGGACTCCTTTGACACGAGCCCGTCCGGCGACAAACTGCCGAGTGCTTGTGTCAACCAGGATCCGTAGAGCGCTATCGGCCTTGTTCTTGTTGTTCTCGATGCGGTTTATCCGGACGCTTCGGTCCCCGCACGATAGGCTGCGCTCGCCTTGGCGTCAACGCAGCACCGTCACGTCGGGGTTTCGGGAATGGTTACGGCCTTGACGGCGCAGCGGGCGTGAGGCCCGATGCGACGATGCGCTCGAGGTCAAACGATGACGAGCGCCGGTGAAAGAGCGGGAGGTGGTGTGCCCGCTTCACGGTCCGGGCGACCGTGAAGCGGGCAGGCACACTCACTAACATCGACATTTACGGGCACGCATCGATCACGAGGCGCTGGTTGGCGGTCACGCCAGCCTGCGTTGTCGTCGTGCCGTCGATCCAGGTCACCTCGACGTCGACCGTCGCTCTCGGGCCGAGACCGAAGTGCAGCACCGGATCGTCCTGCGCGACGAAGCCGCGGTTACCGGTGGACTCGCGCAGGCCGACGAGGTTGGTCGTGCCGGCCTCGAACACGCGCGTCTTGGCACCGAAAGCACCGGCCTGGCACTGACCCGGAGCGATGCCCCAGGCGAGCTCGACCTTGAGCCAGTTGTTGCCCGTGCCGTCGAGATCGTTGCGGATCAGGTAGTTCCTCGACAACGGCGCACTGATCGCGAAGTCGAGGTCGCCGTCGCCCTCGATGTCGGCGAACGCGATGGATAAGGGATCGGCTATTTCGGAGACGGGCACGGACTGCGCTAGCGACTAAAGCCACCAGCGCCGTTGTTTCAGGAAACCTTTTCGTCGCCCGCGAAAACGAGGTCCAGATCGCCGTCATTGTCGAGATCGGCGAAGCCGCCCATTTTTCCGTCAATATTGGCGAAAGACGTCGATACGCAGCATAGGTGCCAGCACTGTCGCGCCGTATACAAATAGCACGATCCATCTCGTACACAAGCAGCAGATCCAGATCGCCGTCATTGTCGATATCCGCCGTCGTAATGCCGTCGACTAACGCAGTGGCCAGTAATACCGAGCGGTCGCCGGCGCAATCTGCGTGAAGAAGCCGCGTGCCATTGTTGTCCAGGATGACGAAGTCGCCGACCTGGTTGCCCGCGAGAATGTCGACGTCGCCGTCGCCGTCGTAGTCGGTGGCGATCACGCCCTCGTCCGCGATGGCCGTGGCGAGATCCCCGCCGCCGGTCCAGGTCGAGAACGTGAAGTTGCCGTTGTTGACGAACGCCTCGATCGGTTCGTTCGCGGCGCCCACCGGGCACGCCGACGAGGTCGAGGTCGCCGTCCGCGTCCCAGTCGAGTGCGGTGACGCCGCCGGTCTCGATCTTGGTAGCCAGCGATATCCGGGCTGACAGCCCGTCACGTCGGTAAAGACGCCCGAGGCCGTCGTTCCTGTAGACGTTGTCGTTCTCGGGGTTGCCGGGGCCGGCCAGGAACTCGGGCCAGGTCGAGCCGTTGAAGAGGTCGTAGTCGCCGTCGTTGTCGAGATCGGCGAATACGGCACCGATACTGCCGCCGTCGACGTCGTCGATATTGCGCGCCGCCGCCTCCTCGGTGAACGCGGTGCCGTCCGTGTTTTTGAAGAACAGCTCGCGACGTACTGGCGGCGCCGCCAATATTGGTGACGTACAGGTCCGGCAGCGAATCGTTGTCCACTTCGGCAAAGGCGACGCGCATGGCCGCTGTCACTGAAGCCCGCTGTCCCTGCTGCGACCGTGATATCGGAGAAGTACAGGCCGGCCGGTGTCGGCGGCGCCGTGTCGCGGGCATAGAGCGCCGCTACCTGCGCCGGCGTCAGCGCCACGTCGTAGACCTGCGCCTCGTCGATGCGACCGCTGAAATGACGCGCCTCGCCCTCGCGCCAGCCAAGCTGCACGGCGCGGGTGGAGGCGTCGATCGCGTCCCCCTTGGCCTGCGGCGGCGTCGGCGTCGAGCACGCCGTTGATGTAGATGCGCTTGTCCGTGCCGTTGTAGACCATCGTGACGTGCGTCCAGTCGTTGAGGCGCACGATCGGGCCGACCATGTCGACGCCGTCGAGCCGGAAGTTGAGACGATACTGGTCGAGGATCATCGCGTAGACCTCGGTGCCGCCGGCATCGGTGCGCTTGGAGATTATGCGCGAGCCGTTGACGACGTCGCCTTTGGTCGGATAGATCCACGCGCTCAGCGTAATCGCCGTGCCCGTGATGTTCAGCGCCGGCGTGTTGTCGATGCTGACGTAGTCGCTCGTGCCGTTGAAGCTCAATGCCGAACCGCTGCACACCCGTGCCCCAGCCAGCACCCACCAGCGTGCCGTTGCTGCTGCCGGCAAGCGTCCGCCGTCGTCGTGCCCGTGCCCTCGTTGAAGCCGCCAGTAGGCGACGAGACCGATGTCGTTGATCGGTCAGCGTGGTCGTTGCCGTGGCGGTATCGCCGTCGTCGTCGGTAACGCTGCAGGCCGATCGGGAAGGTACCCGCCAGCCCCGTGGGGAAGGATCGGATTAACGCCCGCGAGCGTCGCCGTAAGTGCCGTCGTTATTGATATCCCAGTCCCAGGACACGATGCTGCCGCCCGTGTCGGACGACGCGGAGCCGTCCAGCACGATGGTCTCGCCCTGGTCAACCGTGTACGGACCGCCGGCGTTCGCCGTCGGCGCCACGTTGGCGACCGTGACCGTGACCGTGTCGGCCGCACTGTTGGCCGTGCCGTCGTTGACCACGAGTTCGGCCACGTAGGTGCCCGGCGACGTCGGTGTCGAACGTCGGGCCGACCGACCGTCGCATTGCTGAGTGCTGCCGCGCTGCCCGCCGGTTTCGCCGTCAGTGTCCACGCATAGGTGAGCGTATCGCCGCCCGGATCGGACGAAGCCGGAGCCGTCGAGCGTCACCGTGGCACCCTGCACAACACCCGGCTGGTCCGGACCGGCATTGGCCGTCGGCGCCACGTTGGCGACCGTGACCGTGACCGTGTCCGGCGCGCTGTCGACCGTGCCGTCGTTGACCACGAGTTCGGCCACGTAGTTGCCGACGATGTCGGTGTCGAAGGTCGGACCCACCGCCGTGGTGCTGCTGAGTACCGCCGCGCTGCCCGCCGGAACCGTTGTCAGTGTCCACGCATAGGTGAGCGCATCGCCGCCCGCATCGGACGAACCGGAGCCGTCCAGCGTCACGGTCGCACCCTGCGAAACGCCCGCCTGGTCCGGACCGGCATTTGCCGTCGGCGCCACGTTGCCGACCGTGATGGTGACCGTGTCGGCCGCGCTGTCGGCCGTGCCGTCGTTGACGACGAGCTCGGCCACGTAGCTGCCCGCGATGTCGGTGTCGAAGGTCGGATCCACCGCCGTGGCGTCGCTCAGTGCCGCCGCGCTGCCCGCCGGACCGCCGTCAGCGTCCATGCATAGGTCAGCGCATCGCCGCCCGGATCGGACGAACCGGAGCCGTCCAGCGTCACGGTCGCGCCCTGCGATACGCCCGGCTGGTCGGGACCGGCATTCGCCGTCGGCGCCACGTTGCGACCGTGATCGTGACCGCGTCGGCGGCACTGTTGGAGGTGCCGTCGTTGACCACCAGCTCGGCCACGTAGCTGCCCGCCACGTCGGTGTCGAAGGTCGGACTGACCGCCGTCGCATCGCTGAGTACCGCCGCGCTGCCCGCCGGGGTGCAGCGTCAGCGTCCATGCATAGGTGAGCGCATCGCCGCCCGGATCGGACGAGCCGGAGCCGTCCAGCGTTACGGTCGCGCCCTGCAGCACACCCGGCTGGTCGGGACCGGCGTTCGCCATCGGCGCCACGTTACCCACCGTGACGGTGATCGTGTCGGCGGCACTGTTGACCGTGCCGTCGTTGACGATGAGCTCGGCCACGTAGCTGCCCGCGACGTCAACGTCGAAGGTCGGGCCGACCGCCGTGCGCTGCTGAGTGTCGCGGCGCTGCCCGCCGGAACGGACGTCAGGGTCCACGCATAGGTTAGTGCATCGCCGCCCGCATCGGACGAGGCGGAGCCGTCCAGCGTCACGGTCGCGCCCTGCAGCACGCCCGGCTGGTCGGGACCGGCGTTCGCCACCGGCGCCACGTTGGCAAC
>CAWEDS010000043.1:0-52671 GCA_963807845.1 uncultured Gammaproteobacteria bacterium
GCCAAGCATTGAATGGCTGAATAATAATAATGAGCAGCGCCACGCACCACGAAACCGCGCCAGAAGACCGGATTCCGTTCCACCACAAAGTCATTTACGGATTCGGTGCTTTCACTAACAACCTGCTTGCCTCCGCGATCGGCGGCATGGTCATCGTGTTGAACCTTGGTTTTGGTATGAGTCCGGTGCTGGTCGGATTGCTGGGGTCGCTGCCGCGACTGACCGACGCGTTGACCGATCCTTTGATGGGTTACATTTCGGACCACACACGCTCGCGCTGGGGCAGGCGCCGCCCGTATATCTTCGTTGGCGCAATCGCAGCGGGTCTGGTCTATATGCTGCTATGGCAGTTACCGTCGGACGCCAGCGAAACCTACTATTTCTGGTACTTCCTGGCCGGGTCGCTGATCTTCTTTCTGTCGTACACGATTTTCGTCACGCCCTGGGTGGCGCTGGGATACGAATTAACACCGGATTACCATGAACGCACGAGACTGATGGGCGTGCAAAACTTTATCGGTCAAACGCCCTACCTGATCGCGCCATGGTTTCTTTGGATCATGCAGAATGAGCTGCTGTTCGATGACATGCGAGAAGGCGCAGCCGGGCTCGCGCTTGCGATCGGTATTGTCGTTATCGCGATGGGCATACTGCCTGCCATATTTCTTCGCGAACGGTTCTCGGCCAGCGATGTCGTTCAGGAATCGCAAAAGCGCACGCTGTTAGAAAGCACGGCTGACTTTCTGAAGGGCTTTGCAATGAGCCTTAAATTCAAGCCCTTCCAGAAGCTTTGCGTTGCAACGTTTCTGGTATTCAACGGCTTCATCATGATCGCAGCATTTCAGTTCTATGTGATCATCTACTTTTTGTTCGGCGGCGATGTCGGTCTTGGCTCGGAGTTCGCCGGCTACGAGGGAACGGTACGTATCGCATCGGGCTTTCTGATCATTCCGTTCGTCATCTGGTTGGGCACCAAGATCGGCAAACGACGCACGTTCTTCGTTGCGACCGGAATTTCCATTTTTGGCTACGCGATCAAATGGGTGTGTTACAACCCTGACATTCCATGGCTCATACTCATTCCGGCACCCTTTATTTCGTTTGGCTTTGCCAGTCTTTTCACCCTGATGCCATCGATGGTTGCCGACGTCGTTGACGAGGATGAATTGGTGTCGCATGAGCGACGGGAAGGCATGTACGGTTCAATATTCTGGTGGGTCGTCAAGCTCGGCCAGGCTGTAGCGCTGGCGGTCGGCGGCTTCCTTCTGACCGCGACCGGCTTCGACGTCGCGTTGGAAGGTGATCAATCCGAGCGGACCATAATACTGATTCGCATTTTCGACATTCTCATTCCGATCGTGACGTCAGCGATAGCGATTTGGGTTATTGCGAGCTACTCGATAACCGAAGAGCGCGCCTATGAAGTGCGACTCGAGCTCGAAAAAAGGCGCGGCGACCCGGCCACCTCCTAGTCGACTGACTGTCGACGGCATTTCCGGCCATCGTGCCCGGCGGCGCTAAAGTAAGACGGGCGTCGGCCGATAAGCTATTTACGGTCCTTACGCTTGCGTCAGGCCGAGGAGCAGGTTCCGCCACGCTTCGACACGCCGTGTCTTCAATGCGTGTCCATTACCGAGCAGGCAAAACCGTGGAGACTCTCGCCGAAACGGCAACAGGCGGCAACGAGCAGTCCATGGACGACTCGATATTCCGCTGCATGCAGGACAAGGTTGACGAACTGCCGCTACTGCCGCAGGTGCTCGTCAGAATCCTGCAGCTCAATCCGGACTCGGACAACTATTTCGAGGAATTTGGCAAGCTGACCAAGGAAGATCCGGCTTTCGCGGTACGGGTCATTGCATTGGCCAATTCCGCCTCGTCGGCACCGGCGGTTCCCGTTGCCACGATCCGCGACGCGATGACACGCCTCGGTGCCGCGGTCATCCGCAGCCATGTTGCATCACTCGCGGTGCAGCAGGTCTTCATGCCAACCAAGCCCAACGAAGTGAGCTTGTGGCAACATTCTGTTTATTGTGCGTTTTCGGCTGCAAAGACGGCAGAACTCGCCCCCGGCCTCGAGGTCGATCCGGCCGAAGCCTACCTCGTCGGGCTGCTACACGACATCGGGCGCTTTGTCATGTTCCAGCACGCGCCGCCGAACCTGTTAGCGGTGGATGAAAGCCAATGGGAAACGCCCGACGAACTGATCGAGGCCGATGTCGCCATCTACAAGATCACGCACAGTGAACTCGGCTTCAAAGCCTGCAAGCACTGGCGTTTGCCGGATTCCATTTGCGACGTCATCAGGCGCCATCACACCCCGATTGAGAAACAGATTATCCCGGGCTCTATCGATGCGCTCATCTACTGTGTGCAGGTCGCCGACAACCTGTGCCTGTCGTTGCTTACAGAAAGACGACTTTGACGAGATCCCGTACGAGGAGCGCGAGCAAAAGATTCTCGATCGCTGTATCGCAACACAGCAGCAGGCCAAGCTACTGCCAGTCAGCGCACTGCTGGCAAATCTCGACGGCATTCGCGCGGAAAGCATCGAGCTGCTGGCGGGGCTGGGCTTTGCCTAGCGCAGCTTACCTGCCTCCACCGGGCTTTTTTCCGCTACCAAACAAATGTGAACCAGCGCCGCCCGCTGCGAGGCGGTGCCAGCGTTAACTGGCGCGCAGGCAGTTGCGGCCTGCGGCTTTGGCCGCATACAGCATGGCATCAGCTCTATCGATAAGGGTGTCCACGGTATCGTCGGCGCGCGCTTCGGCGACGCCCAGGCTGACGCTGATTTGCAGTAAATTGCCGCTCGCCCGAATGTCATCCCGACTGATTCGGGCACGCACTCGCTCCGCCACCTCGGCACCGCCCGCGAGATTCGAGTTGCGAAGCACGAACAGGAATTCCTCGCCACCGTAACGACAGACTTCGTCGTCCGCGCGCGCGCCGGACACCATGCGGCTCGCCGCGATGCGCAAAACCTCATCGCCAACGAGGTGGCCATGGGTGTCGTTTACGTCCTTGAAATGATCAAGGTCCGCCATAACCACGCACAGTGGCCGGCCCTCATCCCTGGCCTCCTGCAAGGCGGTGGCGAGGCAGCGACGCGAATGCGAATGGTTGTACAGTCCTGTCAGCGCATCAGTAATCGCCAGCTTGCGCAGCCGGTGAGTTTCACCACGCTCACTGTCGAGCGACCTTTTGAGATCGGAAACCCGGGCCGAAAAGTAACTCTCCACCGCCAACGACACGTCCAGCGTGGTCACCTTCAGTATGAACTCCAGCAGCGCTTCGAATGCCGGCGCGTCCTCTCGTATCGTGTCAGGAATGTGCTCGATCAGCAGGCTCTGCAAACCCTGAAAGGTACACTGGTAGAGGCTTTGGGAAATCCCGATACGCTGGTGTACCGCACCAACGCGCAGTCGGTCCTCAAAATACTGGGGACGGTCGATGCCCACGCCTAATCCCAGCAGGTACTGTTTCTGACGCTCCCGAACGGTATCGACACGACCCTCAGTCACGCGACTGAATTCCTGCAGTTTCCCGATCGCCGCGTAGAAGCGGTCAATGATCGCGTCCACGTTGGGACGCACAACCTGTTCGTGAAGGACGCGCCCGGGTGCCTGAGATTCGGCGCTATCGAGTTCGACCAGTTGCAGCCGTTCGGCTATGCCAACCGCATCAAGTCCGCATCGTCTGCACAGTGGATAGTCCATTCCGCCGCAACTGTTCCGTGTTTTTTCCGCTCTCCAAGTAACTTGATATATGCAGCACGCGGATGACGAAAGCAATTCGTGCTTGTACCTATCCTATTGAATTTTGTGACATTATTCACAGTTACTCTGCGAGTTCCCGCGTTACTCGCCGCAGGTCCTCCGCCGTGTCTACCCCGGCGCCAGGTCGCTCCGACGGAATGCCGACAACGATTTTCATGCCAATAGATAACGCCCGCAGCTGCTCCAGCTGCTCGCAGATTTCGAGATCGGACGGCTCGGCCGCAACGAGCTGGCGTAGCACGCCGCAGCGATACGCGTAGATGCCGTGGTGGTGCAGCGCGGTGCTCGCCGCGAGTTCGCGGTTTGTGGCTTCACGCGCAAAGGGAATCGATGATCGGCTGAAATATATTGCGTGACCTGAGTCGTCGCGTACGACCTTTACAATGTTCGGGTTATCGAGATCGTCGGCCGTATGGAGGGGAGACGCCAGCGTGGCGATGTCCGCCGAGCTGGCGTCGAGCAGCCTGGCACATTGATCAATGAGCGAGGCTGGCATGGTGGGCTCATCGCCCTGCAGATTGACAACGATGAGGTCGTCTCCCCAATCCAGTAAATCGGCGACCTCCGCAATACGCTCAGTGCCGGAGCGGTGCTGGCTTCCCGTCATGCACACCGTCGCCCCGCAAGCGTCCGCAACATCGGCGATACGCTCGTCATCCGTCGCGACCACCACTTCGCGCTGCCGCACTTTCAACTCCCCGCTCGTAAACGTGCTGCAGCATCGTTTTGCCGGCGATCTCCCGGAGCGCTTTGCCAGGCAAGCGCGTCGAACCGTAACGGGCCGGAATAACAACAACGAAGTTGGTCATGCAACACGCATCCTGTCGCAGAGGCGCGACTCAATGTGCTCGATTATTGACGACGCCGCGACGGCTTCCATATGGAACTCCACCGGAACGTACCAGAGTTTTTCGTCTACACCGTTGCCGAGTTTAACGGCATCTTTCTCGGTCATGAATACCGGCAGCGTATCGCCGAACTCCAGCTGTTCAGGGTCCAATGTCGCATGGTCCTGGAACGCATGCTCGACCACCTGTAGCCCCAGTTTGCGCAGCATCTCAAAAAAACGCCCGGGATTCCCGATCGCTGCCACGGCGTGTACTGATGCGCCGGAAAAGCTGCGCCAGGGGTTGCTCAACCGAGTCGCGGAGACGGCACGCATGCGTTGCGAGCAGTTGGAACTCCGCCGCATTCTGCTCCGCAACCGTCAGATCGGCGCGCGCTTGCTGCGACCCATTGACCAGCACCCGGTCCACATCGTTCAGCCGTGCCGGCGACTCGCGCAGCGGTCCCGCCGGTAACAGGCGACGATTGCCAAGCCCCCTCGCACCGTCGATAACGCAGATCTCGTAGTCGCGGTCCAGGCGATAATGCTGCAGCCCGTCATCGCTAATGATGACGTCCACGCCGTCCTGTGCGAGCGCTTCGGCTGCACGCACGCGGTTCACGTCAACGGCGACCGGACACAGGCTCCGCCGCGCGAGCAGCACGGGTTCGTCGCCGACCTCAGAAGCTCTGCTATCGGAATCGACACGCAGGGTCGAATTCGCCCCGCTGCCGCCGTAGCCGCGACTGACGATACCGGGTGAAAAACCGCGGGCGCCAAGCTCGCGAGCCAGCCAGATCACCGTAGGCGTCTTGCCGGTGCCTCCTGCCGTAATATTGCCCACCACGATCACGGGAACAGGCGATCGCCAAACCTTGAAGAGACCGACTCGGTAGAGGAAACGACGCAGCGACGTGACCAGCCAGTAAGCCCCGCTTACGGGCAGCAGCAGCCATCCCGTCACGGCGCCGTCGTACCACACGCGATGTAGCCATCGATACGCCGCGCTCAAGACGCTAGTTCTCGTCGCTAAACTGCATGCGATACAGCCGGGCGTAGTGCCTGTCGAGCGCAATGAGCTCGGCGTGCGTACCGGATTCAACGATTTTCCCGGCGTCGAGCACGATAATCCGGTCCGCCTTTTCGACGGTCGACAAGCGATGTGCGATGACCAGCGTGGTTCGATCTTTCATCAATACATTGAGCGCGTCCTGAATACGCCGCTCGGATTGCGTGTCCAGCGATGACGTCGCTTCGTCGAGGATCAGTATCGGGGCATTCTTGAGCAGCGCCCTGCCGATCGCAATGCGCTGACGCTGCCCCCCGGACAACAATACGCCACGGTCGCCGACTTTCGTTTCAAAGCCGTCCGGAAACTCGTTAACGAAATCCAGAACGTGGGCGGCTTCCGCCGCTTTCTGCAGGTCTTCCTCCGCATGCGAGTTGAGCTGGCCATAAGCAAGGTTGTTGCGGATGGAGTCGTTAAACAGAACGACGTCCTGAGTGACCAGGCTGATATTGCTGCGCAAACTCGCCAGCGTCATATCCCGAATCGAGATGTCGTCGATGAGAATGTCGCCGCCGCAGAGCTCGTAAAATCTCGGCAGCAGGCTCACCAGGGTTGACTTGCCGCTACCGGAATGACCGACGATCGCCAGCGTCTCGCCCGGATCCACGGCGACCGTTACGCCGTCGATGACGGGACCGCTGTCGTCGCTGTAGGAAAAACGTACATCCTCAAAGCGAACGCCGCCCTTGACTCGTGCCACCTCCGTCGAACCGGTGTCCTTTTCGTCTGCCTCATCCATTATGGAAAACAGGCTGTCAGCGCCGGCGACGCCACGCTGCAAAGTCGCATTGACGTTCGTGATGCGCCTGACCGGCTGCAGCATGAGCATCATTGCGGAGAAAAAGGCGATGAACTCCCCCGCAGTAAGCTGATCGTTCAGCGACTGAGCGCTTGCTACATAGATGACCATCGCGATGCCGAACCCGAATACCACCTGCGTCAGGGCAACCCCAAACGAGCGCACACGAATTAGTTTAAGGTTTTGCGTGCGGTTGCGCTCATCGACTTCGACAAGACGATCACGCTCGTAGCGGAACCCGCCAAACGCCTTGACGACCCAGTTGCCGCGTATGACTTCGTCCGTGACCTGCGTGACTTCGCCAACCGTATCCTGTATGCGGCCGCTGTAGCGGCGAAACGCGATACCGAGCAAACGCACCAGCAACGCCACGATCGGAAACAATACGGCGACGAAAACCGTCAGCATCGGACTAAAGTACATCATCACCGCGAATGCCGCAATGACAGTCAAGGTATCCCGAACGGCGATCGTTACGACGCTGGTGACGGACTCGGCGACCATCTCGACGTTGTACGTCATGCGTGACAGCAGCGGACCCGCCGCCTGCTTGTCAAAGAAGGTTGCGGGAAGTGTCAGGAACTTGTTGAAAACCTGCCGTCGCAGGTCGCTGATGACCTGCCGCCCGATCCAGCCGAGTGATGACTCGGTTGCGAAACCGGATACTCCGCGCAGCACGAATATGATCATGAAGGCGAAGGGTATCCACTTCGCCGTTTCCAGGTTTTTTGCGACCAGCGCCTCATCGGTCAGCGGTTGCAGTAGCGCAACCAGTCCCGCCTCGATCATTGCCGTTGCGGCCATGCCGACTACCGCGATGAAACCAATCAGCTTGTGCGGCGTGACGTAGTGCCACAGTCTTCCGTAGATAACGCGAACCTGTGGGTCAATGCGTTTGCTCACGTTGTCGGGTTGTCCGCGTTATTCGACCGGATCATTGACGGTCGCAATACTGATCTGCGTAAAGCCCAGCCGCCCCGCAACGTCCATGGCCGTCACGACGTGCTGGTGCCGGGCGTTGGCATCCGCACTAATCGTCAGCGGCAACTTGCTGTTGCCGGCAGACACCTTTTGCAGGGCATTGCGAATCGTCTCGGGACGGTTGTTGATAAGTTCGCGATTATTGATGAGGTAGGTACCGCTTTCCGTGATCATGATGTCGATCTGTTGTGGTGGCTCCTCGACGATAGCGGAACTCTCGGCCTCGGGCAGTCGAATCGCTATTTGCGACTGCTTGACGAAGCTCGTGGACACCATGAAGAAGATCAGCAGCAACAGGACGACGTCGATCAACGACGTCAGGTTAACCTCAGGCTGCGCGCGCGGTCGCAGGCTAAGCTTCATTCCGACACCTGGCTATTCTGCGCCACGACGGCGCATCCGCGAAGGCCATGACTACCCCCTTTCGTTGCGTCGATGCAGCGCCTCGACCAGCTTGATCGCTTCCTTTTCCATGTCTACGACGAGCGTATCCACGCGAGTACGGTAGTAGCGATAGCCAATCAGGGCGGGAATTGCCACGGTCAGACCCGCGGCCGTGGTTATCAGCGCTTCGGCGATGCCGCCCGCCAGTACGGTCGGGTTACCGACGCCATGCGTCGTTATGGCCGTAAAGACCTTGACCATGCCGATGACGGTACCGAGAAGGCCCAGCAGTGGGGAGATTGCGGCAACCGTGCCGAGCGTCTCGAGGTAGCGCTCGAGCTCGTGGACCACGTGCCGGCCCGTGTCCTCGATCGCGTCTTTCAACACCGCACGGTCGCGATCGCGATTGATCAGGCCGGCCGCGAGGATCTGCCCGAGCGCCGATCCCTGGTGCAGGGACTGTATCTGCTTCTGGTCCAGCTGGTCCTTCTTGACCCAGTCCCAGACCTTGCTGGTGAGGTCCTCGGGGATGACGCGTTTTTGCTGCAGCGTCCAGTAGCGCTCGAGAATGATGCCCATGGCCACAATCGCGCAGATAATGATGGGCGCCATCAGGTAGCCGCCGGATTTGACTATCTCAACCATAAAAAGGGGACCCCGGTTAGAAGAACGAAATATACAGCGACCGCGCCCAAAATTCTTGGCATACGCCGAGCTTTTCCGCTATCGGGCACCTTCGCGCCAAAACCGGCGGCGCTCGTCGCGATCAAGGCGCCGCTCCTGCACCCCGCCGGAGGCACATAGCTGCAGGCTGACGGCGCCCGATGTCGCGGTATTCAGCACCTCGGCGCCCACGGCGCGCCATCGTTCCACGACTCTCGCCTTCGGAAATCCCCAGCGATTCGCGAATCCCGCCGACACAATCGCCAGGCGCGGCGATGCCGCGTCGACGAACGCTACGCTCGATGAGGTCAGACTGCCGTGGTGCGGCACGACCAGCGCGTCGATCGCGCCCAGCGCCTCCCGCATCAGGATGGCGCTGCTCTGCGTCGGCTTCGATATCGCCTGTGAGCAACAGTGCGTGGGTACCGGTCGACACCAGCAGCACGCAGGACGAGTCGTTGCCATTCTCCGATGCGGCTCCCGCTGGATGCAGCATGCGAAAGCGCACACCGTCGACAGTCCAGTCCTGCCCTGCGAAGCACGGCAGGACCTCTCGCCGGATGCCCTTGAGCCGCTCTCCCGCCATAAGCGCATCAACTGTCGCGTAATCAAGAACGGTCTGGACGCCGCCGCTGTGATCGATATCGGCATGAGAGACGATCAGCCAGTCGACTCGCCGGATTCGCTTCGAGGCGAGAAACGGCACCAACACCTGTTCAGCAACGTTGCCGCCACTCGGGAAGCGTGCGCCTGTGTCAAACACCAGCGTGCGGCGGTTGGTCTGCACAACGACAGAGAGCCCCTGCCCCACATCGAGCACGTGGGCGTCAATGCAGCCCTAGCGGCGGTGGTCGCGGCGCGTGCAGGACGAGTGCTGCCAGCGCCAATGGGCCAACCCAGCGGCCCGGCCAGCCTTTCGGCAGCAGCACCCAGGCAGCACGGCAGCAAGGCCATGGGCCATGCCCAGCCTTCGATCGCGGCCAGCGTCAGGTCGGCAAGCGGCAAATGCGTTGAGCAGCCTGATCAATGCGTGCAGCCACTCGATACTCGTCATCGCAACCCGAAGTGCTGCATCGCCGAGGACCGCCAGGCGTTCGCCGGCGGACAGTGCGATCAGGGTGAAGGGCACCGTGACCGCGCTGAAAAGCGGCACGGCCACAAAGTTCACCGGTGTCGCCAGCCAGGCCACACGCTGAAACAGCACCGCAGACAGCGGCATCAGGCCGAAAAACAGGAACACCTGGACGACAAGGAGCTGCCGCATCGTCTCGGCCAGGCGTGCGGCCAGGCGCCGGGATCGCGGCCTGCGTGCCTCACGGCGCGCCAGCCAGATCAGCAGCAACACGGCTGAAAACGACAGGCTGAACCCCGGCGTCATGGCAGCGACCGGATCCCGTACGAACACGAGCATTGCGGCTGTGGCAACAATCGACACCGGCTCGACGTGCCGTCGCCTCTGCACCGCCACCGCGCCGACCAGCAGCATCAGGGCGGCACGTTGCGCCGGGATGCCAAGCCCCGAAACGGCGGCGTAAAGTGCCGCCATTGCGACGCCGCACAGAATCGCAACAGCGTGCAGGTTGCCGGGTACGCGCAGCAACCCGAGCAGCAGACGCGCCAGAAGATACGCGAAAGAGCCGGCAAGGCCGACGTGCAGGCCGGAGATCGCCATGAGATGACTCGTGCCGGAAAGCGCGTAGTCGGTCCATTGCGCCCGCGAGATCAGGTGGCGGGCGCCGACGCCTATGGCTACGACGACAGCGGCTACCTCGGTCGACGCGGCAGCGACGGTCGCCCTCGCGACGAATCGAGTCCGGACGCCGTCGATAAAACCAAGCCTCGCGTCTCTGAGCTTCTGGTTTCGTTTACCCTCGACCACGTAGCCCGTGGCGTGAATTTTCTGTCGAAACAGCCACGCCTCGCCGTCGAAAACGCCGGGGTTACTGTAGCTGCGGGGTAGCTTCAGCCGGATCTCGAGCTGCCAGACCTCACCGATGGCAGGCACCTGCGACGGCTTGAACCAGCTAACGCGCGACCGTGGCGGCAGTCGATGATCGTCCAGTGGCTCGACCAGCATGACAAGGGACTGCGGCGTCCGCGTCGGGAAATCGAGGATACGAACGCGGCTTAACAGGCTGTCACCCGCATAGTCCGGCACGAGCCGTTCCGCTACGATCGCGTTACCGGCCTGCAGGAAAAGCGCCAGGCCAAGGACTGGCCATCCCGCGCCTCGCAGACGACGAAAGCAAAGCAGGACGATTGATGCAACAAAAAGCAGGCTGCACAGGTCCGAGCCTGGGGACAACCTGCTAAGCTGCGCGGCGTACCCCCCTGCCAGCAGCAGCAGACAGGCCCTGATCATGTGTCGTTTGCATCATTTTTCGGCACTCACTATGGAAACCGGACAGCCCGTCGATGCCAAGACGCTTTTTTAGGAAGTTCGCGTTCAAACGCCATCAGATGAGCCAGCAATGGTTCCTGACGCCGTTTCGGCATCTGCTGCACGATCACCGCTTGTGGGGTATGCAGCGTCGCTGGATCGTGCCGGCTTTTGCCACCGGGCTTTTCGTTGCTTTTCTGCCGTTCCCGGGGCACACGCTGCTGGCTGCGCTCCTGGCACTCGGCATGCGCATCAATATTCCGGTTGCCGCGGTAACCACCTGGGTCAGTAACCCGGTGACAATGGGCCCGATTTATTATTTCGCCTATCGGCTGGGCGCCAGGCTGCTGGATATGCCGCCGCAGCCGTTCAATTTCGAGTTGTCGCTCGACTGGGTGACGCATACCTTCGTCAACATCTGGCAGCCGATGCTGCTCGGCAGTGTGCTACTCGGTTGCGGTGCCGCGCTGCTGGGTTACGTCGGCCTCGATATTCTCTGGCGGATTTCCATCGGCAAGTACAAGGCGCGCAAAAGAAGCCGGCGCCACGACGCCGAGTCAGGCTGAAGAGCGCAACGCCCCGTCTTCCAGCACCAGGATGCGATCCATGCGCTCCGCGATCGAGAGGTCGTGGGTGACGATAACCAGGCTGGTCTCCAGCTCCTCGTTCAGCTCGAGCATCAACTTCAGCACGTGCTCGCCATTGCCGGAATCGAGATTGCCGGTAGGCTCATCCGCCAGCACCAGCTGCGGCCGGGTAATCAGCGCTCGCGCGACCGCGGCGCGTTGCCTTTCGCCTCCGGAGAGCTCGCCGGGCTTGTGCGACAGCCGCTGGCCAAGGCCAACACGGCCCAGCAAGTCGCGCGCCTCGGCAAACGCATCGGCTTTCGCCGTGCCGCGAATCAGCAGTGGCATCGCCACGTTTTCGTCGGCCGTAAATTCCGGCAACAAATGATGGAACTGGTAGACAAAACCGATGTAACGATTCCGAAGTTCACCCTTGGCCGCTTCGGTTTTGCCATGCATCGCCTCACCGTTGACCAGCACCTCACCCTCGTCAGGCTCATCGAGCCCACCCATAATCTGCAGCAAGGTCGTTTTGCCTGAGCCCGATGAACCGACGATCGCCACACGCTCGGCGGCTCGCACAACGAAATCGACGCCGCTTAAGACCTGCAGCGTGGACTCACCCTCGCTGAAACGCCTGACGACGTTTCGACATTCAAGCACAGTGCGGCCCTTCAGAAGCGGCGTTTCAGTCATATCGTAATGCCTCGGCAGGTGCGGTCCGGGCTGCAACCCAGGCCGGATACAGCGTCGAAATCAGCGCCAGCGCCAGTGCCAGCACGGCGATCTTCAACACATCGGCAAAGCGTAGCTCAGAGGGCAGGTCACTGATGAAATACACGTCGGCGGCAAGAAACTTGATGCCAAACACCGACTCCAGGGAGCCCACGATGGCTTCGAGGTTCAGCGCCAGCAGCACGCCGGCGGCAACACCGGCCAACGTGCCGACCACGCCGACGATACTACCCTGCGTGACAAAGATCTTCAGGATACTGGATGGCCTGGCACCGATCGTACGCAGGATCGCAATATCGGCCTGCTTGTCTTTTACGACCATAACCAGTGTCGAAACGATGTTGAACGCCGCGACCGCGATGACCATCAGCAGGATGACGAACAGAATCGATTTCGTAATCTGGATGGATCGAAAGAAATTGACATGGCGGCGCGTCCAGTCACTGACGAGAACGGGCTCACCGTGTGCCAGCGCGACCTCGCGTACGATGGCCGGCGCTTCATAGATGTCGGTAACGGCGAGGCGCACGCCGGTCACGGAATCTTTCTTGCGATACAGTTTCTGCGCATCCGCGATATTGACGAACGCCAGTCGCCGGTCGAATTCGTACATGCCGACGCGGTAGATACCGGTGACCGAAAAGCGCTTGGTCCGCGGCAGGACGCCCGCCGGCGTCACTCTTCCCTCGGCCAGCGTCAGCGTTACCTTGTCACCGATACCGACCTGCAACGCTTCGGCCAGCTCGACGCCCAGCACGATATTGAACCTGCCTGCCTCGAGGTCACTCAACTGCCCCGCCTGCATTACGCCGGCGATCCCCGACACGGCCGCTTCCAGCGCCGGGTCGATGCCACGAACCTCGACGCCGCTGAGCTGCCTGGCAAAAACCAGCAAGGCCTGGCCATCGACGTAGGGCGCCGCCGCTTGAACCCGCGGGTTTTTTACGGCGGCGTCAATCAACTGGTCTGCGGTTTTGAGTTCGCCGTCGATGTTCTCGATACTGGCGTGTGCCGTCATCGCCAGCAGCCTGTCCTTGAGCTCACGCTCGAAACCGTTGACCACGGACATCACGACGATAAGAACGGTCACGGCGATCGCGATGCCGAGCATCGAGATGGCCGAGATCATCGAGACGAACTGGTTCCTGCTGCGCGCGCGCACGTAGCGGCCACCGATCCAGGTTTCGAACGATCTACCCATGAGCAGGATTCTTAAGCGTCGAACAATTCGCATCAACGTTACTCATAGCGCAACGCCGCCGCCGGATTGACGAGGGCCGCCCGTCGCGCAGGATATAGCGTCGCAAGCGAAGTCAGCACGAAGGCGGAGATGGCGATGATCGTCACGTCCTGCCACTCGAGTTCTGACGGAATACGCGTCACGTAGTAAACGTCACCGGGCATGATCTGAAATCCGAAGGTCTGCTCGAGAAACGGGACGATAACCGGGACGTTGAGCGCAAGAACGACGCCCAGCAACACGCCGATCACGACGCCGCCCCAGCCGATCACCGCACCCTGCACGAAAAAAATACGAACAACGCCATTGGGACCCATGCCAAGCGTGCGCAGCACGGCGATGTCGGTCGTCTTGTCCGTCACGACCATAACGAGGCTCGCGACAATGTTGAAAGCAGCGACCCCGATAATCAGCGAAAGAATGAGCGACATCATCATCTTTTCAAGGCGGATGGCGCGAAAGTAGCTGGCGTTCTCGACGGTCCAGTCGCTGGTCGTGATGTCGTCACCCAGGCGCCGCTGCAGCGCAGCGGCGATAGCGGGCGCCGCCATGACGTCGTCGGCGCGAAAACGTACGGCGGTGACGGCATCGCCCATCGCCTGGATGGCGGCGGCATCCGAGACGTGAACCAGGGCCAGCAAACCGTCGTGATCCTGCAAGCCCGCCTCGAAGACTCCGCGCAGGACAAAGCGCTCCAGCACGGGCGTCAAGCGTGCCGTCGCCGACCGGTCGCGGAATCAACAGGATGACACCATCGCCTATGACGGGCACCGAGATCGTAAGCGAGGATCCGGCCAAGAATGATGCTGCGGCTGCCCGGCGCTAAGACCTCAAGGTTGCCTTCAACCAGGTTGATACGGTCTCCCGACAGCCGCTCCTCGTAGCGTGGATCAACGCCGTGCACCAGCACCGCATGCAGTTCCCGGCCGGTCCGGATCATGCCCTCCATTTGCAGGAACGGGGCCGCCGCGGCAACGCCGGGCTCGAGCGCTACGGCGTCTACAAGGGGCTCCCAGTTCTCGATAATGCCGTCGCGACCGGTCAGGGTGCCGTGCGCCGACATGCTGAGGAGCCGACCGCGGAGCTCGCCCTCGAAACCGTTCATGACGGACAGGATCACGATCAGCGCTGCGACGCCCAGGGCGATACCGAGCAACGAAATCAGCGTGATAAAGGATACGAATCGGGTGCGCCGCTTTGCCCTGAGATAGCGCAGCCCGACGAACAGTTCGACGGGGTTGATCATCGGCTCGCATTAAACCATATCCTCAGCCCGGCAACAGTCGCGTTTCCGTGGCCGCGCATTGTGACGCAGTTCGCATATCTGCCACCGCCAGCGGTGTAAAAACCTCAAGATCGAGGTAGTTTTTTGGTCCGGCGAGCAATGCTATAGTGGCCTGACCGCATTCGGGAGTTTTAGAAATGACCAAGCTGCACCGCGTTGCCCTTGTCGCCCTTTTTCTGGCCTTTTTCGGCGTGACTGAGGCCGATACGCTGAAAATGGACGGCATGTCAGCCAGTTCCGGCGAGGCACGCCCGAGTCGGGGCATGTCACAAAACAGCGTGCAGTCACGGTTTGGAAGCCCCGTTTCCGTGCGCGCGCCCGTCGGCGAACCGCCGATAACACGTTGGGAATACAAGGACTTCGTGGTCTATTTCGAGCACGACCGCGTAATCCACGCCGTTACCAAGCGCTAGTTTCAGCGCTCAATCACCAACCGGCCCGGGGCGGAAACGACCCGGGCTTTTTTGTGTCCAACCGTCATGGCCGCGGAATTCGAGGTCTGTGCAATAATCGCGTCCCCGAGGATTCCCGGCAAACCGAAGCGCCCCATTGACTAGTCCTGTTCTGATTCCCGTTGACGAGACGCTGCCAGCGCCCGCCGCCCCGATGGCGTGGGGACGCCTGGTGGGCGCCAGTGCCGCGCTGGCCGCCGCCGAGCTGGCGGCAACGATCCGTCAGCCGCTATTGGTGCTGGCCGACGATCCGCGCCATGCCGATCAACTGGAAGCGGAAATTCGTTTTTTCGCAGGTCCCGAACTCGAGATCGAGCATTTCGTTGAATGGGAGACCCTGCCGTGGGACAGCTTCTCACCGCACCAGGACATCATCTCGCAGCGGCTGCGGGTGCTGGCCGCCCTGCCGCGCCTGAAGCACGGCATCATCATTGCAGCGGCCAGCGTGTTGCAACAACGACTGCCTCCCGTCGAATACGTTGCCGCACGCAGCCTGTCGCTATCGACCGGGCAGGTGTTGCCGCGAGAGGACTTCACCAACAGCCTTGTTGAGGCCGGCTACTACCGCGTTCCACAAGTCTCGGAGCACGGCGAGTTTGCCGTCCGCGGTTCCCTGATCGACATTTTCCCCATGGGAAGCGATGCTCCGGTGCGCATCGACTTTCTCGATAACGAAATCGAATCGCTGCGCTACTTCTTCGCCGAAAGCCAGTTGTCCGGTGAAAAGGTCGGACGTATCAGTATCCTGCCCGCGCGCGAAGTGCCGTTGGACAGCGACGCCGTGCACGCCTTTCGTGATCGTTACCGTGAGCGCTTCGAGGGCCAGCCGGGGAAATCCCGCGTATACCGCGAGGTTTCCGACGGCATCGCGCACGGCGGCATCGAGTATTACCTGCCGCTCTTTTTCGAGACCACCGCAACGCTGGTCGACTACCTGCCCGGCAACTGTGCCGTGCTCGCGCCGAGCGCACTGCAGTCGCTGTTACAGCAGTTCTGGGCGGAGGCCAATGAGCGATTCCAGCTTTGCAGTCTCGATACAGAGCGACCCATTCTTAAGGTCGATGAAACGTTTGTTTCGCCGGACGCCGTAAAGCACGCGCTCGCAAGATTTCCGCTGATCAGTTATTCCGGCCCGTCCGTCGCGGAGGGTCCGGCGGGGCGCAATTTCGACACGCGTATTCCGCCGGCATTGAAGATCGAAACCCGTTATGAGGATGCGGCAGCGTCGCTTGTGCAATTCCTGGAATCCTTCGATGGACGCGTACTGTTTTCGACGGACTCACCCGGTCGTCGTGAGCAACTGTTCGACTTGCTGTCGGGACGCGGGCTGAATCTCGCGCGCGTTACGGATTGGCAGATGTTTACACAACTCGAGCAGCGCATCGGCGTTGCCGTCGCGCCAATAGAAAATGGCGTGGTGTTGCCGTCCAGAGGCTTAGCCATCATCAGCGAGCAGCAGCTGTTCGGCGAGCGTGCCAGTACGCGCCGACAGCAGGCGGCAGAGCGCGCGCGATCCGGAAACCATTATTCGCCAGCTGAGTGATCTCGAACCCGGATCGCCCGTGGTACACGAAGAGTACGGCGTGGGTCGGTACCTTGGCCTCATAACGCTTGATACCGGCGGCATCAAAGCCGAGTTTTTGCATCTCGAATACGCTGACGGTGACAAGCTCTACGTGCCGGTTCACGCGCTTGACCTCATTTCCCGCTATACCGGCGCGTCGCCTGAAAATGCGCCGCTGCATCGCCTCGGCAGCGACCAGTGGGCGAAAGCCAGGCGTCGTGCGATCAAGAAAATTCGCGACGTTGCGGCCGAACTGCTGGACGTATACGCGCGCCGCGCGGCGCGACCGGGTTTCAGCTTTCACTGGCCGGAAGCCGACTACCGCAGCTTCGAAGCCGGCTTTCCGTTCGAACTGACCGAAGACCAGGCCGACACCATCGACGACGTGCTGCGCGACCTGGCTTCCGACCAGGCGATGGACCGCATCGTTTGTGGCGACGTCGGATTCGGCAAGACCGAAGTCGCCTTGCGGGCAACATTTGCCGCCGTCAATGGCGGCAAACAGGTCGCCGTCCTGGTTCCCACAACGCTGCTCGCACAACAGCACGGCCAGAATTTCCGTGACCGGTTTGCCGATTGGCCGGTTCGTGTGGAGGTGTTGTCGCGATTTCAGTCTGCCAAGCAGGTAAAGGACATTGTCGCGGGCCTTCGCTCCGGCAATGTCGACGTCGTCATCGGCACGCATCGCCTGCTGCAGCACACGCGCGATTTTCACGATGTCGGCCTGGTCATTGTTGATGAGGAACATCGATTTGGCGTGCGACACAAGGAAACGATCAAGTCTCTGCGCAGCGAGATCGACATTCTGACGCTGACCGCAACGCCGATTCCGCGAACGCTGAACATGGCGCTCGGTGGCCTCCGCGAAATGTCACTGATCACCACGCCGCCTGCCGACCGGCTTGCGGTAAAGACCTTCGTAACGGAATGGAACGACGTCATCATTCGGGAGGCGTGCCTGCGTGAAATAAAGCGCGGTGGCCAGGTGTATTTCATTCACAACCGCGTCGAGGACATCGGCCGCATTGAGCAACGACTCATCAAGCTGGTACCGGAGGCCAGTATCCGGATCGGTCACGGCCAGATGCCGGAACGGGAACTGGAACAGGTCATGCTCGACTTCTACCATCGTCGTTTCAACGTACTGTTATGCACGACGATTATTGAAAGCGGTATCGACGTACCAACCGCCAACACGATTCTGATCAATCGAGCGGATCGCTTTGGCCTCGCGCAGCTGCATCAGCTGCGCGGTCGAGTCGGGCGTTCGCATCACCGTGCCTACGCCTACCTGATGGCGCCGCCAAAGGCCGTAATGACCGCTGACGCGATCAAGCGGCTGGAAGCCATCGACTCGCTCGAGGACCTCGGCTCGGGATTCACGCTGGCAACCCATGATCTGGAGATTCGCGGCGCGGGCGAGTTGCTCGGTGACACGCAGAGCGGGCAGATTCAGGAGATCGGCTTTTCCCTTTACACGGAGCTGCTGGGCCGCGCCGTCGAGTCGTTGCGCTCCGGCGACGAACCCGACCTGGACGCACCGCTGCACGCGGGCGTGGATATCAACCTGCACATTCCGGCGCTGCTGCCCGACGACTACGTGCCCGACGTGCACCTGCGGTTGATCCTGTACAAAAGGATCTCCGCCACCGAGTCCGCCAGCGAGTTACGGGAACTCCAGGTTGAGCTGATCGATCGATTCGGCCTGCTTCCCGAAAGCGCGAAAAACCTGCTGCGCATCGCGGCTATCAAGAAATCCGCCGTGGCGCTCGGTATCGAGAAAATCGATGCAGCGGACAACGGCGGATACCTCCTGTTCGCGGAAGTGAGCCACATAGACCCTGTCGCACTGGTGCAATTAGTGCAAAATGACAGTCGTCGATATCGGCTGCAGGGCTCGCATCGCCTGCAGATTCGTGATGATTTGTCGGATATCGAAACGCGATTCAGTACAATCGAGTCGCTATTACGCGACCTCGCGGTCAAAGACTAGGGATTTGTGCGAATGATTGTTACCAGGCGAATGTTGCTCACCGTGCTGCTCATGCTGCAGCCGCTCATGTCGGCGACTGCAGAGGACGACGTGCTTCCCGAAGAACAGGAAATACGGCGCTATACGGTTGAGATCATTATTTTCAAATACGCCCAGGAGGTGTCGACGGGCAGTGAGGTCTTCCCGCCCGACGAGCCGCCGCCGAGAGTCGCTGTTCGGCTCGGAAAGGGAAGAAGACGAGGCCGCCGCAGCAGCACCTGAAGACGGGCTGCCGAGACGCATCCGCGACATCGAGTTCGTCGCGCTGAATAGAAACGAGTTCTCTATGAATGACACCGCGCGCCGGCTCGAGCTGCTCGAGGTCTACGACCCGGTCATGCACTTCGGCTGGACGCAGGCCACCTGGCCGGCGGAAGAGACACTGCCGATCGAGCTCAGCCGTTTCCGCGGAGTCCCGAGAGGACTTGAGGGCCGATTTACGCTCTACCTCGGCCGCTATCTGCATCTCGTTGTTGATCTCGCGCTCGATGCCCCGGACGCGGGCGGGCTGGCCGCGGGTGCCGGAGGGCCGGGGTCCGACTTTCGCGATGGATCGCCTCGGCAATGACCCGGGCGGGCTACGTTCGCCGGGCGCTGTGCGGTATCGAA
The DNA here is from genome assembly GCA_963807845.1 of uncultured Gammaproteobacteria bacterium. Taxonomy (GTDB): domain Bacteria; phylum Pseudomonadota; class Gammaproteobacteria; order Steroidobacterales; family Woeseiaceae; genus UBA1847. Next base: position 19,362 of record CAWEDS010000043.1, read on the forward strand.
TAAACGAGAACCGAATTCTGCGCAGCGATGAGTTACGTTACTTCGACCACCCGAAATTCGGCGTTCTGGCCAAGGTAAGCCGCGTAGAGGACGACCGGGACTAACAGCAACGCCGCTGGCGAATCAGCCGGCCAGCCAGCCCGGCAGGTTTTCAAGGAAAGCGCCCGGGTTTTGCTCTTCGCCATAGGCGTCCACGACCTTGACATAGAACGAGACCGTCACGAACTTCGAGACGGTCGATCGCGGATGATGCAGGCCGAGCTCCCGCACAGCCGTTGAGATTCGGCGCGCGAATTCATGAATGCCGGCTTCGTCTGAAGCGTGTGAGAGCACAATAAACACCGCCTCACCCGGCCGGGCAACAACATCACTGGCGCGGCGCAAACAACGCCGGATCGCCTGGCCGGTACGTCGCAGGCAGGAATCGGCCGCGTGTTGCCCGAAAACGCCGACGTAGGCGTCGAACTCATCCAGCGTGAACACCACAAGCGACAACTTGCTCTGCTCGCGTGCGGCGACAGCCCAGTCGTGCTCGAATACTTCGCGAAACGCCCGGCCATTGAGCAGTCCGGTGGTTGCGTCGTCGCGCGACAGGTCGCGAATACGACGCTTTGCCTTGAGCAGCGCCTGGTGCAACTCGGTATTCTCGACACTGCCGCCAACCCCGGCACTGCGCCAGAAAGCCGCGTAAAAGCGCGCTTCGGATTCACCCGGCAGCAGCAGCGGCTTGAGTACCAGCAAGAACTCACGGCCCTTGGACTCGATCGGGAAACTTGTCTCCTGCCGGGAGCGCACGCATTCACTGACCTCGATGGCAATATCGCGCCCGGCCAGCCCCTCGATAACGTCCGCAAACGGGCGTTTTAAGAGATGCTTCCCTGCGATGTTCTCGAATGCCGGGTTCGCCAGGGCGACCGGCCAATCGGGCCGGTCGATGCGCACCACCACCAACGGTTCGGTCGTATCCGCAATGACCTGCTCGAGGATGTTCTTGTTAACGGCTGTCATTGAGTGTCGCACTACGCCTGTTTGAAAAACTGTTGCAATAGCTGCATCGCCCGGCCCCATGCAGACTGCGTACTGGCCTCGACATCGTCGTGTATCGGCACATCCCCCCTGCCCGCGGCCCTGTTGACGATCATCGCCACGCACGCGTAGCGGAGGCCAAGCTCACGGGCAATCGCGGCCTCCGGCATCAAGGTCATGCCAACAAAGTCCGCGCCGTCACGTTCCAGGCGATCTATTTCTGCCGCGGTTTCCAATCTTGGCCCCTGGGTCACCGCGTACACCCCGCCGTCATAACAATCCAGCCCGGCGGCGCGCGACGCGTGCAGCAAAGCGAGTCTCAGATCGACTGAAAACGGCTCCGTAAAATCGATGTGCTTAACAACGCCATCGTCGCCGTCGAATATCGTCTGTGCCCGGCCCCAGGTGTAGTCGATTATCTGATCAGGCAAGGCGATCTCACCACAGCTCCTGATAGCGGAGACGACGCCGACGGTATTCAGGGCAATCAGCGCGTCCGCACCGAGCTCTTGCAGCGCGGCCAGGTTGGCGCGGTAATTCACAGCGTGCGGAGGAAGCGAGTGTTCGTCGCCGTGGCGAGAGAGCGCCAGTATGTCTCGGCCGCCGAGGTTAATTCGGCGGATGGCGCCCGAGGGCTTGCCAAAACGCGTCTCCACGCACTGGCCGGCAACGTCTGCCAACGGCAGCGGGTAACCGCTGCCCAGAACCAGCGCAAACGTCCCGGGCGTTGTCATGCGGCCTGTTCCTCACGCATCGAGGTGCAGCTCGGGACGTTCGCTCCAGCGTGCAAATTGGGCGTTGATCGACTGCCATTCGTCGCTTGCCAGCAGCGTTTCGCGCAGCGGATGGCCAGTACCGTGCAGGCGCGCCAGTCGCACCAGCGACAATGGATTCGAGTACTCGTTCAGGGCGCCCACCGCGCGCTGCGCCGCTTCGCGATCATTGCAGACGAGGATCATGTCGCAACCCGCATCCAGCGCCAGCCGCGCGCGTCGCGCCATCGAACCAAACTCATGAGTCGCCTTCATGCTGAGGTCGTCACAGAAAATCGCGCCGCCGAAACCGAGCCGTGAACGCAGCTCGCGTGAAATCCAGTAGGTGGAAAAACCCGCCGGCAGCGGGTCCATGCGCTCATAGATGATGTGCGCCAGCATGACGCCGGCCAGCACACCGTTGCCGATCATTCTTTCATACGGTCGCATGTCATCGAGGATCAGTCCGTATTCGCGACGATCGACCGGCAGCTTGAGGTGAGAGTCGTGTAGCACGGCACCGTGACCGGGGAAATGCTTGCCGACGGCCGCCATACCCGCACTGCGCAGACCGCGGGCGAATGCCGCCGCCAGTTCGCCAACGGCATCGGGTTTCTTATGAAACGCGCGATTGCCGATGATCTCGCTGACGCCCCAGTCCAGGTCGAGGCAGGGCGCGAAGCAGAGGTCGATGCCGACGGCGCGGAGTTCCGCGCCAATGATCCAGCCCGCCTCGCGCGCCGCGCGTAAACCGGACGCCGCGTCCCGGTCGTACTCGCGCCCGATGCGCCGCATGGGCGGTATCGCCGTGAATCCCTCACGAAAGCGTTGCACGCGCCCGCCCTCATGATCGACCGCAATCAACAGCGGCGGCCGACGCAGTGCGCGGATGTCCGCGACCAGGTCCGCGATTTGCTCCGGAGACTCGAAGTTTCGCGTAAACAGGATCACGCCACCGACGGCGGGCTCCTTCAGGAGATCGCGGTCGGCCGGACTTAAGTGAAGTCCGTCAATGTCCAGCATTACGGGTCCTAGTGACATCCGCCGTGCCTCGCAGGTCGCAATTACAACTTCGTGAACACAGCGATCGATTCTACATGCGCCGTGTGCGGGAACATATCGATGATACCCGCGGATTCGAGCTGGTAACCTTTTTCATGGACCAGCATACCGGCATCACGTGCCAGCGTACCGGGGTGGCAGGAGACGTAGACGATGCGCTGCGGTCCGAGCACGTGCATGAGCGCCACGATCTCCGCCGCACCGCTGCGTGCGGGATCCAGCAACAGGCGATCCCAGCCTTCGTGTATCCAGCCTTCCCTGCCGTCCAGCTTGCTTAAGTCCGCAACCCGGAACTCGGCGTTGGCCAGAGCCGTTCTGCCGCGCGTTGTCAGCGGCGCGCGCCACGAGGCCCGCATCGCCCTCGACGCCCAGCACCCGGCCCGCCGTCCTCGCCAGCGGCAATGAGAAATTGCCGATACCGCAATACAGGTCGAGCACGCGGTCCTGCTGACCGACCTGCAAGCTGCTGCACGGCGAAGGTGCACCATGCGCTCATTGATGTCGCGATTCACCTGCACGAAATCGACGGGCTCGAACGAAATCTTGATATCGAATTCCGGCAGCGTGTAGTAGAGGGGCTCCGGCATCAGACGGCGGGTACAGCAGTGCCACTGAGTCGAGGCCGCCGGGCTGCAGGTAGATTCGCATACCCTGCTGCCTCGCCAAATGCACTCAACGCCGTCTCATCGGCCTCGCTCGGCGGATCGAGAACGCGAAACACCAGCGCGATAGCGTTGTCCGCCACGGCGACCTCGATCTGTGGCAGGCGGGCCCGGATCGAGAGCGTGCCGATCAGCTCACTCAATGCATCAATCAACTCACCTACTGGCTTTGCCAGCACCTCGCATTGGTGCATATCTGTAACGTACGGCGCGTGCCGCTCGCGAAAGCCCACCAGCGTTCGACCCTTGGCGGGCACGTCCTTGACGGCAAGCCGCGCCCTGCGACGATAGTTCCACTCACTTCCCGTCATTGCCGGCAACCACGTGAGCGGTTCAACGCGAGCAATTCGCTCGAAGTTGTCGCGCAGCGTCTGCATCTTGATATCACGCTGATGTTGCGGTGTTACGTGCTGCAGCGAACAGCCGCCGCAGCGGCCAAACGCCTCGCAACGCGGCTCAATACGATCGGGCGACGCTGCGATGACCTCCAGCAGTTCCGCCTCATCATAGTTGCGGCGAGATTTGCGACGAATGAACTCTACCGTCTCACCCGTCAGCGCGCCGGCAATGAAGGCCTTTTTGCCGTCCAGCGTCGGCAATACCGCGACCATCGTGCGTCACGGACCGAATAGTTGCCGTTTCCGGCTCGCGACGGCGTCTGCTCATGCAGCGACCCTATGCGGACCAGGCCGCAAGAAACTCATTCAGGTGATCGTGACCCATTGCCTCGAGCGTTGCTCGTACCAGTGCAAACTCGCGCTCGAGATCCTTGGCGTCGAGATTGCCGCGCATGAACTCGAAACGCAGGTAGACGAGCCAGGTATTCAGGACGTCGGTTTCGCAATAATCGCGTATTTGCTTGATGCCGCCGTCGCGAAACGTATCCCAGACCTTGTCGCCGCTCATGCCGAGCTTGCCGGGGAACCCCAGCATGACGGCCATCTGGTCGAGACTCGCCTGCCCCGGGGCTGAAATCCGGCGAGCACGTCCATCAGGTCGACGTGGCGCCAGTGAAAGCGACTCAGGTAGTTGTTCCACTTGAAGTCGCGATCGTCCTCGCCCGTCTCCCAGTAGCGCGGCGCCTGGATCTTGTGCTTCAGTGCGCGGTAGTGCAGCACCGGCAGGTCGAAGCCGCCGCCGTTCCACGACACCAGGTCCGGGGTATAGCGGTCGATGCCGTCGAAGAATCGCTGCACTATTTCGGCTTCGTCGGAATCCTCGTCACCCAGGCTCCAGACCTTGAACGTATCGGCCGTGCGAAAACTCACGGATATGGCGACGACGCGCTGCTGGTGCAACGGCAGAAAGTCCGTGCCGGCCGCCTGCTGGCGTTTAAACAGCATCGCGGTTGCGACGTCTTCATCGGGAAGGCCCTCGAGACCCCAGAAGCGGCGCCCGAAGTCGACGTCGGGTACTGTTTCTATGTCGAAAGAAAAGCAATGCATTCTGTTGTCAGGACCTCGTTTCCATCTGCGGTGCGGGACCTGGCACGGGATCCGCCGTTTCGACGACGGCGAATGCCACGACCAGTCCGGCGTCATCAGTGAGGCTAACATGTCCGCGGCCGATGCCGAGCCTGTCGCAGACGCCCTGCCCGCGCTCCGACCAGGTAATCAGCGGGCGGCCCCACTCATTGTTCAGGATGCCCACGTCGCGTAGCCACACGCCATGGGCGAAACCGGTGCCCATTGCCTTGACCGTCGCCTCTTTGCCCGCAAAGCGCATCGCGAGAAACCGAACCGGCTGCTTGCTGCGTTCGAACAGCGCCACTTCTTCCGGCATCAGGATGCGCTTCACAAAATGGTCTCCGAAGCGATCATAGGTCGCCTGGACCCGGGACAGCTCGACGATGTCGGTGCCGACGCCGAAAATCACAGCGCGCTCATTGCTTACGCGCTTCGCACATGAGCCGCTTCATTTCCGCGACGGCCAGACGCAGGCCATCGAAAACGGCTCTTGCGATTATCGAGTGGCCGATATTCAGCTCGACGATTTCGTCGATTCGGGCGATAGCCGCGACATTGCCATAGTGGAGTCCGTGCCCGGCGTTGACCACGAGCCCCAGGCTATGGCCGTAGCGGGCTGCACTCGCTATGCGCTCGAGCTCCACGCGTTGCTGCTCGCCTTCGGCATCGGCGTATTGGCCGGTGTGTAACTCTACGACGGGCGCACCTGCCGACGACCGCAGCGTCGAGCTGCGCACTATCGGGATCGATGAACAGAGAGGCACGAATGCCGCTGTCAGCGAGCTCTCTGCAGGCCGCACGAATCCTGTCCTGCTGTGCAACCACGTCCAGCCCGCCCTCGGTCGTCACCTCGTTGCGGTTTTCCGGAACGAGGCAGCAGTCGGACGGCGCGACCCGGGCCGCGATCTCGAGCATCTCGTCGGTAACCGCCATTTCAAGATTCATATGCGTCCGCATGACCGCCTTGATTTCGTCGAGATCGTGGTCCTGAATGTGGCGGCGGTCTTCCCGCAAATGAACGGTAATACTGTCCGCGCCGGCCTGCTCCGCGATCGCCGCGGCCTCGGCCGGACGGGGATAGGAGGTGCCGCGGGCCTCACGCAGCGTCGCCACGTGATCGATATTGACGCCAAGATAAATAGTTTGCGAATCAGTCACTTCCGGGGATCCGTTACGTCGCTGGCGGCATTCTACCGCGATGCAGTTCCTTCAGCACCTTGCGGCTCTTGAGTTCTTTGCCACCCAGATGGTGTGCGATCACTTCACGCAGCATGCGACTGGCGGCGCGCAAGACCTCCGGGATCTTCAAATTGGCGGGCCTCTATGGACTTAAGCGACGCGCCCGAGAAATACCAGGGGGCCCTCTGATCTTCCGACAGCCACCGGTCCCTGGTCGACGCGATACTCGTAGTACGTCCCAGGCTCCAGTCCCGCGTGGGAACCCGCCTCATGCTGCAGATTGAGTGCGTACCCCAGCAAACCGAGCAGCTCGATCTCGAAGCGTCGCAACGATTCCGCGATGCTCGAGGTGCCGACGAGCGTTGTAATAACCCGTTCGTACTGCGCAAATATTTCCGGCTGAGGATCGTGCCGATGCAGGAAATTCAGCAGCAGCTCGTTGACGTAAAAAGCGGCCAGCATGGCATCGCCACTGACACCGGCCGGCGCCCCGGTTGCTTCCGCACCCGTCAAGGTGCCGAGATCGGAGCGGGATACCCAGGAAACGGAAAGCGGCAGGAACGGCCGTAGCACGCCGGCGAGGCGGGAGCGGGCGCTGCGGCTCCCGCGCGCAACCAGCGCGACCTTGCCGTGGTCGCGTGTGACAAGGTCGAGTATCTGGCTGGAGTCGCGAAATGCCCGATGATGCAACACGTAGGCCGGCTGCTGTTGCACACGTTGTGACGCCGTCATGCAATGCGTCGCAGTTTAGGGGGTATCGTAGCCAAGACTCAGCAGGTCCTTCTCGTTGTCAGCCCAGTTGTTCTTTACCTTGACCCACATTTCGAGGTGCACCGGGCGGCGCAGTTGTTCGGCGAGTTCCAGTCGCGCCGCACGTCCGACCTTTTTCAGGATATTGCCATCCTTGCCGACCACGATGCCTTTCTGGCTGTCGCGCTCCACCCAGATAATGGCGTTGATGGTCACCCCGTTGTCCTCGACGAGGTAACGTTCCACCTGCACGCTCAGGCCATACGGCAACTCCTGATGCAGCAGCAGCGTCAACTTCTCGCGGATAATTTCCGCGGCCTGAAACTCGACGCCACGATCCGTGTGCATGTCGGCCGGGAACAAAGCTTGCGACTCCGGCAGGTAACCCGGAATCAGTTTCACAAGCGCTGCGAGGTTGTCGCCCTTCTGCGCCGAGATCGGCAGGATCTCCGCAAAGTCGTGGCGCCCGGCGATTTCCTGCAAAGCCGCCAGCAGCTTGTCCCGAGGCGCGACCTTGTCCACTTTGTTGAGCAGCGCCATCACCGGGGCGCGACAGCTTTGCAGCCGCTGCAATACGTCCTCGTCTTCCGCCGTCCAGCGCGTCGCGTCACTGACAAACAGCACCAGGTCCGCATCCTGCAGAGCATTGACAGCGGTGCGGTTCATCAGGCGGTTCATCGCCTTGCCCGCCAACTTGTGCAGCCCTGGCGTGTCGACAAAAATGATCTGCGCGTCAGCCGCGGTATGCACCGCCAGTATGCGGTGCCGGGTTGTTTGCGGCTTTGCGGTTACGATGCTGACCTTGCGGCCCATGATCGCGTTGATGAGCGTCGACTTGCCAACATTCGGGCGCCCGACTACGGCGACCATTCCACAACGGTGTTCGCTCACGCCGTATCCTTCCACAAGTTGCGCGAGCATCAGCCTGGCGGCTTTCTGCTCCGCCTTGCGTCGCGTTGTTGCCTCACCGCGAGTCGCCGGAGCTGCCTCGCCGACGGTGCAGCACACCTCGAATCGTTGCCTGTGGTCCTTACCGCTGACACCGACAAGCTCATAGACCGGGAGCGGCATGGCACGCGCCTGCAGCCACTCCTGCAGACGGGTCTTCGGGTCCCTTAGCGAGTCTGCATCCGGCAAGGCATCGAGGCGCTCCGCGAAGACCTGTTCAATGATGCCTTTCGCGGCATCGAAACCGCTGTCCAGAAACACGGCACCGAATAATGCCTCGATCGCATCCGCCAGTATGGACTCCCGCCGGTGCCCCCCGGTTTTTTGCTCGCCGCTGCCCAGTATCAGGTATTCCCCAAGGCCGAGATCGGACGCCAGCCCGGCGAGGGATGAATCCTTGACGAGCGACGATCGCAACTTGCTTAAGTCCCCTTCCGGCGCATCGGGACGGGCTTTGTACAGCGCATCGGAGATGACGAAGTCCAACACGGCGTCCCCAAGGAATTCGAGCCGCTCATTGTTGCAACCGGATGCGCTTCTGTGGGTCAGGGCCTGGCTGAACAGCCCGGCATTATTGAATCGATAGTGTAGCGTCTTGTAAAGCCAGCTGTTGGCCTTTTCCAATGTCTTCGCTCTTATGCACGACCACGCGCCTGTCGGCCGTATTTACTTGCGGATTTTCGCTCGATTGTCGAACGCGACCAAAAACGAAACGTTGCCGATAAACGGGGTGCGATGCTCATACACGGCCGCCACTTCGAAGCCACCGTCCACTGCGCTCACAGCGACGTCTTTTGCGCTGATGACGGCAACACTGTCAATGTCAAAACGCCGCGAAATCGATTTTCGAATCGCAGCCCGGCTTGCCCCGGTTCCGTCAAATTCCTCTTGCACGCCGGAAACGACGCCGGCGACTTTCATGTAATTCAAATAGACCGGCATGAGCCGAATGGACGCGAAAGCAAACAGCCCGACAAAAGCAACCAGAATGACCAATCCGAGCGTCGTCATTCCCGCCTGCCGGCGCATGGAATACACACTCGCAACTGACTTCTGGTCCATACCGTTTTCTCCCTTCAGATATCGCATCTGGACGTACTCCTGAAGCCTCAGCGTAGCGAGTTTACCGGCGAATTCAGTGACTGGCACCACATTATTGGATTTTCATGCCAATACGCCCCCAATCGGGGACATTCCAGGGCACGAAATGCATCCATACGCGGACCGCCTCGCCGACCAGGAATTTTTCCGGAATTGCGCCGATAAAGCGGCTGTCACGGCTGCGGTCGCGATTGTCCCCCATGACGAAGTAATGCCCTTCTGCCACACGATAGGTGCCGTCCCTCGTCGAAAACTGCGGATTGCTGACGAGAATCTCGTGACGACGACCATCCAGGTCCTCGACAAAGACGGGCGCATCAAACGAGGTTGTCGAGCCTTGTGCCAGGCTGACCGTCTCACCGTTTATCGTCAGGCGCTGCCGCTCGTAGACGACTTCGTCGCCAGGCAAACCGATGACGCGCTTGATGTAATTAATACTCGGGTCAGACGGCAGCCTGAATACGATCACGTCGCCACGCTTCGGACTGCCGGTCTCAATGATTTTTGTCTCAAGGACAGGTAGTCGCAAACCGTAGGCGAATTTCTGCACGAATATGAAGTCGCCCTCAAGCAGGGTCGGCATCATCGAACCGGAAGGAATCCGGAAAGGCTCAAAGATAAAGGAACGGATGATCAGAGACGAACAGCAACACCGGGAAAAACGAGCGCGAATATTCAACCAGCGTACCCAGCGCGCCCGGCGCTTCGCGCGAATCTCTTTCGTCCGTTTTCCACACCAGCTTGTCGAGGGCCACAACGATCCCTGACACCAGCGTCAGCGCGGTTAATACGAGTGCAAGATTAACGATCAAAACACAGACCTCACTTATCGACCCGCAAGACCGCAAGAAACGCTTCCTGCGGTATTTCTACCGACCCTACCTGCTTCATTCTCTTCTTACCTGCTTTTTGTTTTTCCAACAACTTGCGCTTTCTGGATACGTCACCACCGTAACATTTCGCGGTTACGTTCTTACGCAACGCTTTCACCGTGCTGCGGGCAATAACCTGGCTGCCGATGGCAGCCTGAATCGCGATGTCGAACATTTGTCGCGGTATCAATTCTCGCATCTTTTCGACCAGGTCGCGGCCCCGAATTTTCGCCGTGTTGCGGTGCACGATCACGGACAGCGCATCCACACGCTCCCGATTGATCAGCAGGTCCAGGCGCACCAGTTCCGCCGGCGCAAATCGTTCGAAATGATAGTCAAACGAGGCAAAGCCCCGGCTAACCGATTTCAGTCGATCGAAAAAGTCGAGCACCACTTCGGACAGCGGCATCTCGTACTCGAGCGACACCTGGCCGCCGAGGTAGCGCATTTGCTTTTGCACACCGCGCTTGTCGATACAAAGCTTGATCACCGCGCCGACGAACTTTTCCGGAACGAGAATATTGGCCGTGATTATCGGCTCGCGCAACTCCGCTATTTCGTTCGCCGCCGGTAATTTTGCCGGGTTGTCCACTTCCAGGGTCTCGCCACTGGTCGTCAGCACTTCGAATATGACGGTCGGCGCAGTCGTGATTAACTCGATATTGTACTCGCGCTCCAGGCGCTCCTGGACGATCTCCATGTGCAACATGCCGAGAAATCCGCAGCGAAACCCGAAGCCAAGTGCCGCTGAGGTCTCCGGCTCGAAATGCAGCGCGGCGTCATTCAGACGAAGTTTTTGCAGCGCCTCGCGAAACGCCTCGTAGTCATCCGAACTAATGGGAAAGAGTCCAGCGAAGACGCGCGGCTGAATCTGCATGAATCCCGGCAGCGGCTCTGCACACGGCCGACGCGTGGCCGTCAGCGTATCGCCGACCGGCGCTCCGTAGATATCCTTGATACCCGCAATGACAAAGCCGACCTCACCGGTTTTCAGTTCACCGCGATCGAGCATTTTGGGCGTAAAGACACCGACGCGGTCCGCCGTGTGCGACGCACCCGTGGACATGACGGTTATCTTGCTGCCTTTGAGAAGACTGCCGTTCATAACCCGGACCAGAGACACCACCCCGACATAGTTGTCGAACCAGGAGTCAATAATCAGCGCCTGCAGTGCGCCGTCCGCGTCTCCTTGTGGCGGCGGAATTCGCGCAACGATCTCGTTCAGCAATTCCGGAACGCCGGCGCCGGTCTTGGCGCTGACACGCAGCGCGTCCTCGGCATCAATGCCAATGATGTCCTCGATTTCAGCAACGACTTTCTCCGGATCGGCCGCCGGAAGATCGATCTTGTTGAGGACCGGCAACACTTCGAGTCCCTGGTCGATCGCGGTCATGCAGTTTGCGACGCTTTGCGCCTCAACCCCCTGGGCCGCGTCGACGACCAGCAGAGCGCCCTCACACGCAGCGAGCGAACGCGACACTTCATAGGAGAAATCGACGTGCCCGGGCGTATCGATGAAATTGAGCTGATACTCAATGCCATCGTCTGCCTGGAACAACAGGGAGACGCTTTGGGCCTTGATCGTTATGCCACGCTCACGCTCAAGGTCCATCGAATCGAGCACCTGCTCGGCCATCTCGCGTTCGGCAAGACCGCCGCAGTGCTGGATAAAGCGATCCGCCAGCGTCGATTTGCCGTGATCGATATGGGCAATAATTGAAAAGTTGCGGATATTCTTCATAGGAATAATGGACCGGGCGCCGGCGCAGAACCGGCTGGCCGAACGAAGCGGCGAAGTATACCGGCTTTGGACACATTAATTCGCTTCATGTTGCAGCGGGTCCGGAGCGAGTCCAGCAGTCGCTGGACGGCATGGCGATCCAGCCGGCCCTCGCAGACCACCTTATCCCGATACGCCACCACCGGTACCCGGGTATTGTATTTCTGCTGCCAGTCGGGCCGCGAGTCGATATCGCAGATCTCGACGGTGGCACGATTGCCGACGACCGGCAGAAGATCCTCGATGAGCAGCTCGCAAAGGTGGCAGCCGCGGCGACTGTAGACCGTGAAACCAGGCATTCAGTGGCTCACTGGCAGCCGCTCGACAATTCGTGGCCTGAACTGTCGCAGGCAGTCGGCGCGACGTAACCTGAGGCGCGCCGCAACAAGCCCAAGAAACAGGCCGCCCAGGGCCGCCATGACCGCGGCGCGCTCGCCGAGCCCCAGCACGGCAGCGATGCCCGCACCCGCCAGCGCGCCGCAAAGCGGCACGCCATAGACCAGCAGCGACGCATGCAACAGCCGGGAGGACTTGAGTTCGAGTCGTACCTCATCGCCCTCGCGCACGCTAAGCCCGGTCTCAATGATCGCCTCCACGCGTCGGCTTCCTCGCGAACTGCCGAGCAACCCCGCGCCACAGCCCTTGCCGGCTCTGCATCGCGCACAGGCAAGCTCGGTCACGACCTCGACCACCGCGTGCGGTGACGCACCCGCTTCAGCAACAGAAATGACGCGACCGCTGGGATTTTGCATCGTTGGATCTTACCGCAGATAGCGCCCGCCAGGCGCAGGCGGCGTCGCACGATCGCGTTCTACTGCAGGCGCATCGTCGTGGCGATCTGCTCTACGGTCATCGCCGGCACTTCGCCGACGGCCGTGACAAGGTGGGCGTCGATGAGGGCACTGTAGGAATTGGAGCCGCCGACACTGGACGGGCCTTGCGCGTCGTCCTCGCTGCGTGCAGCGATAAATACCGACACGTTCGCCAGGCCATCGCTGTAGAGAATATGGGTAACAAAGGTCTCGCTGCCGTGCATTTTTTCTTCGTGCGTCGAGACGGCACGAAATCCTCGCGGCAGCTGCTCGCTTTCCCATCGGCTGTCCACCGAGCGGGTTACATGACGCGACGACTGGTTGAGCCAACGGAAATTTTCGGTGCTGTAGGATGGCGCCAGGTCGCTGGCCTGTATCTCGGTGTTCAGACGAATCTCGGCAAACTTGACCTCTTCTATGGCGCTGCCGTCATCGCCGATGAGCTGGGTTTGCAGCGGAAACCCGGTCTCGGAATCCAGCCAGATTCGATACCCGTAGCGATAGCCGTCGTGTGGTCGTATCGCCAGCAGGTGCGCCTGCCGCCCGGCAACACGGTCCTCGCGTACGACGGCAACGTCGTACTCGTTGCCAAAGCGGATCTCGCTGCTGGGCAATGTGGAAAACAGGGTCGATTGATCGTCCCACTCCTCCACCAAAACCGACTTCTGGTCCGGCAAAATACAATGAACCTCATTGCCATTGCGGATGATCTCCAGGCCGTTGCCGTCCTGGGCGACGACTTTCTCCTGGATGACACCGTCGCCGACTTTGTGAACGACCTTGAGCGCCTCGAGTTCGCCGTCGCGCAGGCGAATCACGGTACCCTCGTAGCTTGTCGTCTGCACCGCCGCGCCCATGCGATTCAGCCAGTCCCGCGGCGTCGCGGTTTCCGCGGCGGCCGGACCTGCCGCTGTCAGCGCAGCGATCGCCAGCAACGGGTACGCCAGAGCTTGTCGCGGTGAGAAAGACATCAAGGCGTCGTCGTCAGGTCTTGTGTGTCGTCGTCGGATTCTTCAGCGTCAAGGATTTCAGACTCGTTCAGGTCCTGCTCGCTCAGGCGCAAACTGACGAAGCGCGAGTTGATGCCGTTCGCACCGTTCTCGGTCGCCGTTACACCGTGGCTCAGGTAGTACTGTCGCAACTGGTCGTCCATTGGACGCGGCACGGTATAGCCGGTTTCCACTTCGACCACTGCCGTTGGTATCGCCGTAGTCGCACTGTCAACGCCGATTGTCTGTTGCAGACCGAAAATAGCCACCAGTGCCACCGTCGCCGCGATCGCCGCGCCTGCCAGCGGCCGCATCGCCACCTTCGAGGTCGCGCCACTCGAGTCCGTCTCGATTTCAAACGGCTTGTCGTCGATCGCTGCCGAGACACGTTCATGAATTCGATCGACCCCCGACACACAGGACTCGCCGCGCAGCGCCCGGCCAATGGCAAGGTACTCTGCAACCTGTCGTCTGAGCCCTGCATCCTGGCCCATCCGCCGCAGCAGCAAATCTGCCTCGTTATCCGGCAGCTCTCCATCTACAAATGCAGATATCTGCATTCTTATCGCGTCATTCATACTCCACCCGCATGGGCCTTTCGGCCTTCTTTACCGTGACAGCGAACCGATCTTCTTGCCGATCGCATCACGTGCTCTAAAAATTCTCGATCTCACAGTGCCTACCGGGCACTCCATCGTCTGCGCGATTTCTTCGTAACTCATGCCTTCCAGCTCTCGCAATATGATCGCCGTGCGCAGGTCCTCCGGCAACGCGGCAATCGCCCGCTCGACCGTTTCCTGCAGCTCATGGCTTAATGTTATCGCCTCCGGCGTATCCGTTTCCTTCAAATTGGCATGCAAGTCGTACTGTTCGGGATCCTGGAGATCCAGCTCCACGTTCATCGGCCGACGTCGCTGCGCTGCCAGATGATTCTTCGCCGTATTCACGGCAATTCGATACATCCATGTATAAAAGGCGCTGTCGCCGCGAAACCGTGGCAGCGCCCGGTAGGCTTTGATGAAGGCTTCCTGAGTAATATCGAGCGCCAGCTCCGGGTCCCGCACATATCGCATAACCAAATTGACTATCTTGTGCTGGTACTTCAGCACCAACAAATCGAACGCGCCCTTGTCACCGCGCTGGACGCGCTTGACCAGCTTCTTGTCTGACGACTGGTTGGACATTCAGGCGCACCCGCCGAACGTCGCATGCAGCCCGTCAACACCGGGATAGACCGGCTGCACGGAGATAAGTTCTCGAATATCTGCCTTATTCATCTTGGTTCTGTGACACCGTTCCCGACAGGGTTGGCAGATTGCAGCACGCGCCTTGCAAACGAGGTTGTGCGTCGTAGTAGCGGACCATGTTAGCAGCTTCACCGGGTCGCTCCAACGTGCCGCCACAGCACCTGCAGGCGGCGCCAGTCATTGCTTTCACGACAATGCCCGCGTAGCGGCTGGACCGAGCGGCGGCCTTCGCTGAGTTCGCAGCAACCAGCCAGCCGACGTGCCGCAGGATCACGCTGCCCGGCCGCACGCGAGCCGCATGCCAGTGCCCGTCCGGGTCCTGCAGCATCGCCTGGCCATCTGCCATTAGACAGAGCCGCCGGCATCCTCGGAAGCCGCGGCTCACCTGGCGCCATTCGACGCTGCAGAACGCCGACCAGATGCCTGCCAGGGCAAGCCGGGCGATCGGATCAAACGGCATCGAGGCGATCAGAGCGACCCCGACGATCGCCAGGGCCACGCCCGAGCACAGTACCACGCGTCGCAAGCCGGGATCAGGGCGAAGTACGGCTGAGAATACGCTGGATGACACGGGCTATCGGTTCCGCCGCGGGCTTTTGACGCTGCAATAGATAACTGTTCAATTCCGGGTCCGCAAGCGCCAATACCTCGTCAAACGCCCTCTTTTCATCATCATCCGCCAACGGATACTGATGCTCCAGATAGTCAAGCAGCAGGTCGTCGAGTTCCCGCATGCCACGCCGGCATTGCCACTTGAGTCGGGACAGGTTCTCTGTCATCGCCGTATCGAACCTGGACGGCCGGCGCGATGCCTCAATACTTGCGCTCGGCCAGCATCTTCTTGGTTTCGGCAATCGCCTTCGCCGGATTGAGGCCCTTCGGACAGGACTGGGTACAGTTCATGATGGTATGGCAACGGTACAGGCGGAACGGATCTTCCAGTTCGTCGAGCCGTTCGCCGGTGGCGTCGTCACGACTGTCGACCAGCCAGCGGTACGCCGCGAGCAGCGCAGCCGGTCCAAGATAGCGGTCGCTGTTCCACCAGTAGCTCGGGCAGCTGGTCGAGCAACAGGCGCACAGAATGCACGCGGACGGCTCGTTGATCAGCTCCTGGTCTTCCTTGCTCTGCAGTCGCTCCTGGTCGGGTCGCGCCGGTGTGCGCGCCTGCAGCCAGGGCTTGATCGACGCGTATTGGGCGTAGAAGTTCGTGAGGTCGCCGACCAGGTCTTTCACAACCGGAAGGTGCGGCAACGGATAGATCTTGACGTCGCCCTTCACGCTGTCAATGGAGCGCGTGCAGGCCAGCGTGTTGCCGCCGTCGATATTCATGGCGCAGGACCCGCAGATACCCTCGCGACAGGAACGGCGGAAGGTCAGCGACGGGTCGATTTCGTTTTTGATCTTGATCAGCGCGTCGAGAACCATCGGACCGCAGCTGTCGAGATCAATCTCGTAGGTATCGAGGCGCGGATTGTTGCCCGCGTCCGGGTCGTAGCGGTAGATCGCAAAGCGGCGCACGTTGGCGGAGCCATTCGCCGCCGCGAAGTGCTGACCCCGGGTGACGCGCGAGTTCTTTGGAAGTCTGATTTCAGCCACGGGCGATCGTCCCTGGACAGCTAGTAAACACGTGCTTTCGGTTCGACATAGTCGACCTCGTCAGTCAAGGTATGTTCATGAACCGGCCGGTAGTCGAAGCGCACGCCGCCGCCGCTATCCACCCAGGCCAGCGTGTGCTTCATCCAGTTTTCGTCATCGCGATCCGGATAGTCCTCACGCGCGTGCGCGCCGCGGCTTTCCAGGCGATTGGCAGCCGATTCAATCGTGGCCACCGCATTGAGCAGCAGGTTTTCCAGCTCCATCGTCTCGATCAGGTCGGTATTCCAGACCAGCGAGCGGTCGGTGACAGCGACGTCGCCAAAGCTCGCAAAGGTCTTACGGAGCAATTTGACGCCCTCGTTCAGGACCTCTCCATTACGAAACACGGCGGCATGGTTTTGCATCACTTTCTGCATTTCCAGCCGGATTGCTGACGTCGGTCGGCTGCCCTTTGCGTTGCGAAGTTTATCGAGCCGATGCCACGCTGTTTCGGCCTGCATCTTCGGACAGTGGCCGGTGGCGCGCGCCGGGCGTCATCTCGCGCATGCAGAACCGGGCAGCGGCCCTGCCGAATACCACCAGGTCGAGCAGTGAATTCGAGCCGAGACGATTGGCGCCATGCACTGAAACACAGGCCGCCTCACCCACTGCCATCAGTCCCTGCACCACGGCCTCGGGGTCGCCATCGCGGAGCGTCGTCACCTGGCCGTTGAAGTTGGCCGGAATGCCGCCCATGTTGTAGTGCACCGTCGGCAACACCGGAATCGGCGCCTTGGTCACGTCGACGCCGGAGAATATTCTCGCCGTTTCAGCGATGCCCGGCAGCCGTTCTTCGATCACTTCACGCCCGAGATGCTCGAGATGCAGGAAAATATGGTCCTTTTCCGCCCCGACGCCGCGACCCTCACGAATCTCGATCGTCATCGAGCGGCTGACAACGTCACGCGATGCAAGGTCCTTGGCGTTCGGCGCATAGCGCTCCATGAAACGTTCGCCGTCAGAGTTGGTGAGGTAACCGCCCTCGCCGCGAACGCCCTCGGTAATCAGGCAACCCGCGCCGTAAATTCCGGTCGGGTGAAACTGCACGAACTCCATGTCCTGAACCGGTAGTCCCGCCCGCAGCACCATCGCATTGCCGTCGCCGGTGCAGGTGTGCGCAGAGGTACAGGAAAAGTAGCTGCGGCCGTAACCACCGGTTGCCAGGATGACCTGGTGGGCACGGAATCGATGCAGTCGACCCGTTGCGAGGTCGATAGCGACGACACCGCGACACTCGCCGTCTTCCATGATCAGGTCAATCGCAAAATACTCGATGTAGAATTCCGCGTCATGCTTCAGCGACTGCTGGTACAGCGAGTGGAGCATCGCGTGCCCGGTCCGGTCGGCCGCCGCGCAGGTGCGCTGCGCGGTGCCCTCGCCAAAGCGCGTCGTCATGCCGCCGAACGGGCGCTGGTAAATGCGGCCGTCTTCGGTGCGTGAAAACGGCACGCCGTAGTGTTCCAGTTCGATCACGGCATCCGGCGCTTCCTTGCACATGTATTCGATCGCGTCCTGGTCTCCGAGCCAGTCGGAGCCCTTGACCGTGTCGTACATGTGCCAGCGCCAGTCGTCCTCACCCATGTTGCCCAGTGCTGCGCTGATGCCGCCTTGCGCCGCAACGGTGTGACTGCGGGTCGGAAACACCTTGGTTATGCACGCGGTCTGGAAACCCGCTTCGGCCAGCCCGAAGGTCGCACGCAGGCCGGCGCCGCCGGCGCCGACAACGACGACGTCATAGCTGTGATCGATGAATTCGTACTCGCTCATGCGTTCAGTCCGATTTTCAAAAGCGCGAAAACGGCTGCCGCCGCAAGGAGAATGTGTGCAAAGCGCGAGGCAATCAGCGCCAGCATCTTGATGCCCGGCGAGTGCACGTAGTCTTCGATAACAACCTGCACACCGAGATGGGAGTGATAGGCCAGCGTCACGGACAGCAGCAGCAACAAGATAGCGTTGATCGGGCGGCCGATTTCGGCAACCACCGTCGCGTAGCCAAAGTCCGTCATTGTTGCCAGGCGGGAGGCGAACCACAGCCCGAGAATGGCGAGCGCGATCGCGGACACGCGCTGCCCCCACCAGTGAGACGTGCCGTCCCTGGCGGTGCCGAGCCCGAGTACCCGTCCGAGCGGTGTCCGAAGGCTCATGACGCGAGCCACCAGAAACCGGCCGTCAATACGATCGTTGCCGCCAAAACCATCCACGACGAACGATTGGCCTGCTCTTTTTCGAGCCCGACGCCAGTATCCCAGAGCAGGTGCCGAAGACCGTTCGACAAATGATAGAAAAACGCCAGGCTCCAGGCGATGAGCAGCAGCTTGCCGAACACCGTGTCCATTATCGACAGGAAGACCGCGTAAGCATCGGGTCCGGCGGCGGCATCGAACAGCCAGGCAACCAGGACAATAAAACCGACCGACAAGGCGATGCCGGATGCGCGATGCAAAATCGACAGGGCCATGGTGATCGGCCAGCGATAAATCGAAATATGGGGTGACAGGGGCCTGTCGTGATTGCTCATGCGTCGGGTTCTTGTTGTCAGAGGTGGCCAGCAGTGGCCGGGCGTATTATCCTGAAATTCGGTCTAGAAATCGATACAACGGCCGGCCTTTTCCCAATCTCCGTAGCGCGTCGGGTCGGGCCCGTCGCGGCCACCGATCTCTTTGGGCTTGTCTTCGGTGGTACCTTGCTCGGGCTGTGGCGTGTCGTTTACGGCGATATCCGGTGAGGAACCGGACCCGGACACCTTGTTTTCGGGATCGTTTAGCATCATCCGGAGAGTATGCCAGAGCGCCTTGCCGACTGCAGTCACTCGAAACACGTGGATACAATATGATCGATCAAATGCACATTTGCGTCAGCGGCGCGGATTCGATGGAATTCCTGCAGGGCCAGCTGACCCATGACGTCCGGCACCTGGAAAGCGGCACCACCCTGCGCGCGGCCTGGTGCAACCCCAAAGGCCGCGTGATCTGCCTGTTCCAGGTGTCCAGGGACGATGCCGGGTTTCGCCTGCTGTTGCCTCTGGAACTGGCGGAATCGACCGTTAAGCGCCTGACGATGTTCCGCTTTCGGTCAAAGGTCGACTTCGCCACGGAGCCGGCAGAGGCGGCTGATCCGCGGGCTTTAATACAGAGCGGCGTGCCGCATATCGGCCGCGAGCAGACGGAGAAGTACACGGCGCACATGCTCAATCTGGACCTGCTGGACGCCATCAGCTTCGAAAAAGGCTGTTACACAGGCCAGGAGATCATTGCCCGCACGCATTACAAAGGGGCGACAAAACGGCGTGCGCTGCGCTTCGAGAGCACCGGCCCGGTCGCGGTGGGCGACAAAGTATCCGACGGGAGCCGCGACATCGGTGAGGTTCTCAACGTCGCTGGTTTGGAGCTGCTGGCCGTCGTACCCGTCGAGCGCGCCGATGACGCGCTATCGATCAGCGGCATCGAACTCACGCATCGGCCATTGCCGTATCTGTGACGCCTGCCCGCGGCTTTGCGACCTACTCGAAGACCTCGGGTCGCATGTGCGGAAACAACAGCACATCACGGATTGACGGTGAGTCGGTGAACAGCATGACAAGCCGATCGATGCCCACCCCGATGCCGGCCGTCGGCGGCATCCCGTACTCCAGCGCCCGGATATAGTCGTAGTCGAACGCCATCGCCTCGTCATCGCCAGCCTGCTTGTTTTCGACCTGCGCACGGAAGCGCTCGGCCTGCACCTCCGGGTCGTTCAGCTCGGAGAAGCCGTTGGCTATCTCGCGGCCGGCGATAAACAACTCGAAACGATCGGTGACGAACGGATCCTCATCATTCTGTCGCGATAGGGGCGACACTTCGGTCGGGTATTGCGTAATGAACGTCGGTTCGCGGAGCTTGTCTTCGACCGTTGCATCGAAGATCTCCGTCTGCAGCTTGCCGGGTCCGTAGTTGTCTTTGACCGGCACGCCAAGTCGATCGCAGAGTTCGACAAGGTAGGCACGGTCCCGCCCGCGGGCTCTGTCGAATCCCGGATTGTTCGCCGCAATCGCCTCTTCGAGCGCGAGACGCTTGAACGGTTTGCCAAAATCGTATTCCTCGCCCTGGTAGCTCACGGTCGTAGTGCCCAGGATCGCGTCAGCCATGCCGTGCAGCATGGCTTCGGTCATGTTCATCCAGTCGTTGTAGTCGGCGTAGGCGCGATACGCCTCCATCATCGTGAATTCGGGATTGTGCTGCGTCGAAACGCCTTCGTTGCGGAAGTTGCGATTGATCTCGTAAACCCGTTCAAAGCCGCCGACGATCAGTCGCTTCAGATTCAGCTCCGGTGCGATCCTGAGGTACAGCGGCATATCGAGCGCGTTGTGATGCGTTTTGAACGGCCGCGCGATAGCACCACCCGGTGTCGTTTGCATCATCGGCGTTTCCACCTCGAGGAAATCGGCCGCCTCCAGGAACGCGCGCATGTAGGTAATGATCTCCGAGCGCTTCCTGAACACATCGCGACTGGACTCATTGATGACCAGGTCCACGTAGCGTTGACGGTAGCGAGTCTCCTGGTCGGAAAGGCCGTGCCATTTCTCGGGCAACGGGCGCAACGACTTGGTCAGCAGGCGCACCTCGTCAGCAAGGACGGTCAGTTCGCCCTTGTCGGTGCGGATCAACACGCCGGTCGCGCCGACGATGTCGCCGACGTCCCATTTCTTGAACGCCTGGTAGACACCCTCGGCAAGCCGGTCGCGCTCCAGCCGCAGCTGTATTGTTCCGGAGCGATCCTGAAGACCGACGAAGCTTGCCTTCCCCATGACGTTCTTGCGCATTAGCCGACCAGAAACCGACACCTCGATACGCTCGTCCGCCAGCGCCTCTTTGTCATGCGCGTGAAAAGTGCGGTGCAATTCCTCGGCAATCGAATTGCGACGAAAATCGTTCGGGAACGCATTGCCCTCCTGTCGCAACGCATCGAGCTTCGATCGCCTCTCAGCAATAAGCTTGTTCTCGTCGGGCTTGTTGTCGTCTTGTCGTCCGTCTTTACTCATGATCACTCAATTACAGTCCCTGCTTCAGGCTGGCTTCAATGAAAGCGTCGAGGCCTCCATCCAGCACGGCCTGAGTGTTACCGGTTTCGACGCCGGTACGCAAATCCTTGATGCGGCTTTGGTCCAGTACGTAGGATCGAATCTGGCTGCCCCAGCCGACATCCGCCTTGCTGTCCTCGACCACCGACGCGGCTGCACGGCGGTTCTGCATCTCGAGCTCATAGAGTTTGGCTTTGAGCTGATTCATCGCGGTCGCCTTGTTCTTGTGCTGCGATCGATCGTTCTGGCACTGCACGACGGTGTTGGTCGGCAAATGCGTAATTCTGACCGCCGATTCCGTGCGGTTAACGTGCTGCCCACCGGCGCCGCTGGCCCGGTACACGTCGATGCGCAGGTCGGACGGATCAATTTCAATGTCGATGTCGTCGTCAACCTCGGGCGATACGAAGACCGATGCGAACGATGTGTGCCGCCGGTTGCCGGAGTCAAACGGCGATTTGCGGACGAGGCGATGCACGCCGGTCTCCGTCCGCAGCCAGCCGTATCCGTATTCGCCAACGATGTGGATCGTCGCACTCTTTGATACCCGCCACCTCGCCCGCGGAGGCCTCTATCACTTCCGCCTTGTAGCCGTGCGCTTCCGCCCATCGCAAATACATGCGCAACAGCATGTCGGCCCAGTCCTGCGCTTCGGTGCCGCCGGCCCCGGACTGGATATCGAGATAGGCGCTGTTGATGTCCATGTCGCCGGAAAACATGCGGCGAAATTCGAGGGCGGCGACATCTTTTTCGAATCCCAGAAGATCACGGCTTATGTCCCCGATCGTATCCGCATCATCGTCCTCTGCGGCCAGCTCGAGCAGCTCGTCGGCTTCCTGCGAGGCCGGTCGACATCTGGTCGAGCACCTCGACCACCTGCTCGAGTTGCGCGCGCTCCTGTCCCAGCGCCTGTGCACGATCGGGGTCGTTCCAGATGTCAGGCTGCTCGAGTTCGCGCCGCACTTCCGTCAGGCGTTCCGCTTTGCCCTCGTAGTCAAAGATACCTCCTGAGCGCATCCGAGCGCTCGGCGAGGTCGACGATAGTCTGTTTGATCTGGCTGGTTTCCATTGGCGGCTTCAGGTCGAAAAACGGCGCGATCTTATCACGCGGCGCCGCTCTGTAGCGGAGCGATTTGTTCGACGACCAGCTGCGGATTTTCGTTGCCGCGAAATTCGTTGACGTCGAGCCGGTAGGCGAGCTGGACGACGCCGCGATGGGCCGCGCCCGCCTGGTTGAAGGCGATCGCGTCGATCACGGTGCCGCCACCGGCCGGTCGCACGCGCATCTTGAGATGATTCTCGCCAACGGTACGCTGCTCGACAACCGTGAAATCGCCGCTCCAGAGCGGCTCGGGAAAGCCGCAGCCCCACGGCCCGGCATCGCGCAGTGACCGTGCAAAATTGAGGTTCAGGGCGGTTTCAGGCAACGGACCGTCAGTTACGATCGCGCCGCTGAAATCGGCGTCGGGATACAGCCGGCCCATCTGCTCGGCCGCGAGCTTTGCGAAGCGCTTGAAATCAGATTCCGCGATCGACAGGCCCGCAGCCATCGCATGACCACCGAATTTGCCGATGAGACCGGGCCGCGTGGTCGTTACCGCCTCAAGCAGATCGCGCACGTGCACGCCGGGAATGGAACGCGCGGAGCCTTTCAGCTGTCCGTCGCTATCCTTCGCAAAGGCGATGACCGGTCGATGACAGCGCTCGCGGACGCGCGCGGCGATCAGGCCCACGACGCCCTGGTGCCACGACGCATCGTAAACGCATACGCAGGCGGGCCAGCGCCGCGCGCCCATGGCATCGACGAAAGCAAACGCCTGGTCCCGCATGGTCGACTCGATATCGCGCCGCTCACTGTTAATGTGGTCAAGCTGACGCGCGTATTCGGCGGCCTTGCCCGCGTCGTCGGTGAGCAAACATTCAATGCCCACGGCGATATCTTCGAGCCGACCTGCGGCATTGATCCGCGGACCGACGGCGAAGCCAAGATCGCTGCTGACACATCGCTCGAGCTGTCGCCCGGCATGCTCGAGCAACGCCGCAATGCCCGGCAGCGTCTGTCGGGAACGTATGCGACGCAGTCCCTGCTGCACGAGTATGCGATTGTTGTGATCCAGCGGCACAACGTCGGCTACCGTGCCCAGCGCGACGAGATCGAGGAATCGTGCCGGAATTTTCGCCGCTTCCGCGACACCCTGCTGTTGCAGCGTGCGACCGATGCTCGCCATCAGGTAAAACGCCACGCCCACACCGGCGAGGTTCTTGCTGGGGAACTGGCTGCCCTTGAGATTGGGGTTGATAATGGCCGACGCCGCCGGCAGTTCGTTACCCGGCAAGTGATGATCCGTAACCAGCACGTCGATGCCCAGGGCGTTGGCCTCGGTGACCCCGGCAATGCTCGAAATCCCGTTGTCGACCGTGATCAGCAAGGCCGGCTTGCGAGACGCTGCGACGCGTACGATTTCCGGTGACAGCCCGTAGCCATAGTCGAAGCGATTGGGCACCAGGTAATCGACGTCAACGAACCCGAAGGCGCGCAGGCAGCGCATGACCAGTGCGGTGCTGGTGGCCCCGTCGACGTCGTAATCTCCAACGATAATAATGCGCCGCTCACGATTCGCGAGGACAAGCTCCGTCGCTTTGTCCAGGTTTTCCAGCGCACTCACCGGCGCCAGCCTGGCGAGCCCGTAGTCGAGTTCCCCGGCGGCCTCGAGACCGCGCATCGCGTACAGGCGCGCGTGCAGTGGATCGATACCCGCAAAGGCGTCGAGCACCGCCGGGTCGGGTGGCGCTCGGCGGATGACCGGTCTCAGGCTCGCCGGTCCGCTCACGGTGTTGTTTCCTGGAATATCACGGCAGGCCTCCGCCACTGTCGGTCTGCTCGAGTAGCGGCGAGTCACGACGCCAGAAACGCAGCCTGTCGAAGCGCTTCACGTCGGCTCGCAGGCCGTCGCGAAACAGTATCGTCAAGGTTCGAATACGCTGGTCGGCCATCGCCGCGCGCAATTGCTGCAGGCAGTCCTCGAGGAATGCCGGCTCGCGGCCGGGACACCGGTGTGACCGCGACGAAGCCACCGTTCGCCGCATCGATGCAGTCGGCCATCGTGCCAGGCCAGCGTTTCGCGACGGCGTTCGCGCTGTCCCAGTAGCCGAGCAACAGCGGGTCATCCGCGAACAGCGGCGGCTGCGGTCGGGATTGTCGCTCCGGCGCCATGCCGCCGCCCCAGAACCACAGCGAATTGACCGGCTTCTGACCGGCCGCGAGACGCCGCTGGTTGACCTCGTGTTCGTGCAGGGACATCTCGATTTCGCCCAGCAAACTGCCGCAGGCTCGCGGCGGCCTCACCCTGCGGCAGGTAGTCGCGCGGCAGCTTGCGATTGACGATAGTCGCCGGCACCGCCGCCGTCGCAATCGCTTGCCTCGACCGCACGTAGCCACACTGGCCGAGGCGCACGAAGCCGACACCGTCATCACTGGCAAGCGTTGACTGCAGGTGATCAAACAGCGCTCGCAGGTCGGCAGGCGGCAGCTCGTCATGCCGCAAGGTATGCAGGTACAGGTGGTTAAGTCGCGCTTCCAGTGCCACCGGATCCGCGCCGGCGATCCAGACCGTCGGTCGGTCACCCGTCTGGCCCCACATGCGCAGCGCGGCCAGGCCCTCCACCGGGTAGGGCAGGCCCAGCACGCCGGCGATCCGTGCGAGCAGTTCCGTGTCCCCCGGCTCCTTTTTCAGATTCGACTGTGCGAGCCAGGCGCGCAGGGACGGGTCCTCTACGCGTCCGCCGGATACTGGTGGCAGCACGGCGACCGCGGCATACTTGTCGATGGATGCATTCACTTTTGAAGCGTCAATGTTAAGGGACACGCCTTTGAAATTCACACGAGAGTCAGCCGGCACGTTAACCATACAGAGCGTGACGTCCGCGGCCATCACGATCAATGGCGAACCTTACTCGCAAACTGTCGCGATGACACCTGACGAGATACTTGACGGATGGCAGGCAAAACCGATCGCCCTGCTTGTCGATTCCGACTTCGAGCCGCTGTTGCAGGCCGCCCCGGAAATCGTGCTGCTCGGTACCGGGAACAGCAACGTATTCCCGCCGCGCGAACTGACTTTCGCGTTCGCCCGCCGTGGCATCGGGCTGGAATGCATGGACACGGCAGCCGCCGCGCGCACCTTTAACGTGCTCGCGAACGAAGGTCGCCAGGTGGCCGCGGTGCTTTACCTGTAGGTGTCCTCAGTCCAGCAGCGTGTCGCTGGACAAGCCGTTGTTTTCCATCATCTCGCGCAGCTGTTTCAACGCATCGATCTGGATCTGGCGAACCCGTTCGCGCGTAACGCCGATATCGGCGCCGATCTGCTCGAGCGTCGCGCGGTGGTAACCGTGCAAGCCGAAGCGACGCTCGACGACCGCTCGTTGCCGCTCGCTCAGTTCGGCCAGCCAGTGATCAACGGCATCGTGAACTTCCTCCTGTTGCGCGCGGCGCGGTGGTTCTGCATCGTGCCTCGCACGCAGGCGATCGACTGCGCTGTCGCCGTCTTGCTGAAGTGGGTTGCTGCGCGAGGTGACTCGGGCATGCATCGCCAGCAGCCGCTCGACGTCGGCGACATCACGACCAAGGCGGCTGGCGATTTCAGCAGCGGTTGGCAATCGATCGAGTTCGGTATGCAGCACGCGAGTCGCGCGCAGGCAGGTATTGATTTCCTTGATGATATGGATCGGCAAACGCACGGTCCGCGACTGGTTCATAATGCCGCGCTCGATCGACTGCCGTATCCACCAGGTGGCGTAGGTCGAAAATCGAAAGCCGCGTTCAGGGTCGAACTTTTCGACGGCGCGCATCAGCCCGAGGTTGCCCTCTTCGATCAGGTCTAGCAGCGGCAGTCCCCGGCCAGCGTAGTGACGCGCAATTTTCACAACCAACCGGAGGTTGCATTCGATCATGCGCTTTCGGGCGAGCCGATCGCCGCGCTGTACGCGACGCCCAAGGCGCTTCTCCTCGGCCGCCGTCAGCAACGGCGAGACGCCGATTTCATTGAGGTACTGGCGTGTCGGATCGAGCAACTGTCCCACTGTGCACCCCCTGCACGGAGCGCTGCATATCAAGGCGGGCTTGTCGTCTTATCTCGGCGGCAACTGCCGCACGGGATCCAGCGGCTGGCCATTGCGCCTGATCTCGAAATGCAGTCGCGGCTTGCGTTCCGGACCCTCCCCCATCGTCGCAATGCGCTGGCCCTGCCTGATCTGTTCGCCTTCTTTTACCAGCAGCGACGCGTTGTACCCGTAGGCACTGAGGTAAGTGTCGTTATGTTTGAGAATAATAAGCTTGCCATAGCCAATCAGTCCATCGCCCGCGTACACGACGCGGCCCGGCGCCGCGGCATAAATGGGCTGACCCGCCTTGCCGTCGATCAGAACGCCGGTACCGGTGCCCGGTTTTGCGCCAAATCTCACGCTGATACGACCGCTGGTCGGCCAGGCCCAGCGCGGCGACGGCTCCGCCGGCACGTCGGGCAAGGGTTTGCTGGCAGGATTCGCCGGGTTTCGTTCTGCACGCGTGACGCCCGTCGTGCGCGCACCGGACGAGGTGAGCCTCAGAACCTGGCCCGGGTAGATCAGGGAGCCGTCGCCGAGCCGGTTCCAGCGCGCGAGATCGCGAGTGTCCTTACCGTAGCGCGAGGCAATAGCGGATAAGGTTTCGCCCGCGCGCACAATGTGAGTCTCCGACGTATTCTGCCATCGCGGCGCGCTGCTGCAGGCGCCAAGCAGCACGAAAAGGCAGACTAAGGCAATGAAGCGCGATGTCATTGTCCCCGCATCATTAACCACGCGATCAGGGCGACGGACGCAACAACCGTTCCCCAGCCGAGGCGTTCGATGTGCCGCGACAGGGTCGTCTCAAACTGTTCGCCACCGGCGCGAACCAGCCCTGCAACAAGGAAGAAGCGCGCGGCGCGACCGACCAGCGAGGCAAGGAAAAAGCCGGGAATGCTTAACGCGGCGACGCCGGCCGCGATGGTGAAGACTTTGTAGGGAATCGGCGAAAAGCCGGCGACGAACACCACCAGCACGCCGTATTCGTCGAACCACTGGCGACTCGTCTGGTAGGCCTCCCAGTAATGCGACTGCCTGAGCCAGGGTTCGATCACCTCGAACATACCGTAGCCGATGAGGTAGCCCGCCAGGCCGCCCAATACCGAGAACACAGTCGCGACGGTGGCGTAGCGCACCCAGCGATCCCGATCCGCGAGACACATCGGCGCCAGCATCACGTCAACTGGAATCGGGAAAAAGGACGATTCCGCAAAACTCATCGCGCCGAGGTAGCGGACCGCATGCGGGTGTCGCGACCACGTGAGTACCCGGTCGTAAAGCGGGCCGAACAGCCTCATGTCATTCTCCGATTACCAGACAGGAGGCAGAATATACTTGAGAAAGTACACTTATAACATTGATTATTATGTTCATTTACCCTTAACCAGCGGAACGAAACTCACCAGCCCAAGCGACCGTTGCTCGAAGTGATCGTTTTTCCTCGTGACCATGACGAGGTCCTGACGGCCGGGTGGCCCGACCGGCATGACGATGCGGCCCTCGGGCGAGAGCTGTCGCAGCAGTTTCTCGGGAACAACTTCTGCGGCAGCGGTAACGATAATGCCGTCGTAGGGCCCGTATTTCTGCCAGCCCTCCCAGCCGTCGCCTGGTCGAAACTGCACGTTATAGATATCGAGGTCCCGCAGTCGCTGGCGCGTTTTTCGCAGCAGTTCGGGGATCCTCTCAACGGTAAACACCTTTTTCACCAGCGGTGCCAGTACCGCCGTCTGGTAGCCACAGCCGGTGCCAATCTCGAGCACGGACTCGCCCTCGAAGTCCTCCAGCAACGCCTCGGTCATGCGCGCCACGACGTAGGGCTGGCTTATGGTCTGCCCGAGTCCGATTGGCAGCGCGGTATCCTCGTAGGCGCGGCTGGCCAGCGCTTCGTCGACAAACAGGTGCCGCGGTACGTCGCGAATCTGCTTGAGGACGGCTTCGGATTGTATGCCCTGATCCCGCAGTCGCTGCACCAGCCGGTCGCGCGTGCGCCGCGAGGTCATCCCGATGCCCTGGATACCGCCCTGCTGGCCTGTCATTGCTCCAGCCAATCGGCTATGCCCGGAAGGGCCTCATGGCGCGTCAGATCGACCCGCAAGGGCGTAACAGAGGCGGCGCCGTGCTCGATGGCATGAAAGTCCGTGCCCTCGCCCGCGTCCTGCCCTTCTCCCGCCGGCCCGACCCAGTAGATGGTGTGCCCGTACGGATCCGTGTCCTTGATAATTTGCTCTGCTTTGTGGCGAAAACCCAGGCGCGTCGCGCGAATGCCCGTCAGCTCGTCGTACGGACGGTCCGGCACATTGACGTTCAGGACAACGTCCGAGGCGAGCGCCGAACGCTCGAGCTTCTGCACCAGCTCGGCGGCCACTCGTGCCGCCGTGTCAAAATGACGCTGACCCCGGCCGACCAGCGACACCGCGATCGTTGGCAAACCGAGGAATCGACCCTCCAGTGCTGCGGCGACCGTACCGGAGTAAATGACATCATCGCCGAGATTCGCACCGTGGTTAATGCCGGAAACCACCAGGTCCGGCTCGTGGTCCAGGAACCCGGTCAGCGCAAGATGTACGCAGTCCGACGGCGTTCCGTCGACGGCGTAGCGATTAACCCCGACTTGGGTCACGCGCAGCGGCGAGTGCAGGGTCAGGGAACTGCTCGCGGCCGACCGGTTACGATCGGGTGCCACGACCACCACCTCGGCGACCTGCTCAAGGGCCGCCGTCAGGGCGTTGATACCGGTGGCGAGATACCCGTCGTCGTTGCTGATGAGGATTTTCATGCTACGTATTCGACAGGGGAACTCCGGGATTGGTAGATGGCGTCGCGCTCACTATACTGAATGTTTACGGTACACAATAGCCTCGATGAGCAGACTGTGACTGACAACGACATCGATGAGTTTCGCCGCGCACTGGCCGATGCGAAGCCGCTGAAAAGCGAAAACCGGATTCCCGTTGAGAAGCCGAAGCCAAAGCCGCGGGCACGATTTTCCAGGGCCGACGAGCGGGACGTGCTGCGCGAGAGCCTGGAAGACGATATCGACACGATCGAACATGGCTACGGTGCCGCGCTGCGCTTTCATCGAGCCTCGGTCGGACGCCGTACGATGAGAAAACTGGCGCGCGGTGGCTACAGCGTGCAAGCCGAAATCGACCTGCATGGCATGACGCTCGCCGAGGCAAAGCCAAGGCTTGCCGACTTCATCGACTACAGCGTCATGCAGGGCCAGCTCTGTGTGCGCATCGTGCACGGCAAGGGCCTCGGTTCAGGCAATCGCGGACCGGTGCTGAAGAACGCCGTTAATCGCTGGCTGAGAAAATGGGACAGCGTGCTGGCATTCGTGTCGACCCGCCAGGTCGACGGCGGCACCGGCGCCATTTACGTGCTGCTGCAGAAGTCCTGAGATCGCCCGCCCTGCTTCCTGGCTCGTGCCTGACCCTGCCCGGCCGCAACCCGACGTCGAGCGACTGAGGTAGAATGTGGCCGGTTCACGAAAGGAGAATACGATGACTTTGCGCCTGTTCTTTTTCGTTTGCGTCCTTCTGGCCGTGCCCTTCTCAGCGCGCGGCGAAACCGAGCAGTATCTTGGCCTTGGCGAAACCATGATCCCCGTTGACGGTGCGGCGACGACAGCAACCGTCGAGCCTGGCCAGTTCTTCGAGTCCTTCTCGGGGAGTCACTATTACTTCCGGGTTCGCGAAGGCTACGAGGGCGACCTCATCAGCATGGGAAAACCATTGCAGAGTGATGACAACTCGCCGCAGACGCGGTAACCGCAAGTGTCGGCGCTGCCGCCAGCGCGGCGGTGACGGAGGCTGACGCACCACCCACGGTCCTCGGACCTTACGAGATCATCGGCATTTACAGCTACGACACGGAAACCGGCGACGACATCGGCATGGATTGCCTGAACCCGACCATCACGATCATCGGTGTGCCGAGTGACCGGCTTTTCCGGCTCGACTGTCCACATGTGATGCAAATGTAGTCAGCGCCGGCACCCGGAGACACTCGCTTACACGCGCCGACTCGGCATCGGATTGCTCGCTCGAAACCTTATTGGCGTGTCGTGCAGAAAAGGACTTTTTTGCCTCGCATGACGTATGATCGTTGCTTGTTGGTAACGACGGGAATCATCAGCTTGATATGGCCGTCGGGAACGCAGAACATTATCGGAAAACGCTGGCGATGACTTCGTCGTGGCCGGACACTCCATGCCAGGCGAGCGCCGTTCGCCAATGTCGATACAAGAGCGCACGTGACAGCTAGTCCACCGGAAAGTCCCCGCGAAACCCGGCGGTCGGGTCGGGTTAGCTACACGATACGGCTGGCACGCATCGTGGGACGGCTTCCGCTGATATCGGATGCACTATTCTGGTATTACTGTTACGTCAGCCCGACGCTCGACCCCCCGCAGATATTCAATTTCGTCGGTTTTCCGAACTACTCCGGTATTGGCCGCGGCTATTTCGACAACATGCGGCGACTCGGTGGTGTCCGACCTGAGCACGATGTTCTCGACGTTGGCTGCGGCATCGGCCGGGTAGCTGTTCATTACACCGGGTTTCTGAATGCCGAATCACGCTACGAGGGATTCGACGTCGTGCAGAAAGGACCACGATGGTGCAAGCAGAAGATCGGCCGGCGATTTCCCAATTTTTCATTTTGCCATGCCAACGTCTACAACAGGCATTACAACAGGCGGGGCACGATCAGCGCTTCGGAATACCGTTTCCCTTACGAGAGCGAAAGCTTTGACTTCGTATTTGCAACGTCAGTTTTCACACACATGCTTCCGGACGCCGTTGGCCAGTATCTGTCCGAGATCGAGCGGGTATTGCGACCTGGCGGCCGGGCTTTCCTATCCTACTTCGTGCTAAATGACGTTTCCCGGCAACATATGATGACGTCCGAGTTCAACTTTCGACGCGTCGACGACCGTTACAGCGTCATGTCAGAGAAAGATCCGGAGGCCGCGATCGCATACGATGAGTCTTTCATCAAGCGCATGCACGATGAGGCCGGAATCCCGTCGTCCTTCCTGTTCATTCTGGCGACTGGAGCGGCTGCTGCGGGTGTCATTGGCGGACAGGACGTTGTCGTGGCAGAAAAAGCCGGCTGACCGGGTCTGTTCAACACGCCGTGTTCGCTGCGCACCGCGTGTCGTGTGCCCCCACCATCGACTGCCGGGCGGCGGTGTTACACACAGCGCTGTCGTCTGATATCGTCAACCGACTTCAATAGAGGACTGCGCTATGCCGGCTCGACAACCGTTACTCACTTCCCGACCGCTGTTGCTGGCGACCGTGGTCTGTTGGCTCGCCGCGATGGTTGCCGGCGGTCCTGCCGAAGCCCAAAAAACCGTGAAACCGGTATTGCATGGCAAGCACTGGGTCGCCGTTACCGGCAAGCCACTGGCCGCCACGGCGGGCGCAATGACGTTTACCCGCGGCGGCAACGCGGTGGATGCGGCCTGCGCGATGCTCGCGGCCACCTCGACGATGTGGGACACATTGGGATGGGGCGGCGAGACCCAGGCACTGATTTACAATCCGCACACGGGCAAGGTCAAGGGTATCAATGCACTGGGCGTCGCGCCGACCGGCGCAACCGCCGAATTTTTTCGCGAGCGGGGAATGCAGTATCCGCCCGAATACGGCCCGCTGGCCGCCGTGACGCCCGGCACGCCCGGTGGCCTGATGGTGATGCTGGCTGAATACGGCAAGCTCAGCCTGGCCGAGGTGCTGGCGCCTGCCATGCAAATGGCCGAGGGCTACCCGATAGAGCAATCCCAGGCGGACAACATGGAGCGACGCCGGGAGGTATTGGCACAGTGGTCGTACTCACGGCAGGTGTTCCTCCCGCACCTCAAACAAGACGATGAGCAGGCGCGCGCCGCACCGTACCCGGGAGAGAACTTCCGCCAACCGGATTTGCTGGCAACCCTGCAAAAACTCGTCGACACGGAACGCGAGGCACTGGCCGACGGCAAGGATCGAAAAGCGGCCATCTACGCGGCCTACGACCGCTTCTATCGCGGCGACATTGCCGAAGAACTGGTGCGCGCCTCGGCGGAATACGGCGGGCTGATGACCCTGGCGGATCTCGACAACTGGCAAGTGCATATCGAGGAACCCGTCAGCACCAACTACAAGGGCATTGACGTCTACAAGCTGACACACTGGGTGCAGGGCCCGGTTCTTCTGCAGGCGCTCAATATTCTTGAAGCGATTGATCTCGCCGGCATGGGTTACAACTCGGCGCGTTATATTCATGCGCTTTACCAGGCCATGAACCTGTCGTTTGCTGACCGGGACTTCTATTACGGCGACCCGTACATGCCGCCGGTTGAGCCGATCCGCGGCCTGTTGTCGAAAAAGTATGCCGCTCTCGCGCCGTGCTGAGATCGACTGGCAGCGAACAATGCCCAAACCAAACCCGGCGATCCGTATCCGTTTCAGGGCGACAAGAACCCTTACCTCAAACTGCTGGAGAAATGGACGCCCGTTCCGCCGACCGCCGACGCGGAGGGCACCGACGGTTTTCAGCAGGCAGGCCGGATGAACCGTGACGAGAGTTTCCGGGCGGGAACCACCTCGATTCAGGCCGCGGACGCCGAGGGCTGGGTCGTGTCGATCACGCCGAGCGGTGGCTGGATACCGGCTTTCATCGCCGGCCGGACGGGTATTGGCCTCAGCCAGCGTATGCAAAGCTTTGTGCTCGACGAGGCGCTCAACCCATTTAACGTCGTGCATCCTGGGCAACGGCCACGCGCAACGCTGACGCCGAGCCTTGCGTTGCGGGACGGCAAACCGCTCATGGCATTCTCGGTACAGGGCGGCGACTCACAGGATCAGAACCTGTTGCAGTTCTTTC
>CAWEDS010000044.1:0-9926 GCA_963807845.1 uncultured Gammaproteobacteria bacterium
GAGACAGCAGCGAATCTGGCGTTTTCGGGCAGTTGCGGTTAGAAAAAAGTCAGCACAAGAACCAGCAGGGACCACGTCAGCATTACCGCTGTCGGCAGGAACGATATCGTGAATCCGGGCCCTCGAGCGCCCGGATCTTTGAGATAGGCCGCACGATAGACAAAGCGGCCGGCGATAAACACCAGCCCGAAGCCCGCGCCCCAGAGCGGATTCACGAAGCGACCGAAAATCCACAGCGCAGGGAGAAATACGACGAGCTGTTCCATGGTGTTTTGCTGAATTCGAAACATGCGCTCGAATTCCGTGTGCCCGCTGACAGCAGGCGCCGTGACCTTGTGCTTGCCACGAAGTGAGCCGACCTGGATCGAGAAAAGAATAAACTGCGCCAGCGCAAGTATCGTGACGATTGCAATTGCTTCCATGATTGTTGCTCCCCGGTAAGACTTTTGCCGACTAATCTGTGAGTATTGACGACATTCAACCTCATGATAGCTGACATGGCCGGCTCTGCACTGAAAAACCTTCGTACGTCGTTGCTCGGCAAACTGCTGGGCCTCGAACGCCATGAGTACATGGCCGTCGGCTGGTCATTTGCCTATTTCTTCTGTGTCTTGTCGTCCTACTACATCCTGCGACCGGTTCGCGAAGCAGATGGCCGTCGGCAGCGGGCCGGACACCATACCCTACCTGTTCATCGGCACCTTTCTGGCGATGCTCGTCGCGACACCTGTCTTTGGCTGGGTCGCGTCGCGATTCCCGCGCCGCGTGTTCCTGCCCTGGGTTTACCTGTTTTTTATCTCCAACATCCTGATCTTCTGGATCGTCTTCGCGCGTGCCGTCAACAGCGGCGAGGAATACATCTGGCTGGGCCGCACCTTTTTCGTCTGGCTGAGCGTTTTCAACCTGTTCGTCGTGTCGGTCTTCTGGAGTTTCATGGCCGATATCTACACGCGGGAACAGGGTCGTCGCCTGTTTGGCGTCATCACCGCCGGTGGCAGCATCGGTGCACTGCTCGGCGGCGCGGCAACCAGCATGCTGGTCGTACCCATCGGTTTCCAGAACCTGCTGCCGATCTCGGCTACGCTGCTGGTGCTCGCCATACTGTGCATATCGCAGCTGCGGCGCTGGGTGGTGCGCGAGCACGAAGAGGACATTACGCGAACCGTCGAGAGTGGCAAGCCGTTGGGTGGCAACCCGCTTGGCGGCGTAACGCACCTGTTGTCGTCGAAGTATTTTGCCGGCATCGCGCTGTCATCGGTCATCGCCAGCCTGCTCGGCACCGCGCTGTACATGTTTACCGCCGAACTGGTCGAAACGGCCATCCCGAATGCCAATGAGCAGACGCGTTTTTTCTCCAACATCAACGTGGCGACCAACGCAATCTCCCTGATCGGACAGATGTTCGTCGTCCGACACGTCGTACGGCGTTTCGGCATCGGCGTATCGCTGGCCCTGATGCCGATCGTGTCGGTTGTCGGCTTCGCGCTGCTGGCCTTCAACCCGGTACTCAGTGTCGTCGCGTTCCTCACGGTGGCGCGACGCGCGCTCGGCTTCGGCTTCACCAAGCCGACGACGGACATGCTGTATTCCGTCGTTACGCCGGAAGAAAAATACAAGACCAAGAACTTCATCGACACGGCGGTCTATCGCGGCGGCGATGTCATCGGCACCTGGTCCGTCAAACTGATGTCCGGGCTGGGCATCGCCGGTATTTCGGTCGTCATGCTGCCATTTGCGCTGCTTTGGGCTATCGTCTCGCTGTGGCTCGGCAGAGACTATCGACGCCAGGCGCGCGCACTTAAACACAGTGGATTGAAATGATGCAAAAAAACTGGAATCGCCGCGAAGCACTTGCCGCCGGCGCACTGGTCGGCATGCTGCCCGGCATCGCGCTGGGCGAGCCACGTCGCAACATGCGCACCAACGTCATACCGGCGTCAGGCGAAGCGCTACCAGTTATCGGCCTCGGCACTTACAGCGTGTTTGACGTAGACAGTCGACGCCACGGCGATCGCGCAAAAAGCGCGAAATCATGCATTTGCTGACGGCCAACGGTGGCAGCGTCGTCGACACCTCGCCGATGTACAACCGCTCGGAAAAAGTGATCGGTGACGTCATCCAGTCCGGCGTCGACCGCGGCAAACTGTTCCTTGCGACCAAGGTCTGGACTGACGGCGAGGACGCAGGCCGACGGCAAATGCAGCGCTCCTGCGAACTCATGAACACGGACGACATCGACCTGATGCAGGTTCACAATCTGCGCGACACGGAAGTCCACCTGCGCACCATTCGCGACATGGCAGGACGCTGGCCGTGTTCGTTACAGCGGCCTTACGCACTATACGGCCAGCGCGCTCGACGCGCTGGAGACGGAAATGAAAAAGTACAAGCCGGAGTTCATCCAGATCAACTATTCCATGGGCGAACGCGACGCGGAGCGTCGCATCCTGCCGATGGCAGCGGATATGGGTATCGCGGTCCTGATCAACCGACCGTTCCAGGCCGGCCGGCTGTTTCGCGCGGTCGACGGTCGTGCCCTTCCCGATTTCGCGCGCGACTTTGCCACCAGCTGGGGACAGTTCTTTCTGAAGTTCATTGTCAGCCATCCGGCCGTCACCTGCGCGATACCGGCAACCAGCAAGCCGCATCACCTGGTCGACAATCTCGGCGCCGGTTTCGGCGAGCTGCCCGACGAAACCATGCGCAAGCGCATGCTGGACCATTTCCTGGGTCTCTAGTCATGCAAAACACCGGCTTGCTGCGCCGCCTTGCGGCGATGCTCTACGACACCCTGCTGGTCACGGCGCTGCTGTTTCTGGCGACGCTGCCGTTTGTCGCACTGCGCGGCGGCGAGCCCGTCGAAACCGGCGAAAACCTGCTGTATCGGATCGTGCTGGTCGCGGTCGTGTTCCTGTTTTTCGTCGGCTTCTGGAGCCGTCCCGGAAGGACGCTGGGCATGCAGTCCTGGGGCCTGCAACTCGAGACCGAGGACGGCCGCATCCCGTCAGCCTCGACCGCCAGCCTGCGTTTTTTCGCCGCGCTACTGTCGTTACTACCGCTGGGGCTCGGGTTTCTGTGGCAGCTCTGGGACCGCGCAGCATCTCACCTGGCATGACCGGATCAGCAAAACGCGCGCTGGTGTATTACCCAAGCAGAAAAAACGGGTAAAACTTAAGCGACGTCAACGAATTCGCGACCAGCGCGACCACCGTGATCAGACACGAGTGCGAGCTGTCGGCAGCCAGTTGACGAGTGCCGGATTGAGGTTAAAGACCTGGCCGGAGTTCGCGAGCGTCTCGCTTGCGAGGTAGTAAGCCAGGCCGACGATGACGCCGATCATCAGGCGCGCCGCCGGCGCCACCGGTTCGCAGCGAACCGAATACGAAGGCCAGCGCCAGTATCGGCATCATCAGCACCGTCAGTCGTGCGCGACACCCGGTACCAGAGTTCCGACTCGTACTGCGATGCATCCAGGCTGTTGCGCTTCAGGTAGTCGATGTAGACGAGCAGGCCGCGCGCCGACAGGCTCAGCGGCTTGGCGAGCGCGCTGCCCAGCAACTCGGCGTTGACTTCGAACGATTCGACTGCCCGGGACGACTGCACGACCTGCACGCCGTCGTCCTGGAACCGGGTTTCACGCAGATTTTCCAGTATCCAGTTGTCGTTCTCATCGATGCCGGAATTTTCGGCGTGGGCAATCGAGGCCAGCTCGTTATCGTCGTCAAAGCGAAACAGGTAAATGCTGCCGAATTCGAACTCCGAACTGATGCGCTCGAGATGAAGATAGACCGGCCCGTCCTTTACCCAGGTCTCGTTGCCCAGCTTTGCATCGTCCTTCTGCATGCGCGCCTCCATGCGCATATCGCGCGCATAGAGATCGAGCGGCGGACCGATGAACTCGCCAATGAGCCCGGTAATCACCAGCATGACCAGCCCTGTCGCTGCGACCATCCTCGACATCCGGGTTACCGACATGCCGGCCGAGCGCATGACGATGATTTCGCTGTGCCCCGCCAGTGCGCCAAGACCGAGCAGCGAACCGATCAACGCGGCGACCGGCAGCATCTCGAACGCAAGGTTCGGCAATCGCAGCAGCGCGTACAGGATCACCTGGGGCGTCTGGTAATCGCCGCGCGTGTCGTCAAGTTCGGCGATGAACTCAAACAGGCCCGCCAGCGCTAACAGCACGACCAGCACCAGCGCCGTCGTCGTCAGGATCGTGCGCATCATGTACTGGCTGAGAATCGACGTCATCGCCATATCCTCTTGTGCCAGCCGTTCTGCACCGCCAGCAAGACCAGCGTAAACAGCAGCACGCAGCCGTGCACCCACCAGAGTCCCAGCGACGGCGCGATCGTCGCCTGTTCGATCCAGGCTTTCGCCGCGCTCAGCATGTTGAGATAGATAATAAAGACCAGCAGGCCGATCGCGATGCGACCGTAGCGGCCCGCGCGCGGCCGGCTCTGGCTGAGCGGCACCGCCAGAAACGCGAGTAAAATCGTCGACAGCGGCACGCTGATGCGCCACTGCAATTCGGCGATGTGTTCGAGTTCCCGAGACCGCAACAGTTCGCCAAAGGCCATTGCCCGCGGCCGGGGCTCGGCGGCTTCGAGGCTCGGCAGCCGGTAAGGAATGCCGTGCTCGGCGAACTCGACGACACGAAATTGCGTCGTTCCCGGGACGCCCTCATAACGTCGCCCGTTGTGAAGCACGAAAACCCGCGTGTCTCGTCATCGTCCGAATCGAGCTGCTCGCCGCGCTCGGCGATGACGACCTCGACGCGTCCGTCTTCGACCTGGCGCTGCATGAAAACTTTCTCCATGACACCGTCAGCCGTGACGCTCTCGCCGTAGACGACGGCCTGGTCGGGGCCGAAGACCGTAAAACGTCCCGGTTCGATACTGGCCAGATCGGCCTCGCGGCGCGCCTCGGCACCGATGCGGTCAATGGCCGACAGCGCTTTTGGCGCGCCCTCGATCGACAGCCAGGCCACCGCCAGCGCCAGCGGCAACAGGAGCCCGATCAGTGGCCGATAGATTCCCGATCGGGCCGACGCGACAGGCCATCATCGCCGGCATCTCGCTGTCTCGGTACAGGCGACCGAGCGCGAGCATGATCGACAGGAACAGGCCAATCGGCACCAGCACCGTCAGGTACTGCGCGGCTGACAGGCCAATCACATCGAAAGCCGCGTCTTTCGGCAGCTTGCCCTTCGCCACGTCGCCGAGCACCCGGGCGAACTGGTTGGTCAGCAGGATCAGGAGCAAGACCAGCGTGACCCCGAACCAGGTCATGGTGATCTCACGAAAAATGTAGCGATCGAGAATGCGAATCATCGCTGTCCGGGAATTAGGTGACGGGGCGAAGCCTAAGCAGTTAGACTACCGCTTTTGTTTTACCCGCGACAGCCCCGCAACAAAACGGCATGAGAGCGAAATCAATGGACTACTTCACAACAACGAGCAAAACCTCAAACCGCGTGACGGACTGCGTGATTGTCGGCGTGTATGACGGCGGCAAGCTCAGCGCCGGCGCGCGTGACGTCGACTCGGCCAGCAACGGAGAGATCCGTCGGCTGCTGAAAAGCGGCGACCTTTCTTCAAAAGCGGGCCGCACTGCCGTGTTAACCCAGCGTTGCCGGTGTCAAGGCGAAGCGCGTCGTGGTCGTCGGCTTGGGCAAAGCCCGTGACTTCGGGGCGAAGGAGTTTCGCGACGCGGTGGCGGCGGCGACCCAGGCGATATCAACCACAAAGGCAAAGCAGGTACTCAACAGCCTGACGCTGGAAAAGGTATCCAGCACGAGCGCCTACTACCTGGCGCGCCACTCCGTCGAGGCCATCGGTGACACGCTGTATGCTTTCGACCAAATGAAAAGCGGCCGCAAGCCCAAGCGCAGCGAGCTGAACAAGATAGGGTTCGTGATTCGCGCACGCGGCGATGCGGCTGAAACGATGCGCGGCGCGCAACATGGCGGCGCGATTGTTACCGGCAAGTCCCTGGCAAAGGACCTCGGTAACCTGCCCGCCAACGTCTGCACGCCGGGCTACCTGGCGCGCACGGCGAAGAAACTCGCCACCGGTAACGGCAAGTTGTCGGTCCGGATACTCAACGAAGCAGAAATGAAGCGGCTCGGTATGGGTTCGCTGCTATCGGTGACGGCAGGCACCGTCGAACCGGCGAAACTGATTGTGATGCAATACAAAGGTGCCGGCCGCGAACAGCCGATAGTACTGGTTGGCAAAGGCGTGACGTTCGACGCCGGTGGAATTTCGCTAAAACCTGGCCTCGGCATGGACGAAATGAAATATGACATGTGCGGTGCCGCCAGCGTTATCGGCACCATGGCGGCCGTCGCGGAAATGAAGCTGCCGTTAACCTGACCGTGGTCGTGCCGGCGGTGGAGAACCTCCCCAGCGGCACGGCCACCAAGCCCGGCGATATCGTCAAGAGCATGTCCGGCCAGACAATCGAAGTGCTCAATACCGATGCGGAAGGACGGCTGATACTCTGCGACGCCCTAACCTACTCGCGTCGCTTCAAGCCGGCAGTGATTATCGACGTTGCGACCCTCACCGGCGCCTGTGTGGTTGCTCTCGGCGCGCACCGCACGGCCGTTATGAGCAACGACGCCGCATTGCAAAAGGAACTGGTCGCCCACGGCGACAAAGCCGCGGACCACGCCTGGCCGATGCCGCTCGGCGAGGAGTACGCAGAACAACTCAAGAGTAACTTCGCCGACATGGCCAATATCGGCGGTCCGAGCGGCGGCGCCGTGACCGCCGGTTGTTTCCTCGGCAAATTCACCGACGGACTGACATGGGCGCACATGGATATCGCCGGTACCGCCTGGAAGGGCGGCACGAAAAAAGGCGCGACCGGTCGGCCGGTACCGCTGCTGTCAGAGTTGGTGCTGGCTCGCGCAGGTGCGCTGCCCTAAGGGTCAGCCGAGCGACGTTCTGATGACGAGGGTGGATTTCTACGTACTCGCGCGAGCCGACGAGCATTCCCGACAGGCACTCGCCTGCCGGCTGGCGGAAAAAGCGTACCG
Source organism: uncultured Gammaproteobacteria bacterium (assembly GCA_963807845.1). Classification (GTDB taxonomy): domain Bacteria; phylum Pseudomonadota; class Gammaproteobacteria; order Steroidobacterales; family Woeseiaceae; genus UBA1847. Next base: position 7,049 of record CAWEDS010000044.1, read on the forward strand.
ACTCGATAACACGGTGTACATCCATACAAAAAGCCGTGGCGATGCGGAGACCCTCGACGAGCTCTTGTGGACTTTTCGGGACGGCAGTTTCGTCCCGCACGAGTTGAGCGACGCGACGACCGCCGAAACAGCATCGCCCGTCGTGATAGGCAGCGATTCCGAGGGCGTCACGTCGCGCGACCTGCTCATCAACCTGTGTGACCAGATACCCGCGTTCGCCGACGATTTCCCGCGTGTCGCCGAAGTGGTCAGCGCCGATGAGGAATGCCGGCAGCTGAGTCGTAAACGATTTGCGCAATACCGGGACAAGGGTCTTTCGATCCAGACCCACAAACTCTGATGGACAAGTCCTACGAACCTGGCGACATTGAAGAGCGCGTCTACCAGCGCTGGGAAAAGAGCGGCTATTTCGCGCCTCGCGGCGACGGAGAGCCCTACTGCATCATGATTCCGCCGCCCAACGTAACGGGTACGCTGCACATGGGGCATGCGTTTCAGGACACGATCATGGACGCCCTGACCCGCTATCACCGCATGAAGGGCGACCGAACACTGTGGCAGCCGGGCATGGATCACGCCGGCATCGCGACCCAGATGGTAGTGGAGCGACTGCTCAATAAGGAAGGCCTGTCCAAACGCGACATTGGCCGCGAAAAATTCGTCGAGCGCGTCTGGCAATGGAAAGAAGAATCCGGCGGGCAGATCGCCAATCAAACTCGCCGCCTCGGCGCCTCGGTCGACTGGGAACACGATCGCTTCACGATGGACGACGGCCTGTCCGAGGCCGTACGCAAAGTGTTTGTCGAACTACACGACGAAGGGCTGATCTATCGCGGCAAGCGCCTGGTCAACTGGGATCCCGTACTGCACACGGCCCTGTCGGACCTCGAAGTCCTGTCCGCCGACGAAGATGGCAGCCTGTGGCACTTCCGCTACCCGCTCGCATCGGGAGACGGCCACCTGGTTGTCGCAACGACTCGGCCCGAGACCATGCTCGGCGACAGCGCCGTCGCCGTGCACCCGGACGACGACCGCTACAGAATCGCTCGTCGGCCAGGAGATTATTCTGCCGATCGTCGGCCGGCGCATTCCGATTATTGCCGACGACTACGTCGATCCGGAATTCGGCACCGGCTGCGTGAAGATCACGCCGGCGCACGACTTCAACGACTACGACATCGGCAAGCGGCATGACCTGCCGATGTACAACATCCTGACGGACGACGCCGCATTCAACGACGAGGTTCCGGATGCCTACAAGGCGCTGGATCGGTTCGACGCGCGCAAGAAGATCGTCGCCGAATTCAAGCAGCTGGGACTGCTCGAAAAGATCGAGGACTACGTCGTCAAAATTCCACGTGGCGATCGCTCACATGCCGTCGTGGAGCCCTACCTGACAGACCAGTGGTACGTCAAAATCGAACCGCTGGCAAAACCCGCGATCGAAGCCGTCGAGACGGGCGCAATAAAATTCGTGCCGGAAAACTGGTCGAAAACCTATTTCGAGTGGATGTACAACATTCAGGACTGGTGTATCAGCCGTCAGCTCTGGTGGGGGCACCGTATTCCTGCCTGGTACGACAACGATGGCAGCGTTTACGTGGGCTATTCGGAAGAGGACGTACGCCAGAAGTTCAAGCTTGGATCGGAGGTGGCGCTACGACAGGATGACGACGTCCTGGACACCTGGTTCTCGTCGGCACTGTGGCCATTCAGCACACTGGGCTGGCCCGAGAAAACGGACCGACTCGACAACTTCTACCCCGGCAACGTCCTGGTCACGGGGTTCGACATTATTTTCTTCTGGGTCGCCAGAATGATCATGATGGGCATCAAGTTCATGGGCGACGTACCCTTCCGTGAAGTTTACATCCACGGTTTGATTCGTGCCGACGACGGCCAGAAGATGTCGAAGTCGAAAGGCAACGTACTGGACCCGCTCGACCTCATCGACGGCATTGATGTCGATACTCTGATTGACAAACGCACACGCGGGATGATGCAGGAGCATCTCGCACCGAAGATCGAAAGCGCAACCCGCAAGCAGTTCCCGGACGGCATTGATGAATACGGCGCGGACGCACTTCGATTCACGTTCGCGGCACTCGCTACCACGGGCCGCGACATTCGTTTCGACCTTGGCCGTATCGAGGGATACAAGAACTTCTGCAATAAACTCTGGAATGCTGCCCGCTACGTACTCATGAATACCGAGACGCTGGACGACGGTGACACCGAGTTGAGTGCCGCCGATCGGTGGATAACGACGCGGCTGGGCCAGACCGTTGCTGCGGTACACGGCCACTTCAACAGCTATCGACTCGACCTGGCGGCACAGGCGATGTATGAATTCACCTGGCACGAATTCTGCGACTGGTATCTCGAACTGTCCAAACCCGTGCTGCAATCGGATCAATCATCACCGGCCTCGCGGCGCGGCACACAGCTTACGCTCGTGAACTTGCTGGAGGCGGTCTTGCGGATGCTGCACCCGCTCATGCCGTTTATTACCGAAGAGATATGGCAGCAGGTTGCCCGACGCGCACAGATTGACGGCGATACCATCATGCTGCAGCCCTACCCGGTCGCCGCCGACTGTGTCGCAGACACCGACGCCGTCGACGACATCGAGTGGGTCAAAGCCTTCATCCTTGGCATTCGACAAATCCGCGGCGAGATGGATATCTCTCCCGGAAAAAAACTCCCCGTGTTATTACAGGGCGCCCAAAACAAAGATGTAGAACGCGCCGGGATGCACGCGCTACTCATAGAGGCCGTGGGTCGCGTCGAGTCTGTCACCGTGCTGGAGGAGGGAGAGGAACCTCCGGCAGCCGCGACTGCCCTGCTTGGCGACATGCGCCTCCTGGTGCCGCTTCAC